>NZ_POWN01000001.1:0-941297 GCF_002928355.1 Pantoea sp. ICBG 828 | reverse complement strand
CCCGGTCACTTACTGATGTAAGCTCCCGGGATGATCCTTGCTTGCCGCCTTCCCGGCATACGAATTATTTAGGGCATGATGCCCGGTTATATTTCACACGCCAGGTGCGTTGGCTGCGCGCGGCTCTCCCGGTCACTTACTGATGTAAGCTCCCGGGATGATCCTTGCTTGCCGCCTTCCCGGCATACGAATTATTTAGGGCATGATGCCCGGTTATATTTCACACGCCAGGTGCGTTGGCTGCGCGCGGCTCTCCCGGTCACTTACTGATGTAAGCTCCCGGGATGATCCTTGCTTGCCGCCTTCCCGGCGCACGAATTATTTTGGGCATGATGCCCGGTTATATTTCACGCGACAGGTGCGTTAAACATGCACGGCTGAAGCACAAGATTAGCAGGGCTTTTCTGCTGGTGCGGTAAATTTCCGGTACACTTTGCCACATAGAGTGCTGCCGCAAGGCGTCACGGCAATCAGAAGGATAAGAGTCGATGCAGGATTCACAGTTTGATGTGGTGGTAGTGGGCGGCGGCATGGTCGGTGCCGCGCTGGCCTGTGGTCTGGCGCAGCAGCAGTTTCGCGTGGCGGTGATTGAACGTGCCGAGCCGGCCGCGTTTGACGCCAGCCTGGCGCCGGATATACGCATCTCCGCCATTGGTGCGTCATCGGTGGCGCTGCTGCGCCAGCTCAATGTCTGGCCGCGTGTCCAGGCGATGCGCAGCGCGCCCTACCGCAAGCTGGAAACCTGGGAGTGGCAAAGCGCGCACGTCACCTTTGACGCGGCTGCACTGGGCATTCCCGAGCTGGGCTATATGGTGGAAAACAGCGTGCTGCAGCGCGCGCTGTGGGAGCAGATGCAGCAGGATGGCGTAACGCTACTGTGTCCGGCCTCACTGCAGGCGCTGCAAGCGCACAGCGGCGGCTGGCAGCTGCAGCTGGATGACGGGAGCACGCTGGATAGCCAGTTGGTGGTGGGGGCCGATGGTGCTAATTCGCGCGTGCGCCAGCTGGCGGGTATCGGCGTGCGCGGCTGGAACTATGCGCAATCCTGCATGCTAATCAGCGTTGAGTGTGAACACGAGGCCGGCGATGCCACCTGGCAGCAATTTACGCCGGACGGACCGCGCGCGTTTCTGCCGCTGTTCGATCGCCACGCTTCGCTGGTGTGGTACGACGCGCCGGCGCGGATCCGTCAGCTGCAAAATCTGCCGCTCAGCCAGCTGGCCAAAGAAGTACAGGCCAACTTCCCGGCGCGTGTCGGCCGCTTCCAGGTGAAGAACGCGGCGTCGTTTCCGCTGGTGCGCCGCCATGCCACACGCTACGTGCTGCCGGGCCTGGCGCTGGTCGGTGATGCTGCACACACCATCAATCCGCTGGCCGGGCAGGGGGTTAATCTCGGCTACCGCGATGTGGATGCGCTGATTGATACGCTGGTGGACGCGCGCAGCCAGGCGCAGCGCTGGTCATCGCTGCCGGTTCTGCAGCGTTATCACCGTCAGCGCTACAAAGATAATTTGCTGATGCAGGGTGGTATGGATCTGTTCTACTTCGCCTTTAGCAACGCGCTGCCGCCGCTGCGTGTGGTGCGTAACCTTGGACTGATTGCGGCAGAGAATGCTGGCGTGCTCAAGCGTCAGGTGCTGCGTTACGCACTGGGGTTGTAAACACACCGGGCGCCGCAATCGTGGTGGCGCCATCTGTTGTATAAGGCGTGAAATTCAGGAACGACAAAAACAACAAAGCCCGCAAAAGCGGGCCTGTTGTGCAATTTGGCTGGGGTGCAGGGATTCGAACCCCGGAATGCCGGAATCAGAATCCGGTGCCTTACCGCTTGGCGACACCCCAATAGGTGTTTGGTCAAATTGTCTTTGTATGGCTGGGGTGCAGGGATTCGAACCCCGGAATGGTGGAATCAGAATCCACTGCCTTACCGCTTGGCGACACCCCAATTTGTTTGGTGGCTACGACGGGAATCGAACCTGTGACCCCATCATTATGAGTGATGTGCTCTAACCGACTGAGCTACGTAGCCAGATTGTACTGCTTTACTGCACCCGATGATGGCTGGGATACCTGGATTCGAACCAGGGAATGCCGGTATCAAAAACCGGTGCCTTACCGCTTGGCGATATCCCATTCGTCGACTCGTATCCACGAGAGTGCATCGGATTGGCTGGGGTACCTGGATTCGAACCAGGGAATGCCGGTATCAAAAACCGGTGCCTTACCGCTTGGCGATACCCCATCCGGCTGCCGAAGACTGAAATGGTGCGGGAGGCGAGACTTGAACTCGCACACCTTGCGGCGCCAGAACCTAAATCTGGTGCGTCTACCAATTTCGCCACTCCCGCAAAAAGATGGTGGCTACGACGGGAATCGAACCTGTGACCCCATCATTATGAGTGATGTGCTCTAACCAACTGAGCTACGTAGCCATCTTTTTTCGCGTTACCTTCATCGGCGTTGCGGGGCGCATTATGCGTATTGAGCTTTGTAGCGTCAACAAATTTTTTGCCGTTTTTTGCCTTAACGCGCCTGTTTGTCTGGCTTGTAACCAGGCTGATGATTTATTCGGCAATTTTCGATCGTATCCGCGTCAGATGCAAGAAAAAGGGGCCACAATGGGCCCCTTATACGCATAAAGAAAATGCTTATTTGTACGCTGACTGATGCACGCCTACCGCACGGCCAGACGGATCGTCCATCGATTTAAACGCTTCATCCCACTCAATGGCTTTCGCTGACGAACAGGCCACGGATGGACCGCCCGGAACGCACTCTGCTGCGCTTGGCAGTGGGAACAGCTCCTCAAAGATTTCGCGATACAGATACGCTTCTTTCGAGGTTGGCGTGTTGTGCGGGAAGCGGAAATGTGCGGTCGCCAGCTGCTGCTCGCTAATCTGCTTCGCCGCCACTTCTTTCAGCGTGTCAATCCAGCTGTAGCCTACGCCATCAGAGAACTGCTCTTTCTGACGCCACGCCACGCTCTCCGGCAGGTAAGAGGAGAAACACTCACGCAGAATGTGTTTTTCCATTTTGCCGTTGCTGCCGCACATTTTGTCTTCCGGGTTGATACGCATCGCGACATCAAGGAATTTCTTATCAAGGAACGGCACGCGTGCTTCCACGCCCCACGCCGACATCGCTTTGTTAGCGCGCGCGCAGTCAAACATGTGCAGTGCCAGCAGCTTACGCACGTTTTCTTCGTGGAACTCCTGAGCGTTCGGTGCTTTATGGAAGTAGAGGTAACCACCAAACACTTCATCCGCACCTTCACCGGAAAGCACCATTTTGATGCCCATCGCTTTGATTTTACGCGACATCAGATACATTGGCGTCGACGCACGAATGGTGGTCACATCGTAGGTTTCGATGTGGTAAATCACATCGCGGATCGCATCCAGACCTTCCTGCACGGTGAAGTGAATTTCATGGTGCACGGTACCGAGGTGATCGGCCACCGCCTGCGCCGCTTTCAGATCCGGCGATCCTTCCAGACCGACGGCAAACGAGTGCAGCTGCGGCCACCATGCATCGCTCTTGTCCTGATCTTCCACTCGTTTGGCGGCAAAGCGCTTGGTCACCGCAGAGATGATGGAAGAGTCGAGTCCGCCGGACAGCAGCACGCCGTACGGTACGTCTGACATCAGGTGACTCTTCACTGACTCTTCCAGCGCGTGCTTCAGGCCAGCGGCATCGGTGGTGTTTTGCGCCACGGCGGCAAAATCCATCCAGTCACGCTGCCAGTAACGACGGATTTCGCCATCGGTGCTGGAGAGGTAGCTTCCCGGCGGGAATTCTTTGATGCTGCGGCACACCGGCACCAGCGCTTTCATTTCAGAAGCAACATACAGGTTGCCGTGCTCATCGTTGCCCATATAGAGCGGAATAATACCGATGTGATCGCGGCCAATCAGATACTGCTGTTTGACGCTGTCCCACAGAATGAAGGCGAACATGCCCTGCAGATCGTCGAGGAAATCGAGGCCTTTTTCCTGATACAGCGCGAGGATGACTTCGCAGTCTGAACCGGTCTGGAAGGCGTAGCGATCGCTCAGTTCCGCGCGCAGCGCCTGGTGGTTATAAATTTCGCCGTTAACAGCCAGTACGTGGGTGTGATCCGCGTTGTACAGCGGCTGGGCGCCGTTGTTCACGTCAACGATGGACAGGCGCTCGTGTACCAGAATGGCTTTCTCATCAGCGAAGACACCTGACCAGTCCGGGCCACGGTGACGCATCAGACGGGAACATTCCAGCGCTTTCTTGCGCAGTTCAACAGGATCGGTCTTCAGATCCAGCACACCAAAAATCGAACACATAACTGACTCCTGATCTCACCTTGTGGCGATGTTGTTAACTTGTTTGTCCGGCAGCCTGCGCTGCGTGATGTATAAGAAAATGCGCTAATTGATGGTGGTAACGCAAGCGAAATCACCAAATACTGATAAAAAGATTGTTGGCGTGAAGTAATGTTGAATTTTATTCAAAAAATTAACGATTAAATTAGGTGGTGTCTAATGAATTGTCTGAAGTGATGGTTTTGTGCGCAACCGATGAGATCGCGTCAGCGGCTGAATCACAGCGGTAAGCCAGACACATAAAAAAGCCCTGCACACCGTAACGGCGAGCAGGGCCATAAGCAGACAGCATGACGCTAATCAGAACAGGTCGATATCAGCCACGGAAGGGTAGATCCAGTCCGGACGGAACGGCATGGCGTCGATATCGCTCAGCGTAGAGACGCCGGACAGCACCAGAATGGTTTCCAGACCGGCCTGGAAGCCAGCCAGAATATCGGTGCGCAGGTTATCGCCCACAATCACCGTCTCTTCTGAATGCGCATGCATTTTATTCAGTGCGGCGCGCATGATGTAAGGGCTGGGCTTACCGACATAAAACGGTTTGCGGCCGGAGATGGTTTCGATACCGGCACAGAGCGCGCCACAGGCCGGCACAAAGCCGCGTGCGTGGGTATCGGGATTGGTCGCGATAAAACGCGCACCGTTAGCCACAAAGAAGGCGGCTTTATGCATCATCTCCCAGTTAAACGATCGCGTCTCGCCGACGATGACGAAATCCGGGTTGACGTCAGTGATGGTAAAACCGGCCTTATACAGTTCATGAATCAGCGCGCCTTCACCAATCACGTAGGCTTTTTTGCCCTCCTGACGACGCAGGAAATCCGCGGTGGCCATGGCGGAGGTGTAAAACACCGAATCCGGGATGTCGACGCCGGCGTTGGCAAAGCGGTTGGCCAGATCCTGCGCAGTTTGTGACGGATAGTTGGTCAGTACCACCAGCGGCATCTCTTTTTCCAGAATGCGCTGCAGGAATTCGTTTGCGCCTTTCACGGCGGTATTGTCGTGCATCAACACGCCGTCGATGTCACAGATTACGCTTTTGATGGTCATAGATGGCTTCCGGTCGGGCCTGCCAGCCGGCAGGCTTTCTATTATTCTTCCAGCAGGTGCTGCAGCAGAATGCCATTCAGCATAGCGCGTTTTGCCAGCGCGAAAGCGCCAATTGCCGAACGATGGTCCAGTTCTGACCGCACCACGGGCAGATTTTTGCGAAACGCGTTCAACGCCTGGGTGTTGATGCAGCCCTCAATCGCCGGGAACAGCACTTTATCGGCATCGGTAATTTCGCCGGCCAGCACCACTTTTTGCGGGTTAAACAGGTTAATGGCGATAGCGATCGCTTTGCCGAGATAGCGGCCAACGTACTCGATCACTTCGCAGGCCAGCGCGTCGCCCTGATTGGCGGCGCGGCAGATTTGTGGCATCTGGCAATCATCCAGCGTCAGGCTGCTGGGATAACCCTGATTGAGCAGGTGGCGCACGCGGTTCTCAATCGCGCCGTTGGCGGCGATGGTTTCGAGGCAGCCAAAGTTGCCACAGTGGCAGCGTTCGCCGAGCGGATCGACCTGAATGTGGCCAATCTCACCTACGTTGCCATTGCTGCCGAGAAAAATGTGGCCGTTCGCGATGATGCCGGCGCCGGTTCCGCGGTGTAAACGCACCAGAATGGAGTCTGCACAGTCGCGGCTTGCACCGAAATAGTGCTCAGCCAGCGCCAGGCTGCGGATATCGTGGCCGACAAAGCTGGTGACGTTAAAGCGTTTTTTCAGGCTCGCCACCAGCGGCCAGTGGCTGACGGCAATGTGCGGCATGTAGCGAATGATGCCGTTAATCGGGTCGACCAACCCCGGCAGGATCACCGCGATAGCGATCAGCTCATGAATTTTACGCTGGTGCGCGCTCATAAAGGCACTGATGGCGTTGAACAGCGCGTTCTCCAGCGTCTCCTGGGTGCGCTCCGGCAGCGGATAATCTTCCTGCGCCAGCGATTTTCCGCTGAGATCGAACAGCGTCAGCGTGGCATCGTTGCGCCCCAGGCGCACGCCGATGGTATGAAAATGGCGGGTTTCGGTGATGATAGAGATGGCGCGGCGCCCACCGGTGGAGGCCTGTTGCTCCACCTCTTTGATGAGGCCGCGTTCGATAAGCTGACGGGTAATTTTGGTGACGCTGGCGGGCGCAAGCTGGCTGAGTTCGGCAATCTGAATACGCGAAATCGGCCCCTGTTGATCAATCAGCCGGTAAACAGCTGCACTGTTAAGTTGTTTGACAAGATCGACATTTCCTATTTGAGTCTGGCCGCCAGTGGTCATTCAGTACTTACTCGCTGAGGACGTTGTCTCCGTTGACGAACGTCTTAGTGATTTGAAAATCGCGGGTAAAGACAGTGAGGTTGGCGACTTTTCCTGCTTCCACCGTACCAAACTGCTTTTCCACACCCATTGCCCTTGCCGGATACAGGGTCGCCATGCGCAGCGCTTCGTCCAGCGCGATACCACAATGTTCCACGCTATTCTGCACCGCTTCAATCATCGTCAGCGCAGATCCGCTCAGGGTACCGTTCTCATCTACGCACAGGCCGTCGCGATAGTATATTGTTTTACCTGCAAAAATGAATTGATCAATCGACGCACCGGCCGGCGCGGTGGCATCGGTCACCAGCACCAGTTTGTCGCCTTTGATTCGTTTTGCATTGCGCACGTTAGCGTAATTGACATGTAAACCGTCTGCAATGATGCCGCAGTATACATCAGGCGAATCAAACAGCGCACCGATAAGACCTGGCTCACGCCCGCTAAAGGCGCTCATGGCGTTATACAGGTGGGTGGCAAAGGTGACGCCCGCGCTGATGCCCGCTTTGGCTTCGGCATAGGTAGCATTGGAGTGACCGGACGACACAATAATCCCGGCGTCACGCAGCTGGCGAATCACCGCGCTGCCCGCATTTTCCGGCGCCAGCGTAACTTTGGTGATGACGTCAGCGTTGGCGCACAGGAAATCCACCAGCTCCGCATCCGGCAGACGAATCAGCTGCGGATTGTGAGTGCCTTTCTTCTCTTTATTCAGCCACGGACCTTCCAGATGCAGGCCCAGCGCCTGATTCTGATGCTTCGCCAGGTAAGCACGCATGGTTTCAATTGCGCGCTTCATCAGTTCATCACTGCTGGTAATCAGCGTCGGTAAATAGCTGGTGCAGCCGGATTTTTCATTGGCACGCTGCATGATCTCCAGCGTTTCCACGCTCAGGGCATTGATGTCATCGTTGAACTGCACGCCGCCGCAGCCGTTGAGCTGCAGGTCGATAAATCCGGGAGCGATGAACGCACCAGCCACATCTTGTTGTGGAATCGCGGCGTCCAGCGCATCGCGCGGGCAGACACGCTCAATCATGCCATTGGCAATCACCACGGCGTGATTGTCCAGAACTTCATGACCGGTAAAAATCCGGCCGTTAACTAATGCGTACATCATCTCTTCTCCCGGCTGAACCTGCTGCGCTTAACAGCAGGCTTTCTACAACGTGTTGTTACACACCCTTCATATTTTCCGCTTCCATTTCGCGGAAATATTTCACGGTTTTCACTTTCAGTTCCATGGTGGCTGGCTCATCACACACCACCACCGCTTTCGGGTGCAGCTGCAGGCAGCTGATGGTCCACATGTGGTTGACGTTACCTTCTACCGCCGCCTGCAGCGCCTGGGCTTTGACGTGGCCGGTCACCAGAATCATCACTTCTTCCGCATCCAGCAGCGTGCCGACGCCCACGGTCAGGGCATATTTAGGCACCTGATCAACATCGCCGTCGAAGAAACGCGAGTTCGCCACACGGGTGTCGTGCGTCAGGGTTTTAATGCGGGTGCGGGAAGAGAGCGAAGAAGCCGGCTCGTTGAACGCAATGTGGCCATCGTTGCCGACGCCGCCCATAAACAGGTGGATTTTACCCAGTGCGCGGATCTTCTCTTCGTATTGGCGACATTCTGCGTCAATATCTTCGGCATTGCCATTTAGAAGATTGATATTTTCTGGTTGAATATCAACGTGATCGAAAAAGTTACGGTGCATAAAGCTGTGATAGCTTTCCGGATGCTCTTTCGGCAGACCGACATACTCATCCATATTGAAGGTGATCACGTGTTTGAAACTAACCTGGCCCGCTTTATGCATCTCGATCAGGTGCTTGTAGGCTTCCAGCGGCGTACCGCCGGTTGGCAGTCCCAGCACAAAGGGACGGTCTGCGCTGGGTTTAAAGGCATTGATGCGATTAACGATATGGCGTGCAGCCCATTTACCCACCTGGGTCGGTGTGGCCAAAGGGATCAGTCTCATGTCTTCACCTCAGTTAAGATTGGAAAGTTAGGGTCGCGTTTACTGCTGCAGCTGGCTGCTTATAGGGTAACCCGTTTGCGCGCTCGCGGCGTTGGAAAAGTGCGACCTGATATTTTTCATCATAAAATAAGTTTGTGGTGGTGGCTAGCATTTCGCAGTGAAAAACGTCCATTTTGGTGATTAAAGTCACAGTTACACTGGTTTTAATTTGCGAGGCGAATTAATTTATCTTTACACTGCGCCTCGTGGTGAAGTGTGTCATCAAGGTACCGGGTGCCGGGATAATAAAATCAACCCGCATCACGGCAAAACGCCAGTCTCATAGGGGGAGAATAAGGTGAGTATTTTAGGATATCTGCAAAAGGTCGGCCGCGCGCTTATGGTGCCGGTAGCGACCCTGCCGGCAGCGGCAATCCTGATGGGGGTAGGTTACTGGATCGATCCGGACAGCTGGGGCGCAGGCAATGCGCTGGCAGCACTGCTGATCAAATCGGGTTCTGCCATCATCGACAACATGTCCGTGCTGTTCGCCATCGGTGTGGCTTACGGCATGTCAAAAGATAAAGACGGTGCAGCGGCATTAACCGGCTTTGTAGGTTTCCTCGTGGTTACTACCCTATGTTCACCCGCCGCGGTGGCCATGATTCAGAAAATGCCGGTGGAGCAGGTTCCTGCCGCCTTCGGTAAAATCAATAACCAGTTTGTCGGCATCCTGGTGGGTATTCTCTCGGCGGAAGTGTACAACCGCTTCAGCCACGTTGAGCTGCCCAAGGCGCTGTCGTTCTTCAGCGGTCGCCGTCTGGTGCCGATCCTGGTCTCCTTCCTGATGATTGTGGTCGCCTTTATCCTGATGTACGTCTGGCCGATTATTTTCGGCGGTCTGGTGAGCTTTGGTGAGCACATCCAGAAACTGGGCTCGGTCGGTGCGGGCGTGTACGCCTTCTTTAACCGTCTGCTGATTCCGGTTGGCCTGCACCACGCGCTGAACTCGGTGTTCTGGTTCGACGTGGCGGGTATCAACGACATTCCGAAATTCCTTGGCGGCGCGCAGTCTATCGCCAACGGTACCGGCATCCCGGGTATCACCGGTCGCTATCAGGCGGGCTTCTTCCCGATCATGATGTTCGGTCTGCCGGGTGCGGCGCTGGCAATCTATCACTGCTCACGTCCGGAAAACCGCGCGAAAGTCGGTGGTATCATGCTGGCAGCGGCATTCGCCGCCTTCTTCACCGGCATCACCGAGCCACTGGAATTCTCCTTCATGTTCGTGGCACCGGTGCTGTATGTCATCCATGCCGTGCTGACCGGTATTTCGGTCTTCATTGCTGCCAGCATGCACTGGATTGCCGGTTTCGGTTTCAGTGCCGGTCTGGTGGACATGGTGCTGTCGACGCGTAACCCGCTGGCTGTGCACTGGTGGATGCTGATCCCGCAGGGTCTGGTGTTCTTCGTCATCTACTATGTGGTGTTCCGCTTCACCATTCAGAAATTCAACCTGCTGACGCCGGGCCGCGAGCTGGCTGCCGGTGATGAGACAGATGGCTACGACGTCAACGTTGATCACAGCAGCAACGGTGAGAGCGAAACCGAATCACTGGCGCGTCGCTATATCGGTGCGATAGGCGGTTCTGACAACCTGACCAACATCGACGCCTGCATCACCCGTCTGCGTCTGAATGTGAAAGACTCTGCGCAGGTGAATGAAAGCGTGGCTAAACGCCTCGGTGCTTCTGGCGTGATCCGCCTTAACAAGCAGAGCGTGCAGATCATTGTTGGTACGCAGGCCGAAAGCATTGCGACCGCGATGAAAACCGTACTGAGCAAAGGTCCGGTAGCCGGCGCAGCGGCACCTGCTGCGGCAACCACCGCCGCGCCTGCGGCTGCTCAGCCCCAGGCCGTGCGCAACAGCGAGAAAAAGGTGATTGCAACGCTGCTGGCACCGGTCAGTGGCGAAGTGGTGGCGCTGGAAAACGTGCCGGATGAAGCCTTCGCCAGCAAAGCGGTAGGCGATGGTCTGGCGATCAAACCGAGCGATAAAACTGTCGTCGCGCCGGTGGCGGGCACCGTGGTGAAAATCTTCAACACCAACCATGCATTCTGCCTTGAAGCCGAAAATGGCGTCGAGATTGTCGTGCACATGGGTCTCGATACCGTCGCGCTGGAAGGTAAAGGGTTTACCCGTCTGGTGGAAGAGGGCGCAACCGTCACAGCGGGTCAGCCGATCCTCGAAATGGATCTGGACTTCCTCAACGCCAATGCGCGTTCGATGATCAGCCCGGTGGTGGTCAGCAACAGCGATGATTTCGCTGGTCTGAATCTGCTGGCAGGCGGTACCGTGGTGGCAGGCGTTACGCCGCTGTATGAAGTGAAAAATTAACACGTTTTGATCGTCACTGAAGGCAGGAAGCAATTCCTGCCTTTTTTGTTTTAAAACGACCAACAAACGGTTGTTTCCCTTCAGCGCTTTGTGGATCATACTCCGTTACTTCGTGGTACAAATCACCCGCTATTGTTTTGAGGATTTTGAGATGAGTGAGGCTGAAGCCCGCCCAACGAACTTTATTCGTCAGATCATCGACGAAGATTTGGCGAGCGGTAAGCACAACAGTGTGCATACCCGTTTCCCGCCTGAGCCCAATGGTTACCTGCATATTGGCCATGCAAAATCGATCTGCCTGAACTTTGGTATCGCACAAGATTATCAGGGGCAGTGCAACCTGCGTTTCGACGACACCAATCCGGTCAAAGAGGATATGGAGTTCGTTGAATCGATCAAGAATGATGTGCAATGGCTGGGCTTTGAGTGGAGCGGCAACATTCGTTATTCCTCTGACTACTTTGACCAACTGTTCAACTACGCGGTTGAGCTGATCAACAAAGGCCTGGCCTACGTTGATGAGCTTTCGCCAGAGCAGATCCGTGAATACCGCGGCACGCTAACCGCGCCGGGCAAAAACAGCCCGTATCGCGATCGCAGCGTGGAAGAGAACCTGGCGCTGTTCCAGAAGATGCGTGATGGCGGCTTCGAAGAGGGCAAAGCCTGTCTGCGTGCCAAAATCGACATGGCATCCAGCTTTATTGTGATGCGCGATCCGGTGCTGTACCGCATTAAATTTGCCGAACACCACCAGACCGGCAACAAGTGGTGCATCTATCCGATGTACGACTTTACCCACTGCATCTCCGATGCGCTGGAAGGCATCACCCATTCCCTGTGTACGCTGGAGTTTCAGGACAACCGTCGTCTCTACGACTGGGTGCTGGATAACATCACTATTCCGGTGCATCCGCGTCAGTACGAGTTTTCGCGCCTGAATCTGGAATATGCGGTGATGTCGAAGCGTAAGCTGACGCAGCTGGTGAGCGAGAAGATTGTTGAAGGCTGGGACGATCCGCGCATGCTGACCGTATCCGGTCTGCGCCGTCGTGGCTATAGCGCGGCGTCAATCCGCGAATTCTGCCGCCGTATCGGTGTGACCAAGCAGGACAACATTGTTGAGATGGCGTCGCTGGAGTCGTGCATTCGTGACGACCTCAACGAGAACGCGCCGCGCGCTATGGCGGTGCTGGATCCGCTGAAAGTGGTGATCGAGAACCTGCCGGCCGGGCATGAAGAAATCATCAGCATGCCGAACCACCCGAACAAACCGGAGATGGGCACGCGTGAGGTGCCGTTCAGCCGTGAGGTGTGGATCGATCGCGCCGACTTCCGTGAAGAGGCCAACAAGCAGTACAAACGTCTTGTGCTGGGTAAAGAAGTTCGTCTGCGCAACGCTTATGTCATTCGTGCCGAGCGCGTGGCGAAAGATGAAGCCGGCAACATCACCTGCATCTACGCTACCTGCGATGTCGACACCCTGAGCAAAGATCCGGCCGATGGCCGCAAGGTGAAAGGCGTTATCCATTGGGTATCGGCGATTCACGCGCTGCCTGCCGAATTCCGCCTGTACGATCGTCTGTTCAGCGTGCCAAACCCGGGCGCGGCCGAGGATTTCCTCACCACCATCAACCCGAACTCGCTGGAGATCAAACAGGGCTTCGTTGAGCCGGGTCTGCGTGCCGCCAGCGCGCTGGCACCGTATCAGTTTGAGCGCGAAGGTTACTTCTGCGCTGACAGCGTGTACTCGCAGCCGTCGAAACTGGTGTTCAACCGCACCGTGGGTCTGCGTGATACCTGGGCAAAAATCGGCGAATAATTTTACTGCTTGATAGCACGATATGATCAGCAAAGGGCGAGCAATCGCCCTTTTTTATTGCCCGTTATCTGCAAACGGGAATCGATTATGCTGAACCAGACAAAAAACAGTAATCACGCGCGATTACGACTAATCTGACTTTAATAAAATTAACTAATTTACCCGTGTGAAATCGTTATTTTCAGGTAGGCTATGCGCTCTTAAATGTTGCTGTGCGGGTTAGCGAAGGAAGAAAAATGACAAGTCTCGCTCTGGAAGCCAAACATAGCGTGGTGGTTTTACATCAGCTTATCGAACGTATTTTTAATCAGGCCGAAGGCAGCGATGACAGTATGGATCTGCTGCTGTCGCACTTTCATCCCGACTTCAAAATGGTGACGCCGCAAGGCAAACAGCTCGATCTCAATGACACTGAAACCCTGTTTCGCAAACTGCACGGGCAGCGGGAAGGGATGCGAATCGCCACCAGTGAGCATGCCATCATTTCCCAGCAGCAGCAGGAAGTGACCATTCAGTATCACGAACTGCAAATGCTTAACGGCAACAACCAGACCCGCATTTCGCTGGCGGTGCTGGACTGCAGCACGCCGGTTCCGCGCTGGCGCTATTTGCAGGAAACGCTGGTCGCCTGAACGCAGCCATAAAAAAACCGGTGCCTGGCACCGGTTTTTTTATACTGCATAGCATATTCAATTACTGATCGTGGAGCGTCTCGTCTTCGCGGCAGTCTCCCAGCGCACAGTGGCCGTACAGATACAGGCTGTGGTTGCTGAGTTTGATACCGTGGCGTGTTGCAATCTCACGCTGACGCGTTTCGATAGATTCATCGCTAAACTCGATCACTTTGCCGCAGTCGAGGCAAATCAGGTGATCATGATGATGCTGCTGGGTCAGTTCGAATACGGATTTCCCGCCTTCGAAGTTATGACGCGTCACGATGCCGGCGTCGTCAAACTGGTTCAGAACACGGTATACCGTCGCCAGACCAATCTCTTCGCCCATGTCGATCAGGCGTTTGTACAAATCTTCCGCACTGACATGATGGGACTCGGGTCCGGGTCCCTGAAGCACTTCCAGAATCTTCAGTCTGGGCAGCGTGACTTTCAGGCCAGCCTTTTTCAATGCGGAGTTGTTGTCAGTCATGCGGATATTGTCCTGTTACTTTGCTAGTCACTTACGGCGCAAAGGCCTTGAATGTGTGGTCAACGCGCATTCTCATTTGCGTCTCATTATAGAGCTCAGCCTGCGAAATGAAAACCGGCTGCGGCGGACAATTCCCCGGATGCTGTAAGGAGAAATGTCGTGAACCTCAGCGGGATCGTGCAGATCGATGTTCCTTTTCGCGCAGTCTCAGTCTGATGCCCGAGGAATAAGCAGATGACCGTTGCGGGTATTCTACAGAATTGAGGGAAAAAGTTAAAAAACCGTAGCTATTATTTTTATAGGTAATTCCATTGCCCGATGTGAGCCAGCGCCCACATCGGACAGGAAAGCATCAGGCTTCGATGATCGCCTGCAGCTGCAGCTCGTCAAAGATCTGCTTAACCCATTTGTCGACGCGCTCGTTAGTCAGTTCAGGCTGACGATCTTCATCGATGGCGAGGCCGAGGAAGTGTTTGTCGTCTGCCAGTCCTTTAGAGGCTTCGAAGTGGTAACCTTCGGTTGGCCAGTGGCCCACAATCACTGCGCCGTTTGGCTCAATGATGTCGCGAATGGTGCCCATCGCGTCACAGAAGTACTCGGCATAATCTTCCTGATCGCCGCAGCCAAACAGCGCTACCAGCTTACCGTTGAAATCAATCTCTTCCAGCGTCGGGAAGAAGTCATCCCAGTCGCACTGGGCTTCACCGTAGTACCAGGTCGGAATACCCAGCAGCAGAATATCGAATGCTTCGAGATCTTCTTTGGTGCTCTTAGCAATGTCATGCACTTCGGCGACATCTTTACCCAGTTGTTTCTGGATCATTTTTGCAATGTTTTCAGTGTTGCCGGTATCGCTGCCGAAGAAAATGCCTACGATTGCCATGGAGTGAGTAACCTCTTAAATCCTGATTGTGAAAGTAAGTCAGAAGACGACACAGTTATGCGAATGATAGCAGACCGGCGAAAAGCGCGGAATGTGTAAAGCGCTGAGTTTGTGTTCCAGCGTGCGGTCTGCGCACGTTACGCCAGTTTGAGCTGCGCCAGCAGCATTTGTTCAATCAGTTCACTGCGGCTGATGTTCTGCTGCTCGGCCAGCGTATTAAGCGCGTCGACCGCTTCGCTGGACATTTTCAGCTCAACGCGGCGCAGGCCGCGCACCCGGTCGCGCTTCAGCTGGTTGCGCTTATTAATGCGCAGCTGCTCATCACGCGACAGCGGACTGGTTTTAGGGCGACCGGGACGCCGCTCGTCTGCGAAGAGATCGAGCGTGGTACGATCTGTCTGTTCTTTTGCCATGGTTTGTGAAACTGCGTGGGCGCGAACGGCGGAAAGGCGCTGCGCGATTTAAACATTTATCGGCCCGACCGCGGCGAAAAAAGCATCCGCGGCAAATTTTTAGCGCGACATCATACTCCAGCGCCCGGCGCGACGCCAACCCTAAACCGCCCGTAGCAAGCTTTTGCTTTTACAGGTTAAAAAAGCGGCGCACCGCGCGCAGTACGGCATCGGGTTTTTCGGCATGCACCCAGTGGCCGGCACCGCTGATAATGTGCGCCTGCGCCTGCGGGAACTGGCGCAGCAGCGCATCACGGTGCTGATTGTCCAGATAGGGTGAATCACCGCCGCGAATAAACAGCGCCGGATGAGGCCACGCGGGTACCTCCTGCCAGCCGGAGAGCACCGGATAATTGTCCCATAATACCGGCACGTTAAAGCGCCATTCGCCTTCATGGAAAGATTTCAGAATGAACTGAATCACGCCTTCTTCGCGCACGTGTTCACGCATCACGTCGGCTGCAGCGCTGCGGCGCGTGACGCCAGCTGCACTGACCGCGCGGATTGCCGCGAAGATCTCATCGTGGCGTCGCGTCTGGTAATCCACCGGCGCGATATCAATCAGTACCATTTTGCCAATCCGTTCGGGCGCAACGGCGCTCAGCGCCATGGCAATTTTGCCGCCCATTGAGTGGCCGATAACATCGACCCGTTCGATGTGGTGCGCATCCAGCGTGTCGACCATATCCTGCGCCAGCGCAGCGTAGTGCATCTCTTCGCTGCGCGGTGACAGGCCGTGGTTACGGACATCCACCTGCAGCGTGGGCCGTGCATCGCGCACGCCGCGCGCCAGTACGCCGAGGTTATCCAGGCTACCAAACAGGCCATGAATTAACAGAATGGGCTGGGCATCAGGGGCAGATTGTTCAGTTTGCAGACGGGCGTTCAAAATCATGGCTAAAGTTCTTTCGGTTGAGACCTGGGCTTAGGGTATCATGGATTCACCTGTCCCGGCGCCAGGCGGTCAGGCATTAGGGCATATTCCGACTTTTGCCCGTAAACGATGCCAGCGCTACCGGCTGTCGCGGATTTAACTTTATAATCCTTATGTTAGAGCCCGCTCACATTTTGCACGACCGGATTTTGTTAAGGCCTTTGCAAAGTAGCGTGGTTCTGCCATTTGCCAGAATCGCACGGAAAAAGATGAAAACGATTGAAGTTGACGAAGAACTCTACCGTTATATTGCCAGCCACACGCAGCACATTGGTGAAAGCGCCTCGGACATTTTGCGCCGTATGCTGAAATTCACTGCCGGCCAGAGCGCATCCGCTGCGCCAGCGGCGAATGCGGCGGTAAAAGAAGCACCGGCTGCACGCAGCGAAGCGCGACCTCAGGATCGCGTGCGCGCCGTGCGTGAGCTGCTGCTGTCTGACGAGTATGCGGAGCAGAAGAAGGCGGTTAATCGCTTCATGCTGATCCTGTCAACGCTTTATCGTCTTGATCCGGCAGCCTTTGCTGATGCCACTGCCTCGCTGCAGGGCCGCACCCGCGTTTACTTTGCGGGCGACGAGCACACGCTGCTGCAAAATGGCACCCATACTAAGCCGAAGCACGTGCCCGGCACGCCGTACTGGGTGATCACCAATACCAATACAGGTCGTAAATGCAGCATGGTGGAACACATCATGCTTGCCATGCAGTTCCCGCAGGAACTGGCAGAGAAAGTTTGCGGCACCATTTAAACCGAAGCGTCAGGGAGAAGCGCCAATGGCCAATCACCCCCGTGCCGGGCAACCTGCCCAGCAGAGCGATTTGATTAACGTTGCACAATTAACCTCGCAGTACTACGTCCTGAAGCCGGATGCGGCGAACCCGGACCATGCGGTGAAATTTGGCACCTCCGGCCACCGCGGCAGCGCGGGACGTCATAGCTTCAACGAAGTACACATTCTGGCGATTGCGCAGGCGATCGCTGAAGAGCGTAAAAAGAACGGCATCACCGGCCCGTGCTACGTAGGTAAAGACACCCATGCGCTGTCTGAGCCGGCGATCCTGTCAGTGCTGGAAGTGCTGGCCGCCAACGGCGTTGATGTGATTGTGCAGCAGGACAACGGCTATACGCCGACGCCGGCGATCTCCAACGCCATTCTGGAGCACAACAAGCGCGGCGGCGCGCAGGCGGACGGTATCGTGATTACCCCGTCGCATAACCCGCCAGAAGACGGTGGCATCAAGTACAATCCGCCGAACGGTGGACCGGCTGACACCAACGTCACCAAAGTGGTGGAAGACCGCGCGAATCAGCTGATCAAAGGTGAGCTGAAAGAGGTTAAGCGTCTGGCGCTGGATCAGGCGTGGGCCAGTGGCCACATCGTTGAGCAGGATCTGATCCAGCCATACGTTGAAGGTCTGGCGCAGGTGATTGACTTCCCGGCAATCCAGAAAGCCGGCCTGAAAATCGGTGTCGATCCGCTCGGCGGTTCCGGCATGGCCTACTGGCAGCGCATTGCTGAGCACTACCAGCTGGATCTGACCATCGTTAATGATGCCATCGACCAGACGTTCCGCTTCATGCATCTGGATAAAGATGGCGTGGTGCGCATGGACTGTTCGTCCGAGTGCGCGATGGCCGGTCTGCTGGCGTATAAAGATAAGTTTGATCTGGCCTTCGGTAACGATCCGGATTACGACCGTCACGGTATCGTCACGCCCGCCGGTCTGATGAACCCGAACCACTATCTGGCGGTAGCGATCAACTACCTGTTCCAGCACCGTCCGCATTGGGGCAAAGAGGTGGCCGTTGGTAAAACGCTGGTTTCCAGCGCGATGATTGACCGCGTGGTGAACGACATTGGTCGCAAGCTGGTGGAAGTCCCGGTCGGCTTCAAATGGTTCGTGGATGGTCTGTTCGACGGCAGCTTTGGCTTTGGCGGCGAAGAGAGCGCCGGCGCCTCGTTCCTGCGTTTCGACGGCTCCGCCTGGTCAACAGACAAAGACGGCATCATCCTGTGTCTGCTGGCGGCGGAAATCACTGCGGTTACCGGTAAGAACCCGCAGCAGCACTATGATGAGCTGGCCGCGCGTTTTGGTGCGCCAAGCTACAACCGTCTGCAGGCACCTGCCACTTCTGCGCAGAAAGCGGCACTGTCGAAGCTGTCACCTGAAATGGTCAGCGCCGATACGCTGGCGGGCGACCCGATCACCGCACGTCTGACCGCGGCACCGGGCAACGGCGCCTCGATTGGTGGTCTGAAAGTGATGACAGAAAACGGCTGGTTCGCGGCACGTCCGTCCGGCACGGAAGACGCCTACAAAATCTATTGTGAAAGCTTCCTCGGCGCTGAGCATCGCCAGCAGATCGAGAAAGAAGCGGTAGAAATTGTCAGCGAAGTGCTGAAAAACGCCTGACAGGGCATCCTGTATGAAGAAGGCCGCGTTTGCGGCCTTTTTTTATGGCATGAAGCGATAGCCGATGCCGGTTTCTGTCAGCAGGTGCGTCGGCTGGGTGGGGTTGGCTTCCAGCTTTTGCCGCAGGTGTCCCATATAGATGCGCAGGTAATGGCTGTGTTCCACGGCGTTGGGCCCCCACACCTGGTTAAGCAACTGGCGCTGGGTCAGCACTTTGCCGGCGTTATTCAGCAGCAGGCTGAGCAGGCGAAATTCGGTCGGTGTCAGATGTACCTCTTCACCGCTGCGCAGCACGCGTCGCGCGGCGAGATCGACGCTCACTTCGCCAAACTGCACCAGCGGTTCCGGCTGGCTGCGCTGATGACGACGCAGCGCCACGCGCACGCGCGCTAGCAGTTCGCCGATACCAAACGGCTTGGTGAGATAGTCGTCAGCGCCGGCATCCAGCGCCTCTATTTTATCCTGCTCATCGCTGCGCGCTGACAGCACAATCACCGGCATGCTGCTCCACTGTCGCACTTCGCGGATGAAGGCATTGCCATCGCCGTCCGGTAAACCGAGATCGAGAATCACCAAATCCGGTTTGCGCGTAGCCGCTTCAATCAGGCCGCGCTGCAGCTGCTCCGCTTCCACAATCTTCAGGCCTTCGCTCTCCAGCGCCAGGCGCACGAAACGGCGAATCTCCTTTTCATCTTCGACAATCAAGATGGTCGTCACGCTGACTCCTGCGGCAAATAAGGTTAACGCGTTACTTTAACAATAAACCGCGACGGCGTCCGTCACGATCTCAGTAACTCGCCGTGATCCGAAATTTTACAAAAATGTAACTTCCTTTCATTCCGGCCAGGAAATGACTGAAAAAAGATCAAAATAGTGGTCGGATGAGTAGTAAAATTACACAACCAGGCGTAATATCTGAGGCAGATCACATTTCATAGCAAAATTTACCACGAGGAGGCATTGATGTATCAGGCATATCCACTCGCCAAAATTGTGCTGCGCCGTGTGCTGGTGGTATTGATTGGCGTACTGGCGCTGCCAGTGATGCTGTTCCGCCAGGATCGCGCGCGCTTCTACAGTTATCTGCACCGCATGTGGTGCAAAACCAGTACTAAACCGGTCTGGCTGGCGCAATCAGAAGCGGCAGGCGGTATCTACTGGTAACCCCCGGCTTCGCGGTGATAACCCGGTGACCTCGCTCGAGGCACCGGGTTTTTTTATCTTAAAGTGGTGCGACAGACGCATTGTCCCGCTGTTATCTCGCGGCATTTCAGCTACACTTAAACCTCTACAAGATTTTGGAGGTTGTACAAGTATGAGCGAGAAAATTCCTGTAGGTATCAGTGCCTGCCTGCTCGGGGATAGCGTCCGATTCGATGGCGGCCACAAGCGTTTTGCCTTTGCAACTGACGAGCTCGCGCCATTTGTGCGCTTCGAACCTGTCTGCCCGGAAATGGCCATCGGTCTGCCGACGCCGCGCCCGGCGCTGCGGCTGGTCAAACAGAGCGACGATCAGATCCACCTGTGTTTCAGTAAAGACGGCGGGGAAGAGCTGACCGACGACATGGCCCGCTGGTCTGCGGAGCGCGTTAAATCGCTGCACCATCTGTGCGGCTACATCCTGTGTGCCAAATCGCCGAGCTGCGGACTGGAGCGCGTGCGCGTCTACGAGCCTGACACTAACAACAATCGCAAAGCCGGCACCGGCGTGTTCACCTCGTTCCTGCAAAAAGAGCTGCCGTGGCTGCCGCTGGAAGAGGATGGACGCCTGCACGATGATGCGATCCGCGAAAACTTTATGGGGCGCGTCTATGCGCTGCATGAGTTCAACGAAATGTGGCGCAGCGGGCTGACGCGCCATAAGCTGATTGCCTTCCACAGTCGCTACAAATTACTGCTGCTGTCGCATGCGCAGGATGAGTACCGCGAGATGGGACGGTTTGTCGCGGCGATGGAACAGTGGGAGTCACTGGATGCGTACGCCTTCGAATACCGTAATCGTCTGATGCACCTGATGTCGCACCAGGCGTCGCGCCGTAATCACACCAATGTGCTGATGCATGTACAGGGGTATTTCCGGCCGAAGCTGAGTTCACCGCAGCGTCAGGAGCTGGCGCAGCTGATTGACCGCTACCGTCGCGGTGTGCAGCCGTTGCTGGCCCCCATCACCATGCTGAAACATTACATGGCAGAGTTCCCGCACCCGTGGCTGGCGCAGCAGCGTTATTTCGATCCCTACCCGGAAGCGCTGCGTCTGCGCTACGGCCAGTAAACACGGAGCGTTATGAGCACTCACTTAGTCTGGCTGCGTAACGATTTGCGCATTAATGATAACAGCGCACTGGCCGCGGCCTGCCGCGACAGTCAGGCCGAGGTGCTGGCGCTGTTCATCGCCACGCCCGGCCAGTGGCAGCAACACAGCATGGCCCCCAAACAGGCGGCTTTTATCTATCAAAACCTGTGCCTGCTGCAGCAGTCGCTGGCAGAACGCGGTATCAAGCTGCACTATCATCAGTGCGATGACTTCGCCGCGTCGATCGACTATCTGGCGACCTTCTGCCAGCAGCACAAGGTGGATGCGCTGTTTTACAACTATCAGTATGAAATCAATGAGCGCCAGCGCGATGCTGCGGTTGAGAAGCAGCTCGATCAGCAGGGCGTAGTGTGCCAGGGATTCGATGACAGCCTGCTGTTACCGCCGGGCAGCGTACAGACCGGCAGCAACAGCATGTTCAAAGTGTTCACGCCGTTCAGCAAAGCGTTTATCCGGCGTCTGCAACAGGGGCTGCCAGAGTGCCATCACGCACCAAAAGCGCGCGCCGGGGCACCCGTGGCCGCCGGCAAAAAAATAGCGGCATTCGATTATCCTGTGGAAGAATTCGACGAAACCTGGTTTCCCGCCGGAGAAGAGGCGGCGCTAAAGCAGCTGCGCCATTTTGCCCAGCAGCGGGTGGAAAAATATGACCAGCAGCGCGACATACCGGCGATTGACGGTACCAGCCGCCTGTCGCCATATCTGGCGATTGGTGTGCTGTCGCCGCGTCAGTGCCTGCATCGCATTCTGAAGGAGCATCCGCAGGCGCTGAACAATGGCAGCGCGCTGGTGTGGCTGAATGAACTGGTCTGGCGCGAATTTTATCGTCACCTGATGGTGGCCTTTCCGGCGCTGTGTAAGCATCAGCCGTTTGTCGACTGGACGCGCAACGTCAGCTGGCAACAGAATGAGCAACACCTTACCGCCTGGCAGCAGGGCAAAACCGGTTATCCGATTGTTGACGCAGCGATGCGCCAGCTCAATACGCTGGGCTGGATGCACAACCGGTTACGCATGATCACCGCCAGCTTTCTGGTGAAAGATCTGCTGATTGACTGGCGCGAGGGTGAACGCTATTTCATGCAGCAGCTGATTGACGGCGATCTGGCGGCTAACAACGGTGGCTGGCAGTGGGCCGCGTCGACCGGCACCGACGCTGCGCCTTACTTCCGCATCTTCAACCCGACGACCCAGGGCGAGCGCTTTGATAAGCAGGGCGAGTTTATCCGCCGGTGGCTGCCGGAGCTGCAAGACGTGCCGGACAGCGCCATCCATCAGCCGCACGCCTGGGCGGAGAAAAATAACAAGAAACTCGATTATCCGGCGCCAATCGTGGAACATAAGGCGGCACGTAAAAAGACACTAGACGCCTTTGAGCGCGCGCGCAGCGCAGCCTGAGGCAGTCACGGAGCCGTTATGAACAATTTCGAGTTAGAACAGATCGTCAATCAGCAACTCAACACCAGTGCCTTCAGCGACTATGCGCCCAACGGTTTGCAGGTTGAGGGGCGTGAGCAGGTGCGCCGTGTAATCACCGGCGTGACGGCCTGTCAGGCGCTGCTGGATGAGGCGGTAAAACGCCACGCCGATGCGATACTGGTGCACCATGGCTACTTCTGGAAGAGCGAAGCGCCGGTAATTAAAGGGATGAAGCGCCAGCGTCTGCGCACGCTGCTGGCCAATGACATCAACCTGTACGGCTGGCACCTGCCGCTCGATGCTCACCCACAGTTGGGCAACAACGCCCAGCTGGCCACGCTGTTTGATATCGACGTCAAAGGTGAAATTCAGCCGCTGGTGCCCTGGGGCGAGCTGGCTGAGCCGCTAAGCGGTCCGGCGCTGGCGGAAAAAATCGCGGCGCGCCTTGGACGCCAGCCGCTGCACTGCGGTGATAATGCTCCGGCGCTGATTCGCCGGGTGGCATGGTGCAGCGGTGGCGGCCAGGGCTTTATCGATGCGGCCGGCGCCTTTGGCGTTGACGCCTTTATCAGCGGTGAAGTTTCTGAGCAGACCATCCACAGCGCCCGTGAACAGGGGCTGCATTTCTTTGCTGCCGGCCATCACGCCACCGAACGCGGCGGCATTAAAGCGCTCGGTGAGTGGCTCGCCAGCCAGCATGGTCTGGATGTGACTTTTATCGACATCGACAACCCCGCCTGACCGCCTCGCTTATGCGCCCGGAAACACGTGCCGGGCGCAAATCAGTTGACACATCTCCTTCACTTTCGCATAACTTATTGACTTTTCGCATAAGCGAATGCCCTCAGGCGCGCCGTCACTGCGGTCACGGCGCGTTTTATTAATGACCGGGAGGTGGGTTTTGCAACGAGCACGTTGTTATCTGCTGGGTGAGCGGGCGGTGGTACTGGAGCTGGAACCGCCGGTTTCGCTCGTCAGCCAGCAGCGCATCTGGGGATTGTGCCAGCGGCTGCAGCAGAATGAGCAGATCGCGGAAGTGATTCCGGGCATGAATAACCTGACGCTGCTGCTGCGCGATCCGCAGCTGAAAGCGCTGGATGCAATTGAGCGTTTGCAGCGCTGGTGGGAAGAGAGCGAGGTGCTGCTGGCCGAGCCGCGTCAGGTTGAGATTCCGGTGGTGTATGGCGGCGCGGGTGGACCGGATCTGGCGGAGGTCGCCCGTGCGGCGGAGCTGACCTCGCAACAGGTGGTGGAACTGCACAGCAGCGCGGATTACGTGGTCTATTTCATTGGCTTTCAGCCGGGTTTCCCTTATCTCGGCGGGCTGGATGAGCGGCTGCACACGCCGCGTCGCGCCGAGCCCCGGCTGGTGGTGCCTGGCGGTTCGGTGGGCATTGGCGGCAGCCAGACCGGCATCTATCCGCTGGCCGCGCCCGGTGGCTGGCAGCTGATTGGCCACACGCCGCTCAGCCTGTTCGATCCACAACAGCAGCCGCCGACGCTGCTGCGTCCCGGCGACAGCGTCCGCTTCGTGCCACAACGGGAGGGCGTATGTTAAACATTTTGCGTGCCGGATTAATGACCTCGGTGCAGGATCGCGGCCGCCACGGCTGGCGGCAATACGGTATCAGCCTGAGCGGCGCACTGGATGAGCCTTCAATGCGCACGGCCAATATGCTGGTCGGCAACGCCGAAAACAGCGCGGTGCTGGAAATTGTGCTCGGCCAGTTCAAAGCGGAGTTTCGTCGCGACGGCTGGTTTGCGCTGACCGGTGCCAGCTGCAGCGCCGAACTGGATGGCCAGCCGGTGTGGACCGGCTGGCGTCTGCCGGTGAAAAAAGGCCAGGTGCTGAGTCTGTCCATGCCTACGCGCGGTATGCGCAGCTATCTGGCGGTGAACGGCGGTTTTGCCATCGACGCCATGCTGGGCTCGCACAGCACCGATCTCAAAGCGGCCTTTGGCGGCTGGCAGGGACGTAAACTGCAGGATGGCGATCAGCTGCCGCTGGGCAAGCCGACGCGCCGCTTCAGCCATCAGGCTGGCGTACGGCAGCTGCTGTGGGGCAACCGCATCCGCGCACTGCCGGGGCCGGAGTACAACGAATTTACCCACGACGCGCAGGACGCATTCTGGCGTAACCCGTGGCAGCTCAGCCCGCAAAGTAACCGCATGGGCTACCGGCTGCAGGGCAGTCCGCTCCAGCGCAGTGTCGCACGTGAACTGCTGTCGCACGGCCTGGTGCCGGGTGTGGTGCAGGTGCCGCCGAACGGTCAGCCGATTGTGCTGATGGCCGATGCGCAAACCACCGGCGGCTATCCGCGTATTGCCTGCGTCATCGAAGCCGATCTCTATCAGCTGGCGCAGATTCGTCTGGGAGAACCGATTCACTTCATCCGCTGCACGCTGGAGGAGGCGCTGCTGGCCAAACAGCAGCAGCAACGTTCGCTTGATCAGATAGCCTGGGGGCTTGCTCATGAAGATCGATCTTAACGCCGACCTCGGTGAAGGCAGTGCCAGCGATCGGGCCCTGCTGGAACTGGTGAGCTCGGCCAACATCGCCTGCGGTTTCCATGCCGGCGATGCCGAAACTATGCTGCAGTCGGTGCGCTGGGCCAGCGCCAACGGCGTGGCGATTGGTGCGCATCCGAGCTTTCCCGACCGGGAAAATTTTGGCCGGACCGCCATGCAGCTGCCGCCGGAAACCGTCTACGCGCAGGTGATCTACCAGATTGGTGCCCTGAAAAGCCTTGCCGAAAGTGAAGGGGCGAAGCTGGTGCACGTGAAGCCGCACGGCATGCTATATAACCAGGCGGCGTCAGATGCAGTGCTGGCGGATGCGATTGCGCGCGCGGTGAAAGCTGTCGATCCGGCGCTGATTCTGGTTGGTCTGGCGGGCAGCGCCTCAATTGCCGCCGCCGCGCATCATGGTCTGCGCACGCGCGAAGAAGTGTTTGCTGACCGCGGCTATCTGGCCAGTGGCGCGCTGGTGCCGCGCAGCCAGCCGGGGGCATTAATCGAAGAGGCTGAGCAGGCGCTGGCGCAGACGCTCACCATGGTGCAGCAGCGTCAGGTGCGCAGCGTCAGCGGCGAATGGGTGGCGGTGAATGCGCAGACGGTCTGTCTGCACGGCGATGGCGCCCATGCGCTGGAATTCGCCCGCACCCTGCGCGCCGCTTTTGCGACAAATCAGATTGCTGTCACCAGCGCCTGATCATTGACTGTTAGCCCGGCCTGTTGCCGGGCTTTTTATTTCTGACGAGGGGAAAACATGGATAACGTGGTCAATCTCTGGCCGTTACTTGGCATTGCCGCGATTGTGCTTGGCTTTGTGCTGCGCTTCAACCCGGTGCTGGTGGTGATTGTTGCCGGTTTTGTCACCGGGCTGGCGGCGCATATGCCGCTCGGCGATATTCTGGAGAAGCTGGGTTCCGGCTTTCTCAATACCCGTAATCTGCCGCTGATCCTGCTGTTACCGCTGGCGGTCATCGGATTGCTGGAGCGCCACGGTTTAAAAGAGCGTGCGCAGACGTGGATCGCCCGGATCAAAACCGCCACCGCCGGCCGTTTACTGATCGTCTATCTGTTCGTGCGTGAGCTGACTGCGGCGCTGGGGCTGACCAGCCTGGGCGGGCATCCGCAGATGGTGCGTCCGCTGCTGGCGCCGATGGCCGAAGGTGCCACTGAAAACCGTTACGGCAGCGTATCACCGGAGATTCGTCAGCGGCTGCGCGCCATGTCGGCGGCTACCGATAACGTCGGGCTGTTCTTCGGTGAAGACATTTTCGTGGCCTTCGGCGCGATCATTTTTATGCACAACTTTATGCAGGAGTCAGCGGGCATCAGCACCGAACCGTTGCACATCGCGCTGTGGGGCATTCCGACGGCGCTGTGTGCGTTCCTGATTCATGCTGCGCGACTGGTGCGGCTCGACCGTCAGCTGTCGCGTGAGCTGGGCGCGCTCAACCAGCAGGCGCTGCGCGCAAAAGGAGGTGAGTGATGTTTCAGCAACAGTATCTGATGTGGCTGGCCGGGGCGATCCTGCTGATTGTCGCGCTGCTGTCATGGCGCGATAGCGCCAACCCGCGCCGTTTTACCACCGGTTTATTCTGGGCGCTGTACGGTGTGATTTTCCTGATTGGCGACGGTGCTTATCAACTGATGGGGCAGTGGGCCGGTGATGCGGAGCTGGGACGTCGCTGGTTGCATATTGCCGTGGGCGCGGCGGTGGTGATCATGGCGCTGATTGCCGGGTTCGGCGGCGTGCGCCTCGGTCGCTATCATCAGCGCAGCGATGAACAGAAGCAGCAGAGCGCGCAGCGTCTCGGCAATAAGCTGTTCCTGCCGGCGCTGGCGATCCCGCTGGTGACGGTGATTGGCGTGCTGGCGTTCAATCATATTCCCGGTCTGCAGGAGAAGGTATTTGGCCCGGGCAATCATTCGACGCTGGTCACGCTGTTTTCGATGATGATTGGCTGCGTGCTGGGCTGGCTGATTGCGCTGAAGTTTACCCATGAGAAGCCGCTGCAGTCGATGCAAGAGACGCGGCGTTTGCTGGATGCGGTTGGCTGGGCGTTTATTTTGCCACAGATTCTCGCCACGCTCGGCCTGCTGTTTACCAGCGCCGGCGTCGGCACGGCGATTTCGCATCTGACCGAACACTATCTGGCGGTGGATAACCGGCTGATTGCGGTCGCGGTGTATGCGCTGGGCATGGCGCTGCTGACCATGGTGATGGGCAATGCGTTTGCGGCGTTCCCGATTGTCACCGCCGGCATCGGTATTCCGATTCTGGTGCTGCAGCACGGCGGCAATCCGGCGGTGATGGCAGCGATCGGCATGTTCTGCGGCTACTGCGGCACGCTGATGACACCGATGGCTGCTAACTTCAATATTGTTCCGGCACGTTTACTGGAGCTGCCGGATCGTAACGCGGTGATCAAGGCTCAGGTGCCAACCGGTGTGCTACTGTTAGTAGTAAATATTTTCCTGCTTTATTTCCTGATGTTCCTGTGAGGTTGCGATGAAAACGGTGTTAATGACGGCGTTCGAGCCGTTTGGCGGCGAGCGCATTAATCCGTCGTGGGAAGCGGTACGCAGCTTTGATGGTCGGGAGTTCGGCGGCGCGCGGATTGTGGTGCGCCAGCTGCCGGTGGTATTCGCCCGCTGCGGCCAGGTGCTGACCGCCGCGCTGGAAGAGCTGCAGCCGCACCGCGTGCTGTGCGTCGGCCAGGCTGGCGGGCGCAGCGATATCAGCGTAGAGCGCGTGGCGATTAATGTGAACGATGCGCGCATTCCGGATAACGACCAGCAGCAGCCGGTCGATCAGCCGATTGTCGCCGGGGGACCGGCGGCCTATTTCTCTACGCTGCCGATCAAAGCGATGGTCGCGGCACTGCGCGAAGTGGGGATTCCGGCTTCGGTGTCGCAAACCGCCGGGACGTTTACCTGCAATAACGTCATGTATCACCTGCTGCACTGGCTGCAGACCACAGGCAGCGCAGCACGCGGCGGTTTCGTGCATATTCCTTATATGCCGCAGCAGGCGGCGCAGCATCCTGGCGCACCAAGTATGTCGACCGCCAGTGTGATTCAGGCGCTGGAAACGTCGCTGCAGGTGATTCTCAGCACTGAGAAAGACATTCGCGAAGTGGGCGGCGCAACCCATTAATCAGGAGCGGTTATGCCAGAGGGACCGGAGATCCGCCGCGCGGCGGATCAACTTGCAGCGGCAATGGTGGGCAAACCTCTGACCGAGGTGTGGTTTGCTTTTCCGGCGCTGAAGACCTACGAACCGGCGCTGATGGGGGAAACCATCGACGCCTTTGAAACGCGCGGCAAGGCACTGCTGACGCATTTCTCTAACGGACTGACGCTGTACAGCCATAATCAGCTGTACGGCGTGTGGCGTGTGGTGCCGAGCGGGACTGAACCCAATACTTCGCGCCAGCTGCGCGTGCGGCTGGGTAATGCCGACCGGGCAATTTTGCTGTATAGCGCTTCGGATATTGAGCTGCTGAACGCAGATACGCTCGGCGCGCATCCGTTTTTGCAACGCGTCGGACCGGACGTACTGGACGCTACGCTGACGGTGGAAGAGGTGCGCGAGCGACTGCTGTCGCCGCGTTTTCGTCGCCGCCAGTTCAGCGGTTTGCTGCTGGATCAGGCATTTCTCGCCGGGCTCGGCAACTATCTGCGCGTCGAGATTTTGTGGCACGCCGGTTTGCTGGCGCAGCATCGTGCACAGGATTTGAGCGACCAGCAGCTGGATGCGTTGAGCCACGCCATGCTGGCGGTGCCGCGTTTGTCTTATCAGATGCGTGGCAGCATGAAGAAGTATCACGAAGAGGCGGCGTTTCGTTTCGAGGTGTTTCACCGCCAGGGCAAAAAGTGCCGGCGCTGCGGCACCGTCATTGAGAAGGGCGTACTGTCATCACGACCGTTTTACTGGTGTCCGGGCTGTCAGCATTGAGTTTTGGTCATCAATAGAAGAGGCGCGGGACAGGCCATCCCCGCATCGACTTGCGGCAAACTGCACCAGAGCTAATGCACTGACTGGCTAAGCCCCGGGACAGGCAATCCGCAGCGCTGAACAGCATGAGGAAGTCAGGATGAGACCGCATGGATGCGGGCGAAAGCCGTAGCCGGGACAGGATGTCCCGTCTACGGCGGTCCGTCAGACTGACGAAGGATGTGAAGGTACCGCGTCAGCGGCGCGAGGACGCCTGAAACGGGGCTTAGCCAGGCAGGGCTTGGCACGATGCGCCCCAAACATTCGCCGTGTACTAAAAAAGAAAAGGGCGGGATAACCCGCCCTGATTGTTATTTTTTCAGCGCCGAGCTGAATTCGCGCTCGGTGTAACCAGTGTAGAGCTGACGTGGACGGGCAATCTTCATGCCTTCGTCGTGCATCTCTTTCCAGTGGGCAATCCAGCCAACGGTACGCGCCATCGCGAAGATCACGGTAAACATTGATGACGGAATGCCCATCGCTTTCAGAATGATGCCGGAATAGAAATCGACGTTCGGATAGAGTTTGCGCTCGATAAAGTACGGGTCGTTCAGCGCGATGTGCTCCAGCTCCATCGCCACTTCCAGCAGGTCGTCCTTCATGCCCAGCTCGTTCAGCACTTCATGACAGGTTTCACGCATCACGGTCGCACGCGGGTCATAGTTCTTATACACACGGTGACCGAAGCCCATCAGACGGAACGAATCGTTCTTATCTTTGGCGCGACGCACGAATTCCGGGATGTGATCCACGGTGCTGATCTCTTCCAGCATACGCAGCGTGGCTTCGTTGGCACCACCGTGCGCAGGTCCCCACAGCGAGGCGATACCGGCGGCGATACAGGCAAACGGGTTCGCACCGGAAGAACCGGCGGTACGCACGGTAGAGGTTGATGCGTTCTGTTCGTGGTCAGCGTGCAGGATCAGAATACGGTCCATGGCGCGTTCCAGCACCGGGTTCACTTTGTACTCTTCACACGGTGTAGCAAACATCATGTGCAGGAAGTTACCGGCATAGGAGAGGTCGTTACGTGGATACACAAACGGCTGGCCGATGGAGTATTTGTAACACATCGCGGCCATGGTCGGCATTTTTGACAGCAGGCGGAAGGCGGCGATTTCACGGTGACGTTCAATATTCACGTCTAATGAATCGTGATAGAAGGCGGCCAGCGCGCCGGTCACGCCGCACATCACTGCCATCGGGTGTGAATCACGACGGAAGCCGTGGAACAGGCGGGTGATCTGCTCGTGAATCATGGTGTGACGGGTTACGGTAGTGCGGAACTCGTCGTACTGCGCCTGAGTAGGGGCTTCGCCGTTCAGCAGGATGTAGCACACTTCCAGATAGTTTGAGTGGGTAGCCAGCTGATCGATAGGGAAACCGCGATGTAACAAAATCCCTTCATCACCATCAATAAAGGTAATTTTTGATTCGCAGGACGCCGTAGAGGTAAAACCGGGGTCGAAGGTGAACAGGCCTTTTGAGCCAAGGGCGCGGACATCAACAACATCCTGTCCCAGCGTGCCTTGCATCACATCCAGTTCCACGGAGTTGTTATCTTGTAGGGTTAGCGTCACTTTTTTATCTGTCATTTTTCGTCTCCATAGCGCCTTAGTAGGTAAGGATCTTAGACACCAGAACAGTCATCATGTTGCGTTTACCCGCCATATTTTCGGGCCGCCGCTACACTGGCTGCGCGCGCGCAGTGCGGTCATTTACTTGCGTAAACGCCCATCATTTGCACGCTTACTGCCTTGTTGCAACCCGCACGACTTAGGCTAAAACAGAATCTTCACAGCATCACTCAGCGGTAACGTTCATGCTGCAAGGTTACGGAGCGAAATGTGTAAAGCCAATCGGTGGTGTCCGGGCATGACGCGCTGCACATCGTGGATGTTAAAGATCCTGTCACGACATAACTTCTTGGTAACCAATAACCTGACGGTTTGTGTTGCTCGTAAAGGCAATGTTACATAACTTGAGCTTAGGGGAAAGTGTATCCCCATAACTTTTATGCATCATAGGGTTTTAGTGCGTTCGTTTGTAACTGAAATGTTGATCTATTGTCAAATCAGATAATTAAAAATGTATAAATTGTGAAATACGTGAGGCGGATCACTGTTCAGCTTAAATGTGACCAAAGAGATTGTAGGGGAATTGTAATCAGAATGTGATCCTCCTATACTGCCGCCAGGTCTCCGGAATACCCTGACACCAGGAGCCACCCAGCGTTTTACCCGCTTCATTTAACACTGGATGTTGCTATTTTGGTGGCGGTTGCAGTCCGAACACGCACTGTGCTCTTCTGTAACTCAGGACCGGAGGAAGCAAAATAAAAAAGAGCTGTGTGGGCAAAACCGTGAAAAAACAAAGACCTGTTAACTTGGATCTCTCGACGATCCGGTTTCCCGTTACTGCAATATCGTCCATTCTCCACCGCGTCTCCGGCGTGATTACCTTTGTCGCTCTCGGAATTCTGCTCTGGTTACTGGGTCTCTCCCTCTCTTCTCCGGAAGGTTTCCAGCAAGCGGCATCCATCATGGATAGCTTCTTCGCCAAATTCATCATGTGGGGCATTCTGACCGCGCTGGCATATCACGCAGCAAGCGGCATTCGTCACATGCTGGCCGACTTCGGTTTTACGGCAGAAACCCTGCAGGTGGGAACCCGTACCGCGCAAGCGGTTTTTGTTATCACTGTCGTGCTCTCAATTCTGGCTGGAGTCCTCGTATGGTAAGCAATGCTTCTGCATTAGGACGCAACGGTATCCATGACTGGCTGTTACTGCGTGCTGCTGCAATCTTAATTACGCTCTACATTCTCTACATCCTCGGTTTTGTCGTGATGACCGGCACGCTGACGTATGACGTCTGGCGCGGCTTTTTCGCTTCCTCCTTTACCAAAGTGTTCACGTTGCTGACGCTGTTCTCGATTCTGGTCCACGGCTGGATTGGCATGTGGCAGGTTTTGACCGACTACGTGAAACCGCTGGCAACGCGTCTGGTGTTGCAACTGGTGATTGTGGTCGCGCTGTTGTCGTATGCAATTTATGGAACTGTTGTGGTGTGGGGTGTGTAAATGAGTTTGCCAGTCAGAGAATTTGATGCCGTGGTGATCGGCGCAGGTGGTGCGGGTATGCGTGCCGCGCTGCAAATCTCCCAGTCGGGCCAGAGCTGTGCTCTGTTATCCAAAGTGTTCCCAACCCGTTCCCACACCGTATCGGCGCAGGGCGGGATTACCGTGGCACTGGGTAACTCCCACGAAGATAACTGGGAATGGCACATGTACGATACCGTCAAAGGCTCCGATTACATCGGTGACCAGGACGCAATCGAATATATGTGTAAAACCGGTCCGGAAGCGATTCTGGAGCTGGAGCACATGGGCCTGCCATTCTCCCGTCTTGATGACGGCCGCGTTTATCAGCGTCCGTTTGGTGGTCAGTCGAAAAACTTCGGTGGTGAGCAGGCGGCGCGTACCGCTGCTGCTGCCGACCGTACCGGCCACGCCCTGCTGCATACGCTGTATCAGCAGAACCTGAAAAACAAAACCACCATCTTCTCCGAGTGGTATGCACTGGATCTGGTGAAAAACGCTGACGGTGCGATCGTCGGCTGTACCGCCATCTGCATCGAAACCGGTGAAACAGTCTACTTCAAAGCCAAAGCCACTATCCTCGCGACCGGCGGTGCTGGCCGTATCTATCAGTCCACCACCAACGCCCACATCAACACCGGCGACGGCGTCGGCATGGCGCTGCGTGCCGGCGTGCCAATGCAGGATATGGAGATGTGGCAGTTCCACCCAACCGGCATCGCCGGGGCGGGTGTGCTGGTGACCGAAGGCTGCCGTGGTGAAGGTGGCTATCTGCTGAACAAGCATGGCGAGCGTTTCATGGAGCGCTACGCGCCAAACGCCAAAGATCTGGCGGGCCGTGATGTGGTGGCGCGTTCAATGATGGTGGAAATCCGTGAAGGTCGCGGCTGCGACGGCCCATGGGGTCCACACATCAAACTGAAACTCGACCATCTGGGCGCTGAAGTGCTGGAATCCCGTCTGCCGGGCATCCTTGAGCTGTCGCGTACCTTTGCTCACGTTGACCCGATTAAAGAACCGATTCCGGTTATCCCGACCTGCCACTACATGATGGGCGGCGTGCCGACCCGCGTGACCGGTCAGGCGCTGCGCGTTAACGAGCAGGGCGAAGATGAAGTGATTCCGGGCCTGTTCGCGGTAGGCGAAATTGCCTGCGTATCGGTACACGGCGCAAACCGTCTTGGCGGCAACTCGCTGCTCGACCTGGTGGTATTTGGCCGCGCGGCCGGTGTTCACCTGATGGAGTGCATCGCTGAGCAGGGCGAACTGCGCGACGCCACCGAAGATGAAATCGACGCGGCGATGGCCCGCTTCAACCGCTGGGAAAACAACACCACCGGTGAAGACCCGGTTGAAATCCGCAAGGCGCTGCAGCGCTGCATGCAGAACAACTTCTCGGTATTCCGTGAAGGGGATGCGATGCGTGAAGGCCTGGCCGAGCTGAAAGAGATTCGTGAGCGCCTGAAAAACGCGCGTCTCGATGACCGTTCACCGGACTTCAACACCCAGCGTATCGAATGCCTTGAGCTGGATAACCTGATGGAAACCGCTTACGCCACCGCGGTAGCGGCTAACTTCCGCACCGAAAGCCGTGGCGCTCACAGCCGCTTCGACTATCCGGAGCGTGATGATGCCAACTGGCTGTGCCACAGCCTCTATGTTCCGCAAACGGAAAGCATGACGCGCCGTGAGGTGAACATGCAACCGAAACTGCGTGCGGCCTTCCCGCCGAAAGCGCGTACTTACTAATTGCGGAGATCATCATGAGACTCGAATTTTCTATCTATCGTTACAACCCGGAAGTCGATGACAAACCGCGCATGCAGGATTATACCCTCGAAGCGGAAGATGGTCGCGACATGATGCTGCTGGACGCGCTGATCCGTCTGAAAGAGAAGGATCCTACGCTGGCCTTCCGTCGCTCCTGCCGTGAAGGCGTGTGCGGCTCCGATGGCCTCAACATGAACGGTAAAAATGGCCTGGCGTGTATCACGCCGGTCTCCGCACTGGGCAATGGCAGCAAGAAGATTGTTATCCGTCCGCTGCCCGGTTTGCCGGTAATCCGCGACCTCGTGGTGGACATGGGACAATTCTATGCTCAGTATGAGAAGATTAAGCCTTTCCTGTTGAATAATGGGGAAAATCCGCCAGCGCGCGAGCATCTGCAAACGCCTGCGCAGCGTGAGCACCTGGACGGCCTGTACGAGTGTATTCTCTGTGCCTGCTGCTCCACATCGTGCCCGTCGTTCTGGTGGAATCCGGACAAGTTCATCGGTCCGGCCGGCCTGCTGGCGGCGTACCGCTTCCTGATTGACAGCCGCGACACCGAAACCGATGCGCGCCTCGACAATCTGAATGATGCTTTCAGTGTTTTCCGCTGTCACAGCATCATGAACTGTGTGAGCGTGTGCCCGAAAGGCTTAAACCCAACGCGCGCCATCGGCCACATTAAGTCGATGCTGCTGCAGCGCGGGGCGTAACAAACGGAAGTCACGATCGGGAACCCAGGTTCCCGATCGTTTACGGAAGCCTCTATAAGCGCGGTACTGACCACGCTTATAAAGGTTCCCTTACGGGCCAGGCGCCGGTTGCGCACAGGTTCGTATCGCTGAACTCACTACGGCAAGCCGCGTAAGCGGCAACAAATGAAACCTCAAAAAAGCAGATTAATGCTTAAGGGATCACAATGCAGAACAGCGCGATGAAACCCTGGCTGGACTCCTCCTGGCTGGCCGGCGCGAACCAGTCCTACATAGAGCAACTCTATGAGGATTTCCTGACCGATCCTGACTCTGTTGATGAAGTGTGGCGCTCGATGTTCCAGCAGCTGCCGGGCACCGGCGTGAAACCTGAGCAGTTTCACTCCACGACGCGTGAATACTTCCGCCGCCTGGCGAAAGACGCCACCCGTTACACCTCCACAGTCACCGATCCGGCCGCTAATTCCAAACAGGTTAAAGTGCTGCAGCTGATTAATGCGTTCCGCTTCCGCGGCCATCAGCACGCTAACCTCGATCCGCTCGGCCTGTGGAAGCAGGAGCGCGTGGCGGATCTCGAGCCGGCCTTCCACGATCTGACCGACGCCGATTTTCAGGAAAGCTTTAACGTAGGCTCTTTCGCCATTGGCAAAGAGACCATGAAGCTGGCCGATCTTTATGCCGCACTGCAGCAGACCTACTGTGGTTCGATTGGTGCAGAGTACATGCACATCAACAACACCGAAGAGAAGCGCTGGATTCAGCAGCGTCTGGAATCGGTAGTGGGCCATGCGTCATTCAGCGCGGACGAGAAAAAAGGTTTCCTGAAAGAGCTGACGGCGGCAGAGGGCCTGGAAAAATACCTCGGCGCGAAATTCCCGGGTGCCAAACGCTTCTCGCTGGAAGGCGGTGATGCGCTGGTACCGATGCTGCGCGAAATGATTCGCCACGCCGGCAAGAGCGGCACGCGTGAAGTGGTGCTGGGCATGGCGCACCGCGGTCGTCTCAACGTGCTGATCAACGTGCTGGGTAAAAAACCGCAGGATCTGTTCGACGAGTTCTCCGGCAAGCACAAAGAGCACCTCGGTACCGGTGACGTGAAGTACCACATGGGCTTCTCGTCAGACGTGGAAACCGAAGGCGGCCTGGTACACCTGGCGCTGGCGTTCAACCCGTCGCATCTGGAAATTGTAAGCCCGGTAGTCATGGGCTCGGTGCGTGCGCGTCTGGATCGTCTGGCGGAGCCGGGCAGCAACAAAGTCCTGCCGATCACCATTCACGGTGACGCCGCGGTTATTGGCCAGGGCGTGGTGCAGGAAACCCTGAACATGTCGCAGGCTCGCGGTTACGAAGTGGGCGGCACCGTACGCATCGTGATTAACAACCAGGTGGGCTTCACCACCTCGAATCCGAAAGATGCGCGTTCTACCCCTTACTGCACCGACATCGGCAAAATGGTGCTGGCACCGATCTTCCACGTCAACGCGGACGATCCGGAGGCGGTGGCGTTTGTTACCCGTCTGGCGCTGGATTATCGCAACACCTTCAAACGCGATGTGTTCATCGACCTGGTGTGCTACCGCCGTCACGGCCATAACGAAGCCGACGAGCCAAGCGCAACCCAGCCGCTGATGTATCAGAAAATCAAAAAGCATCCGACGCCGCGCAAAATCTACGCCGATCAGCTGGAAAGCGAAGGCGTGGCCACGCAGGAAGATGCCACCGAGCTGGTAAACCTGTACCGCGATGCGCTGGATGAAGGCGAGTGCGTGGTGCCGGAATGGCGTCCAATGAGCCTGCACTCGTTCACTTGGTCTCCGTACCTCAACCACGAGTGGGATGAGAGCTACCCGGAAACCGTGGACATGAAACGTCTGCAGGAGCTGGCGCGCCGCATCAGCAGCATTCCGGAAGCGGTGGAAGTGCAGTCGCGCGTTGCCAAGATTTACAACGACCGCAAAGAGATGGCGGAAGGCAACAAGCTGTTCGACTGGGGCGGCGCGGAAAACCTTGCTTACGCCACGCTGGTGGACGAAGGCATTCCGGTGCGCCTGTCGGGTGAAGACTCCGGCCGCGGCACCTTCTTCCACCGTCACGCGGTGATTCACAACCAGCAGAACGGTTCGACTTACACTCCGCTGCACCACATCCATAACGGTCAGGGTCAGTTCAAGGTGTGGGATTCGGTGCTGTCGGAAGAAGCGGTACTGGCGTTCGAATACGGTTACGCCACCGCCGAGCCGCGCGTGCTGACCATCTGGGAAGCGCAGTTCGGTGACTTCGCCAACGGCGCTCAGGTGGTGATCGATCAGTTCATCAGCTCCGGCGAGCAGAAATGGGGCCGCATGTGTGGTCTGGTGATGCTGCTGCCACACGGCTATGAAGGGCAGGGTCCGGAGCACTCCTCCGCGCGCCTCGAGCGCTATCTGCAGCTGTGTGCTGAGCAGAACATGCAGGTCTGCGTGCCATCAACGCCAGCGCAGGTGTACCACATGCTGCGTCGTCAGGCGCTGCGCGGTATGCGCCGTCCGCTGATCGTGATGTCGCCGAAGTCGCTGCTGCGTCATCCGCTGGCGGTGTCCAGCCTTGATGAGCTGGCCAACGGCAGCTTCCAGCCGGCGATTGGTGAGATCGACGACCTCGATCCGCAGCAGGTGAAACGCGTAGTGCTGTGCTCCGGTAAAGTTTATTACGATCTGCTGGAGCAGCGTCGTAAGAACGAGCAGACCGATGTCGCCATCGTGCGTATCGAACAGCTCTATCCGTTCCCGCACAAAGCGGTGCAGGAAGCGCTGAAGAATTACGCCCATGTTCAGGATTTCGTCTGGTGTCAGGAAGAGCCACTGAACCAGGGCGCATGGTATTGCAGTCAGCATCATTTCCGCGAAGTGGTTCCATTTGGTGCGTCACTGCGTTACGCAGGCCGTCCGGCTTCTGCTTCACCGGCCGTGGGCTATATGTCCGTACATCAACAACAGCAGCAAGACCTGGTCAATGACGCGCTGAACCTTGGTTAATTAAAAGGAAAGAAAATGAGTAGCGTAGAAATTCTCGTTCCCGATTTGCCTGAATCCGTAGCGGATGCCACGGTAGCCACCTGGCATAAAAAACCCGGCGACTCTGTGACCCGCGACGAAGTGCTGGTCGAGATCGAAACTGACAAAGTGGTACTGGAAGTGCCTGCCGCCGCTGACGGTGTGCTGGAAGCGGTGCTGGAAGACGAAGGCGCCACCGTAACATCGCGCCAGATTCTGGGCCGTCTGAAGGAAGGTAACAGCGGCGGGAAAGAGACCACGGCGAAAGTGGAAAGCAAGGAGTCTACGCCTGCACAGCGTCAGACTGCATCTCTGGAAGAAGAGAGCAATGACGCGCTCAGCCCGGCCGTGCGCCGCCTGATTGCGGAAAACAACCTCGACGCCAGCCAGATTAAAGGCACCGGTGTTGGCGGCCGTCTGACGCGCGAAGACGTGGAAAAACATCTGGCGAAGAAAGCCGACGGCGCGAAAGCGGCACCGGCAGCCGATGCGGCTCCGCAGGCAGTTGCCAACCGCAGCGAGAAGCGCGTGCCAATGACCCGTCTGCGCAAGCGCGTGGCCGAGCGTCTGCTGGAAGCGAAAAACAGCACCGCAATGCTGACCACCTTCAACGAAGTCAACATGAAGCCGATCATGGATCTGCGCAAGCAGTACGGCGATGCCTTCGAGAAGCGTCACGGCGTGCGTCTGGGCTTTATGTCCTTCTACATCAAAGCGGTGGTCGAAGCGCTGAAACGCTTCCCGGAAGTCAACGCGTCGATCGACGGCGACGATGTGGTGTACCACAACTATTTCGATGTCAGCATCGCGGTCTCAACGCCGCGTGGTCTGGTGACGCCAGTGCTGAAAGATGTTGATGCGCTGAGCATGGCCGACATCGAGAAGAAAATTAAAGAGCTGGCGGTGAAAGGCCGTGACGGCAAGCTGACGGTGGAAGAACTGACCGGCGGTAACTTCACCATCACCAACGGTGGTGTGTTCGGTTCGCTGATGTCTACGCCGATCATCAACCCGCCGCAGAGCGCGATTCTGGGGATGCACGCCATCAAAGATCGCCCAATGGCGGTGAATGGTCAGGTGGTGGTGCTTCCAATGATGTATCTGGCGCTCTCCTACGATCACCGTCTGATCGATGGTCGTGAATCTGTCGGCTATCTGGTCGCGGTGAAAGAGCTGCTGGAAGATCCGGCGCGTCTGCTGCTGGATGTCTGATTTTCGCCGGGCGCGCTGGCACGAGGCGCGCCCAAATTAACCCTGTTTAGATCTGAATGGATAGAACATCATGAACTTACACGAATACCAGGCGAAGCAGCTGTTTGCACGGTATGGTATGCCAGCACCGACTGGCTACGCCTGCACCACGCCACGTGAAGCCGAAGAAGCCGCCTCGAAAATTGGCGCGGGTCCGTGGGTGGTGAAATGTCAGGTTCATGCCGGTGGCCGCGGTAAAGCGGGCGGTGTGAAGGTGGTTAACAGTAAAGAAGACATTCGTGCTTTCGCTGAAAACTGGCTGGGCAAACGTCTGGTGACCTACCAGACTGACGCCAATGGCCAGCCGGTAAACCAGATCCTGGTTGAAGCGGCGACCGACATCGACCAGGAGCTGTATCTGGGTGCGGTGGTTGACCGTGCTACCCGTCGCGTGATCTTCATGGCGTCAACCGAAGGCGGCGTGGAAATCGAGAAAGTGGCGGAAGAAACCCCGCACCTGATCCACAAAATGGCGCTGGATCCGCTGACCGGCCCGCAGCCATACCAGGGCCGCGAGCTGGCATTCAAACTGGGCCTGACCGGTAAGCAAGTCAGCCAGTTCACCAAAATCTTCATGGGTCTGGCGACCATGTTCCTGGAGCGCGACCTGGCGATGGTTGAGATCAACCCGCTGGTGATCACCAAACAGGGCGACCTGATCTGTCTGGATGGCAAACTGGGTGCCGATGGCAATGCCCTGTTCCGTCAGCCAGAGCTGCGTGAAATGCGCGACCCAAGCCAGGAAGACCCACGTGAAGCCCACGCGACGCAGTGGGAACTGAACTACGTCGCGCTGGAAGGCAACATTGGCTGTATGGTCAACGGCGCTGGTCTGGCGATGGGCACCATGGACATCGTGAAACACCACGGTGGTCAGCCTGCAAACTTCCTTGATGTTGGCGGCGGCGCAACCAAAGAGCGCGTTACCGAAGCCTTCAAAATCATCCTGTCTGACGATGCTGTGAAAGCGGTATTCGTTAACATCTTCGGCGGTATCGTGCGCTGCGATCTGATCGCAGACGGCATCATCGGTGCTGTGGCTGAAGTGGGTGTCAACGTACCGGTCGTGGTACGTCTGGAAGGTAACAACGCCGAGCTGGGCGCGAAGAAACTGGCGGACAGCGGTCTTAACATCATTGCAGCAACCAGCCTGACAGACGCAGCACAGCGTGTTGTCGCTGCTGCGGAGGGTAAATAATGTCCATTCTGATCGACAAAAACACCAAAGTCATTTGCCAGGGTTTCACCGGTGGCCAGGGAACGTTCCACTCTGAGCAGGCGCTGGCCTATGGTACGCAGCTGGTTGGCGGTGTGACGCCAGGTAAAGGCGGCACCACCCATCTCGGTCTGCCGGTGTTTAACACCGTGCGCGAAGCAGTAGAAGCCACAGGCGCCACCGCTACCGTGATCTACGTGCCGGCACCGTTCTGCAAAGACGGTATCCTGGAAGCGATCGACGCGGGCATCAAACTGATCATCACCATCACCGAAGGTATCCCGACGCTGGATATGCTGACGGTGAAAGTGAAGCTGGACGAAGCAGGCGTGCGCATGATTGGCCCGAACTGCCCGGGTGTGATCACCCCAGGCGAATGTAAGATCGGTATTATGCCGGGCCACATTCACCAGCCAGGCCGCGTCGGTATCGTGTCACGTTCCGGTACGCTGACCTATGAAGCGGTTAAGCAGACCACCGACATCGGCTACGGCCAGTCCACCTGTGTGGGCATCGGCGGTGACCCGATCCCAGGCTCCAACTTCATCGACATCCTGAAAATGTTCCAGGACGATCCGCAGACCGAAGCGATCGTGATGATCGGTGAGATCGGCGGCAGCGCTGAAGAAGAGGCCGCGGCGTTCATCAAAGAGCATGTGACCAAGCCTGTCGTCGGCTATATCGCCGGCGTAACGGCGCCGAAAGGCAAGCGTATGGGTCACGCCGGCGCCATCATTGCCGGTGGTAAAGGCACCGCCGATGAGAAATTTGCTGCGCTGGAAGCGGCCGGTGTGAAAACCGTTCGCAGCCTGGCCGATATCGGCGACGCGGTGAAAGCGGTACTGCCAGCGAAATAACATTTTGCTGCTGAAAGAAAAAAGCCACCTGCGGGTGGCTTTTTTTATGGCTGTCATGCACGGCCATTAGCCGTCCTCACACATTTGCAGTAAAAACGTAACGGCAACATTTTCTGCGGCTATGCTTACTTTGTCGTTGAGTAAAGAAGGGCAAAGAGGCGTGCTTTTTCCCGTCAGCGTCCAGGCGTCTGGCTGGCAAAGAGGTTAAATAATTACGGGAAAGGTAATTGTTTTCTTAATTGCGCTATCGATTTATGACAACTAATTAACAACAACTCTAACACTACATATCTGGAAAATTATTGTCTTAATCCAGATCAATAAAAGGCGATATATAGCAAACTTTACCGCTGGCTAAAAGCAACCCAACCGGTATAAATTGCGCTGCATCAATTCAGTCTTTTTCATCATTTACAGGAGTTTGTGCCAGGCGTTGTCATATCAATTCTGTCGCCTCCTCATCTTACTCCTGCTCGAAACTGGCTGAAGCGATCGGTTTTTCGGGGAATTTTCACCACTGTTACTCGCTCACTTCGGGCCGCAGTACGCATTGTGCTGTCGGTAACAAAACTGGAATCAATAATCAGTCGTTCCTGACCTTATTCTGCATCGCACTGCCCGCTGTTTGTGGTTGTTATTCGCAGGATGAGTTCATGCGAGGAGCAAGGAGTCATCATGTTAGATATTGTCGAGCTGTCGCGTTTACAGTTTGCCCTGACGGCGATGTACCATTTCCTGTTCGTGCCCTTAACGCTCGGTATGGCGTTTTTACTGGCGATCATGGAAACGGTCTATGTCCTGTCGGGAAAACAGATTTATAAAGATATGACCAAATTCTGGGGCAAGTTGTTTGGTATCAACTTTGCGCTGGGTGTGGCCACCGGCCTGACCATGGAATTTCAGTTCGGTACCAACTGGTCTTATTACTCCCACTACGTCGGCGATATCTTCGGTGCGCCGCTGGCCATCGAAGGCCTGATGGCGTTCTTCCTTGAATCCACCTTTGTCGGCCTGTTCTTCTTCGGCTGGGATCGCCTCGGTAAAGTGCAGCACCTGGCGGTGACCTGGCTGGTGGCACTCGGCTCGAACATGTCCGCGCTGTGGATCCTGGTGGCGAACGGCTGGATGCAGAATCCGATCGCTTCCGAATTCAATTTCGAAACCATGCGTATGGAGATGGTGAGCTTCTCCGAGCTGGTGCTGAACCCGGTGGCGCAGGTGAAATTTGTGCATACCGTGGCCGCGGGCTACACCACCGGTGCGATGTTCATTCTGGGCATCAGCGCCTGGTATCTGCTGAAAGGGCGCGACATCGCGTTTGCTAAACGCTCCTTTGCGATCGCTGCCAGCTTCGGTATGGCTGCCGTGCTATCGGTCATCGTGCTGGGTGACGAATCCGGCTATGAAATGGGCGACGTGCAGAAAACCAAGTTGGCCGCTATCGAAGCCGAATGGGAAACCCAGCCGGCGCCAGCGGCCTTTACGCTGTTTGGCGTGCCGGATCAGGCGACGCAGGAGAACAAGTACGCCATCCAGATCCCGTATCTGCTCGGCCTGATCGCCACCCGTTCTGTCGATACGCCGGTCACCGGCCTGAAAGATCTGCTGGCGCAGCATGAAGTGCGCATCCGTAACGGTATGAAAGCCTATGCGCTGCTGAACGAGCTGCGTGCCGGCAGTAAAGATCCGGCGGTGCGCAGTGAGTTTGAGACGCATAAACAGGATCTCGGCTACGGTCTGCTGCTCAAGCGTTATACCCCGGACGTGGCGAACGCCACGGAAGCGCAAATCCAGCAGGCAACGCAGGATTCCATTCCGCGCGTGGCACCGCTCTATTTCGCCTTCCGCATCATGGTGCTGTGTGGCGTGCTGCTGCTGGGCATCATTGCGCTGTCGTTCTGGAGCGTGATTCGTAACCGCATCGGTAAGAATCGCTGGCTGCTCAAAGCGGCGCTGTACGGTATTCCACTGCCGTGGATTGCCGTCGAAGCTGGCTGGTTTGTCGCTGAATATGGCCGTCAGCCGTGGGCGATTGGTGAGGTGCTGCCAACCGCAGTGGCTAACTCGTCGCTGACCGTCGGCGATCTGCTGTTCTCGATGATCCTGATCTGCGGCCTGTATACCGTGTTCCTGGTAGCGGAGATGTATCTGATGTTCAAATTTGCCCGCCTTGGTCCAAGCAGCCTGAAAACCGGCCGCTATCACCATGAAACAGTGCAGGCTGTGACTCAACCGGCGCGCGGATAAGGAGAGCGACCATGTTTGACTATGAAGTGTTGCGTTTTGTCTGGTGGCTGCTGATTGGCATTCTGCTGATCGGTTTTGCCGTCACCGACGGCTTCGATATGGGCGTGGGAATGCTGACCCGCATCCTCGGTCGCACCGATACCGAGCGTCGCATCATGATTAACAGCATCGCGCCGCACTGGGACGGTAACCAGGTCTGGCTGATCACTGCCGGCGGGGCGCTGTTCGCCGCCTGGCCAATGGTCTATGCCGCCGCGTTCTCCGGTTTTTACGTGGCGATGATTCTGGTGCTGGCCTCGCTGTTCTTCCGTCCGGTCGGCTTTGATTACCGGTCGAAGATTGAAGATATGCGCTGGCGCGGTGCCTGGGACTGGGGCATCTTCATTGGTAGCTTTGTGCCGCCGCTGGTGATTGGCGTGGCGTTCGGTAACCTGCTGCAGGGTGTGCCGTTCCATGCTGATGAGTACCTGCGCCTGTTCTACACCGGTAATTTCTTCCAGCTGCTTAATCCGTTTGGCCTGCTGGCTGGGGTGATCAGCGTCGCGATGATTCTGGCCCAGGGTGCGACTTACCTGCAGATGCGCACCAGCGGCGAACTGCACCTGCGTTCCCGCACCGCGGCGCAAATCAGCGCGCTGGTGATGCTGGTGGGCTTTGTACTGGCCGGCGTGTGGGTGAAGTACGGCATTGATGGCTATGTGCTGAAAAGCGCAATCGATCATCACGCGGCGTCTAACCCGCTGGGTAAAGACGTGGTGCGTGAAGCCGGGGCCTGGCTGGTCAATTTTGAACAGATGCCGGTGCTGTGGCTGTTCCCGCTGCTCGGCGCGCTGCTGCCGCTGCTGACGATCCTGTGTTCGCGCATGGAGAAGGGCGCATGGGCGTTTATCTTCTCTTCGCTGACGCTGGCGTGCGTCATTATGACGGCTGGCATTGCGCTGTTCCCGTTCATCATGCCATCCAGCACCGTGCCAGGCACCAGCCTGACCATGTGGGACGCGACCTCCAGCCTGCTGACGCTGCAGATCATGACCGTGGCCGCCATCATCTTTGTGCCGATTATTCTGGCTTACACCAGCTGGTGCTACTACAAGATGTATGGCCGCATCACCAAAGAACACATTGAGCGCAATACGCACTCCCTGTACTGATTGAGGAGATTAAGCATGTGGTATTTTGCCTGGATTCTTGGCACCTTGCTGGCCTGTGCGTTTGGCGTGGTCACGGCACTGGCGATCGAGCATGTGGAAGAGGGCGGCGCGCAGGACGACAAGCTCTGATGCGCAGCCTGATACAGACGCTGTATCGTCTGATGGATAAGGGCCCGCTGCGGGCCCTTTCACTGATTCTGGCGCTGTGGCTGGCCGGATGCGTCATCTGGCAGCCGGCGCGCTTTGCCGCACGCACCAGTGAGCTCGCCATCTGGCACGGATTATTGTTAATCTGGGCGGTGTGCAGCGGCGTGATTCACGGCACGGGTTTCCGGCCACAGCGAGCCCGCTGGCAGGCGCTGTTTGCCCCGCTGCCGGCGCTGATCGTGCTGGCGCTGGGAATTTACTGGTTCTATCATTAAGTTCTGTCTCAGCCCGCAAGGGCTGTTTTACCGCTGCTGACGTGAGTTTTTGTCAGCGGTTGGTCAGGAAATCTCCCAAAAATCCTTCCAGTTGTTAACGTCTGATAATTATTTTCTCCTGGCTCTGGCGGACCATTCCCAAGCCGATCTCACTTGCGTATAGTAGCAACGTTTAAAATGAGACCGGGATGTAGAGTGAGTACAACGCTGTTTCGCTGGCCGGTTCGGGTCTATTACGAAGACACTGACGCCGGTGGTGTGGTTTACCACGCCAGCTATCTTGCTTTTTATGAACGAGCACGTACCGAGATGTTGCGCCAGCACCATTTCAATCAACAGGCCCTGTTGGAAGAGCAGGTGGCTTTTGTGGTACGGCGCATGACGGTGGACTTTATTGCCGCGGCACGTCTCGACGACCTTCTGGAGATCCAGAGCGAAGTGACAGCAATGACGCGCGCAACCATGACGTTCTCGCAGCGTATCGTGAATGCTGAAGGCAAAGTGCTCAATGAAGCAGACGTCCTGATTGCCTGCATCAACCCACATCTAATGAAGCCGATTGCGCTTCCCAAGTCTATTGTCGCGGAGTTCAAGCAGTGACTGACATGAACGTTCTTGATTTGTTCCTGAAGGCAAGCCTTCTGGTCAAACTTATCATGTTGATTTTGATCGGCTTTTCTATTGCCTCCTGGGCAATCATCATTCAGCGCACCCGCATTCTTAACGCGGCGGGGCGTGAGGCCGAGGCGTTCGAGGACAAGTTCTGGTCCGGTATCGAGCTGTCGCGTCTCTATCAGGAGAGCCAGGCGCGCCGTGACGAGCTGAGCGGGTCCGAACAGATTTTCTATTCTGGCTTCAAAGAGTTTGCCCGCCTGCACCGCGCTAACAGCCATGCGCCGGAAGCGGTGGTCGAAGGGGCCGGTCGCGCCATGCGCATCTCGATGAACCGTGAACTGGAAGCGCTGGAAAATCACATCCCATTCCTTGGCACCGTCGGTTCCATCAGTCCGTATATCGGTCTGTTTGGTACGGTGTGGGGGATCATGCATGCCTTTATCGCACTGGGTGCGGTGAAACAGGCCACGCTGCAAATGGTTGCGCCCGGTATCGCCGAAGCGCTGATCGCCACCGCAATCGGTCTGTTCGCGGCCATTCCTGCCGTTATGGCGTATAACCGTCTGAACCAGCGCGTGAACAAGCTGGAGCAGGGCTACGACAACTTTATGGAAGAGTTCACGGCCATCCTGCATCGTCAGGCTTTCTCTACCGACAACAGCAAGTAAGTCGAGGTTAACGATGGCCAGAACCCGTGGTCGCGGGCGTCGCGACCTTAAGTCGGAAATCAACATTGTTCCGCTGCTGGACGTGCTGCTGGTGTTGCTGCTCATCTTTATGGCAACCGCGCCGATTATTACGCAGAGCGTGGAAGTGGACCTGCCGGACGCAACCGATTCGAAAACCGTTTCCAGCGACGATAATCCGCCGGTGATCGTGGAAGTGGCCGGGGTAGGGCAGTACAGCCTGGTGGTGGATCACGATCGTATGACGCAGCTGCCGCCGGAGCAGGTGGTGAGCGAAGCGCAGCGCCGTATTGAAGCCAATCCGAAGACGGTCTTCCTGATTGGTGGGGCGAAAGATGTGCCTTACGACGAAATCATCAAGGCGCTGAACCTGTTGCATCAGGCTGGCGTGAAATCCGTCGGTTTGATGACGCAGCCGATTTAACGCGAACCGTTTTTGGGAACCGAGAGTGTCGAAGGCAACCGAGCAGAACGAGAAGTTAAAACGCGCGATAATCATTTCGGTGATTCTGCACATCGTGCTGATCGCCCTGCTGATTTGGAGCTCGTTTAACGAACATATCGAAGCCAGCGGCGGCGGTGGCGGCAGTGATATCGACGCGGTGATGGTCGATCCTGGCGCGGTGGTTGAACAGTATAACCGTCAGCAGAATCAGCAAAGTGACAGTCAGCGCGCCGAGCAGCAGCGCCAGAAGCAGGCACAGCAGCAGGCGGAAGAGTTGCAGCAGAAGCAGGCCGCTGAACAGCAGCGGCTGAAAGAGCTGGAAAAAGAGCGTCTGCAGGCGCAGCAGGAAGCCAAAGAGCAGGCGAAGCAGCAGGCAGAGCAGCAGAAGGCGGCTGAAGCAGCAGCGAAGCAGGCGCAGGAGCAGCAGAAAGCCGCAGAAGCGGCCGCAGCGAAAGCCAAAGCCGATGCCAAAGCGCAGGCCGATGCTCAGGCGAAGGCCGCAGCGGACGCGAAAGCCAAAGCGGAAGAGCAGGCGAAGCAGGCCGCAGCCGACGCGAAGAAGAAAGCGGAAGAGCAGGCCAAAGCCGCCGCAGCCGAAGCAGCGAAAGAGAAAGCCGCGCAGCAGGCGAAAGCGGCAGCTGAAGCGAAAGCCAAAGCGGAGGCAGAAGCCAAAGCTCAGGCCGCGGCAGATGCGAAAGCCAAAGCTGCACAGGAAGCCAAAGAGAAAGCTGCGGAAGCTGCGAAAGAGAAAGCGGCCGCCGAAGCCGAAGCCAAAGCGAAAGCTGAGGCAGCAGCCAAAGCCAAAGCGGATGCGGCGGCCAAAGCTAAAGCTGCCGCCGATGCGAAGAAGAAAGCGGCTGCCGAAGCGGCGAAGAACGAGAGCGATGTGGATGATCTGTTAGGCGGTCTCTCTTCCGGTAAGAATGCGCCGAAAAGCGGTTCCTCTGCTGGTGGTGCTCCAGCTGGCCAGGGTAGTCAGAAAAAAGCGGGTGCATCGGGTGCTGACATTAGCAACTATGCCGGTCAAATTCAGGCTGCGATCAAAAGTAAGTTTTACGATTGGGAAAGCTATAAGGGACGCACCTGTACTTTACGTATTGTCATGATGTCTGATGGTACGTTAGCGGATGTTAAAGCGCAGGGTGGTGATACTGCCCTATGCCAGGCTGCTGTCGCAGCGGCTCGACAGGCTCGTATCCCTAAACCGCCAAGTCAGGCGGTATATGAAGTGTTCAAAAACGCGCCGCTGGATTTCAAGCCGCAATAAATGCAGTAACGTACGGCAGGTTGAACTAAGGTTAGCTTGCCGTACTCTATGAGTACTCGTGTTTTTTCAGGAACTGTGCGAATTATCATGAACTCAGGTTCAGATAAGGGAGATAAGATGAAGCAGGCACTTCGTGTAACCTTAGGTTTTTTTGTACTGCTGTGGGCAGCGATGCTGCACGCGGAAGTACGCATTGAAATTACGCAGGGCGTGAATACCGCACGCCCAATTGGTGTGGTGCCGTTCCAGTGGGCCGGTCCGGGCGCTGCACCCGAAGATATTGGTGGCATCGTCGCAGCAGACTTACGTAACAGCGGTAAATTCAATCCGCTGGATCGCTCTCGTCTGCCACAGCAGCCGACCAGCGCACAGGAAGTACAGCCTGCCGCTTGGAGCGCACTGGGTATTGATGCCGTGGTAGTCGGGCAGGTTACGCCGAACGCCGATGGCAGCTACCAGGTGGCTTATCAGCTGGTGGATACCGGTGGCGCACCGGGTACCGTGCTGGCGCAGAACTCCTATAAAGTCACCAAACAGTGGCTGCGCTATGCAGCGCATACCGCCAGCGATGAAGTGTTTGAGAAGCTGACCGGTATCAAAGGCGCGTTCCGTACCCGTATCGCCTATGTGGTGCAGACCAACGGCGGTCAGTTCCCGTACGAGCTGCGCGTGTCTGACTACGATGGTTACAACCAGTTTGTGGTACACCGTTCGCCGCAGCCGCTGATGTCACCGGCCTGGTCGCCAGACGGCAGCAAAGTGGCTTACGTGACCTTCGAAAGCGGTAAATCGGCGCTGGTGGTGCAGACGCTGGCCAACGGCGCTATCCGTCAGGTGGCTTCTTATCCGCGTCACAATGGTGCGCCAGCCTTCTCGCCGGACGGCTCTAAGCTGGCCTTCGCCCTGTCGAAAACCGGTAGCCTGAACCTGTACGTGATGGATCTGGCCTCCGGTCAGACGCGTCAGGTGACCGATGGCCGCTACAACAGCACCGAACCTACCTGGTTCCCGGACAGCCAGACGCTGGCTTACACTTCGGATCAGGCCGGTGCGCCACAGATTTACAAAGTTAACGTTAACGGCGGAACGCCACAGCGCATTACCTGGGAAGGGGCTCAGAACCAGGATGCGGATGTGTCATCTGACGGTAAAACGATGGTGATGATCAGCAGCGCCGGTGGCGCGCAGCACGTCGCCAAACAGGATCTGGAAACGGGAGCCGTTCAGACAATAACGGACACGTTCCTGGATGAGACGCCAAGTCTGGCTCCTAACGGCACGATGGTAATCTATAGCTCTACTCAGGGGATGGGTTCCGTGTTGCAGTTGGTTTCAACCGATGGGCGTTTCAAAGCGCGTCTTCCGGCAACTGATGGACAGGTCAAATTCCCTGCCTGGTCGCCGTATCTGTGATGCATCGCTCCCTCGCCTGGCGGGGGAGTAAAATGTATGGCAAACAAAATAATAGGATAAAGAAATGCAACTGAACAAAGTGCTGAAGGGTTTGATGCTGGCTCTGCCGGTTATCGCGGTAGCTGCATGTAGCTCTCACAAAAACAACAACAACGATCAGACCGGTATGGGTGCTGACGGTGCATACGGCGCTGGCGCTGGCCAGAACGGCAACATGTCTTCTGACGAGCAGGCGCGTCTGCAGATGCAGCAGCTGCAGCAGAACAACATCGTTTACTTCGGTCTGGACAAGTATGACGTGCAGTCTGAATACGCTCAGATGCTGGATCAGCACGCTGCTTTCCTGCGCAGCAACCCATCTTACAAAGTGACCATCGAAGGTCACGCGGATGAGCGCGGCACCCCAGAGTACAACATCGCCCTGGGCGAGCGTCGTGCTAACGCCGTTAAAATGTACCTGCAGGGTAAAGGCGTGTCTGCTGACCAGATGTCTATCGTATCTTACGGTAAAGAGAAACCTGCTGTACTGGGCCACGACGAAGCGGCTTACGCTAAAAACCGTCGTGCCGTACTGGTTTACTAAGAGAATCACATGATTAGTAACTTCAGACTTCATCTGTTGAGTCTGTCGTTACTGGTTGGCGTAGCGGCCCCCTGGGCCGCTAATGCCCAGGCGTCAATCAGTAGCGTTGGCTCAGGCTCGGTCGAAGACCGTGTCACCACTCTTGAACGTATCTCCAATGCCCAGGCTCAGCTTCTGCAGCAGTTGCAGCAGCAGATGAGTGATAACCAAAGCGATATCGATTCGCTGCGCGGGCAGATCCAGCAGAACAGTTATCAGCTTAATCAGGTGATTGAGCGGCAGAAGCAGCTTTATCAGCAGATCGACAGTCTGAGCAGCAGTAATGGTGCGCAGGCCAGCGGTGGTGCGGATGCAGCAGCTGGTGCCGCAGCGGGAAACGCTGATGCGGGGAGCAGCAATACGGCTGCCGCTGCACCCGCACAAACCGGCGATGCCAACACCGATTACAATGCTGCCGTCGCGCTGATTCTTGAGAAGAAACAGTATGACCAGGCGATAACTGCGCTGCAGGCGTGGGTGAAGAAGTATCCGGACTCCACCTATCAGCCGAATGCTAATTACTGGCTGGGTCAGTTGTTTTACAACAAAGGCAAAAAGGACGATGCGGCCTACTATTTTGCCACTGTAGTTAAAAACTACCCGAAATCGCCAAAAGCGGCGGAAGCGCTGTTTAAGGTTGGGGTGATCATGCAGGAGAAGAACGATACAGCGAAAGCGAAAGCGGTCTACCAGCAGGTGATCAAACAGTTCCCTAACTCTGAGTCTGCTAAGCAGGCACAAAAACGGCTCGCTGCGATGTAATTGCTGCAGTTAAGACCGGATTTCGTCTGATTTCTGGTCTTGCCGCATGAAAGGTAAGCAGTTGAGACATTTAGCGGAAAATAAGGGTTGCGCCCTCCCGCTAAATCAGTAATATATGCCGCCGTTGCCGGGACATATCTTAACAAGTATCGGCAGCACTGAAGATGGGTCGTTAGCTCAGTTGGTAGAGCAGTTGACTTTTAATCAATTGGTCGCAGGTTCGAATCCTGCACGACCCACCATCTCAACCATTCAGTTTTGATGTCACTTCAGTTTGCTTCACAACCTTGATGGGTCGTTAGCTCAGTTGGTAGAGCAGTTGACTTTTAATCAATTGGTCGCAGGTTCGAATCCTGCACGACCCACCATCAAGTCGAAAGTTGTAAGCCACTTCCCGAGCGGGTCGTTAGCTCAGTTGGTAGAGCAGTTGACTTTTAATCAATTGGTCGCAGGTTCGAATCCTGCACGACCCACCAGTTATGTAGAAAGGCGCCCTAAAGGCGCCTTTTTGCTTTTTTACGTTTTTTACAGTGTTAGATGGGTTGCTTTGAGATTGTGCACCGGCCAGATAAGGCGGGGCGGATCGCAAAGGAACCTCACATCCCTGTGGATCGGCCTCGCCATCCATGGCTCGGACGCTTCGCTCCTCCGCACCCGCCTTTTCTGGCTGTCAGGCATTTCAGCTGCTTTAGTTTTGCAGCGCTTTCAGCAAGGCGCAGAGAGTTAATATGAAGCCGAAGGGTACGGAGCGGTGGAGTAAAGCTTCCGGCGCATGGACAAAAATGCCGGGAGCATTTTTGAACAACGCGTAGCGTTGGCCCACAAAGTGGGCGAGCCTCAGGGATGAGGCGAGTAAACCGCCGGCAGAGCCTACAGGGATGTATTTACGGCGACTTTACGCAACCGCTCCGTACCTTTTGGCTGAAAGCACTATTACAGTTATTCTGGCAACCACATCATGCCAAATCTCACTACCGCTTTTCCGGCGTCAGGCTCTTCCAGATATGCAGCACCGCGTAACTGCGCCATGGGCGCCACACCTGCGACATCTGCTCTGCGACTTTTGCGCTCACGCCGCCGAGATTATTGCGGATCGCTATGTCCTCTTTCGGAAAGGCATCCGGCCAGCGCAGGGCGCGCATGGCGATATAACTCGCTGTCCATGGCCCGACACCCTTCAGCGCCAGCAACTGCTGCTGCACCACGTCCGGATTAACCGCGCCATTGAAGCGCAGCGCTCCTGAGGCGCAGGCCGCGGCCAGTGCCTGGATCGCCTGCGCGCGGGCGCTCACAATGCCGAGGCTGGCAATATCATCCAGGGTGGCAGTAGCCAGTGATTCGGCCTCTGGCGGTAAGCGGGAGAGCGCAGGCCACGGCGTGGTGAGGGGCGCGCCAAAACGCTCCGCCACGCGACTGCTCAGCGTCGTCGCGGCTTTCACCGTCACCTGCTGGCCGAGGATGGCGCGGACCGCCAGCTCGAAGCCGTCAAACGCACCAGGAACGCGCAAACCTGGATAGCGTGCCAGACTCGCAGCTAATAGCGGATCCTGGCTGAGCTGCTCGCTGATGCGCTGTGGCTGGGCATCCAGATCAAACAGATCGCGCAAGCGGCGCAGCAGGGCAGGCAGCACCGGCGTCAGCGTGGTGGTAAATTGCACCTTCAGCGCCTGCTTCTCCGGCAAATGGCTAATGCGTACCCAGCCACGACACTGACCGAGCGCCACAGTACGATGATAAACGCCCTCGCTGACCCACTCGACTTGCTTCATCACGCGCTGTTGCAGGAAATCGAGGATGGCGTCCCAGTCATAAGGAGGCCGGTAGCTGAGGCGCAGTTCGGCGCTCTCCTGCTCACCATTCAGGGCTTCCGTCTGAATCTGCTTACGCAGACGCGATGGCGTCATGCGATAGCGAGCCTGAAACACGTCGTTAAAACGGCGCAGACTGCGAAAACCGCTGGCATAGGCAATTTCGGTCACCGGCAATGCGGTTTCAGTCAGTAGCTGCTTCGCCAGCAGCATGCGCCGGGTTTGCCGCAGTTCAAGCGGCGACACGCCCAGCTCCTGCTGAATCACCCGTCTTAGCTGGCGTTCACTCAGGTCAAACTCGCTGGCGATCTCAGCCAGCGTCTCCTGTTCTTCCAGTAAGCCTTCTTCGATACGGCGAATCAGCCGGTCGGCGATGCGATGATGGCTATCGACCGGTGCCGAACCAGGTGCCAGCTCGGGACGACAGCGCAGGCAGGGGCGAAAGTGCGCCTTTTCAGCCGCTTCGGCACTGGTGAAAAACAGGCAGTTCTTCTGCATCGGCGCTTTCACCGGACAGATCGGACGGCAGTAAATACCGGTGGAGGTCACGCCGACAAAAAATACCCCGTCGAAACGGCTGTCGCGCGCCGTCAGCGCCTGATAGGCAATTTCAGGATCAAACATCATTGTCTCCGGCAAATAAACACCATCGTCGCGCAGGTGCGGATGGAAAACTGGCTGCTTTCGGACAGTTAACCAGTTTATGCTCATGGCCGAAAACAGCCAGTTTCGCCGCGCAAAAGTGCGATAATCATCCGCATAGCCCATGTCGGAGGTGCAACATGTATCACGCTAAAATCATTACCACGCCCGTCGGAGAACTGACGCTCATTGCCACGGATCGCGGTCTGTCAGCCATTTTATGGGAAAACGAAGGTGCGCAGCGTGTGCCGCTGAAACCGATCGCGCGTAACGACCAGCATCCGATTCTCTGTGAGGCTGAGCGCCAGCTGCGCCAGTACTTTGCCGGCGAGCGTCAGCAGTTTGACATGCCTTACGACACCGTTGGCACTGCGTTTCAGAAAAAGGTCTGGCAGGCGCTGCTCACCATTCCGTTTGGTGAAACTCGCAGCTATCTGCAAATCGCGGAGCAGATCGGCAACCCGAAAGCGGTACGCGCCGTCGGGGCTGCCAACGGTAAAAATCCGTTGTCGATCATGGCGCCCTGTCATCGGGTTATCGGCAGCAACGGTAAGCTCACCGGCTTTGCAGGCGGCCTGGCGGTAAAAGCGTTTCTGCTTGAGCTGGAAAGCCCACAACAGGCGCAGGCCGGCGCGCAGCTGGTACTTCCCGCATAAAAATCACACGACAGGCTCGGTGTAATCCGCTATTGTGTTTAGCATATAAAACACGATGGCGGATTTAATGCCGCATCATCGTCCTGATGGGCGATTTTGTTAAATCGATAAAACGAGAGCCGTGTCATGAGTGCAATGTTTGATGCTGAAAGCGCCATTTATCCCTTCCCGCCGAAACCGGCGCGCCTCAGCCCGCAGGAGAAAGCCGGTTACATCGAAGAAATTAAACGCCTGCTCAAAGCACGCGATGCGGTGATGGTAGCGCATTACTACACCGATCCGGAAATTCAGGCGCTGGCCGAAGAGACCGGCGGCTGCGTGGCGGATTCCCTTGAGATGGCGCGCTTTGGCAGCCAGCATCCGGCGCAAACGCTGCTGGTGGCCGGCGTCCGTTTCATGGGCGAAACCGCCAAAATCCTTAGCCCGGAAAAAACCGTGCTGATGCCCACGCTGCAGGCGGAGTGCTCGCTTGACCTCGGTTGCCCGATTGACGAATTTAATCGCTTCTGCGATGCGCATCCGGATCGGACCGTGGTGGTGTATGCCAACACGTCGGCAGCGGTAAAAGCACGTGCCGATTGGGTGGTGACGTCCAGCATTGCGGTTGAGCTGATTGAACACCTCGACAGTCGCGGTGAAAAAATCATCTGGGCACCGGACCGCCATCTGGGCCGTTACGTCACGCAGCAAACCGGCGCCGATGTGCTGTGCTGGCAGGGCGCCTGCATCGTGCATGATGAGTTCAAAACCCAGGCGCTGCAGCGCATGAAAGCGCTGTATCCTGACGCGGCGGTGCTGGTGCACCCGGAGTCACCGCAGGCGATTGTCGAACTGGCCGATGCGGTCGGTTCCACCAGCCAGTTGATTCAGGCCGCCAAAACGCTGCCGCATCCGCAGATGATTGTGGCGACCGATCGCGGCATCTTCTACAAAATGCAGCAGGCGGTACCGGATAAAGAGTTACTGGAAGCGCCAACCGCAGGCGAAGGGGCGACCTGCCGCAGCTGCGCGCACTGCCCGTGGATGGCGATGAATGGCCTGCAGGCTATCGCTGAAGGGCTGGCGCACGGCGGCGCACAGCATGAAATTCACGTCGATGCGGCACTGCGCAAGGCAGCGTTGCTGCCGCTCAACCGCATGCTAGACTTTGCAGCACAACTCAAACTTACGCTGAAAGGGAACGCCTGAGGCGGTTTTCATACAGGTGCAGATGATGGACTTCTTTAGCACACACAATATTCTGGTTCATATTCCGATTGGCGTCGGCGGCTACGATCTGTCATGGATTGAGGCAATTGGTACGCTGGCCGGCCTGCTGTGTATCTGGCTCGCCAGCCAGGAAAAAATTATCAACTACCTGTTTGGTCTGATTAACGTCACGCTGTTTGCGGTGATTTTCTTTCAGATTCAGCTGTATGCCAGCCTGCTGCTGCAGCTGTTCTTCTTTGTTGCCAACGTGTACGGCTGGTACGCGTGGAGCCGGCAGACCAGCAGCCATGAAGCGGCGCTGAAAATCCGCTGGCTGCCGCTGCCGAAAGCCATCGGCTGGGGCGCCGCCTGCGTGATCGCCATTGCGCTGATGACGCGCTATATCGACCCGGTATTCGCTTTCCTCACGCGCACCGCGGTGGGTCTGATGCAGTCGCTCGGCCTTAACGTGGTGATGCCGCAGCTGCAGCCGGATGCCTTCCCGTTCTGGGATTCCTGCATGATGGTGCTGTCGATTGTGGCGATGATCCTGATGACGCGCAAATACGTCGAGAACTGGCTGCTGTGGGTGGTGATCAACGTTATCAGCGTGATGATCTTTGCGCGTCAGGGCGTGTATGCCATGGCGCTGGAGTACGCCATCCTGACGCTGATCGCGCTGAACGGCACGCGTCTGTGGATGCAGAGCGCACGGGAACAGGGTTCGCGCGCGCTGTCCCATTAGTGGTGGTGATGCGCGTGGCCTTCCAGCGCTGCGTGCTCGTGCTGCGTGCCGCTCTCCTCGCATAACTCGCAGTCCGGGCCGATGCAGGGCTGATACTCCATCTGCACCGTGGCATGGGCAATCTGATAATGCTGGTGCAGATACTGATGAATACGTCGCAGCAGGCCGTCGTGATCGTACGGCGGAATCACCTGTACGTGCAGCGTCAGTACCGGCTTTTCGCCCACCTGCCACACATGCACATGATGCACATTGCGCACTTCATCAATGTGACGCGTCAGCGCCCGCGCCAGCTTATCCACGTCGATATGCGTCGGTGCGCCTTCCAGCAATTCGTGCAGGCTCTCGCGCAGCAGCGCCCAGCCGCTGCGCACCACCAGCAACGCCACCAGCAGCGACAGAATCGGATCGATCGGCGTCCAGCCGGTCAGCATGATGATCACCGCCGCCACGATTGCGCCCACCGAACCCAGCAGATCGCCCAGCACGTGCAGCGCGGCAGCACGCACGTTGAGATTCTTCTCTTCGCTGCCGCGGTGCAGCAGCCAGAATGACAGCAGATTCGCCAGCAGGCCGGCAATGGCGATGCCGAGCATCAGCCCGCCTTCAATCGGCTCGGGCTGGTAAAAACGGCGCAGCGCTTCCCAGACGATCAGGACGGTAATCACCAGCAGCGCGATGGCGTTCACAAACGCTGCCAGCGTGGTCAGACGCAGTAAGCCAAAAGTGTGACGCGCATTCGGTTTGCGCCGGGCGAACTGCACGGCCAGCAGCGCCATCAGCAGCGCGGCGGCGTCGGTGAGCATATGTCCGGCATCGGCCAGCAGCGCCAGCGAACCGGACACCAGCCCGCCGATGACCTCGGCAACCATAAACAGCGCGGTGACGCCAAACGCGGCGGCGAGACGCGTGCGGTTGCCGCCGTGCTCACTGTGAGAATGAGTGTGTGCCATAACGTTCCAGTTGGTTAAGTAGCCTGTTCGTTAATGATATCAGTAAATTGAGATTATCAGGGTCAGGCTGATGCTGTTTTGCCGCGTCGGCCAGCTGCTGGCAGCGGGCGGCTACGTCGTCAATGCCGAGCATCAGCCAGCTGCCTTTCAGGCGGTGCGCCGCGCGCGCCAGCTGGGGCCAGTCTGCGGCCGCGCTCGCCTGCAGCAGCGCATCATGATCCTGCTGCAGCGTACGCTGCAGGGTATGGCAAATACGCGGGATGAAAGCCGGATTGTGCTGCGCCAGAATCTGCAGGCTGTCCGGCAACACCTGCAACGGATCGCGCACCGCCTGCGCCAGCAGCGGTGCAATATCCCGCAGAGTCACCGGCTTGACCAGCTGCGCTTCGTGCGCCTGCAGCGGCAGTTTCAGCAGCTGTACGTCGGCGGAGCACAGTATGCGCAGCGCAGGCTGCACGCGCTGGCGCTGACGGCGGCGCAGGATGCGCAGCAGCGTCAGGCCATCCGGGCGCGGCATCATCTGGTCGATAAACAGCACATCAAACGGCTGCTGCGCATCGGCCCGCAGCAGTTCGCGGCCATCCTCAAACACCGCCGCAGTAATGCCAAAGCTCGCCAGCTGCTGCTGCATCACCAGCAGATTAGTCGGGTGATCGTCGACAATCGCCACGCGCAGCTGCGGATAGTGTGGCCAGTGCGTGGCGTCATCTGTCGCCGTCGCCGCACAGGGTTCCAGCGGCAGGCGCACGCTCACCGTGGTGCCCTGCTGCGGTGCGGAGTCCAGCGACAGCGTGCCGCCCATGCGCTGTACAATCTCGCGACAGATAAACAGTCCGAGGCCGCTGCCCTGCACCGCATGGCGCTTGCCCGACGGCGCCTGATACCACGGTTCAAACAGCTGCGCCTGCTCGCTGAGCGGAATGCCGCTGCCGCTGTCGCTCACCGTCAGCGCGATATCCCCGGTGACCGCCAGCGTCAGGCGGATTTCGCCGTGGCGGGTAAATTTCAGCGCATTGGCCACCAGATTGTTCACCACCTGCTGCAGGCGATCGCTGTCGAGCATCACGCTGGCCGGCAGCGGGGTCAGCGCCGCCACGTGCAGCTGTGGCCCGCCATCGCGCATCAGCGGGTGATAAAACTGCTGTTGCTGCTGTAGCCATAGCGTGAGATCGAGCGGGCGCGGCGTCAGGCGGAAGCTGTGATTCTCGATACGCGCATGATCCTGCAGGTCGTTCAGCAGCGTCATCAGCGACCGGGCGCTGCTGTGCATCAGATCGAGCCGCGCGCTCGGATGCTGCTGCTGCTCCAGCTCCAGCAGACCGAGAATCGCCTGCATCGGCGTGCGCAGCTCGTGGCTGGCGGTGGCGAGAAACTGACTTTTAGCGGCATTGGCGCGTTCTGCCTGCTCGCGCTGTAACCGCTCACGCCGCTGCTGCAGATAACGGCGCAGCAGCAATACCAGCAACAACAGGATGATCACGGCGGCCGCAATCAAAATCAGCAGCGGCACATTGCGCATCGTCATGGTGGTGCCGGGCTGCGGCGGCTGCGACCAGCTGACGCGCATCTGGTTCAGCGTATCTGCCGGAATCTGCTGCAGCGCATGGTCGAGCAGGGCGCTCAGCTGTGGCTGCTGTGCGCTCACCTGCGGCGCCAGCGGCCAGGCGATATCGCTGGCCACAAACGCGAGATGCACGCGGTTGCCCTCATGGCTGGCCATGCGCCAGCGCGCCGACAGCACGTTATCCACCACTGCATCAATCTGGCCAGTGTTGAGGGCCTGCCACAGCTGGGCGCGATCGTCGAACAGCTGGGGCGCGATCTCAGCCGGAAGCAGACGCTGCGCCAGATCGCCCCGCAGCACGCCGACGCGCTGAGCGTGCAGCGCGGACCAGCCCATCGGCTGACTGTCGGACAGCGTGTAAATGCCCCAGATGGCGCGCCACACTGGCAGCGTGGTGCGGTTAGCATCGTCCCCGTACAGTGGCTGTAACAGGTTGAGCATCACCTGCTGCTGCTGTAACAGACTGGCGGCCTGCTGCGGATTATTAACCCAGCGCGGCGTGAAACGCAGGCCGGTACTCTGGCTCAGGGCGTTAAGCAGGTCAATACCGAAGCCGCGCGCGTTGCCGCTGGCATCGCGATAGCTCCACGGCGCGTTATCGCTCTCGGCGGCATAAGGGATGGCATCCTGCTGCGCCAGCCACTGTTTCTCTTCGCCCGTCAGCATCAGGGTTTGCGTATCCTGATAGCGCAGCAGCGGTGGACTCCAGCGCTGCTGCACGCGATTGCTGAACTCCGCTGGCAGCAAACGCAGCTGGCGGTTGAGCCAGGCAATCAGCGCCGGATCGCGTGTCTGCGCGCGCAGCGACAGCTCGCCGGCACCGGGATCGGCGGTGATTTGATAAATCTGTCCCTGCTGCAGCTGGCTGAGCAGGAAACCGGCGCTGGCTTCATCGGCCACCAGATAGTCACTCTGCTGGTTCAGCAGCGCATACAGCGCCTGTAAATTGCCGGGCAGCGTCTGCCAGCGGTGGCGATGTGCAAAGGTTTGCGGCAGTTGCGCCAGCGTGTCGGCGGCGATGGTCAGCTGAGCGTTGTCACTGTTGAACATCACCGCGCGCTGGTTGTCGCGATTGCGGTAGATGCGCATCGGGCTGGTGAACCAGCTCTCGCTGGTCAGTACGTCGGCGGGCAGATCGCGCTGGCGGGTGCTCAGCACCATATCCACGTCGCCACGCTGTAGCGCCGCCAGCTGGGCGGCAAAGTCAGGGTAGCCGTGCAGGCTGAATGCGCTGCCGCTCAGCTGGCTGAGGGCGCTGAGATAGTCGGCATCAATGCCCCAGATGCGATCGCCGATGCGCATCGCCCAGGGCGCGCTGTTTTGCGCCGGCACCGCCACGCGCAGCACCGGTCCCGGCCACGGCTCGGCGTGCGGCGCGGGCATCATGGCGGGCAGCATCACGCTGCTGGCGGGCTGCAATCCGGCGCGTGCCAGCAGACTGAAAAAAACAGCGAACAGCAGCAGCCAGCGTTTCACTGCTGCGCTTTCCACAGTTCTGCCAGCTCGACTACCGACTGCACACCGGTCTTCTCAAGGATATTTTTTTTGTGGGTGCTGACGGTTTTATTGCTGATGTGCAGCTGTTCGCCAATCTGGATATTCGACAGCCCGCGCACCAGCAGCGCCACAATCTGCTGCTCTTTCTCGGTGAGCGGTAGCGCAATGCGCTCCGGCAGCGGCGGAAACGCCTGCTGGCCGCCCAGCACCGCCAGAATCGCGCTCAGCAACTGCGCCATGCTTTGACTCTTCACCACATAGCCGGCCGCCCCGAGCGAGGCGGCGCTGAGCAGCGTGTGACGGCTCTGCTGGGCCGAGTAAATCAGCACCGGACACTGCGGATGGCGCGCGCGCAGACGGCGCAGCAGCTCCAAGCCATCGCTATCCGGCAGGCCGATATCCAGCACAATCAGGTCAATATGATGCTGTTGCAGCAGCTGGCGCGCCTGGGCTTCGTCACCGGCGGCGTACAGCTGTAATGGAATAGGGGCGTTGAGGCAGGCCGCTTCCAGCGCGACTTCAACTAAAGGGTGATCATCGATAAGCAGCAGCGCGGCCATGAAACAGTTCCTGTGAATTTCATAGCGTTAGCATAGCGGAAATAGGGCAGGGGAAAAACAACAGGGCGAGCCGAAGCTCGCCCTGCATCACGCTCCGCGTGGATTACTGCGTGGTGCCGTCAGTTTTATGTTTGACGTGACCACCGCCTTCCTTGGTTTCAACTTTCTTATTCATATCCGGGCAGCGACCATCTTTACACATGGTATTTTTGTGTTCCTGGCTGGCCGACATATTGCCGGAGCTGGTTCCAGAAGTCGCGGCACCGTTGGTGTTCATGCTGCCATTATTAATGTTGCTATTGTCGACATTATTTGGCGGCAGATTCTCTTTCGCGCCGCCCGCGGCTGCGCCGGCTTCTGCTGACGCATTCGCCTGGCCGTTGTTGTTATCCGCAGCCAGTGCTGCGCCGCTGCCCAAAGTCATCGCTGCCGTCAGAAAAATCAATGCAAACTTATTCATCATTATGCTCCTGTAATAAATGGATAGTTGCCGCGTGACACCCGCTGGTGCTGTTTGACGAAAAAAGCGTGCCGCGACGGAATTTAATTCCGTCATGAGTGTTCGGCATGAATATAAATAGCGAAAGCACCTCATTCCTCAGTGCTTACGTTTAAAAAGCTTAGTTCAGAAACGAATAAATGCAAATCTGAGCGAGCCATTTGCACAAAGGACATAATTTACACCTGGTGCCTGAAGGGATACATTGGACGGGTTGCGCCCGGCGTACGCAGGGCCAGAAATTTGAATGGAATAAGTATGGATTACCAGAACGACGATTTACGCATCAGAGAGATCAAAGAGTTACTGCCCCCTGTTGCGCTGCTGGAAAAATTCCCCGCCACCGATAACGCTGCTCAAACCGTTGCCCAGGCCCGCCAGGCCATTCACCGCATTCTGCACGGTGAAGATGACCGCCTGTTGGTGGTGATTGGGCCATGCTCCATCCACGATACGCAGGCAGCCAAAGAGTATGCCGCTCGCCTGCTGACGTTGCGCGAGGAGCTGAAGGGTGAGCTGGAAGTGGTGATGCGCGTGTACTTTGAAAAACCGCGTACCACGGTGGGCTGGAAAGGGCTGATCAACGATCCTTACATGGACGGTAGCTTCCAGATTAACGACGGCCTGCGCCTGGCGCGTAAGCTGCTGGTGGATATCAACGACACCGGACTGCCGGCTGCCGGTGAGTTCCTCGACATGATCACGCCGCAATACATGGCGGATTTGATGAGCTGGGGCGCGATTGGTGCGCGTACTACCGAATCGCAGGTGCACCGCGAGCTCTCGTCCGGGCTCTCCTGTCCGGTTGGCTTCAAAAACGGTACCGACGGCACCATCAAAGTGGCGATCGATGCCATCGGTGCTGCCAGCGCGCCGCACTGCTTCCTGTCAGTCACCAAATATGGTCATTCGGCGATTGTCGAAACCAGCGGTAATGAAGATTGCCACATCATTCTGCGCGGCGGCAAGGAGCCGAACTACAGTGCGGAACATGTTGCGGCGGTGAAAACCGGGCTGGAAAAAGCGGGCCTGCGTCCACAGGTGATGATCGACTTCAGCCACGCCAACAGCAGCAAGCAGTTCCAGCGTCAGATGGTGGTGGCCGCAGACGTGGCGCAGCAGATTGCCGGCGGCGAGCAGGCGATTACCGGCGTGATGATTGAGAGCCACCTGGTGGAAGGCAACCAGAGCCTCGACAGCGGTAAACCGCTGGTGTACGGCCAGAGCGTCACCGACGCCTGTATTGGCTGGGACGACACGGAAAAAGCGCTGCGTCAGCTGGCGCAGGCGATCAAAACCCGTCGCGGCTAACGGCAGCGCACGGCATAAAAAAAGGCCAGACTCGCGTCTGGCCTTTTGCGTTTCAGCGTGAACTTACTTCGCTTTACCCTGGTTAGCAACGGCGGCGGCTTTCGCTGCGATCTCGTCGGCATCACCCAGATAGTAATGTTTGATTGGCTTGAAGTTCTCATCGAACTCATACACCAGCGGTACGCCGGTTGGGATGTTCAGTTCGAGGATCTCATCTTCGCTCATGTTATCGAGGTATTTCACCAGCGCGCGCAGTGAGTTACCGTGCGCGGCAACGATCACTTTCTCACCGCTCTTGATGCGCGGCAGAATGCTTTCGTTCCAGAATGGGATCACGCGATCGATGGTCAGTGCCAGGCTTTCGGTGGTTGGCAGCTGCGCGTCGGTCAGTGATTTGTAGCGCGGGTCGTGGCCCGGGAAACGCTCGTCGTTACGATCCAGCTCCGGCGGCGTAACGGCAAAGCCGCGGCGCCACTGTTTCACCTGATCGTCGCCGTATTTGGCGGCGGTTTCCGCTTTGTCCAGACCCTGCAGCGCACCGTAGTGACGCTCGTTCAGACGCCAGGTTTTTTCGACCGGCAGCCAGGCCTGATCCAGCTCATCCAGCACGTTCCACAGAGTGTGGATGGCACGCTTCAGCACTGAGGTGTAGGCAAAATCAAACACGAAACCTTCTTTTTTCAGCAGCTGACCGGCTGCTTTGGCTTCGGTGCGACCCTTGTCGGACAGATCCACGTCGTACCATCCGGTGAAGCGGTTTTCCTGATTCCACTGGCTTTCGCCGTGGCGCACCAGAACCAGCTTAGTTACGGCCATAGCTTTACTCCTTAATGCTTAATGTTTCGATGATGATAGAAACCGGCTGCGGCCGCTGATTTCAGCGGCACACTGATAGCGCCATACCATAGCGGAAAACAGCGCACGGCGTAAGCCTGTCGGCACCGCAGTGCGCGTTTTTCAACCGGCGCTTAGTGCGGGGTGAAGCGATAACGCGTCACGGAGTGCCATGTGTCGCCGGGCTGCAGCCAGCAATCAGGCTGCGGCCACTCGCTATGGTTGGGCGAATCCGGTAAAAACTCACTCTCCAGAGCGATGCCCTGGAAAGCAGTATAGCTGCCCTGTTCACGGGCGCGCGTTCCCTCCAGATAGTTGCCGGAGTAGAACTGCAGCGCCGGCGCGGCGGTGAACACGCTCACGCTAAGTTTGTCGTCCGCTGACCACAGCTGCGCAGCAGGCTGGCTGCTGTCACCGGCGGTGGTGAGCAGAAACGCGTGATCGTAACCTTTCACCGCGCGCTGATCGTCGTCGGCCAGGAACTCATCCGCCACGCGTTTCGGCTGGCGGAAATCAAAGCTGGTGCCGTCCACCGCTTTCAGCGGCGCATTGGGAATGCCTGCGCTGTCCACCGGCAGATAACGATCGGCCTGCAGTTGTAAGCGATGCTGGCGCGCGTCGCCATGATGCGCATCAAGGTTGAAGTAAGCATGGTTGGTCAGGTTGACCGGACAGGCCTGATCGGTCTGCGCTTCATAGCGAATCGACAGGCAGTTATCGTCATCGAGCTGATAAATCACATCGGCAATCAGATTGCCGGGATAGCCCTGGTCGCCGTCCGGCGAATCAAGACGATAGTGCACTTCGCTGTCGCTCTGGCTGAGGATCTGCCAGCGGCGCTTGTCGAAACCCTGCGGCCCGCCATGCAGCTGGTGCGGACCCTGATTGGCCGCCAGCAGCCGGTTAAGCGGCTTCAGCTCAGCGAAGGCGATGCGGTTCGCGTAACGCCCGATGGTGGCACCGAGATAAGCATCCTGATGCAGATAGTCGGACGGCGTGGCGCAGCCGAGCAGCGCTTCGCGCACGCTGCCGTCCTGCATCGGCACGCGCGCCGACAGCCAGGTGGCGCCCCAGTCCATAAAGGTGGCGACCATGCCGTTGCGGTTGCGCAAAACGGTGATGCGCCACGGCTGGCCGTCCGGCGCATGAGAGTTGACGTCGCTTACCATTGGCCGGCTCCTGCTGAGGCTTTGCACACGTAAAAGGTCTCTTTGATGCCGGTCTGCGCTTCGTACTGCTGCGCCACCGCCGCTTTTACCTGATCGACCAGATCGGTTGGCATCAGGGCGACAATACAGCCGCCGAAGCCGCCGCCGGTCATACGCACGCCGCCGCGCGGGCCAATTTCCGCTTTGACGATCTCCACCAGCTGATCGATGGGCGGCACGGTGATCTCAAAATCGTCGCGCATTGAGGCGTGCGAGGCGGCCATCAGCTCACCCATGCGTTGCAGATCGCCGCTGCTCAGCGCGTCCGCCGCTTCCAGCGTCCGGGCGTTTTCGGTGATCACGTGACGCACGCGTTTGGCCACCAGCGGATCGAGCTGCTGTTCTGCCGCCGCAAACTCCTCCAGCGTCACGTCGCGCAGCGCCTTTTTGTTGAAGAAGCGCGCACCGGTTTCGCACTGCTCGCGGCGGGTATTGTATTCGCTGCCCACCAGATTACGGCGGAAGTTCGAGTTGATGATCACCACCGCGACATCCTCCGGCATGGATACGGCGCGCGTGCCCAGCGTGCGGCAGTCCAGCAGCATGGCGTGATCCTGCTGGCCGAGCGCTGAAATCAGCTGATCCATGATGCCGCAGTTGCAGCCAACAAACTGGTTCTCCGCTTCCTGCCCGTTAACGGCAATCGCTGCGCCGTCGAGCTTCAGCTGATACAGCTGCTGGAACACGGTGCCCACCGCCACTTCCAGCGAGGCGGACGAGCTGAGACCGGCACCCTGCGGCACGTTGCCGCTGATCACCATATCCACGCCGCCAAAGCTGGCGTCGCGCTGCTGCAGATGTTTCACCACGCCGCGCACGTAATTGGCCCACATCGGTTCGCTGAGCGGCTCAATCGGCGCATCCAGCGAGAAGCTATCCTGCTGATTGTCGTAATCCACCGCCACCACGCGCACCTGGCGATCGTCGCGGCGGGCGCAGGCAATCACGGTCTGATAATCGATAGCGCAGGGCAGCACGAAGCCGTCGTTGTAATCGGTATGCTCGCCGATCAGGTTCACCCGGCCCGGTGCCTGAATGCTGTGACTCGGCGCGTAGCCGAAGGTGTCAGCGAAAACCTGTTGAGTGATCGATTTTAAAGACATTTATTGTTCCTCGCGGAAATGGATAGCGCTGACAGAGCGCAGACGTTCTGCTGCCTGTTCCGCCGTTAAATCACGTTGGGTCTCGGCCAGCATCTCGTAGCCAACCATAAATTTTCGTACCGTGGCGGAGCGCAGCAGCGGGGGATAGAAGTGCGCGTGCAGCTGCCAGTGATCGTTGGCTTCGCCGTTAAACGGCGCGCCGTGCCAGCCCATCGAGTAGGGGAACGAGCACTGGAACAGATTGTCGTAACGGCTGGTGAGCTGCTTGAGCGCCAGCGCCAGATCGGTGCGCTGCGCCTCGCTGAGATCGGTAATGCGTTTCACGTGCGTTTTAGGCAACAGCAGGGTTTCAAACGGCCAGGCCGCCCACCACGGCACCACCGCCAGCCAGTGTTCGGTTTCGACCACGGTACGGCTGCCGTCCTGCAGTTCGCGCGCTACGTAATCCACCAGCAGCGGCGTACCTTTATCGGCAAAGTAGCGGCGCTGGTTGTCATCCTCTTTTTGCGCTTCATTCGGCAGAAAACTGTTGGCCCACACCTGACCGTGCGGATGCGGATTCGAGCAGCCCATGGCTGCGCCTTTGTTTTCAAATACCTGCACCCACGGATAGTGCTGACCGAGTTCAGCGGTCTGCTCCTGCCAGGTACGCACGATGTCCTGCAAGTTGTGCAGCGGCAGTTCGGGCAGGGTTTTGCTGTGATCTGGCGAGAAGCAGATCACCCGGCTGGTACCGCGCGCGCCTTCACAGCGCATCAGCACATCATCGCTCTGCGGCGCGTCCGGCGTATCGGTCATCAGCGCGGCGAAGTCATTGGTGAACACGTAAGTGCTTTTGTAATCGGGATTTTTGTCGCCGGTGATACGGGTATTACCGGCGCACAGGAAGCAGTCCGGATCGTGTGCGGGCAGTTGCTCCAGCGCTGGCGTCTCCTGCGCACCCTGCCACGGACGTTTGGCGCGATGCGGTGACACCAGCACCCATTGATCGCTCAACGGGTTATAGCGGCGATGCGGATGATCGACCGGGTTAAATTTTTGCATAACAAGTCCTGGTAATCGGCAAACAGAAGAAAATCACTGCCTTCAACGTAGCATAACGGTGGCGCTGAAAGCGTGATCCAGTCTGGATAAATGGTATCGTTTACACAAGGTGACGATTCTCATTTTGTGGGTTTATGCGCAGCGTTTGCTGAATAATGCGGCAGGCTAGTGGTAGCGGTTACATTTTTAGGGAAGGAAATCTGTCAGGTGCGTACTGTTATCGCCGGGCCGCCATGGATGGCGACCCGCTCATCAATGAAAACTAACGCAACGCCTCCTGCTGATAGACATAGCCCGCGCCCTGTTTTACAAAACTCAGGCGGTGGGTGATGCACTGCGGCGCGTCTTCGGCGTGGTGGGACACAAACATCAGCTGGGTACGGCCTTCGCCGATCAGCACATCCACAAAGCGGCGCACCAGCTGGCGGTTAATGGGATCGAGCCCCTGCAGTGGCTCATCCAGGATTAACAGCGTCGGGTGCTTCACCAGCGCGCGCGCAATCAGCACCAGCCGCTGCTGGCCCCACGACAGGCTATGAAACGGCGCATCGGCCAGCGCATTGTCCATGCCAAGCAGCGCCAGCCACTGGCGCGCCAGCGCTTTCTGCCGATCCGATACCGCCTGATACAGACCGATCGAATCAAAAAAGCCTGAAAGGATCACCGTACGCACATTACAGCTGACGCGGTAATCCAGATGCAGGCTGCTGCTGACGTAACCGATATGCTGCTTGATGTCCCAGATGGTTTCACCGCTGCCGCGCCGAATACCAAACAGCGTTAAATCATTGCTGTAGCCCTGCGGATGATCGCCGGTGACCAGGCTAAGCAGGGTCGATTTACCCGCGCCGTTGGGGCCGATGATCTGCCAGTGCTCGCCGGGATTGACCTGCCAGTTCAGGCCGTCGATCACCGCGTGATCGTTATACGACACCACGCCGTTGCGCAGAATAACGCGTGGCGCATCTGCTGCCAGCTGCGGCAGCTGATCCGGCTGATCCGGCTCCGGCAGTGCCATGCCCTGCAGGCGTTCGCTGTGCGCCAGCTGCGCCACCAGCGCTTCGGCGAGAATCGCCTGGCGCGCGCCCACGTGTGTCAGCGTGCACTCCGCCAGCACGCCGACCTGCTGGACAAAATCCGGGATGTCGTCAAAGCGGTTCAGCACCAGCACCACGGTGTAGCCGTCGCGATGCAGCTGATGCAGCGTATCGGCAAGACTGGCGCGCGATGCCACATCCAGACCATCAAAAGGTTCGTCGAGGATTAGCAAATCCGGCTGCGCCATCAGCGCCTGACACAGCAGCGTTTTGCGCGTTTCGCCGGTAGAAAGGTATTTGAAGCGGCGAGTCAGTAGAGCGCTGATGCCGAACTGCTGGGCCAGCGCCTGCGCCCGCGCCTCATCCTTTACTTCATCCTGAATGATCTCCAGCGCGGTGCGGCCGGTGTCATCTTCGCCTTCACTCAGCAGATCGGTGTTGTTGCGCTCCCACTCCTGCGTCACCAGCTGTTGCAGCTGCTCCAGTGACAGACGGGTGCGGCGCTGAAAATCCTGCCGCAGCTCGCCCTTTGCCGCCGTCAGCTCGCCGGACAGCGCGCGCGCCAGCGAGGATTTACCGCTGCCGTTTGCACCGACAAAGGCCCAGCTTTCGCCGCTGTGCAGGGTTAAGTCCGGCAGGGTCAGGGTACGGCTATCGCTCAGGTGAAATATGCCTTGCGAAATTTGCAATGAGGCCATGATTTGTTCCGTTTTCTGCATCAAGTCGCTCAGTTGTAGCGAGCCAGCGAAATGAAGTCAAATCATGGCGGCCAGATCAGAGCAGTGTGGCGATGATGGCGTGTTCGGCATTAAAACAGGCGGTCACGGCGCTGCCGGGCTGCAGATTATGCTGGTGAAGTGCCTGGCTGGGAACGGTGGCGCACAGCATTTCACCGCCCGCCAGCGCAATCAGCACTTCACTCTGCGTTTCGCCGGGTTCGATGGTGTGGACAAGGCCCGGCAGCTGATTATCGCCCTCTGCGGCGTCAGGCGTCAGGCGGATCCACGGCGCTTTGATCAGCACCAGCACCTCTTTACCGCTGTCGAGCTGTAGCCGCTCCGCGCTGCGTTCGGTCAGAGCCACCTGCAGGCGCGTCACGCCGTCGTTCAGCAGTATCTCAACATGCTGCTGCACCTGCTGACGATCGCGCGCCTGCACCGTGCCAAATAGCTGGTTGCGCGCGCTGGTTTGCAGGGAAAAGCGGGCGATCGCCGCCAGCAGGCTGTCGAGCGGCAGGCTGTCGTTTTGCAGCACGTCAAAGGCTTTTTGCTGGATCTGCTCCATCAATTGAAACAGCTGAATCAATCGCTCGCCGTAGCGCGTCAGCCGCGCACCACCGCCGCCTTTGCCGCCGGTCGCGCGTTCGACCAGCGTCTGATCCGCCAGCTGATTCATCTCATTGATGGCGTCCCAGGCGCTTTTATAGCTGATGCCCGCCAGTCTGGCGCCCTGGCTGATGGAGCCGGTTTCCTGCACGCGCCTGAGCAGCTCAATACGGCGCGGATCGGCAAACAGTTTCTGCTGAAGACGGATGTGAAGAGAGAGTTCTGCCTGCATGTCAGCTCCTTAGGTGAATGCGCCAATTGTAAGGCCTAAAGTAAAAGCACGAAAAGGGCAGTGCCTTTTTTTCTCCAGCCGTTACAATCACTTTTTTACTCTTTGCGCGAGGTTTCCATGCTGGAACTGTTAAAAAGCCTGGCGGTCGCCATCATCATGGTGCCCATCGTGATGGCGATTATGCTGGGTCTGATTTACGGCCTGGGTGAAGTCTTTAACGTCATCTCTAAATTTGGCCGCCGCGACGACCGTCCCGCCAATAGCTCACACCACTAATTTTTAACGCCCGCACGCTGCGGGCGTTTTGCCCTTAACTTCCCGCCGTTTTTGCCGATATAAAGCTCATGACAGCTTTCAGGCTCGCGTTGTATTATCAACTATATAACGTAACCTGGAGCTCTCTATGCAAAATATGCTTTATCACTGGGCGGCGGCGGCCGTGGTCACCGTGTCGCTGTCGGGTCAGGCGCTGGCGGCGGAGAAAATTACTGTGTTCGCTGCGGCCTCGCTGACTAATGCGATGCAGCAGATTGCCACGCAATATCAGCAAAAAAGCGGCGTTGAAGTGGTATCCTCGTTCGCTTCCTCGTCGACGCTGGCGCGGCAAATCGAGCAGGGCGCCCCGGCGGATCTGTTTATCTCTGCCGATCAGCAGTGGATGGACGATGCGGTGGCGAAAAACAGCGTGATCGGCAGTACGCGCTACACGCTGCTGGGCAACGATCTGGTGCTGGTGGCGGCAAAAAGCGCTAACGCGCAGCCGGTGACCATCAATGCGCAGACCCCATGGCAGAACCTGCTTAAGGGCGAGCGCCTGGCGGTGGGCGATCCGGATCACGTGCCGGCAGGTATTTATGCCAAAGAAGCGCTGCAAAAGCTGGGCGCGTGGGACACGCTGGCTTCACGGCTCGCACCGGCTAACAACGTGCGTGCCGCGCTGGCGCTGGTGGAACGCCGCGAAACGCCGTATGGCATCGTGTACGGTTCCGACGCGGTAGCCAGTGATAAGGTGCAGGTGGTCGGACGCTTCCCCGAAGCGAGTCACAAACCCGTAGAGTACCCGATGGCGGTGGTCAGCGATCACCAGAACGCAGCGGTGCAGGCCTTCTATGACTATCTGCAGGGGCCGGATGCCGCTGCCGTATTTAAACAGTATGGATTTACGCCGAAGAGATGATACTGAGCGATCCCGAATGGCAGGCCGTGTTCCTCAGCCTGAAAGTTTCCTGCGTGGCGGTGCTGTGCAGCCTGCCGTTTGGCATCCTGATGGCCTGGATTCTGGCGCGCTGTCGCTTTCCTGGCAAAACCCTGCTCGATAGCCTGATTCACCTGCCGCTGGTGCTGCCGCCGGTGGTGGTGGGCTATTTGCTGCTGCTGACGCTGGGCCGGCGCGGCCTGATTGGCAGCTGGCTGTATGACTGGTTCGGTATCACCTTCGCCTTCAGCTGGCGCGGTGCGGTGCTGGCCTCGGCGGTGATGGCGTTTCCGCTGATGGTGCGCGCCATTCGTCTGGCACTGGAAGCGGTAGACAGCCGGCTGGAGCAGGCGGCGCGGACCTTAGGCGCGGGCCGCTGGCGGGTGTTTTTCACCATCACGCTGCCGCTGACTTTTCCGGGCATCATCGTGGGCACCGTGCTGGCGTTTGCCCGCTCGCTCGGTGAGTTTGGTGCCACCATTACCTTTGTCTCCAACATTCCCGGCGAAACCCGCACCATCCCGTCAGCCATGTTTACCCTGATTGAAACGCCCGGCGCGGAAGGCACTGCGGCGCGGCTGTGCGCGGTGGCGATTGCGCTGGCGCTGCTGTCGCTGGTGGCCTCAGAGCTGCTGGCGCGCTGGGGCCGCAAGCGGCTGGGAGCGGCCTGATGCTGAAAATCAACATTGCGCAACAGCTCGGTGAGCATCAGCTCAACGTCGATGTGGAGATTCCGGCCAGCGGCATCACCGCGATCTTTGGCGTGTCCGGTGCAGGAAAAACCTCATTAATCAATGCCATCAGCGGTCTGACGCAGCCGCAGAGCGGCCAGATTGCGCTTAACGATCGTCTGTTGTTTGACCGCGACAGCGGTATCAATCTGCCGCCGGAAAAACGCCGCATCGGCTACGTGTTTCAGGATGCGCGCCTGTTTCCCCATTATCGCGTGCGCGGCAATCTGCAGTATGGCATGGCGCCTAAAATGAAGGCGCAGTTCGGGGCGCTGGTGACGCTGCTGGGACTGGATGCGCTGCTGGATCGCTATCCGGCCTCGCTGTCGGGTGGCGAAAAGCAGCGCGTGGCGATGGGCCGGGCGCTGCTGAGCGCGCCGGATATCCTGCTGATGGACGAACCGCTGGCGTCGCTCGATCTGCCACGCAAGCGCGAGCTGATGCCCTATTTGCAGAAGCTGGCGAAGCAGGTGGAGATTCCGCTGCTGTACGTGAGCCACAGCCTGGAGGAGATTGTCCAGCTGGCGAATCAGGTACTGGTGCTGGATAACGGTAACGTCAAAGCCTTCGGCGCGCTGGAAAAAGTGTGGGGCAGCAGCGCGATGCGACCGTGGCTGCCGCCGGCCGAGCGCAGCAGCGTACTGCGCGTGCAGGTGCTGGAGCAGCATCCGGATTACCCGATGACCGCGCTGTCGCTTGGCGATCAGCACATCTGGGTCAGCCGGGTGAATCAGCCGGTGAAAAGCGTACTGCGCATCCGTATCGCCTCGGCGGACGTGTCGCTGGCGCTGCAGCCGCCGCAAAATACCTCGATCCGCAACATCTTACCGGCGCAGGTGGTGGAATTGCTGGAGCTGGACGACCAGGTCGAAGTGAAACTGCGCATCGGCGTCAGCGAGCTGTGGGCGCGCATTTCACCGTGGGCGCGCGACGAGCTGAATATCCGGCCCGATCAGTGGCTGTATGCGCAAATCAAGAGCGTGTCGATTACCGCGTAACACAAACCGGACGACAGCGCGGTACGTCCGGTCTGCGGATCAGCGCGTTTTTTCGCGCTTTTTTCCGGTCAACCTGACTGATGCCTTATGCCGCGACCAGCCTGGCATTACAGCACTTCCTGGTAGATCACCTGCGCAATGCCCGGCTCAAGGTTGGTGCCGATCACTTTGCGCGCGCGTGCTTTGATGGCGTCATCGGCATTACCCATCGCCACGCCCAGCCCGGCCTGCTCCAGCATGCTGAGATCGTTGTAATTGTCGCCAAACGCCAGCACGTCCTGCATGCTCAGCCCCTGGCTCGCCACCCACTGCGCCAGGCGTTTGCCTTTGCTGTTGCCGGCCTGGGCGATGTCGACCTGATCGTGCCACGACCATTCACACGCCAGACCCAGCTCGCGTTCGGTGCGCTCGGCAAACTGCTGCAGCGCGCGGGTATCCGGATGCGACAGGGCAAATTTCCAGATCGACTGCGCGTCGTGCGCCGCCTGCGCCAGACTCGGCACCTGCACAAACAGCGGGCGCTGCGCTTCCGGCAGCGACTGCGCCCAGTTGAGGGTGCGCGTCACATGGCCGGTCGCTTCCTGGTACAGCATCGCATCATCGACATACAGCAGACCGTGAATATTCTCCTGATCGAGCATCTCAATCACTCGCGCCGCCTGACTTTTCTCCAGCGGATCGGCAGCCAGCACCCGTTGCGCCTGGTAATCGTACAGATACGTGCCGTTACAGCAGATGGCGGGCGTTGTCAGCTGCAGCGCCTGATAAAACGGGTGAATCGCGCAGTGATGGCGACCGGTGACGATCAGCACCTGAACGCCAGCCTGTTGCGCGCGGGCTAAGGCTTCAAGGGATTCTGGCAGGATGGTTTTGTTTGGGGTTAGCAGGGTGCCGTCGAGGTCAAGGGCGATTACGCGGTAGCTCATTACACTTTCCGTCCGGAGTTAGCAAAGCATTAAGTCTACACCCGCCAGCGGCTCTGAGACAAAAAGCAGGGCACAAATCAGCCCAGCGCGCGGCGGTGAAACGCGCTACAGTTACTGTTTTTCATCAGGCAGCGAATAAGGAAAACGCATGAAACAAGTCGTGTATACCGCCAGTCCCGAGAGCCAGCAGATCCACGCCTGGCAGATGCAGGAAGATGGCGCACTGACGTTATTGCAGGTCACGGATGTGGCCGGCCAGGTGCAGCCGATGGTGGTGAGCCCGAAGAAAGATTTTCTCTATGTCGGCGTGCGTCCGAATTTTCGCGTACTGGCGTACCGCATTGCGGCCGACGGTACGTTGAGCCTGGCCGGTGAAGCGCCGCTGCCGGGCAGCCCGACTCACATTTCTACCGACCGCCAGGGCAACTATCTGTTCTGCGGCTCCTATAACGATGCCTGCGTCAGCATCAGTCCGATTGGCAGCGACGGCCTGCCGCAGGCACCGCTGCAGGTGATTAACGGGCTGGAGGGCTGCCATTCGGCGAATATCGACCTCAGCAACCAGACGCTGTTTGTACCAGCGCTGAAACAGGATCGCATCTGCCTGTATCAGCTGCAGGCGGACGGCACGCTGGCACCGCGCACGCAGCCGCAGGTGACCACCGTAGAGGGCGCCGGCCCGCGTCATATGGCGTTCCACCCGAACGGCGCCTATGGCTATGTGGTTAACGAACTGGACAGCACCGTCGACATCTGGGCGCTGAACAATGTTAACGGCCAGGTCGAGCGCGTGCAGAGTCTTGATATCATGCCGCCGGGCTTCAGCGATACGCGCTGGGCAGCGGATATCCATATCACCCCGGACGGTCGCTTCCTGTATGCCTGTGACCGCACCAGCAGCACGCTGACCGTGTTCAGTATCAGTGAGGACGGCTCGGTACTGACGATTGAAGGTTATCAGCCGACCGAAACTCAGCCGCGTGGCTTTAACATTGATGGCAGCGGTCAGTATCTGGTGGCGGCGGGGCAGAAATCGCATCACATTGAAGTCTATCGCATCGGCGATCGTGGCCTGCTGCAACCGCTGGCGCGTTACGCCGTGGGTCAGGGCCCGATGTGGGTAGTGATTCACGCGCTGGACTGAGGAACGCGCTTCGGTCATGCAGGGTCGCCATCTACGGCGACCTCTGCCAGGGTGCGCAGCGATGCGCACCTTATGCAATCAGGCGTATTTCACCGTGATCGACGCGCTGGCCAGCGCATGGAAGTGCACGTTGAAGCCGACCATCGCGCCGCTGGCACCTTCGTCCACCTCAATTTTCTCCACGTCCAGCGCATGCACCGTAAAGATGTAGCGATGCGATTCGCCCTGCGGCGGCGCTGCGCCACCGTAACCGCTCTGGCCGAAATCGGTGCGCGTCTGAATGGCACCCTCCGGCAGTTCCGCCACGCCGGAACCGGCGCCCTGTGACAGCACGGTCACCTCAGCCGGAATATTGGCGACCACCCAGTGCCACCAGCCGGAGCCGGTCGGGGCATCAGGATCGTAGCAGGTCACCACAAAGCTTTTGGTGCCGGCCGGCACTTCATCCCATGCCAGGTGCGGCGACAGATTATCGCCCTGGTAACCCATGCCGTTAAACACGTGGCGCTCGGGCATTTTATCGCCATCGTTAAAATCCTGGCTCACTACGCGCATGATCTCTCCTTTCCTGTTGTGTACTGCTCTCCATGATGGTGGAAAATGGCGGCGAGTGCCAGCGGTGTCAGGGCTGAAAGTGGCCGTCCACCGCCAGTGCAGCGCTTAGCGCCGCCGTCAGCTGCGTCAGCTGTGCGGCAGAAATCAGATAAGGTGGCATCAGGTAAATCAGCTTACCGAACGGGCGAATCCATACGCCGCGTTCCACGAAGAACTGCTGCAGCGCCGCCATGTTCACCGGCTGATGAGTCTCAATCACGCCAATCGCCCCCAGCACGCGCGCATCCGCCACCAGCGGATGGTCGCGCAGCGGCAGCAGTTCCGTTCGCAGCTGCTGCTCAATCGCCGCCACCTGCGCCGGCCAGTGCCCTTCGTTGATCAGCTTCAGGCTTTCGACTGCCACTGCACAGGCCAGCGGATTGCCCATAAAGGTCGGACCATGCATAAAGCAGCCCGCCGCGCTGCGGCTGATGGTATCGGCGACGTCGCGCGTGGTCAGGGTGGCGGAAAGCGTCAGGGTGCCGCCGGTCAGCGCCTTGCCGAGACACAAAATGTCCGGCGTGATGCCGGCGTGTTCGCAGGCAAACAGCTTGCCGCTGCGGCCGAAGCCGGTGGCGATCTCATCGGCGATCAGCAACAAACCGTAGCGATCGCACAGCGCCCGCACCTGTTGCAGATAGCGTGGATGGTAAAAGCGCATGCCGCCGGCACCCTGTACGATAGGTTCCAGAATTACCGCGGCAATGCTGCGATGGTGCTGTTCGGCCAGCCGGGCGAAATCGGCAATATCGTTGTCATCCCAGTCATCGTCAAAGCCACACTGCGGCGCGCGGGCGAACAGATGCTCGGGCAGGTAGCCGCGCCACAGGCTGTGCATCGAGTTTTCCGGATCGCAGACCGACATGGCGGCAAACGTATCGCCGTGATAACCGCGCTGCAGCGTGAGGAATTTCTGCCGCGTCTCTCCGCGACCCAGCCAGTACTGCAGCGCCATTTTCATCGACACTTCGACGGCGATCGAGCCGGAATCGGCGAGGAACACGCACTCCAGCGCCTCGGGCGTCATGGCGATCAGCTGGCGGCTCAGCTCCACGGCTGGCGGATGGGTGATGCCGCCGAACATCACGTGTGACATCTGCGCCATCTGCTGCTGCAACGCCTGATTGAGGCGCGGATGGTTATAGCCGTGGATCGCTGCCCACCACGAAGACATGCCGTCGACCAGCTCACGTCCATCGGCCAGCTGCAGCGTGCAGCCGTGCGCGGCCACCACCGGGTAGCACGGCAGCGGATCGCGCATTGAGGTGTAAGGATGCCAGATATGCTGGCGGTCAAAGCGGAGGTCGTCCTGTGTGAACATCTGTCTTGTAAACCATTTTGAAAAGATTTAGTTTACAAGTATAACCACGTTAATCGTCAGGATGAACCCCCTTTTTTGGAGTAAGCAATGGCTAATCGCTGGACACTGGCTCAGGCTCAGGCGCTATTTGATAAACCTTTTCTCGAGCTGATGTTTGAAGCACAGCAGGTGCACCGCCAGCACTTCGACCCGCGTCAGGTGCAGGTCAGCACGCTGCTGTCGATCAAAACCGGCGCCTGTCCGGAAGACTGTAAATACTGTCCGCAGAGCGCGCGTTACAAAACCGGGCTGGAAACCGAGCGCCTGATGGAGGTGGAAGCGGTGCTGGAATCGGCGCGCAAGGCCAAAGCAGCCGGCTCCAGCCGCTTCTGCATGGGCGCGGCGTGGAAAAACCCGCACGAGCGCGACATGCCGTACCTTGAGCAGATGGTGCAGGGCGTGAAAGCCATGGGCATGGAAACCTGCATGACGCTGGGAACGCTTGACCACGATCAGGCGCAGCGGCTGGCCAGCGCCGGGCTCGATTTTTACAACCATAACCTCGACACCTCGCCGGAGTTTTACGGCAGCATCATCACCACCCGTACCTATCAGGAGCGTCTTGATACGCTGGATAAAGTGCGCAACGCCGGCATCAAAGTGTGTTCAGGCGGCATTGTCGGGCTGGGCGAAACGGTCAACGACCGCGCCGGATTGCTGGTGCAGCTGGCCAACCTGCCCACGCCGCCGGAGAGCGTGCCGATTAACATGCTGGTGAAAGTCAAAGGCACGCCGCTGGCGGATAACGATGACGTCGAGCCGTTCGACTTTATCCGCACCATTGCCGTGGCGCGCATCATGATGCCGACCTCGCACGTGCGTCTGTCGGCCGGTCGCGAGCAGATGAGCGAACAGACCCAGGCGATGTGCTTCATGGCGGGTGCCAACTCGATTTTCTACGGCTGCAAGCTGCTGACCACGCCGAACCCGGAAGAGGACAAAGATCTGATCCTGTTCCGCAAGCTGGGCCTGAATCCGGAGCACACCGCAACGACTGCGGGCGATAACGAACAGCAGCATCAGCTCAGCGAGCAGTTGCTGCACGCCGACAGCGCGCAGTTCTATAACGCGGCCGTGTAAATGTGGTCTGAACGTATTGCGCAGGCGCTGACGGCGCAGCGTGCCGCCGACGGCTGGCGGCAGCGGCGGCGCATTGAGCACAACAGCGTGCGTGAAATTACCCTCGACGGGCAGCGCTATCGCCACTTCTCCAGTAATGATTACCTCGGCCTGAGCCAGCATCCGGCGGTGATGGCCGCCTGGCAGCAGGGCGTGCGCGAGGCAGGCGTCGGTGCCGGCGCTTCCGGCCACGTCACCGGCTACAGCCGCCACCATGCGCAGCTGGAGCAGCAGCTGGCGTCCTGGCTCGGCTACCCGCGCGCGCTGCTGTTTATCTCCGGCTTTGCCGCCAACCAGGCAGTGATCCATCTGCTGGCGCAAAAGTCGGATCGCATTATCGCTGACAAACTGGCGCACGCCTCGCTGCTGGATGCCGCCAGCCACAGTCCGGCAACGCTGCGCCGTTTTGCCCACAACCAGCCGGCCAGCCTGGCGAAGCTGCTGGCGACGCGTGCGGAAGGCGGCACGCTGGTGGTGACCGAGGGCGTATTCAGCATGGATGGCGACAGTGCGCCGCTGGCTGAACTTGCCGCCGAAACCCGGCGCGCGGGCGGCTGGCTGCTGGTGGACGATGCGCACGGCATTGGCGTCACCGGTGAGCAGGGGCGCGGCAGCTGCTGGCAGCAGCAGGTGAAACCGGAACTGCTGGTGGTGACCTTTGGTAAAGGCTTTGGCGTCAGCGGCGCCGCGCTGCTGTGTGATGACGCCACCGCAGATTACGTCGAGCAGTTCTCGCGCCATTTAATCTATTCCACCGCCATGCCGCCGGCGCAGTGCTGTGCGCTGCTGGCGGCGCTGCAGCAGATCCAGCAGGGCGACGCGCTGCGCGCGCGGTTGCAGCAAAATATTGCCCGCTTTCGCGCGGGCGCGGCGCAGTTGCCGTGGCAGCTGATGGCCTCTGACAGCGCCATTCAGCCGCTGATCGTCGGCGAAAACCGTGCCGCGCTGGCGCTGGCGCAGCGGCTGGCGCAGGCCGGTTGCTGGGTGAGCGCTATTCGGCCACCGACGGTGCCGCCGGGTACCGCGCGCCTGCGCATTACGCTCACCGCCGCGCATCATCCCGAAGATATCGACGCGTTGCTGGAGGCACTGTATGACGCTGCAGGTGAATAAACAGGCGGTGGCGCAGGCGTTTGGCCGGGCGGCCGCGCACTACGAACAGCATGCTCAGCTGCAGCGCCAGAGCGGCGAGGCGCTGCTGGCGCTGGCGCCGGCCGGATTTGGCCCGCAGCTGCTGGATGCCGGCTGCGGCACCGGCTGGTTCAGCCGCTACTGGCGCGATCGCGGTCGCCAGGTCTGCGCGCTGGATCTGTCACCGGCGATGCTGCAGGCGGCGCGCGAACAGCACTCGGCGCACGACTATTTACAGGGCGATATCGACCAGTTACCGCTGGCGGATAACAGCGTCGACGGCGTCTGGAGCAACCTGGCGGTGCAGTGGAGCAGCGATCTGCGCACCGCGCTGCAGCAGTTTCTGCGCGTGACGCGCCCGGGCGGCAGCGTGCTGTTCTCGACGCTGCTCGACGGCTCGCTGCAGGAGGTGCACCAGGCGTGGGCGCAGATCGATGGTCGGCGTCACGCCAATCGCTTCCTCAGCGGCGATGCCTTTGCCCTGGCGACCGCGGGCCTGCCGCTGCGCAGCCAGACGCAGATCGTCACGCTGCACTTCCCCAGCGCGCTCAGTGCCATGCGCTCGCTGAAAGGCATCGGCGCAACGCATCTGCACGATGGGCGACACGCGGCCCTGCTGACGCGCCCGCAGCTGGCGCAGCTGGAGCAGCACTGGCCGCAGGATGCGCACGGCTATCGTCTCAGTTATCACCTGATGTATGGAGTTTTACAAAAATGACACGCTGGTTTATTACCGGAACTGATACCGAAGTGGGCAAAACGGTCGCCAGCGGCGCCCTGTTGCAGGCGGCCAGCGCCGCGGGATTACGCACGGCTGGCTACAAACCGGTGGCCTCCGGCTGCGAGGTCACGCCCGACGGCGTGCGCAACAGCGACGCGCTGGCGCTGCAGCGCTACAGCAGCCTGGCGCTGAGCTATGAGCAGGTAAACCCGCTGGCGTTCATCGAACCGACGTCGCCGCATATCGTCAGCGCACAAGAGGGCAGACCGATTGAATTTGCGCAGCTCTCCGCTGGCTTACGCGCGCTGGAGCAGCAGGCTGAATGGGTGCTGGTGGAAGGTGCGGGCGGCTGGTTCACGCCTCTGTCCGCAACGCAAACCTACGCCGACTGGGTCGCCGCCGAGCAGCTGCCGGTGATTCTGGTGGTCGGCGTGAAGCTCGGCTGCATCAACCACGCCATGCTGACGGCGGAAGCGGTGAAAGCGCGCGGGTTGCGCCTTGCCGGCTGGATTGCCAATGACATCCAGCCGCCGGGTAAGCGACATGCGGAATATCTGGCGACGCTACAACAGCGCATTGCGGCCCCGTTCCTCGGTGAGATTCCGTGGCTGAGCAGCGCGGCGCAGCAGGCCGACTGTGGCCGTTACCTTACCCTGCCAGAGTAAATGGCGCGGCGGCGCAGCACTCTGCGCCGCAGGCTACCGACGCTAGGTGGCCGTTAGCCACTTACTCACCGTTACATCATCCAGCTGCGCCACGCTGCCCTGCGCCACGTTGCGGCCACGATGCAGCAGCAGAAAATAGTCTGCCACGCGGCGAATGAACGACACATGCTGTTCCAGCAGCAGAATCGTCAGGCCATAGTCGCGGTTCAGGCGGCGAATCAGATTCCCCATCTCCTCCTCCAGCCACGGCGACATGCCTTCGGTGGGTTCATCGAGGATCAGCAGTTTCGGCTGCAGCACCAGCGCGCGCGCCAGGGCCAGCTGCTGCTGCTGATCCATCGGCAGTTCGCCACTGCGCTGATGACGCAGCGAGTAGAGCGCCGGAAACAGATCGAACACCATCTCGGGAATGGCGCGGCTGCGATCGTCCTGTGCCGCCATCAGCGCAATCAGCAGGTTATCTTCCACGCTCATCTGGGAAAAGATGTGGCGTCCCTGTGGTACGTAGCCGATGCCCATGCGCGCGCGTTGCTCAGCGGGCTGCAGCAGCAGGTTTTCCGGCGGCGCGCCGTCTTCCTGCCAGGTCATCGATCCACTATTAATGGGCAGGCGACCCATAATACAGTTCACCAGCGTGGTTTTGCCCATCCCCGGGCTGCCCAGCACGCCGGTGCAGGTGCCTGGCGGCAGATCGAGATCCACATCCCATAAAATATGGTTCTGACCGTAAAATTGATTCACCGAACGTAAACTCAGCATCTGACATTCTCCTTCCAGATTATTCGCCTGAATGCTCCCGCTCTGTGTCGTCTGGCATACAGTCATGCACAATGGCTATTGGGACACTGCTGTCGCCGGCGGCGCTTGTTCATCCTGCCGGCATGGACTCGTCACTCCACCGTTAATTCACTGCAATTACCAGGCCAGATCCGCCAAAGCAGCCTCAACCGGGGTAAAAGGCAGCGAAACTCGTCATAATTGATGAGCAAAGCTTAACAATTGCCCGCAGTAATAACTCGCGTGCACTTTGACGGTGCTGACTGCTTAACGTTTCTGGTGCATCTGTGCTGTCATAAGGCAGGGACTGAAGAAATAAGTGGCCTTAACGCTGGGCTTTTTCCCGTTACGGCACGATGGGGTACGCCAAAAGAATAGTTAAAGCCGCACGGGATGATGGAAAAATAATCGCAAAAAAAATTTTTTCGCACGGCAGGATAAGCGAGGGGAAAATTATACACAGCCGATGGACGTGGGGCTGGATTCAGTTATCCACTATTCCTGTGGATAACCTTGTGCATTAGCGACTGAAAACCGGGCGCAAGCGAGGAAATACGCGGGTTGCATACATAATGCTGCGAAACTGGGCTTTTGAGTCAATCCTTTTTAAATCAGCAGGTTATTTAAAAGCAAGCCTGAGAATTGTCTGGCTTGTCATCAGACTGCAATTTAATGACGCTCTATTGACAATTGTTAAAAGCGTTGCTCGTCTGGGGATAACCTTGCGCAACAAACGCTTCCGGATTACCGCATAAATTACGCTGAAGCGAATCGCGACATCTCCCCATCATCGTGCAGCATATCTGTAATTATATCCAGTATTTTTTTCTGGCAAAATCGCCATAGCAGAGTAGAATTACCAGCCTGCCCGCCGACTTCTTCAGCAGGAACCGTAATACCATGAGTAAAGCCTTTAAACTCAACTCCGCTTTCAAACCTTCAGGCGATCAGCCTGAGGCGATTCGTCGCCTTGAAGAAGGGCTGGAGGATGGACTGGCGCACCAGACGCTGCTGGGGGTTACCGGTTCAGGAAAAACTTTTACCATCGCCAACGTCATTGCCGATCTCAACCGGCCGACCATGGTAATGGCACCGAATAAAACGCTGGCGGCACAGCTGTATGGCGAGATGAAAGAGTTCTTCCCGGATAACGCGGTCGAGTTCTTCGTCTCCTACTACGACTACTATCAGCCGGAAGCCTACGTGCCCAGTTCGGATACCTTCATTGAGAAAGATGCGGCGGTAAACGAGCACATCGAGCAGATGCGTCTCTCTGCCACTAAAGCGATGCTGGAGCGCCGCGACGTGATTGTGGTGGCATCGGTTTCTGCCATCTACGGCCTGGGCGATCCCGATCTCTACCTGAAAATGATGCTGCATCTGACGCGCGGCATGATCATCGACCAGCGCAGCATCCTGCGCCGCCTCGCCGAACTGCAGTACACCCGCAACGATCAGGTTTTCCAGCGCGGCACCTTCCGCGTGCGCGGCGAAGTGATCGATATCTTCCCGGCGGAATCCGATGACATTGGTCTGCGCGTTGAACTGTTTGATGAAGAGGTTGAGCGCCTGTCGCTGTTCGACCCGCTGACCGGCCAGGTGATCTCGGTGATTCCGCGTTTCACCATCTACCCGAAGACGCACTACGTGACGCCGCGCGAGCGTATTCTGCAGGCGATGGAAGAGATCAAGGATGAGCTGGCGGTGCGGCGCAAAGTGCTGCTGGAGAACAACAAACTGCTGGAAGAGCAGCGCATCACCCAGCGTACCCAGTTCGACCTCGAAATGATGAACGAACTCGGCTACTGCTCGGGCATTGAAAACTATTCGCGCTATCTCTCCGGACGCGGACCGGGTGAGCCGCCGCCGACGCTGTTTGATTACCTGCCGGCGGATGGCCTGCTGGTGGTCGATGAATCCCACGTGACTATTCCGCAGATTGGCGGCATGTATCGCGGTGACCGCGCGCGTAAAGAGACGCTGGTGGAGTACGGTTTCCGCCTGCCGTCGGCGCTGGATAACCGTCCGCTGCGCTTTGAAGAGTTTGAAGCGCTGGCACCGCAGACCATTTACGTCTCGGCCACGCCTGGTAACTACGAGCTGGAGAAATCGGGCGGCGACGTCATCGATCAGGTGGTGCGGCCTACCGGTCTGCTCGATCCGATTCTTGAGGTGCGTCCGGTGGCGACCCAGGTCGACGATCTGCTGTCGGAGATCCGCAAGCGCGTCGAAATCAACGAGCGCGTGCTGGTCACTACGCTGACCAAGCGTATGGCCGAAGACCTCACCGAGTATCTTGAAGAGCACGGCGAGAAGGTGCGTTATCTGCACTCCGACATTGATACCGTTGAGCGTATGGAGATCATTCGCGATCTACGTCTCGGGGAGTTTGACGTGCTGGTGGGGATTAACCTGCTGCGCGAAGGGCTGGATATGCCGGAAGTGTCGCTGGTGGCGATTCTTGACGCCGATAAAGAGGGCTTCCTGCGCTCCGAGCGCTCGCTGATTCAGACCATCGGACGCGCGGCGCGTAACGTCAACGGCAGAGCGATTCTCTACGCAGATAAGATCACGCCGTCGATGGCGCGGGCGATGGAAGAGACCGAGCGCCGCCGCGAGAAGCAGCAGCGTTATAACGAAGAGCGGGGCATTGTGCCGCAGGGCCTGAACAAGAAAATCACCGATATTCTTGAGCTGGGCAAAAACGTGGTGAAAACGCGCGGCAAAGGTAAAACGGCTTCACGCACTGCCGCCGAGGCTGAGGCCAGCTATCTGGCGCTCACGCCACAGGCCATGCAGAAGAAGATCCACGAGCTGGAAGGGCAGATGCAGCAGCACGCGCAGAACCTGGAGTTCGAAGAGGCCGCGCGGGTGCGCGACCAGCTGCACGAGCTGCGTGAACTGTTTATCGCCGCCTCTTAATCTGAAGCCGGCGGTCGCGTTGCGCGCCGGCTAAACCGCCTGAATGGCATGCTCCAGCGCGCGGCGCAGCAGCTGGCGGTCGTGACGATAGCGGATATCGGCGGCTTCCAGCGGTTCGCGCACGATCAACCGCTCAGTGACGCCGCGCGTGTCTGCTGACGGGCCGACCACTACAGCGTCAATCACCCGTTTGCCAATGGCTTTTTCCATCATCGCCAGCTTGTCGGCGACCGTCAGGCTGGCCGCCGCCGGGCTCAGTTCGCGCCCGAGATTACCGATGAACACCATGGTGGCAGGCGTCCGGCGCAGCGCGCGTGCCATCTCCTCCATCAGCAGAATCGGCATCAGGCTGGTGTAAAAGCTGCCGGGACCAATCAGGATCAAATCGGCCTCGGCGACGGCGTCCAGCGCTTCACGCGTCGGCACCACATTAGGGTGCAGCATCAGCTCTTCCGGCGCCTGCTTCATTTCGTCAATCGCCGTTTCACCGTACACCATATTGCCTTCGCTATCCTGCGCGACCAGGTCCACCGGCTGCTCCGACATCGGAATCAGAAACGCATCCACCTTCAGCAGGTTGCGGATAATGTTGATGGCTTCCAGCGGACGCACGCTGAGGTGATCGAGCGCTTTCAGGATCAGATTGCCCAGATTATGCCCGGCCAGTTCGCCGTTGCCGGTAAAGCGATACTCGAACATGGCAGAGGCCACGCTGGGTTCGGTGATCAGCTGATTAATGCAGTTGCGCATGTCGCCCCAGGCAATGCCGCCTTCTGAACGGCGTATGCGGCCGGTGGATCCACCGTTGTCGGTGGTGGTGACGATGCCGGTCAGGCGTGAGCCCAGCGGCGCCAGCGCCGACATCACGCGGCCAAGGCCGTGGCCGCCGCCGAGTGCCACCACGCGATCTAAATCTGCCAGGGTACGATTCATGCTGCTCCTTAAAAACGCCGCACGTGAGGTGCAGACGGCGTTCAACTGATGTGTATCAATATCTGTCGCGCATTTTACCGTATCCTGTCGCGAAAATGCGGTGAAATAACGTTATGTATCAATATATATAGCGATAAATGCCGATGGATGCGAGCGTCAAATCGCGCTACCATTTGCTTTAACCGTGTTGTCCATAATGACAACAGACTCCCAAGCCTTGCGTTCCTAAGTCGTGTGATATGGATGCCTGGCCGCAGCCGCGAGCTGCCAGGGTGCAGAAAGAAATGACTGCATCTCCCGTACTTTGGAAAGGTGTTCAGGTGCCACAATTTACAGATGCCTATGCGCGCAGCTTTTATTATCTGCGCCTGTCGGTCACGGATGTGTGTAACTTCCGTTGTACCTACTGCCTGCCCGACGGCTACCAGCCGAACGGCGTGCACAACAAAAGTTTTCTCTCGCTGGATGAGATTCGTCGCGTGACGCGTGCCTTTGCGGCAGCGGGCACCGAAAAAGTGCGCCTGACCGGCGGCGAACCCTCGATGCGGCGCGACTTCACCGATATCATTGCCGCCGTGCGCGACAACGCGGCAATCCGCCAGATCGCCATGACCACCAATGGCTACCGCATGGCGCGCGACGTCGGCGCCTGGCGTGCGGCAGGCCTCACCCATATCAATGTCAGCGTCGACAGCCTCGACGCACGGCAGTTTCACGCCATCACCGGGCAGAACAAGTTTCACGAAGTCATGGCGGGGATTGATGCGGCCTTTGATGCCGGTTTCAGCACCGTTAAAGTCAACAGCGTGCTGATGCGCGACGTCAACAGCCACAGCCTGGAGACCTTTCTGGCGTGGATCCGCACCCGGCCGATTCAGCTGCGCTTTATCGAGCTGATGGAAACCGGCGAGGGCGGCGATCTGTTCCGCCGTCATCATGTGTCCGGCGAGGTGATTCGCGATCAGCTGATCATGCAGGGCTGGCAGCGCCAGCCGCGCGGCCGCAGCGATGGCCCGGCCCAGGTGTTCCGCCATCCGGATTATCAGGGTGAAGTTGGCCTGATCATGCCGTATGAAAAAGATTTCTGCGCCAGCTGTAATCGCCTGCGCGTATCGGCGATCGGTAACCTGCATCTGTGCCTGTTTGGCGACGGCGGCGTGCCGCTGCGCGATCTGCTGGCCTCCGACGATCAGCAGGCCGAGCTGCAGGCGCGCATCGCCCACAGCCTCGGGCAGAAAAAGCAGACGCATTTCCTGCATCAGGGCAATACCGGCATCACGCAGAACCTCTCCTTCATTGGTGGCTAAACACAGGAGTTACGGCCATGGGTAAACCTTCCGGCGATTTTGTCGCCTTAAATGCGGCGGTGATGACCGTCTCTGACAGCCGCGACGCCAGCAGTGACAGCTCTGGCGACTATCTGCGTGAGGCGCTGACCGAAGCCGGGCATCAGGTGGTCGATCACGCCATCGTCCCGGACAACCGTTATCGCATCCGCGCCACGCTGTCGCGCTGGATTGCCAGTGAAGATGTGCAGGTGGTGCTGATTAACGGCGGCACCGGCTTTAACAGTAAAAACAGTACGCCGGAAGCGCTGTTGCCGCTGCTGGATCGCGAAATTGACGGCTTTGGCGAACTGTTTCGCATGATCTCCTACGAGGAGATCGGCAGCGCGACGCTGCAATCACGCGCGGTGGCCGGTCTGGCCAACCAGACGCTGCTGTTTGCCGTGCCGGGCTCAACCGGTGCCTGCCGCAGCGCATGGGAGCGGATCATTGAAGCCCAGCTGGATGCGCGTACGCGTCCGTGTAATTTTGTCTCACATTTGAAGAAGTTATAAGCATGTCCTCGTTAACCCATATCAATGCGGCCGGCGAAGCCCACATGGTGGACGTCTCCGGCAAAACTGACACCGTGCGAGAAGCGCAGGCGGAAGTCCTGGTGCTGATGCAGCCGGCCACGCTGCAAATGATCCTCGACGGCAGCCATGACAAAGGCGATGTTTTCGCCACCGCACGCATTGCCGGTATTCAGGCGGCGAAGCGCACCTGGGAACTGATTCCGCTGTGCCATCCGCTGATGCTGAGCAAAGTCGAGGTAACGCTGGTGGCTGAGCCGGAGCACAGCCGCGTTCGCATTACCTCGCGCTGTCGCCTGAGCGGCAAAACCGGCGTGGAAATGGAAGCGCTGACCGCCGCGTCGGTCGCGGCGCTGACCATCTACGACATGTGCAAAGCGGTGCAGAAAGATATCGTCATCGACCAGCTGCGGCTGCTGAGCAAAAGCGGCGGTAAATCCGGTGATTTCCAGGCGGTGCGCCATGATTAAGGTGCTGTTTTTTGCCCAGGTGCGCGAACTGACCGGCACCGCCGCGCTGGATCTGGCGGCAGAGTATGCTGACGTCGCCACGCTGCGCGCTGCGCTGGCGCAGAAAAGCGATCGCTGGGCGCTGGCGCTGGAGTCCGGCAAGCTGCTGGCGGCGGTGAATCAGACGCTGGTGCCGATGAACCATCCGCTGCGCGCCGGCGATGAAGTGGCGTTCTTCCCGCCGGTTACCGGAGGCTGAGCATGACAACCCGAATTCGCGTCGGCAGCGCGCCGTTTAACGTTGGCGACGAGTATGCGCTGCTGGCAGCGCATGACAGCGACGGCGCGGTCGTCACCTTCACCGGCAAAGTCCGCAACCACAATCTTGGCGACAGCGTGGCTGCACTAACGCTGGAGCACTATCCGGGTATGACGGAAAAAGCGCTGGCGGAGATTGTGGCGGATGCGCGTCAGCGCTGGGCGCTGCAGCAGGTAACGGTGATTCATCGCGTAGGCGAACTGTTCCCCGGTGATGAGATCGTGTTCGTTGGCGTCAGCAGCGCCCATCGCGGCAGCGCCTTTGCCGCCAGTGAATTTATTATGGATTACCTGAAAACCCGCGCGCCGTTCTGGAAGCGCGAAGCCACCGCGCAGGGCGATCGCTGGGTCGATGCCCGCGATAGCGATCATCAGGCCGCTGAACGCTGGAACTAGCGCGCAAAATCCGCCCGCGCTGATAGCCGCCAGACCACGAAAACGGTAAGGTACGGTTTTTGCTGGCTTATCAGGGAGCAGGATGAACACCACCACGATATTACGAGGCGCAGCGCTGCTGGCTGCGCTGGTGCTGGCCGGATGCAGCACCAAAAAGGAGCCGCAGCTGCCGGCCCGCCAGCCCGCTGACGTGAAAGCGCAAATTCAGCAATTGCTGCCCGCCCACGTCACGCAAAAATCGGCCTGGGCCGACGACATCTATACCGCGCTGCGCGTGCAGCACATCGACGCCAGCGCCAGCAACATTTGCGCGGTGATCGCCGTGACCGATCAGGAATCTAACTTCAGCGCCGATGCCACCGTGCCGGGTCTGCCAAAAATCGCCTGGGCGGAGATTGACCGCCGCGCCGCCAGCGTGCACGTGCCGGCGTTTCTGGTGCGCACCGCGTTACTGATCAAATCCTCTAACGGCGAGAGCTACGCGGCACGTCTCGATAAGGTGCACAGCGAGAAAGAGCTGAGCGCCATTTTCGATGACTTTATCGATATGGTGCCGATGGGGCAGAAGCTGTTCGGTAATCTCAACCCAATCCACACCGGCGGGCCGATGCAGGTCAGCATTGCCTTTGCCGAAGCGCACGCGCAGGGCTATCCGTACCCGATTGACGGCTCGATCCGGCGCGAAGTGTTCAGCCGACGCGGCGGTATCTACTTCGGCACGCTGCACCTGCTGGGTTATCCGGTGGATTACAGCCAGCCGCTGTATCGCTTTGCTGACTTCAACGCCGGCTGGTACGCCAGCCGCAACGCCGCGTTCCAGGCTGCGGTGGCGCGTGCCAGCGGCATCAAACTGGCGCTGGACGGCGACCTGATCCGCTACGGCAGCGAACAGGCGAGCGCCACCGAACTGGCGGTGCGCACGCTGGCGAAACAGCTGGACATGAGCCCGCGGGAAATTCGCCGCGATCTGGAGAAGGGCGACAGCGAAAGCTTCAGCGACAGCACGCTGTGGAAACAGACCTTTATCCTCGCCGATAAGATGGCGGGAAAACGTCTGCCGCGCGAAGTGCTGCCGGGCATTAAGCTGGAGAGCCCGAAAATTACCCGTAATCTCACCACCGCGTGGTTTGCCCAGCGGGTTGACGGGCGATATCAGCAGTGTATGACGCGCCGTTGACGATCGGTGGTGTACACTTCACACTGACGTTATCAGTAACTTTTAAAGAGGTGCATCATGGATCGATATCCACGTAATGGTTCAATCGTGCAGCAGGCGTCGACCGGGCTGCAAACCTATATGGCGCAGGTGTATGGCTGGATGACCTGCGGCTTACTGCTGACGGCGTTTGTGTCGTGGTTTGCTGCGCGCACCCCTGCCGTCATGGAGCTGGTGTTTGCCAATCGCATCACCTTCTTCGGCCTGATTATCGCGCAGCTGGCGCTGGTGTTCGTGCTTTCCGGCATGGTGCAGCGCATGAGCGGCGCCGTGGCGACCGGGCTGTTTATGCTCTATTCCGCGCTGACCGGGCTGACAATGGCGAGTATTTTCCTTGTTTATACCTACTCGTCGATCACCAGTACCTTCTTCGTTACCGCGGGCATGTTTGGTGCCATGAGCTTTTACGGCTACACCACCAAACGCGACCTGAGCCGCTTCGGCAGCCTGCTGTTTATGGCGCTGATCGGCATTCTGCTGGCGTCGCTGGTGAATTTCTGGCTGAAAAGCCCGGCGCTGATGTGGGCGATTACCTATATCGGCGTGGTGGTGTTTGTGGGCCTGACGGCTTATGACACGCAGAAGCTGAAAGCCATCGGTGAGGGCATTGATGTTAACGATAAAGAGAATCTGCGCCGCTTCTCCATCATGGGCGCGCTGACGCTGTATCTCGATTTCATCAACCTGTTCCTGATGCTGCTGCGGATTTTCGGGAACCGTCGCTAAGAGTAACCAGCCATTAAGGCTGTGAAAATAATCGCGCCGCTACGGCGAGGTGAACGGTCTGTACTTATCAGCCCGTTTCACCTTCTCCGCAGCGGCGCAATGTATTACGCGTTATTCAGCCTCCACCTGGCACGCCTTATCGCGCCGCCATCTTGCGCTCATTCTTCTGCCGTAAATGCTTCGCGCGGCTCTCCAGCCACAGATACAGCACCAGTGCCAGCAGCAGCGGCAGAATAAAATAGAGCACGCGATAAGCCAGCAGCGCGGCGATAATCTCACCGTGCGAGGCATGCTGGCCGCTGAGCAGCGCGAGGAACACCGCTTCCAGCACGCCAATGCCCGCCGGAATATGAATAATCACCCCGGCAATACTGCTGATCAACAGCACGCCCAGCACGATGGGATAATCCACTTCACGCGCCAGCAGCAGCCAGATAATGGTGCCCATCACCATCCAGTTGGCGCAGGAAACGGCAAACTGAAACAGCGCCATGCGCAGCGAGGGCAGTTGCAGATGCTGGCCCTTCACCGTCCAGCGGCGCTTCTTCGCGAAAGCACAGGCCCACAGATAAACCGCCACCATCGCCAGCAGTACCGCACCAATCACCCGTAGCGTGCCTTCGCCGATGAACCAGCCGGGCGGAATCGGCACCATGCCGGAGACAAACACTACGCCGCCAAGCAAAATGTAGCCGAGCCAGTTAGTGGCAATACTCAGTGAAAAGATGCGCGTGATGGTGCCGCCGGGCAGGCCGAGGCGCGAATAGAGGCGATAGCGCATCGCCACACCGCCCACCCAGGTGCTCAGCGTCAGGTTAAAGGCGTAACAGATGAATGACACCAGCATCACCTGACGTTTCGCCAGCTTATGCCCGCAGTAGGCGCGGCCAATCAAATCGTACAGACCGTAGGTGAGGTAGCTCACCACCACTAACGCGGCGGCGCTCAGCACCACGTAGCGGTTATAGCCGACGATGACCTTGTACACGTCCTCCCAGTTCACCTTGCGTGCGTAAACCACCAGCAGCACGATCACCGCAATGAAGAACAGCCAGGTAAGGATTTTTTTCGCTAACTGCCAGCGCGGGTTCTTTTTGCTCATCAGGGTTTCGCTCCTTCGTTATCGGCTTCAACCCGGTCCTGGGTTTCCATTTCCGGCTGCACCGGCGGATCGACCTGAGACAAGTGGGGCGTATGGGCAGGCAGCCAGCCGGCGATGGCCGGGAAATGGCGCAGGAAATGGAACACGACGACGCTTTTGGTCAGCTGCCACCAGGTGCGCGGCGGCAGCTTGTCTTCATCGACGCGCACGCAGTCCGCAGCCAGCAGCTGCTCAAGGTTATCGCGCAGCGTCTGGTTGAAGGCGTGGTCGTGGATGATCAGGTTGGCTTCGAGATTCAGCGACAGGCTGAGCGGGTCGAGGTTGCTGGAACCGACCGTTGACCACTGCTGATCCTGCACCGCCACTTTGCCATGCAGCGGGCGGCGGCAGTATTCGTACACTTCAACGCCAGCATCCACCAGATAGTTGTACAGCAGCTCGGCGCCGACTTTGACAATCGGCATGTCCGGTTCACCCTGCACAATCAGCCGCACGCGCACACCGCGCTGAGCCGCACTGCGCATTTCCCGCAGCAGGCGATAGCCGGGGAAGAAGTAGGCGTTGGCGATAATCAAATCCTGCTTCGCCTTGCGCAGCATATCGAGATAGTGCTGTTCGATGTCGTCGCGGTGCTCATCGTTATCGCGGTAGACAAACAGCACCTGCGCATCACCGGGCAGGGCGTTCACCGCCAGGCGCTGGGAGCGCGCGCCCCACCAGCGGCGCGTTACCTGTTCGCTGCCGATCGCCTGCTGTACATAGCGCGCGATATCCAGCACCACCGGTCCTTTCACCTCCACGGCGTAATCCTGCTTGGCTTCCGGCCCGTAATCGGTGTTGTGCTCGGCGGAGAAATTAATACCGCCAACAAACGCAATCTCCTCATCAATTACCACAATTTTGCGATGCAGACGGCGGAACACGTTGGTGCGCATGCCCATCACCAGCGGGCGCGGATCGTAATAGATAAAGCGCACGCCTGCTTCGGTCAGGCTGTTAATGTACTGGCTGGAAAGATCCGGCGAGCCGTAGCCATCCACCATCACTTCCACCTTAACACCGCGCTGCGCGGCGGCCAGCAGATCGCGGTGCAGCGCCTTACCGACCTCATCTTCAAACAGGATAAACGTCTCCAGCAGCAGCGTACGCTGGGCGCGCTGAATCGCGCCGGAGACGCGTGGAAAGAATTGATCGCCATTCTCCAGCAGCCGCAGCTGGTTACCTTCGCGCCAGCTGAAATTCATAGAAAGATCTCCACGGCCAGCGGGGCATGATCGGACAGATGTGACCAGGGTTTCACCGGCAGCGCCCACGGCTGGCTCACCGACGCATTACGGATATAGATGCGATCGAGACGCAGCAGCGGAAAGCGCGCCGGGAAGGTGCGCGCCGGGCGACCGTTTTTCATGCTAAACACCTCCTGCAGACCGGCTCCGCGCTGTAAAAATCGATTAGCGCGTACCTGCCAGTCATTAAAATCACCGGCCACCACCAGGGGCGCATCCGGTGGCAGCGACTCAATCAGTTCACACATCATGCGCATCTGCGCCAGACGGTGCTTCTCTTTCAGGCCGAGGTGCACGCACAACGTGTGAATCGGTTCCGGCCGATCCGGCAGGCTGATCTGGCAGTGCAACATGCCGCGTTTCTCACTGCCGGCGACAGAAATATCGCGGTTTTGGTATTCGGTGATCGGAAAGCGTGACAGTATCGCGTTGCCATGATGGCCCTCGGGATAGACCGCGTTGCGGCCGTAAGCGAAGTCGTGCCACATGGTGTCGGCAAGGTATTCGTAGTGCGAATTTTCCGGCCAGTTTTCAATGTGTGCGGAGTGGATGGCGTGCGTGCCCATCACCTCCTGTAAAAAGACGATATCCGCCGAGGTCGCGCGCACTGCGTCGCGCAGTTCCGGCAGGATAAAGCGACGGTTAAAGCTGGTGAACCCCTTATGGGTATTGATCGTCAGGACTTTAAATGAAGATCCTTGCGTGTTTTGTGGCATACTGCGACGCGCTCCTTTTCATCATCAACAGAACAAAGTGTAGTCTTTGTCACAAATGGGTGGTGCTGGAGACAGAAAATTAGGGTGTTATCCGAAATTTGCTTTACATTGAGGAAATCCGTCTGGCTGTGGTCAGATACACTTGGGCGACCTGTTGGGTCTGCCAGGAGAAGAGAATGAAATGGTCTAATCGTGTTCAGATTGTTACCGGTCAAACCTGCCTGCATATTGCGACCCACCTGCTGGTGATCGCGGCGCTGGTATGGGGCTGGAAACATAAGGCACTGGTCGAAGTGAGCAGTACCCTGGTGGCAGCTTATGCGCTGGTGTTCATCACCATGCTGGCCCTGCAGCGTAGTGCCCGTTTGCGCCGCTTTGGTGACTCTCTGGAAGAAGTAACGACGACATACTACTTCGGCGCGGCGATGCTGACGCTGTTCCTGATTTCACGCTTCATCCACAACAATCTGCTGATTGGTTGTCTGGGCGTGGTGATGCTGGTTGGCCCGGCGCTGGTGTCGCTGCTGGCCAAAGAGCCACCGCAGCGCGTGCAGAAAAAACGCAGCTAAGCGGACGTGCCAGCAAGAAAAGAGGAGCCCACTGCGGCTCCTTTTTTATGCGCTACCGCGCAGCGGCCCATTACCCTCACGTTTTGCTGGTCGCGGTTCTTGCGGAAAGCTGCTACACTGCCGCTCTTACGCATGGTAGTTTGTGCCCTTTTCACACGCAGGCCTTGAGGCTGCGTCATATCCCCCCTGAAAACTACATCGCGCAGCGCGATCAGGGCGGTTCGGAGTAATACACCTGCATGTCTTTTGACTCTCTCGGCTTGAATGCCGATATTTTGCGTGCGGTAGCAGAACAGGGCTACCGTGAACCGACGCCAATCCAGCGTCAGGCGATTCCCGTGGTGCTGGCCGGTCGTGACCTGCTGGCGAGCGCCCAGACCGGCACGGGTAAAACCGCCGGTTTCACGCTGCCTCTGCTGCAGCGTCTGTCAGAAAAACCGGCAGCGGCGCGCGGTCGCCGTCCGGTACGTGCGCTGATCCTCACTCCCACCCGTGAACTGGCGGCGCAGGTTGGCGAAAACGTACGTGAATACAGCCAGTACCTCAATATGCGTTCGCTGGTGGTGTTCGGCGGCGTCAGCATTAATCCGCAGATGATGAAACTGCGCGGCGGCGTCGATGTACTGATCGCCACGCCGGGGCGTTTGCTCGATCTGGCGCACCAGAACGCGGTCGATCTGTCGCAGGTGGAAATCCTGGTGCTGGATGAAGCGGATCGTATGCTCGACATGGGCTTTATCCACGACATTCGCCGCGTGCTGGCAAAACTGCCAGCCAAACGGCAGAACCTGCTGTTCTCTGCCACCTTCTCGGACGAGATCAAAGCGCTGGCGGAAAAACTGCTCACCAACCCGGAACAGGTAGAAGTGGCACGCCGCAACACCGCTTCCGAGCAGGTGTCGCAGCAGGTGCATTTTGTCGATAAGAAGCGCAAACGGGAACTGCTGTCGCTGATGATTGGTCGCGACAACTGGCAGCAGGTGCTGGTGTTCACCCGCACCAAGCACGGTGCTAACCACCTTGCTGAGCAGCTCAATAAAGATGGCATCACTGCCGCCGCGATCCACGGCAACAAGAGTCAGGGCGCGCGTACCCGTGCGCTGGCCGACTTCAAAACCGGCGGCATTCGCGTGCTGGTGGCGACGGATATTGCCGCACGCGGTCTGGATATCGAAGAGCTGCCGCACGTGGTCAACTACGAGCTGCCGAACGTGGCGGAAGATTACGTGCACCGCATTGGCCGTACCGGTCGTGCCGCGGCCACCGGTGCTGCGCTGTCGCTGGTGTGCGTTGACGAGCACAAGCTGCTGCGTGATATCGAGCGCCTGCTGAAGCGGGAAATTCCGCGCATTGCGCTGCCGGGCTTTGAGCCGGATCCGAGCATCAAGGCGGAGCCGATTCAGAATGGCCGTCAGCAGCAGCCGCGTGGACGTGGCCAGGGCCGCGCGCCGGGGCAGGGGGCTGACGCACCGCGCAGCCGCAGCGGCGGCAATGGTCAGCGTGCCAGCGCCGGTAACGGCGGCGCGCGTCCACAGGGCGAGGCGCGTGCACCGCGTCGTCCGGGCAATAACGGCCCGGCGGCAGGCAACGCGGGTAAACCGGCGCGCTCACGTCGTCCGGCAGCGAAGAGCAACGGGAACGCGTAACGGTATGCGGGTTTTACTGGCGCCCATGGAAGGCGTACTGGATTCGCTGGTACGTGAACTGCTCTCCGGTGTGAATGACTATGACCTTTGCGTCACTGAGTTTTTACGCGTGGTCGATCAGCTGCTGCCGGTAAAATCCTTCTACCGTTTGTGTCCGGAACTGCACCATCACAGCCGGACGCCCTCCGGCACGCGCGTGCGCATGCAGCTGCTGGGCCAGTATCCTGAATGGCTGGCAGAAAACGCCGCACGCGCGGTGGAGCTGGGCTCGTGGGGCGTTGACCTCAACTGCGGCTGCCCGTCGAAGCTGGTGAACGGCAGCGGCGGCGGTGCGACGCTGCTGAAAGATCCGGAGCTGATCTATCGCGGTGCCAGAGCGATGCGCGAGGCGGTGCCCGCTCATCTGCCGGTCACGGTGAAAGTGCGGCTCGGCTGGGACTCGGGCGCGCGGCGTTTCGAGATCGCCGATGCGGTGCAGCAGGCCGGTGCCAGCGAGCTGGTGGTGCATGGCCGGACCAAAGAGGACGGCTATCGCGCAGAGAGCATCAACTGGCAGGCGATTGGTGAGATTCGCCAGCGTCTGACAATTCCGGTGATCGCCAACGGCGAAATCTGGAACTGGCAGGATGCGCAGGATTGCCTGCGCATTACCGGCTGCGACGCGGTCATGCTCGGGCGCGGCGCGCTCAATGTGCCTAACCTGGGGCGCGTGGTGAAATACAACGAAGCCCCGATGCCGTGGTCGCAGGTGGTTGAGCTGCTGCTGCGCTACACCCAGCTGGAAAAGCAGGGTGATACCGGCAACTATCACGTTGCGCGCATCAAGCAATGGCTGGGCTATCTGCGCAAAGCCTACCATGAGGCCGACGGCCTGTTCAGCGAGATCCGCACGCTGCGTGTCTCCGCCGAGATTGCCAGCGCCATCGAACGCCATGCCGCACGCATGGCCCAGGTGTCCTGCATCTGAACCTGAGCGGTGGTACCTGAACCGTCAGGCCCGCCGCGTTAACGGGCAAGCCAGCGATCACCCGGTGAAAGCGTGCGCTGCCGCCATGTTTTATAACAAAAAAAGCCGCGATCCTTAGTCTGCTAACCGGTATAGTGAACCTTCGCTTTCACCACGTTTCTGACGCCATCTTCCATGTCTGACGCCGCTGTACTGAGTAATGCTCAGTTAAATAAACGCATCCTCTCCGTCATCGTTTTCACCTTCTTTTGCTACCTGTCCGTCGGGTTGCCGCTGGCGGTGCTGCCGGGGTTTGTGCATAACCAGCTGGGCTTCAGCTCGTTTATCGCCGGGCTGATCATCAGTCTGCAATATTTCGCTACGCTGCTCAGTCGCCCGCACTCTGGCCGGCTGGCCGATCGCTACGGCCCGAAACGTGTGGTGATGATGGGGCTGGTGTGCTGCGGCATGAGCGGCGTGCTGTCGATCATTGCCGCGCTGTGCAGCGGTGCGCCGCTGCTGAGCCTGACGCTGCTGGCGCTGGGGCGGCTGTTTCTCGGCGTCGGGGAAAGCTTCAGCAGTACCGGCTCGACGCTGTGGGGCATGAACATTGTCGGCCCGCGGCAAACCGCGCGGGTCATTTCGTGGAACGGCGTGGCGACTTACTTTGCCATGGCGATTGGTGCGCCGCTGGGCGTGCTGCTGAATCAGATTTTTGGCATCAGCGGCTTTGCCGGTCTGGTCGTGCTGATGGGGGCGATCGGCTTCTGGATGGCCTCGGGCAAACCGGCAGTCAGCGTCAGCGCCGGCGTGCGCATTCCGTTTCATCGCGTGGTCAGCCGCGTCTGGCTGTTTGGCCTGGCGCTGGGATTTGGCACCATCGGCTTTGGCGTGATCTCCACCTTCATTACCCTTTATTTCGCCAGTCGCGACTGGAGCGGCGCGGCGTTCGCGCTGACGCTGTTCAGCCTCGGCTTCGTGCTGGTGCGGCTGGCGTGCGGGCGCTATATCACGCGCTTCGGCGGGCTGCAGGTCTCGCTGATCTCCTTCGTGCTGGAGGGCGCCGGTCTGCTGCTGATCTGGCAGGCGGACAGCAGCTGGCTGGTGGATATTGGCGCCTTCCTCACCGGCGGCGGTTTCTCGCTGGTGTTCCCGGCGCTGGGCGTGGAAGCGGTGAAGCGGGTACAGCAGCAGGATCAGGGATCGGCGCTCGGTACCTATTCGGCGTTTCTCGATTTGGGGCTGGGGTTGACCGGACCAGTGGCGGGGTTGTTAATCGGCCACTGGGGGATGCAGTCGGTGTATCTGGCGGCAGCACTGATGGTGCTGGGCGCGTTCCTGATTACGCTGCGCCTGCACCAGCAGTCTTCAGAGCCTATCAGGCCAGATGAATAAACAGCGCATACAGCAGCCCTGACAGCAGCACCGATACCGGCAGCGTCAGCACCCACGCCAGCGCCAGATTACGCAGGGTGGCGAGCTGCAGGCCGGATCGGTTGGCCGCCATGGTACCGGCCACGCCGGACGACAGCACATGGGTGGTCGACACCGGCAAACCAAAGGCATCGGCTGCGCCAATGGTGGCCATCGCCACCAGCTCCGCACTGGCACCCTGCGCATAGGTGAGATGGGTTTTGCCGATGCGCTCACCCACCGTAACCACAATCCGGCGCCAGCCGACCATGGTGCCGAGACCCAGCGCAATCGCCACCACCACTTTGACCCACATCGGGATAAAGCGCGTAGCCGCGTCCAGCTCGTGCTTCACCGCCGTCAGGTTGCGCGCGGTCTCTTCCGGCAGCGCGACGTTGGCCGATTGCAGATGCTTGATGGTTTCCGAGGCGAGATACATATCGTTGCGCGTGTTGGTGACTGCCTGCGCCGGAATATTTTCTACCGAACCGTACTGGCGAATCTGTTCGCCGATATCGCCGAGCATCATGCCGAGCGCCGGCAGCACCTGCGGCCGGTTCTGGCTGGTGCGTACATATTCCGTCAGCACCTCACGCGCTGCCGGCATTGCGGCGGGCGGTGGCTGCAGCGTCAGCAGTTGCTGTTCGGTCACCTGGGTTAACGCCGCCACGCGCGGAATTTGCTCCGGCGGCAGCGAGCGGTTGAGCGCATAGGCGATCGGCATGGTGCCAACCAGGATCAGCATAATCAGCCCCATGCCTTTCTGACCGTCGTTCGAGCCGTGGGCAAACGAAACGCCGGTACAGGTGAGGATCAGCAGGCCACGAATCCACGCTGGCGGCGGCTGATTGCCTTCCGGCGCCTGATACAGCTGGCGATTGTGTACTAATGCCTTCATGGCTAGCAGCAGCACGGCGGCGCAGATGAAGCCAATCACCGGCGACAGCAGCAGGGCGTAACCGACTTTAACCGCCTGATCCCAGTCGACGCCGCTGGTGCCGCTGCGGCCGTGCAGCAGCGCATTCGCCACGCCTACGCCGATAATCGAGCCGATCAGCGTGTGCGAGGAGGAAGAGGGCAGGCCGAAATACCAGGTGCCGAGGTTCCAGACAATGGCCGAGCACAGCAGCGCATACACCATGGCGAAACCGTGACCGCTGCCCGCCTGTAGAATCAGCTCCACCGGCAGCAGCGAAATAATGCCAAACGCCACCACGCCGCTGGAGAGCAGCACGCCGAGAAAGTTACACAAGCCGGACCACATCACCGCCACGCCCGGCGACAGCGAGTGGGTGTAGATCACCGTGGCGACGGCATTGGCGGTATCGTGAAAGCCGTTAACAAACTCGAAGCCGAGCGCAATCAGCAGCGCCACGCCAAGCAGCAGAAACGGCGTATAGCTGGTGACGACCGCGCCGGTCTCTTCCACGTCGTTGAACAGATTGATACCGGTGAACACCAGCCCGGCCACCAGCAGCAGCAGAAAGAGCACGCGCGACGCGCGACCGCTGCGCGGGTGCAGATTGGGCCGTCCGCGGTCGGACGATGATGCAGGTAAACTGTTTTCAGCCATAGCACACCCCCCGGGGTGAATTAACGATGCACGAATGGCACCCGTTAACTGCAGTGTGATACGGGTTTTGTATGACAGAATGATGATGCCAGCGCGGGCTGTCATCATGCTGTAACAGACCTGTCGCAGGCTGTGGATCTGACCGCTCTGGGATCTTCACGCCGCTATGCTCCAGCCTGTCCTGCCGCTTGCCTCGCTGCCCGACTTCAACAACGAAGTCGCCGGACTGATTCACGGTTACCTGTTCAACCCGGATGCGCCGCCACAGCGCCTCAACGCGCGCGAGGCCGCGCAGCTGGCGCGGCACACCTTACCCGACGGCTGCTTTCTCTGGCTGCACATTAACCTGAATCATGCCCGCGCCGAGCGCTGGGTTCAGGACCACTTCAGCGTAGATGACGATTTTTTCGATGAGATTCATTCGGCCTCGCCGCGCACCCGACTGGCGCAGCAAAACGATGCGCTGCTGGCGGTGCTGAATGACGTCACCTTCAGTAAAGAGGAGCGCAGCACGCAAAATGCGACGCTGTGGATCTGGTGCCGGCCGCAGGTGATGGTCAGCGCGCGCTATCGCCCGGTTGGCATGATTGAACGTATGCATCAGCAGATTGATCGGCTGTGCTTCAGCGCGCCGGATGCGATGCTGCTGTGGCTGCTCGGCGAACAGGAAGCGCAGCTGGAGCAGGTGGTGCGGCGCTCCAGCCAGGCGGTGGATGCGATAGAAGAGCGGCTGCTGAGCGCGGCGATCAAAGCCAACCGCAGCGAGCTGGGCCATCTGCGCCGCATGCTGCTGCGCGTCCAGCGGCTGCTGGCGCCGGAGCCGGCCGCGCTGTTTCGCCTGCTTAACCGGCCGCCAAACTGGCTCAACCGGGAACCGCTCAGTGAGCTGCGCATTTTCACCGAGGAGTTCAGCGTGGCGCTTAACGATCTTGCCAGCCTGATGGAGCGCATTCGCCTGCTGCAGGAGGAGATTGCTGCCCGCCTGATGGAGCAGAGCAACCGAACGCTATTTTTGCTCACCTCAATCACCGTGCTGGCGCTGCCCATCAATATCGTAGCCGGTTTTTTTGGCATGAACGTGGGCGGCATTCCGCTGGCGAACAATCCGCACGGCTTTCTGCTGTTAGTGCTGGTGGTGCTGGTGTTTACTCTGGTGGCGGGCTGGCTGGCGTTACGCCGACCACACGATTGAGCGCGCAACTGCGCCGCGACACAACCGCACCATGATCCCGGCGATCGGGCAATAAAAAAGCCAGCCCTGCGGCTGGCTTGATCATCGACAGCAAACCCTTACAGGCTGTTGCCGTTGCTGGCAGGCTGTGCCGGCGCGGCCTGCTCAACCGGGGCGGCTTCAGCGGGCTGCTGCGCATCGGCCTGTGGCGCGACGGCGGTGGCACCCTGCGGCGTCATCGGCTCTTCTTTCGGCATCGCGTCAGAAGACTCCTGCACCATCACCGGCGCAGGCTGGGCTTCGCCCGGCTGACCGTTGATTTTGGTCGGCATACCGGTACGTGCCTGGATGGCGTTGTTCACGGCATCCTGATTGGTGCTGGCATCGGCCACCACTTTGGTCACGGCGGACGTCAGGCTGATTGGCACCAGTTCACGTGAGTTGAACTGCTCTTCGGTGGTCGACAGCGGGTTGTGAACCTCGATGTAGCGCGAACCGTCTGGCTCAACGGTGGCTTTTACCGGCTGGTCAATGAACTGGACGCGCGTACCCACTGGCACGTTGTCGAACAGCCATTTGATGTCGTCCGCACGCAGACGCACGCAGCCGTGGCTCACGCGCAGGCCGATACCAAAGTTGGCGTTGGTGCCGTGAATCGCATACAGACGGCCAATGTACAGCGCGTACAGGCCCATCGGGTTATCCGGCCCTGCCGGGAACACGGCCGGGATGCTCTCGCCGCGCGCCGCGTACTCTGCGTGCATCGCTTTGGTTGGCGTCCAGGTTGGGCCATTCTTCTTGCGCTCAACCGCGGTGGTCCAGTTAACCGGCGTATCTTTACCCAGCTCGCCGATACCGATCGGCAGCACCACGACAGTTTTGGTGCCTTTCGGGTAGTAATACAGACGCATCTCGGCGCTGTTGATCACGATGCCTTCACGCGGTGCGTCAGGCAGAATCAGCTGCTGCGGGATCACCATTTTAGTGCCTGCTTTTGGCAGGTAAACGTCCACGCCCGGATTGGCTTCCAGCATGTTGCTGAGGCCCATCTGGTACTGCGCCGCAAACGCTTCCAGCGGCAGTTTGCTGTCGTCTGGCACGGTGATTTCAATATTTTCGCCAATCAGGCGGCTATTCGCTGGAGGCAGCGGATAGACGACTGCAAAGGCCGACTGGCTGAACGCCGCCAGTACGAGGGCGAGTGAAGCGAACGCGCGAATGCTTTTTTTCATGTTTTTACAAGTCGTTATGGCCATTTTCATGGCTTGTCAGTGTGTCGAACCCATCAGGGTCAGAATAACCCGCTGCGCATTATATGTGCATAGGCGCAATGATGGGAATCAGGATTTTCGCTGGTTGAAGATACTTTACGCAAAACACCGCGTTTCACAGACTATTCTCTTTGCCACGCCGCCCAAAATGTGAATTTTCTTACGGTTGCCACAGCGTCACTTCGCCGCTCAGTTTACGGTTAAGGAAAAACGCGGCACTGATCAACGCCAGATGGGTCAGCGCCTGCGGCATGTTGCCCAGCGCGTTGCCGTGCGCGGTAAACTCCTCGGCGTACAATCCCAGCGGATTGGCGTAGCTCAGCAGCTTTTCAAACTCGAAATGTGCCTCATGCACCCGCCCGGCGCGCGCCAGACACTCCACATACCAGAACGAACAGGCGGCAAACGCGCCCTCGCCACCGGTCAACGCATCGGCGGGCGTCTCACTGATGTTATAACGCCGCACTAAACCGTCGCTCACCAGATGGGTTTTAATCGCATCCAGCGTGGCGATCCACTCCGGATCGGTCGAGCTGACAAAGCGCACCAGCGGCATCAGCAGCATCGACGCATCCAGGTATTTACCGCCGCGCGTGGCGGTGAAGTGGCCGAGTTCATCGTTCCAGAAGTTCTGCCAGATGTCGTCGCGGATCTCGCTGCGCACCCGGTCCCAGCGATCGTATGGCATCGGCAGCGAACGCTTCATGCCCAGCCGCAGTGCGCGGTCCAGCGCCACCCAGCACATCAGGCGCGAATGCAGAAAGTGCTCCGGCTCGCCGCGCATCTCCCAGATACCGGCGTCCGGCTGGTTCCAGTTAACGCAGACGTAGTCAATCATGCTGGACACATGGCGCCAGCCGCGCTGCGAGATGGCTTCGCCGTATTTGTTGGCAAGGTAGACCGCATCCATCAGCTCGCCATAAATATCCAGCTGCGTCTGGCGCCAGGCATCATTGCCGATACGCACCGGGCGCGAGTTGGCGTAACCGGAGAGGTTGAGCAGTTCGGTTTCGTGCAGCTCGGTGCCGCTGTCGAGACGGTACATCACCTGCAAATGTGGCGTATCGTCGTGGCTGTGCTCAACGCAGCGGCCGACCCAATGGGTGAAGTCACGCGCTTCTTCCACATAGCCGAGCCGCATCAGCGCGTACATGCTGAACGAGGCATCGCGGATCCACGAGGCGCGGTAATCCCAGTTACGCTCGCCGCCCAGCTCTTCCGGCAGGCCAAAGGTGGCGGCAGCCGCAATCGAGCCGTGCTGGTGCGAGGTGAGCAGCTTGAGCGCCAGCGCCGAGCGCGTCACCATCTCGCGCCAGCGGCCGCGATAGGAGCTGTGACTGCTCCAGCGCCGCCAGTAATCCACGGTATCGCGAAAGCAGCGCTCGGTCGCGATATGCTGCACCTGCGGATCGTCATCGTTGCCAAACACAAATTCGGCGTGCTCACCGGCCTGCAGGGTAAACTGCGCCACCGCGCTGTCCGGTTCGCGCGTCATCACCACCGTGGCGCTCAGGCGCAGCGACGGCTGGCCTTCGGCGACAAAGGCGATACCGCCAGGGCGCGTCTCCGTGCGCGTTTCCGCACGGGCATAGTCGTGACGCGGCGCGCAGCGCAGATCAAAGGTGGCGGTGCCGCGGATCATTTTTACCCGCCGCACCAGGCGCGGCACTTTGCTACGCTCGTCGCAGATCGGCATGTAATCGGTAATTTCCGCCACGCCGGCTTCATCAAGCCAGCGGGTTTGCAGAATGTTGGTATCGGGCAGGTAGAGCTGCTGCTGGCGCGCGTTTTGCCACTGCGGTGCCAGCGAAAACAGGCCGGCTTCGTCGCTGTCGAGCAGGGCGGCAAACACGGAGGGGCTATCGAGTTCGGGCCAGCAGAGATAATCAATGGTGCCGTCGTTCGCGATCAGGGCACAGGTGCGTAAATCACCGATGACGCCGTGGTCGTCAATTCTGCGTTTAATCTTGCTCATCCTGCCTCCTGAACGCTATCCGATTGTTAACTATAGACGAAACGGCAGAATCGGCTGCGACGTGGCACAGAACGATAACTTCTATACTGTGAAGACACCCATCAGGCAGGAGAACGTTATGACACTGGGCAAACAGAAAGTCGCCGTAGTGACCGCTTCAGATTCGGGGATTGGACGCAGCTGCGCCGTGATGCTGGCTGAGGCCGGCTACACCGTCGGCATTACCTGGCGCTCGGATGAAGAGGGCGCGCAGGAGACCGCGCGGCTGGTGGAGAGCAAAGGCCAGCTGGCCCAGGTGCGGCAGCTCGATCTGTCCGATCCGCAGGCTGGCGGGCAGCAGCTGGCGCAGCTGATCAACTCGCTGGGTCGCATTGATGTGCTGGTGAACAATGCCGGCGTGATGACCAAAGCCGATTTTCTCGATGTGAGCTTTGAGGACTGGCGTAAAGTCTTTACCGTTGACGTTGACGGCGCCTTTGTCTGCGGCCAGATTGCCGCACGGCATATGGTCGATCAGGGCGACGGCGGGCGCATCATTAACATCACCTCGGTGCATGAGCATACGCCGCTGCCGGATGCCGCCGCTTACACCGCAGCCAAACATGCGCTTGGCGGGCTGACCAAATCGATGGCGCTGAGCCTGCTGCCGCATCACATTCTGGTGAATGCCGTGGCGCCGGGCGCCATCGCTACGCCGATGAACGACATGAGCAACAGCGAGGCGCACAGCCGGCGCATGCCGGAAATCCCGATTGGCCGCCCTGGCGATACGCGCGAAATCGCCAGTCTGGTGGCGTGGCTGTGCTCGGAATGGGCCACTTACACCACCGGGCAGTCATTCGTGGTCGACGGCGGCTTCATGCTGGCCAACCCGCAGTTCAAGGGTTACCACAGTTAACCGGCGCGGCGGCGGTTCCAGCGGCGAATCACAAAGCGCAGCACGATGCCGAACACAATTGCCGCCGCCAGCCAGATGAAGTGCTTGAGGTGCTGATCAAGCTTGTGCAGCCACGGCGTGATGATTTGACCGGCGAAGTAGCCGAGGGTGACAAAAATCAGCGCCCACAGCGCGGCGCCAATGACGTTAAGCACGAAAAAGCGCAGCGGCTTAAGACGGCTGGTGCCAATAATAATCGGTCCAATCAGGCGAAAGCCGTACATGAAGCGCACGCCAATCACAAACAGGCTGGGGTGCTTCTGAATCAGCCGGTTAGCTTTTTTAATGGTGTCCTGATGTTTGCGGAAGCGCCGCAGAATGCGCGTGCCATAGCGGCGGCCAAGCCAGAACAGCAGCTGATCGCCAATAATGCCGCCGCCCATCGCCGCCAGCACCACGCCGCTGAAGTGCAGCAGACCCTCGTGCGCCGCGACGCCGCCCAGCAGGGTAAAGGTTTCCCCTTCGGCAATGCAGCCAATCAGCAGCGCCAGGTAACCGTACTGGGTGATTAATCCATTGATATCGATGTGCAATTGCTCCTCCCTGGGTAAGCGATACAGCTAACAGTCTAGCTGGCTGCGGCTTTTTTTGTGCCGCTGGCCGCAAAAACAGCCGCGCCGATTATACTTGAACTGAAGCTGCCTGCATTGGACAGCCTGATCGCTGGGGCAGCCCGTCGCATCAGAGGAGTGATTGTATGAATCATGTCTGGGGTCTTCTGGCGCATCCCAATCAGGAGATGCGTGATATCAAGCAGGAAAACGAGAGCGTTTCGCACCACTACACCCATCACGTTCTGCTGATGGCGGCAATCCCGGTGATCTGCGCCTTTATCGGCACCACGCAATTGGGCTGGAACCTGGGCGAAGGGCAGTTCGTGCAACTCAACATGCTGACCGGTATTGGTCTCGGCATTCTGTTTTACCTGATCATCTTAGGCGGTGTGGCGGTGATGGGCCGCGTCATTCACTGGATGGCGCGCGACTATCCGCAGCGTCCCAGCATCCAGCGCTGCACCGTGTTTGCCGGATATGTGGCAACGCCGCTGTTCATCAGCGGGCTGGTGGCGCTCTATCCGCTGGTGTGGCTGTGCGTACTGGCCGGAGCGTTAGCGCTGATGTACACCGGCTATCTGCTGTACGTCGGCATCCCGGTATTCCTTAACATTGACCGTGAAGAGAGCCTGCGCTTCTCCGGCTCGACGCTGGCGATTGGCGTGCTGGTGTTTGAGGTGCTGCTGGCGCTGACGGTGATTCTGTGGGGTTACGGACCACGCTTGTTCTGACCGTGATAAGGGTCAGGTCGTCAGCTATGGCGACCTGACTGATCCCGCTGCGCCTGGCAGCGACTGTTATGCCCGCCTTTTTTAACGCCCGGAAACAATCTCTCTAAGAAATTTCGCAGATGAGCGCGTATGATAGCGCAGCCAGCCCGCGTCGCATCAGGCCTGACGCCGGCGGCCTGTGTTACAACACAGCGCAAACCTCCTCACCGGATTTTTTTGACACGATGTCTGTAAAAATGCGTATTTCTTTGCTGTCGCTGGCGCTGTTTGTCGCCGCGCCAGCTGTGATGACTCCGGCGCTCGCCGCCGCAGCAAAACTGTCCGATCTGGCGCCGATTGCCCAGCCGCAAATCGCCTCCGGCAGCGCGCTGATTGTCGATCTCGATAATAATAAAGTGCTGTTTTCCAGCCATCCGGACCGGGTGCGGCCTATTGCGTCGATCACCAAAGTGATGACCGCGATGGTGGTACTGGATGCCCGACTGCCGATGGACGAAATGCTGTCGGTCGATATCAGCCAGACGCCCGAAATGCGCGGCGTATTCTCGCGCGTGAAGCTCAACAGTGAAATCAGCCGCCGCAACATGCTGCTGCTGGCGCTGATGTCCTCGGAAAACCGCGCAGCGGCCAGCCTGGCGCATCACTATCCCGGCGGTTACGATGCCTTTATCCGCGCCATGAACGCCAAAGCGCGCGCGCTCGGCATGACGCACACCCACTATGTGGAGCCGACCGGTTTGTCGCTGCACAACGTCTCCAGTGCGGAAGATCTGGTGAAGCTGCTCAGGGCCACGCGCCAGTATCCGCTGATTGGTCAGCTGAGCACCACCAAAGAGGAGACGGCGGTGTTTAAACACCCCAGCTACGCGCTGCCGTTCCGCAACACTAACCATCTGGTGTACAAAAATGACTGGCGCATTCAGCTGACCAAAACCGGTTACACCGACGAGGCCGGTCACTGCCTGATAATGCGTACCATGATTAATAACCGCCCGGTGGCGCTGGTGGTGCTGGATGCGTTTGGCAAATATACCCACTTTGCCGATGCCAACCGCCTGCGCGACTGGCTGGAAACCGGCAAGGCGGCGCCGGTGCCGGCGGCCGCGCTGGCGTACAAAAAGCAGAAAGCGTCGCAGCTTGCCAGCAGTGCGGACGTGGAGTAGCGCAACCCGTTACTCAGCGTAGCGGCGCAAAGGAGTGCGCCGTGTGTTGTGGTGGCGCGTGACTGACGGTCAACGGCGCATAAATGAACAAAATTTCTTATCGTTAGCACCAATGTTTTACGCCACCATTCCTATAGTTTCCCTGACGGCAAAGTCCTACACTGGCGACCATTCACGGTCAACCTTGCGTTTATAGGCTGTTATTGCGCTGGAATCTCACTCATATGTTCAAGTTTCGTTCTCTGTTTACCCCGTTCCTGCTGCTGCTGGTGTTATTCACGCCGGCGCTCAGCTATGCGGATGACAACGCCGCGCCCGCGCAGCAGGAAGAAGACGCGGCACCGAAGGTCAATCCGGCGGTTGAACTGCCGAAGATGCAGAAGATCCTCGACAAAATTAAGGGCCAGGTGTCTGGCGATACCAATGAAAACCAGCTCAACCAGCTCAATGAGATGGCGCTGGAGCTGTCAGGTAATGCGGAAACCCTCGGCCAGGCGCTGATTCCGCAGCGTCAGCAGCTGGATGCGCAGCTGGCGGTGCTCGGCCCGGCGCCGAAGGCGGACAGCGGCGTGAAAGAGACGCCGGAAGTGACGCGCAAACGCGCCGCGCTGGAGAATCAGAAGGGCAAGCTGGATGATCAGATCAAGCAGGCCGACGGCATCAAAAACGGGGCGCTGGTACTGTCCTCGCAGATCGTCAACCTGCGGCGCGATCAGCTGAAAAGCCAGCTGGCGCTCAACTCCGGCAGTATTTTAGGACCGCGCTTCTGGTCACCGCTGTTCAGCCGTCAGGACCTGGATGGCGAAAAAATTGGCGACTTTATCAGCGAGCTGCAGGATACCGCCGCGCTGTCGTGGGAGCCGGGCTGGCGCGTGGGCACGGTCGGCTGGCTGCTGGCGGCACTGCTGGTGATGACGCTGGGCCGGCGTTACAGCGAAGAGTTTCTGGCGTGGGTCAGCATTCACAAACTGCCGGAAGGGCGGCTGCGCCGCAGCTTCCTCGCGGCGGCGATTGCGCTGACTACGCTGGCGGCCGTGGTGCTGACCTTTAACTTTCTCTCGCTGGCGTTTGTGCGCCGCGATGAAGTGTCCAGCGACGTGCAGGATTTTATCAGCCGTCTGGTGCAGCTCAGCGTTTACTGCGGACTGATCGCCGGTCTCGGCCGCGCATTTCTGTCAACGCGCCGCCCGAGCTGGCGTCTGCCGAGCATCTCCAGTGAAGTGGCGCTGGCGTTGAAGCCGTTCCCGCCGATTACCGCCGCGCTGGTGTTTATCTTCCAGACCGCCGAGTCGTTTAACTACACGGTCGGCACCAGCCTGAACACCACCATTTTTGCCAACGGCCTGACGGCGCTGCTGATTGGCTGCACCGGGCTGGCGATCAGCATGCGTACCAATCGCGTGCGTCGTCGCATGGCGCAGGCCGGCAATCCGCCGGAAGCGCGTCCCACAGTCGTCGGCCTGGTGCAGCTGGCGCTGACGGTCACCGCCGTGGCGATTCTGGTTTCGCTGATTGTCGGCTACGTCACGCTGGCGCGCTTTCTCAGCTATGAAGTGATCTGGTGCGGCATCTTGTTTGGCTCGTTCTACTTCCTCAGTCATCTGATCAACGACGGTTGTGAAAGCCTGTTCTCCACCAACAACGCGACCGGCAAGCGGTTGCAGACCTCACTGAATATTGACGAGCGCTATCTGCAGCAGGCGGCAACGCTGCTCAGCGCCGTGGGGAAAACCCTGCTGGTGGCGTTTGTCGCGCTGGCGCTGCTCAACGGCACGTTTGCCTCGTCCACGCCGATTGAGCTGATCCAGAAAGTCATTGAGTTCTGGGGTGGCAAAGGGCTGGAGTCGCTCAACATTGTGCCGGCGCACATGGTGAACGCCATTCTGTGTCTGGTGGTGGGTATCTACGTGCTGCGCTCGGTGCGGCGCTGGCTGGACAAAGAGTTCCTGCCGAAGACCACCATGGATATCGGCATGCGCGTGTCGCTGGTGACGCTGTTCAGCAATATCGGCTACGTGCTGATTATCCTGCTGACGCTGTCGATTATGGGGCTGCAGTGGAACAAGCTGGCATGGATCGTCAGCGCCCTGTCGGTGGGTATCGGTTTCGGCTTACAGGAGATCGTGAAGAACTTTATCTCCGGTCTGATCCTGCTGACCGAGCGTCCGGTGAAGGTCGGCGATCTGGTGAGCATCAGCGGCATCGAAGGGGATATTCGCCGTATTAACGTGCGTGCGACTGAGATTCAGCTGGGCGATAAATCCACGGTGATCGTGCCGAACTCGCAGCTGATTTCGCAGAACGTGCGTAACGCCACCATGGGCAATGCGCAGGGCGTGGTGACGATTCAGCTGACCTTCCCGCTGGATATCGATCCGGTGCAGGTGCGCGAACTGTTGCTGGACGTCTATCGCGAGAACGAGCGTATTCTCGAAACGCCGGAGCCGTCGGTTTCGTTTAAAGATTTGACGCCGGCCGGTATTGTGCTGAGCGTGACCGGCAACGTCGCCAGCCAGCGCCAGATTTCCGGTGCGAAAAGCGATCTGCTGTTCGATATCCTGACGCGCCTGCGCAAAGAGGGCATCGTGCTGTCGACGCCACAGACCATGATTATTGAACGCCGCGCGCTGCCGGCGACGGCACAGGAGCAATCCGATCCCATACCGTAACAACGGTTTGGGTCATAATTGCACGCGGTGGTGAATCCAGGTCGGCATGAATGCCGACCCTACACGTCTGTGGAACGTGATGGTGAATTCGGGGGCGGCATCAATGCCGACCCGACGGTTGTAGGGTGGCCATTTATGGCCACCGGGACAGCGTTAATCCCTTCAGGCTTTCACCGCCCAGCCTTTTTGCTTACTGGTTTTCCCGATGCCCGGGTTAAAGGTATTGGTCGGATCGAGCTGGCGGTAAAACGCCTGCAGCTGCGGTTTGGCCGCATACAGATGGCCAACGTTATGCTCTGCCGGATACTCCGCGCCGCGCGCCGCGAGGATCGCCAGCATCTTCTCCTTCAGCGCATGGGCATCTACGCCTTTCTTCACAATGTAATCCTGATGGAACACGTGGCAGAAGAAGTGGCCGTAGTAAAGGCGATGAATCAGATCGTTATCAAACTCCGGCGGCAGGCGCTCAAACCACTCCTGATCGTTGCGGCGCAGCGCAATGTCCAGCGCCAGAATATCCTCCACTTCGTCAGCGTGCACCGCGTGATAGCGCACGGCGGCACCGGCTGCGGCAAAACGATGCAGAAAGGCGTGCGCGCCCTCTTTGGCGTCGCAGGCAAAGAACTCACCGCCGCCTTCGCGGAAATACTCCTGCAGATACGTCTGCGCCTCGGCCACGCCGTCGCCGGACATCTTCAGCATCAGGTGGTGCTCGTATTTGTCACGATACTGCTTCAGGCGCTTCGGCAGGTGCGCCGGGAACCAGCGGCTGATGCATTGCAGCAGGCGATCGGTCAGGTGCGGCTTAACGAAGCTCAGCTTGCTGAGCCAGGCATCCACCCGGCCTTTGAGGGTGAAAAACAGCGGCATCTTATCGGTGCCGAGTTTATCAATCATCACAAAGGTGTCTTTGCCGTAGACCTCGGCGATGTCGAAAATATCGCGGTGCATGTACTCACCGGCGACCGGTAAATGGGTAAACTCCGCCAGCATGTGGCGACGCAGCTCGCCGAGCGTCGCCGGGTCGTTGGTGCCAATGTAAAACACCTGCTGCTTCGGCTCGGTGGGGAAGGTGTCGAGCCGCACGGCAAACACCGCCAGTTTGCCGGCGCAGCCTGACGCCTCAAACAGGCGCCGCTGGTCGGCGTTGAAACGCGCCGGCGTATCGGCATGAATGTCCCGCACCCGCTCGGCGTATTCGTGGTCGGACGCATGACGCGCATCCCAGCGCACATCATCAGGCTGCCAGCGCTCGTCGTCCAGCCGGCCGAGAATCTCTTCCGGCGAATGACCGAGGTCGATGCCCAGATGGTTGACCAGCCGGAGATTGCCGTCGGCGTCCACCTGCGCAAACAGCGCCATTTCGCTGTAGGCCGGGCCGCGTTTGATCAGCGAGCCGCCGGAGTTATTGCAGATGCCGCCCAGCACCGAGGCGCCGATGCACGAGGAGCCAATCACCGAGTGCGGCTCGCGCCCGAGCGGTTTAAGGGTTTTCTCCAGCTGATACAGCGTGCTGCCGGGGAAGGCGAGAATCTGCCTGCCGCCGTCGATCAGCTGCAGTTTGTCGAGACGCAGGGTACTGATGATCACCACCGGGCGATCGTAATCGTTGCCGTTGGGCGTTGAACCTTCGGTCAGGCCGGTATTGGCGGCCTGCATCAGCACGATGGCATCGGCCTGTACCAGCGCCTGCAGCACGCGCCATAGCTCCAGCAGCGAGCCGGGGAAAACCACCGCCAGCGCATCGCCCTCGCCGGAACGGAAACCCTTACGATAGCGCGCGGTCTGCTCCGCGTCGGTCAGCAGCTGTGATGCGCCGACCAGACGGCGCAGCTCGGACAGCAGGGCAGGGTGTGAGGTGTTGTTATTCATTAGCCTATCCTTGTCGTTAACGTGGCGTTTCTACTGTAGCACGCGTCGGCCGCGGGGGCGCAGTGTGACAATGGCGGCTACCTGCTATCCTCATCTTGTGGCACACTGCCCCGGTTATTTCGATATTGCGCAGTTACTTAAGAGAACCCGACCTGATGAAATGGATTTACTCTGTTAGCCTCGCTGTTTCCCTTGCCGTGCAACCCGCGTTTGCGGACGACCTGTTCGGCCCCCATCCAATGACGGAACAGGCGCGCGACGCCTTTGTTAATCAGCTGCTGAGCAAAATGACGCTGGATGAAAAGATCGGGCAGATGCGCCTGATCAGCGTCGGTCCGGATACGCCAAAAGAGGCGATTCGCGACATGATTCAGCACGGCCAGGTCGGGGCGATTTTCAACACGGTAACGCGTCCGGATATCCGCGCCATGCAGGATCAGGTCATGCAGCTCAGCCGCCTGAAGGTGCCGCTGTTCTTTGCCTATGACGTGGTGCACGGCCAGCGCACTATTTTTCCGATTCCGCTTGGCCTCGCCGCCAGCTGGGATCTGCAAGCCGTTAGCGAAGTGGGACGCATTTCAGCCTATGAAGCGGCAGACGACGGCCTCAACATGACCTGGGCGCCGATGGTGGATGTGTCGCGCGAACCGCGCTGGGGCCGCGGCTCTGAAGGGTTTGGCGAGGATACCTATCTCACTTCGCAGATGGGCAGTGCGATGGTCAAAGCCATGCAGGGCAAGAGTGCCGCCGACCGCTACGCCATCATGACCAGCGTTAAGCACTTTGCAGCTTACGGTGCAGTAGAAGGCGGTCGTGATTACAACACCGTCGACATGAGTCCGCAGCGCCTGTTCCAGGATTATCTGCCGCCGTATAAAGCTTCGCTGGATGCCGGCAGCGGCGGCGTGATGGTGGCGCTCAACTCGCTGAACGGCACGCCGGCCACCGCCGACAGCTGGTTGCTGAAAGATATTCTGCGCAACGACTGGAAATTCAAAGGCATCACCATCAGCGATCACGGTGCCATCAAAGAGTTAATCAAACACGGCGTCGCCAGCGATCCGCAGGATGCCGTGCGTATTGCGCTGAAATCCGGCATCGATATGAGTATGAGCGACGAGTATTACAGCAAATACCTGCCGGGGCTGGTGAAAAGCGGCGCGGTGAGCATGGCGGAAATCGATGATGCGGCCCGTCACGTGCTCAACGTTAAATATGACATGGGCCTGTTCAACGACCCGTACAGCCATCTCGGTCCGAAAGGCAGCGATCCGCAGGACACCAATGCGGAAAGCCGCCTGCACCGGGCGGAAGCGCGCGACGTGGCGCGCCGCAGTATGGTGCTGCTGAAAAACTGGCATGAAACCCTGCCGCTGAAGAAAGAGGCCACCGTGGCGCTGGTGGGACCGCTGGCCGATAGCCAGCGCGATATCATGGGCAGCTGGTCGGCTGCGGGTGTGGCGAAGCAATCTGTCTCGCTGCTGCAGGGCATGCGCAGCGCCATGGCCGGCAAAGGCACCGTGCTGTATGCCAAAGGGGCCAATATCTCTGATAACAAAGGTATCCAGAACTTCCTCAACCTGTATGAGCAGGCGGTCAGCGTCGATGCCCGTTCGCCACAGCAGCTGATTGACGAAGCGGTCGCACAGGCGAAAAAAGCGGACGTGGTAGTGGCGGCCGTGGGCGAGGCGCAGGGCATGGCGCATGAAGCGTCGAGCCGCAGCGACCTGGTGATCCCGCCGAGCCAGCAGAAGCTGCTGGCGGCCCTGAAAGCCACCGGGAAACCGCTGGTGATTGTGCTGATGAATGGCCGTCCGCTGGCGCTGGTGAATGAAGACCGCATGGCGGATGCGATGCTGGAGACCTGGTTCAGCGGTACCGAGGGCGGTAACGCCATCGCCGATGTGCTGTTCGGTGATTACAACCCATCGGGCAAACTGCCGGTGTCATTCCCGCGCTCGGTCGGGCAGATTCCGATTTATTACAATCATTTGCCAACCGGCCGTCCGTACAATTTCGAGAAGCCGAACAAGTACACCTCGCACTACTACGACGCGGTCAACGGTCCGCTCTATCCGTTTGGTTATGGTTTGAGCTATACCCAGTTCAGCGTGTCGCCGGTGAAGATGTCTGCCCCGACCATGCCGCGTAACGGCACGGTCGAAGCCAGCGTGACGGTGACGAATACCGGCAAACGCGATGGTGCCACGGTGGTGCAGCTGTACCTGAACGATCCGGTCGCCAGTATCAGCCGTCCGGTGCAGGAGCTGCGCGGCTTCCAGCGCATTATGCTGAAGGCCGGCGAGTCGCAGACCGTGCGCTTTAAGATTGATGTCGATGCGCTGAAGTTCTGGAATCAGAAGATGCAGCACGTCGCCGAGCCGGGCACATTCAACGTGATGATCGGTCTGGATTCAGTCAGAACCCAGGATGCGCAGTTCGATTATTTGTAATTGAGGGTTTGTTATCCTGGTTTCCCTCACCCTAACCCTCTCCCGGCGGGAGAGGGAACCGATCAAACCGACTTTTAGCGGATATTATCCTCTGACCTGCCAGCTTCAGCGGACTGCCCCCTCTCCCGCGCGCGGGAGAGGGCTGGGGTGAGGGAAAGGTCATTAGCGCAAGAACGAACAAATGAATCTCCGCCACCGCATTGAACAGCAGGTCTTTCGCCTTAACGGCCTGTCGCTCAACGAATTTGACATCTCTCAACCGCCGGGCGATCCCGGCCTGTTCGGCCCTGACCACATCATCTGGCAGGTGCACGGCGACTTTCCCGCGATGCTGTGCGGCGGCATCAGCGCGCTGATGCTACAGATGCTGCATCCGGCGGCGCTGGCGGGCGTGTGGGATCACTCCAGTTTCCGCCAGGACATGCTCGGCCGGCTGCGGCGCACCAGCCAGTTCATCGCGGTCACCACCTTCGGCAACACCGCCGATGCGCATACCCTGATTGAGCGGGTCAAACGCATCCATCTGCGCGTCACCGGCATCGATAACACCGGCAAACCTTATGCCGCCAGCGATCCGCATCTGCTTACCTGGGTGCACGTTGCAGAAACCAGCCGCTTCCTGGCCGCGCATCTGCGTTACAAAAATCCGCAGCTCAGCCTCGCCGATCGCGATCGTTATTACGCCGAAGCGGCGCGGGTAGCGGAAGCGCTTGGTGCGCAGCAGGTCCCGAAAAGCGTAGAGGCGGTTGAGGCCTATTTACAGGCGATGCGGGCAGAGCTGGTTTACGATGCGCGCACTCACGAAGTGATGCAGCTGCTGCTTAATGCGCCAGCACCCAGCTGGCAGGCGAAACCGGCGATGCGCGTCATGCTGCGGGCTGGCTGTGGTCTGCTGCCGGACTGGGCGCAACAGCTGATGCAACAGCCGATCGGGCCAGTGGCGCAATGGCGGATTGATAAGCAGATCGCGTTGATTGCCGCCCTGTTGCGCTGGTCAATCCAGCGTGGCGCCTGGGCGCGTGCCATGCAGCGCATGGGGCGCGATCCGCGTTACAGGTGAAATTCATCCTGCTTGCTGGTGTAGCTGCGCGGCGTGCGCGCCTCGCGTTTCAGCAGGAGCTGGCGCTGCTGATAGTGATGCAGCAGCATGCCCAGGCCAACGCCCAGTAGCGCCAGCGGCACCAGCGTGTAGTAGATATCCAGCGGCAGCAGCACCAGCAGCGCGATGGCACCGACGTTCAGCGTCAGGGCTGCCATCACCCACGTATAGCGGACAAACAGCCACAGCAGCAGGGCGAGAATCACGATTTCGCGCAGATTGAGATCGAGGGTTTGCAGCACCATGACGACAGCTCCGCAACAGAAGAGTGCGCTGACAATAGCATGCGAAGCGGTAAAAGAATCGCAAAAAAATCTGAAGCTTCGCCGCCGCTGCCCCCACCATTCTTAAGCCGGGCTGAACGATGGCCTGGCGCACTTTGAGAGTTTTACCCTTGTGTCACATGGCGCGAGTGCCGATCCTGCTCTATTCTCGGGGAAAATGGATCCCTCCAGGCATTGTCGAGGCGTTATGACACACCAACCTCTGATTGCTGAGGTGCCGAATCAGCAATACACTTTAACCGCCATCGTCGAACAGGATGCGCGTACCGCCTATTTTTATATCTGGCCGAACGACCTGTTCCGCAGTCAGTACGCCGTGCGCGGCTGCTGGTTGCGCAATCTGCTGCCGGCACCGGCGCAGGAAGATCGCGAAGCGATGGAGCAGGGTATTGCGCCGCTGCTCAGCGCCAGCTATTGCCGCACGCTGGAAGCGGAGCCGATGCTCGATCCGGCCGGCCTGCAGATTCTGTGGGAGCCCAGCGACGACGGTGCCGCGCTGTGGTATTACGGCCAGCTGCTGGCGGTAATCCCCGGCTGGAGCCTGTATCAGGACAAGCAGGTCAGCTTCTCGGCGGGCTGCATCAAAGAGAACCGTCTCACCGCGCCGCTCGGTTCAGCCTCCACCAACGATTACTACGCGCGCGCCGAACAGCAGCGTCATTTCTGGCGTGACTGGCACGATGGCCAGCAGTGGGATCGCGTGCAGAGCGAGCTGCTGCAGCGTTACCAGGCGCAGTTTGGTGAGTCGGTAAAATATTACGCCATCGATCAGGGCAACTGGCCGCCGATGGCGATTTCGCAGCACTGGCATAACGGCGTGTGGTATTTCTTCACGCTCGGCATGAGTATCCGGCCGATGCCGCAGGTGGATTATCTGTTTGATGAGCTGGCACCGCAGTACCGGCGTGTAGAGCTGGCGATGGCGGTGGACGGCGAAGTGATGACCGAGGCCAACGCGGTACAGATGGCCAGCGCGCTGGCGGAGTTTGCTCATCTGCCGTGGGCGCGGCTGACGTGGATTGGCGAAGGTCACACGCTGGCGTCGGAAGTCGCGCCGGTCGGCTTTGAAAGCTTCCTGCTGGCCAACGGACTGGCGGGCGAAAACGCGCAACTGCGGTTGCCGAAGCGCGACGGCGATCGGCCAAATCTGCTGTGGGCGACGCCGATCACCGAAGCCGAGCGGCTGTTTGCCCAGGCGGACGATCGCGGCGGCCAGCAGCTGCTGCAGCGTTTGCTGGCGCAGGGCAGCGATCACGTGTTCCGTCCGCGCCAGGAAGTGGTGGAGTCCGCACCGTAGTGCCTGCCGAAAAAGCCCCGACATACCCCTCTGGCAGCGACCAGGCGGGTATTAAGCGCATGCTTCCCGTTCCAGCCATGCGACAAAGCGGTTTAGCGAGGATGATTTGTCCACATCAGGCGCAATTAACGCCACGTAGCGGCTCCCCTTCGCCTCAATAGCTAACGGGGTGACAAGCCGGTTGCCCTGCAGATCATGTCCCAGCATTTGTATTCCACCGATACCCACACCGACGCCATCAATAATCGCCTGCAGGCTGATATAATTGTGTTCGAATCGCTGAAAACGTTCCGGGCGCACCTCCCCGACGCCAGCCTGCTTCATCCACCGTTCCCACTCGCCTGACCGCGTACTGGATAACACGACAACGTGAGCCGCCAGGTCTGCAGGGGTGTTCAGCGCTTTTCTGGCTAACAGTTTCGGCGCGGCAATCAGGGTGAGCTTTTCCTCAAATAACGCTTTCTTCTCAAAGTAACGCCATTCAGGTTTGTTCAGCGCATCCCGGCGAATCAATACGTCAAAGCCAGATAGCCCTTTCACCTCCGAACTGTTTGAGGTGGATACCGAGATTTCAATGTCAGGATATTGGCTATGGAATGCCGGCAGGCGCGGGATCAACCAGTGCATCGCAAAGGTGGTTTGCGCATTGACGCGTATCGTGCGGGTGTTGGGTGTTTTGCCAAAGCGCACCGCAGCATCGCTGATGATGTCAAAAGCGGTGCTGATCTCTGCGGCAAAAGCCCGGGCATGTTCCGCCGCCACGCTGCGCTGTCCCTGGCGTTCAAATAACGGTTGCCCCAGCCACTCTTCAAGCAATTTGATCTGGCGGCTAACGGCACCGTGGGTCATCCCTAATTCCTCAGCCGCGTCACTCAGGCTGTTGGCGTGCGCGGCCGTTTCGAACAGCCGCAATGCATTCAACGGCGGCAGGTTGCGTTTTTTCATCTGTGACTTTTAGTATCAGGAGTGGGCAATATTTATCGATATTATGATCCAATCTCCCTCATTAAGATGCGTGCTTTGCCGTTGAAAATGAGGAAAGTCAGTGGGTGATTATCTCTTTGTGACGCTGATCGCGATCCTCTCCGGAGCGCTGAGTGGCATCATCGGCACCGGTTCTTCGTTACTGCTACTACCGCTGATGGTCAGCAATTTCGGCCCCAGAGTGGCGATGCCGGTCATGGCTATCGCCGCAATCCTGGGAAATCTCTCGCGCATCGCGGTCTGGTGGCGTGAAATCGACTGGCGCGCCACTCTGGCCTATAGCCTTCCTGGCGTGCCAGCTGCGTCGTTAGGCGCACATGTGCTGCTCTCTTTACCCGCCTGGATCATTGATGGTGCGCTGGGTCTGTTTTTCTGGGTGATGATTTTGGTCAGACGCAACCTGAAAAACAGTCACTGGACACTCTCGATAAAGCAGTTAGGGCTTTGTGGTGGCGTGGTGGGTTTTCTGACCGGACTGGTTCTTTCCACCGGACCGGTGAGCGTGCTGATTTTTACCGCCTATGGATTGAGTCGTGGCGCATTTATTGGCACGGAAGCATCGAGTGCCTTGCTGTTATATTTCAGCAAGGTCAGTACGTTCGCCTTCCAGCAGGCGCTCTCAATGCAGGTTGTACTCACCGGTTTGTTAGTGGGCAGTGGCATTATGCTGGGCACCCTGAGCACGAAGGTGATAGTCCAGAGACTGTCAGTCACACAATTTGCCGTGCTGATAGACGCCATTCTGTTTATTTCCGGCGCAGGATTAATCGTTAATGCCTGGTCAGGAGCACCATGAAATTAATCTTTATCACCCTTGAAATAATTTAAACGTAACGGGTCAGCCCCATCGGCATCGCAACGAGAAGTCATAGTTGCAATAGGCAACGGATACTTTTCGCGCGATGCTGTGATGAGTCAGTTATGCAAGGTTCAGGTACGCTGGAAACAGACCTGTCAGATGATGACTACGCCGATTTTTGGGCATTCATCATAATGCGATGCGCCCCGGCACGAGCATAGATACACCGGTTCGTGAAAGCTTTTGGAGTATTGCTTGATCTCTTCCTGTGCACGGTCAACCGTCAATTTATGGAAAGAGTGATAAAAACCCACACACCAAAATGAACGCTGCTTAATTTCAGTCTCAATGTAGTGTGATTTAACGATCGAATTCACTTTGGATATGTCGTGCAACATTCCTTTGACTAATGTTGTCGCTTTTATTGCCCGCTTAAATTCAAGGTAGATGTACTGATCCTTTGCAGTATTAGGTTTTCTGAAAATCAAATCGACAAACATGTAAAAACGATTGAGTTTGCTTCTTTGATCAGATTTCGCCTTCAACTCCCTTCTGGTGTGAAAACCCTTCTCATTCAAAAGGAAATATTCAAACTCAATTTGAAACCATTTTTCCCAGTCGTTGTACTCATTGGCCACGACATGGGCAAATCTGGCTTTTACTTCCTTTTTTTTAATAAACTCTAACAGTGATTCCTTTACAAGCTCAAAATCTTTAAATTCACTCATTTCAGATACCATAAATAATAAATGCTGTGTGCCTGCCTGCTGATTAACGTATTACACTTACATTTTCCAGTTTCACCAGGCTTTCCGGCTTATCACCTACCTGCATAGCAACGGTCACGAACACATTGAGATCCTGCAGCCAGGCGAGTCTGACACGGCTACCCACTTGTCCTGAATCAGTTTGCTGACACTCGACTAAGAGATATTTGCCGCTAAATTCATCCGCAATGCTCTTTGCGTCTCCCATCGAGGTTACCTTGCAGCGTAACCCTGAAGACGTAATTTTTTTATCGGAGTCAATACTCTCCCATTGCGCCTGATATTGTTGACCCGTTACTAGCGGAAAACGCAGATCCGTCTGCAACTTATTAAGGAGTGATGCGCCTGTGCTGATGGACATGGTGAACTTAAGCTGCAACTGATTAGCCAGCGTCAAACGTTGCACCTTCCAGATACCGTAATCTTCCAGCTTACGTACATAACCATTTGGCTGTGCATCCAGCTGCACTTCAACCTTACCGAGCGTGCTTACTTCGGTATAACGGATTTGTTTGAAGCGTGGCAGCGCCCAGGGGTTAATCAGTGATTGTGCCTGCCGTTCAATTTCAGCAGAAAGAGAATACTTATCCAGCCACTGCGAATTATTTTTACTCAGGTCTGGCATTAATGGCCCCATCAACGTGGATGCTGGCTTATTCGCAGCGGACACAAAATGTCCTTCAGCGGTAAACTTTTTTCCTGCGGGTAACTGGCAGAGCTGATCGAAACGTTGTGTCATCTGAGTATCAATTTTGAAGCTACTTTTGCGGCGAACAAGATCAGCAGTGATGAGTGAATCTGTAACGCGCCCCTCGCTGTCGAAATTCATGGCAGCAATTACAGCACCCTGATGGGTTTTACAGTTGTACAGGTAGTGTTCTGTTTTTAATCCCAGCGGCGCATCGTAAGGCGGTTCCCAGATGATAGCTGCGTAATCATATCCCAGACGAACCGATAAAATATCGCCAGTATGTTGAATGCTATTCACATCGACCAGTTTGGTGGTGCCGATTTCAGACGTGGCTGATAACTTTTCCCACCGAGCCTCTTTTATGGGGAGTTTGCACACCTTGTGGATATCGTCTGCGGTAATTTGCTGATCATCCTGTGCAGGCGCATACCGGAGATAGCTGTTACCGTAATAACGAGCGATGGTAAAGCCCTTATCATTTAACAGATCCTTATACAGGAGCTGTGCTTTGCCCTGTTTGCAATCAATCGACCGCCATTGTTGCGCCGTTTTTCCGTTATTGAAGTTTAACGACACCATGAAATTTACCCGATCGTGGATGCGGGTAACGGAAAAGGGATTCGTGATGACACCTGTTAATTCGGGCATATCTGCAGCCTGGACGCAAGAAAACGGCAGGAGAGACAGCAAAGAAAGCGGACGAATTAAAGAGCGTACGAAGTACATATATGGTCCTTCATATATTGATTAAGAAGTTCAGGTATCGGCATCTTGCAGCAAATTTTTAGGCTCTGTGCGTGGGCAGCTTAGAAATGCACTATACGTGGGGCGAGTACGTCCGCTGTTAGCACAACACAAAGGAACCAGCGCTTGCGCCATATTCCCTTTCAGGACGATTCCGGACGGCGAACTGAAGGCCGAAAGCCCGGCGTAGCGACTGGCACGGAAGTTAACACCAGAGCGGTCAGAAAGGGGGCAGGGTAAGGCCGGTGACAATAAGCGCTCTTATGGTCACGCTATTCAATCAGTTAACCATTTTGTGATCTGGCGCACCTCAAGTTCCTCTGTAACAAGCCGTTAACCTCGATCAGGCAACTCGCCACACCAGGGTAAGGGCACACCGATGTTAAAAACCACACAATCCCGTTTTACCGCGACTTTAGTCGCATTCTTCGTTGTTCTTATGCTGGTCACCGTCCTGGTGATTAACCAGTTCATCGCACCGCAGCTTAGCCAAAACGAAAGCCGGCTGGTGCGCTATGAGGTGGATGGTCTCGCCGGGCGTATCGTCGAGCAGATGAACCGCGTGCAGGCGCAGCAGCGTGCCATTACCGAAGCGGCGGGCGTGATGGACAGCGCCGCCATTGATACGCTGCTGCCGGCGCTGGTTAACCAGTATCAGGACAGCAACGTGTTCGGCGGCGGTATCTGGCCGTTACCCAACCGGCGCGATCCGGCGAAAGAGAAAGACAGCTCGTTCTTTGCGCGTAACGCCAGCAACCAGCTGCAGGTCAACACCTACTGGAACTCCGATGCTGCCGACAAATACTGGGAGCAGCCGTGGTACAAAGATGGCATGGCCGCAGAAAAAGGCCAGTGCGCGTGGGCGAAGGCTTATCAGGATGCCGCCAGCCCGCAGCCGCGCACCAACTGTGCGATGGCGATTTACCGTAACGGCACTGTCTGGGGCGTCTCAACCATTGACGTCACGCTCGGCTTTTTCAACCAGCTGGCGCAGCAGATGGGTGAGGCGATTCATGGCCGCGTACTGATTGTCGAAGCGGACGGCAAAGTGGTCGGCAATGCCGCGCTGCTGGAGGGTACGCCGAAGCTGGAAAATCTGGCTGATACCCAGCTGCCAATGGCGGCGGCGCTGAAAGGGCTGCTGGCACAGGCCGGTTCTCAGCCGTCGCAAACCACCTTCAGCGGAGAAGATGGCGAGCACACGCTGTTCCTGCAGGCCATTCCCGGCAGCCCATGGTATCTGGCCAGCGACGTGCCGTCCGCGCTGCTGGATGCGCAGACGCACAGCATGCTGACCCGTCTCGGCCTGGTCCAGATCCCGCTGGCGATTCTGCTGCTGCTGGTGCTGCTTGGCTTTGTCCGCGCGATGATGAAACGCCTGAATCTGCTGCATCAAAACATCGAAGCGCTGTCGACCGGTGGTGCGGATCTGACGCAGCGTCTGCCGGCCAGCAATAGCCCGGAATTCAACGCTGTGGCGCAAAGCTTTAACCAGTTCATCGCCCATTTGCAGGGGCTGATGCGCCAGGTGGGCGACAGCGCACTGGCGATTACCGCGGCTTCACGTGAAATCGCCAGCGGCAACGCCGATCTCTCGGCGCGGACTGAATCGCAGGCGAGTTCCATTGTGCAAACCGCCGCGTCGATGGAAGAGCTGACCGGCACGGTGCGTCAGAACGCCGACAATGCCACGCACGCTAACCAGCTGGCAGATGGCGCGTCCCAGGTCGCGGCGCGCGGCAGTGAAGTGGTGCGTCAGGTGGTCAGCACCATGGGTGAAATCCATCACTCCTCGCGTAAGGTGGTGGATATCATCAGCGTCATCGACAGCATCGCCTTCCAGACCAACATTCTGGCGCTCAACGCGGCGGTAGAAGCGGCACGCGCCGGTGAACAGGGCCGCGGGTTTGCCGTGGTGGCTTCGGAGGTACGCAATCTGGCGCAGCGTTCTGCTAACTCTGCGCGCGAAATCAAGAAGCTGATTGAAGAGTCGGTAGCTAATATCGACACCGGCAGCCAGCTGGTGGAGCAGGCCGGACAAACCATGGACGAGCTGATGCAGGGCGTCAGCAGCGTTACAACGCTGATGAGCGAAATCATGTCCGCCAGCCGTGAGCAGAGCATGGGGATCGAACAGGTGAACGTGGCGATTACCCAGCTCGACGGCAGCACCCAGCAGAACGCGGCGCTGGTGGAGCAGGTCTCGGCAGGGGCGCGCGCCATGGAAGAGCAGAGCGTGCAGCTTGAGCAGGTGGTGCACGGCTTCAAACTGTAATTCATCCCGTCAGAGAGCACAGCGGCGCGTTTTTTGCGCCGCTGTCACGCTTTTTCCTGCCTTATTCTCCAGAATTATCCGCTGGCTGCTAAGCTTACTGCTTATCGCGCCAGCGCACGGAATGTGCGCGATTTTCTCCGCTGCCGCTTCCGCTATTGTGTACAATAGTGGGGATTTTTCCGAAGGAGTTGTCATGCCCGCCATTGAAGTTATCCTCGTTGACCACCTCGATCGTCCCACCGGCAAGATGGAAAAGCTGGAAGTGCATGAGAAAGGATTGCTGCATCGTGCGGTAACGGTTTACGTGTTCAATTCGCGCCATGAACTGTTGCTGCAGCGCCGGGCGCAAAGCAAGTATCACTGCGGCGGTTTGTGGAGCAATACCTGCTGCAGCCATCCCTACCCGCAGGAGCCGACGCGCGATGCGGCTGAGCGCCGCCTGCGTGAAGAGATGGGACTGGATCTGGCGTTAACGCCGGTGTTTGAACTGAGCTATAACCTGCCGCTCAGCAACGGCCTGATCGAACATGAGTACGGTCACGTGTTTTTCGCCATCAGTGACGAAGTGCCGGTGCTCAACCTTGATGAGGCTGACGACTGGTGTTACCGCTCAGTCGACCAGATTCAGCAGGAGATGCGCGACAATCCGGCAAAATTCACGCCGTGGTTCCTGCACACTTTTCCGCGCATCCCCAACACGCTGGGCGATTTCCGCCTCACCGCCTGAGCCAACGCCTCATCGCTGAGGCGTTATCCGCTTACTGAAAATCTTCCGCATCGACGTCATAGCCTGACGGTTCCCAGCGAATCGCCAGCAGCGCCAGTAATCCGGCCAGCGGTGCGAGCAGGATCACCCAGAACACGCCGGTGCCGAACGCCGCGACCAGCAGCGGAAACACAAACAGGGATACCGTCGAACTGGCGCGCATCAGCGTCTGATTAAAGCCGACGCCCACGCCACGCAGCGAAGCCGGATAGCTCAGCGAGGCAAACGTCATGGTATGCGAACCCGGACCAAATCCCTGACCGAACAGGAACAGCGCCAGCATGGCAATCGCCAGGGCCGCTTCCTCGCCGCCGGCCGGGCGACCAATCAGCGCCAGGCCCAGCAGCGCCGCACACTGGCAGGTGTAACCGGCTACCGACATCTTCCATGCGCCCAGCCGCGGCACCAGCCGTACCGCCAGCAGCCCCCCGACAAAGGCAAACAGCAGGTTAAGCGCCAGCGAGACCAGAATGGTGGTCAGCATCGACTGCGCGAGGAAGCTGGAGATGATCACCGGCAGGCCAAAGGCCACGGCGTTATAGGCGAACGACGAGGCAATCGAGGTTATCGTTGCCAGCAGCGTACGGCGGCGGTAAACGCCTTGCAGCAGCGCGCCATAGTTGCGCCAGCTGGCTTTACGTACTGGCTGTGCGGCAGTGAGATCGGCATCCTGCGCGACCTCCGCGTTGATGTTATATGACCGCCGCAGGATTGCCGCTGCACCCTGCAGGTTGCCCTGATTTGCTGCCCAGATCGGTGATTCGCTCATGTAACGACTGCGGATGGCGATGATCAACAGCGCCGGTACCGCGCCAAAGCCGAGGATCAGCCGCCACAGCCAGTCAGTATGGCTCTCTGGCAGCACCGCATACAGCAGCAGCACCAGCAGATAGGAGATGCTGATCGCCGCGTACCAGGTGGGACACCACATCGCGACGCTGGCGGCCTTATTGCCCTGACCGCGCAGTCGGGAAAACTCCGCCAGAAACGCCATCGCCACCGGCAGATCGATGCCGACGCCGAGCCCCATCACAAAGCGCGCCGCCGCCAGCACGTACTCGTTCGGCGCAAAGGCACAGGCCAGTGCCGCCACCACGAAGAAGAACATATCGGCCATGAAGACCCGATAGCGGCCAATTTTATCGGTGAGATAGCCACCGATCAGCGCGCCAACAATCGCGCCAAAGGTGATAGCCGACGCCACCATGCCGGTGCCGGCGGGCGTCAGATTGAATTCGCGCGTGACATCTTTAATACCGAAGGCCAGCGCACCGAGATCGTAGGCATCGAGAAAAACCCCGCCCAGCGCAATGGCGATGACGATGCGCGCATTGCTGCGCGAGGCATTACTGTTGTTGACCAGCCGCGTCACGTCGGCTGCACTGCGAATCCACTGCGTCTCGCCCTGCGGCGTATTCCCTGCCAGCGCCACGTGCGCCGAAGAAGTTAAGTCAGACATGATGTTGTGTGATTTATTGTAAAGAGTGGGGCTATGAGCATAAGCCGCGCCACGGATGCGAAAAATTCTATTTGGTTATAAGTGCAACCAAAGCGTTCTATAAAACCGGCAACGGATAGCAGAAAAAGAACGAATTGCGCCGCTTGACCGCACCCATCCCGTTTCGCCAGGCTACGCTTGATAATCACTGAAAGAAAATAATGCTGAGGAAAGCGCCATGATTAAGCAGGGTTTATTGGGGATGATCGCATTCGCGATGAGTGTCGGGGCCGTGCAGGCAGCGGACCCGGTCAAGGTAGGTTCCAAAATTGATACTGAAGGTTCGCTGCTCGGCAACATTATTCTGCAGGTGCTGAACCAGCATGGGGTAAAAACCGTGAATAAAATCCAGCTCGGTACCACGCAGGTGGTGCGCGGCGCAATCACCGCCGGTGAGCTGGATATCTATCCGGAATATACCGGCAACGGGGCGTTCTTCTTCAATGATGAGAAGGACGCGGCGTGGAAAAACGCGCAGCAGGGCTATGAGAAGGTGAAAAAGCTCGATGCAGAGAAAAATCATCTGGTATGGCTGACGCCAGCACCGGCTAACAACACCTGGACCATTGCGGTGCGCGGCGATGTCGCGCAGCAGAATAACCTGCAATCACTCGACGATCTCAGCGCTTACCTGAAAAAAGGCGGCACCTTTAAGCTGGCGGCGTCGGCGGAGTTCATCGAGCGCAGCGATGCGCTGCCGGCGTTTGAGAAAGCCTACAACTTCAAGCTGGGCCAGTCACAGCTGCTGTCGCTGGCTGGCGGGGACACCGCCGTTACCATCAAAGCGGCCGCCCAGCAAACGTCCGGCGTCAATGCGGCGATGGCTTACGGTACCGACGGCCCGGTCGCGGCGCTCGGCCTGCAAACCCTGAGCGACCCGAAGGGCGTACAGCCGATTTACGCGCCCGCGCCGGTGATCCGCGCCAGCGTGCTGAAACAGTACCCGCAGATTGCCGACTGGCTGCAGCCGGTATTCAGCAAGCTGGATGAGAAAACCCTGCAGCAGCTCAACGCGCAAATCGCCGTTGACGGTCAGGACGCCAGCCAGGTGGCGCAGCAGTGGCTGCAGCAGAATAAGTTGCTGTAAGCGGTGCTGTCACGGATAAACCGACCGCGCCAGCAGCCGGTGCTGCTGGTGCTGACGCTGCTGATCACGCTGGCGCTGGGAGCGCTACCGCTGCTGAGCTATGCGGCCAACCGGCTGGTCTCCGGACAGCCGCTGATGCTATGGCAGGTAACGGCGGGCTGGCTGCTGCTGCTGCCGCTGTTATGGCTATGGCTGGGATTGTGGTGGCCGCCGGGACGCGGTGCGGCGCTGGCGCAGCTGCTGGGCGCGGAGCTACTGTTCGCCCTGCTGATTGGCATCGGCGGCCACGCCGCCAGTGAGCTGGCCCGCAGCGGCAGCCCGCTGGCGCGCACCGCGCTGGGCAGCGGCCTATGGTGTGCGGCAGGATTAGCGCTGCTGCTGGCAGCCGAAGCGATTCGCCAGCTTAGCCAGCAGACGCCGCTGCGTATTCTGCTTAATCTGCAACTGTGGCTGCCGCCGCTGATACTGCTGCTGAGTGGTCAGCTGGACGCGCTGTCGCTGCTGAAAGAGTACAGCAATCGCACCGCTGTCTTTAACGCCGCTTTCAGCCAGCATCTGCTGCTGCTGGGCGGCACGCTGCTGCCCACCTTACTGATTGGTCTGCCGCTGGGACTCGCCATCGCGCGTCGCACCCGCTGGCAACATGCCGCCTTCAGCGTGCTGAATCTGATCCAGACCGTGCCGTCCGTGGCGCTGTTTGGCCTGCTGATTGCACCGCTGGCCGGGCTGGCGGCGCATTTTCCGCAGCTGGCGCGCCTCGGTATCAGCGGGATTGGCGTCGCGCCGGCGCTGATTGCGCTGGTGCTGTATGCACTGCTGCCGCTGGTGCGCAGCGTGGTTGCGGGGCTGCAGCAGGTGCCGCAGGAGGTGCGTGAAACCGCGCGCGGCATGGGCATGAGTAGCTGGCAGCAGTTCTGGCACGCCGAGCTGCCGCTGGCGCTGCCGGTGTGGCTCTCCGGACTGCGCGTGGTGGTGGTGCAAACCGTCGGGCTGGCGGTAGTCGCCGCACTGATTGGAGCCGGCGGTTTCGGCGCCATTGTGTTTCAGGGACTGCTGAGCAGCGCGCTGGATCTGGTGCTGCTGGGCGTGATTCCGGTGGTGGCGCTGGCGGTGATATTCGATGCGCTGCTGCGATTGCTGTCGGCGCTGCTGGAGAGAGGACATGATTGAATTTCATCAGGTGAGCAAAGCGTTCGCCGGTAAAGAGGCGATTCGCAACCTGTCGCTGAAGATTGAGAAGGGCAGTTTTACCGTGCTGATCGGCACGTCAGGCTCGGGTAAATCCACCACGCTGAAGATGATTAACCGGCTGGTTGAGCATGACAGCGGCGAAATCCGTTTTGCCGGTGAGCCGATCGAGCAGATGGATGCACGCGCGCTGCGGCGGCGCATTGGCTATGCCATTCAGTCCATCGGCCTGTTTCCACACTGGAATGTGGCCAAAAATATCGCCACCGTGCCGTCGCTGCTCGGCTGGCCGCGGGAAAAAATTGCCGCACGGGTTGAGGAGCTACTGGCGTTGCTCAATCTCGACAGTCAGCTGGCGTCGCGCTATCCGCACCAGCTCTCCGGCGGCCAGCAGCAGCGTGTTGGTGTGGCGCGCGCGCTGGCGGCCGACCCGGAACTGCTGCTGATGGATGAACCGTTCGGCGCGCTCGATCCGGTCAACCGGCAGGCGCTGCAGCAGGAGATGCTGCGCATTCAGCAGCTGTCGGGGCGCACTGTGGTGCTGGTGACGCACGATATCGACGAAGCGTTAACTCTCGCCGATCAGCTGGTGCTGATGGACGGCGGAGAGATTGTGCAGCAGGGACGGCCGATTGACCTGCTGACGCAGCCTGCCAGTGATTTCGCGCGCCAGTTCTTTGGCCGCAGCGAGCTGGGCGTGCGTCTGCTGGCGCTGGGACGGGCCGGTAGTGCGGCACGGCGCGGTGAGTGGCTGGAGGCGGAACCGATCGCTGCCGGGCTGACGCTGCGCGAGGCGCTGTCGCAGTTTATTGCGCGCCGCACCGACAAATTACCGGTTGTCGATCAGCATCAGCAGCCGCTGGGCGTGCTGCACTTTAGCGATTTGCTGCAACAGCAGGAGGCGGGCTGATGCGAGTGCTGCGCGATCCGCTCTACTGGCTGCTGGGGGTATTTCTACTGTTGCTGTGGGGGTTACCGCACAGTGCGCCGCTGTTTGCGCACTGGTTTCCACAGCTGGAGCGTCCGCTGTACCAGCAGGAGAGTTTCTGGCAGCTGGCGCTGGCCCATCTGCTGCTGGTGATCAGCGGCAGCGCGCTGGCGATTGTGGTGGGCGTTGGCTGTGCGGTCTTCGCTACCCGTCACGGCGGCAGGGCGTTCCGCCCGCTGCTGGAGACGCTGGCGGCTGCCGGTCAGACCTTTCCGCCGGTGGCGGTGCTGGCGATTGCCGTGCCGGTCATGGGCTTTGGCGCTGCGCCGGCGGTGATGGCGCTGTTTCTGTATGGGCTGTTGCCGATTCTGCAGGGCACGCTGGCAGGACTGGACAGCGTGCCGGCCAGCAGCCGTGAGATCGCCGTCGGTCTGGGAATGGGACCGTGGCGGCGTCTGTGGCAGATAGAGCTGGCGCTGGCGGCACCGGTGATTATGGCAGGCGTGCGCACCTCTGTGATGATCAACATCGGCACCGCGACCATCGCCTCAACCGTCGGAGCGGAGAGTCTGGGTTCGCCGGTGATTATCGGTCTGAGCGGCTTCAATACCGCTTATGTGATTCAGGGCGCGCTGCTGGTGGCGCTGCTGGCGCTGATCTGCGACCGGCTGCTGGAGCGGTTGCAGCACGCACTCAGTGGGTATGCAGAATAAGGCTGTAGCCAACCAGCATCATGCCGCCCATGCCGCCAATCGCCATGATGGCAAACAGGGTGCCAATGAGAATTTTATTCCAGTTCATAGGTAAACCTGAGAAAAGTCATGAAGTGCGGCATGATAACGCGCACATGCGGTAAGGCAAAGGCCGCATGTGCGATTTTTCAGGTGGGCTCGTGGACGTGAATCGAGAAGCCCTGAGCCTGCCAGTGTTCGAACTGCTCCAGCTGGCGGCGCGTCGGCTTTTTACCGGTCCAGATAAACAGATGCTGGCCGGGAAACAGCTCCGGACGCGGCATATCCAGTGGTTCTGCCAGCACATCAATGCGCCAGCCCTGCTGCGCTAAGCGCCAGGCTTCCAGCCAGATGCGGGTGCGATCTTCTACGCCCCAGCCAATCATTAAGGCATCTTTGCCGGCTTTTTTACGCGCGCCTGCCAGACAGAACGCGACATAATCAATCAGCGCGCCGTCCAGCAGACTGCACATGGTGCGGGCGGTATTTTGATCCAGCCCGAGACGCTGGCGTACCGGTACAAAAACGTGGTCAATCAGCGCATCGACCGGGTGTTCACGGCCAATGGTGGCGATTTTGGTGCGCAGTTTGGAGGCGCGCACGTGGCGCAGCACGCTCATCAGCTCTTCCTGCAGCGCCGTCCAGCCGTCATGCACGTTGAAGGTCTCTCCTTCAAGCAGGGCTTTGACTTTGCCAACAGGCACACCGCTCTCTATCCAGCGTTTGATCTCTTCGATCCGCTGAACATCTTCATCATCAAATTGTCGATGACCACCCTCAGTGCGCTGCGGCTTTAACAATCCATAACGACGCTGCCAGGCGCGCAGGGTTACCGGGTTAATTCCACAGCGCTCGGCAACATCACCGATACTGTATAAGGCCATGGCATCCTCTAAAATTCTGACCTGCATAACAACACCTTAACCGCCAGAGTGAGCTTGTACAATGATTATTTTATTGTACAACTTGACCCACTGCACGATTTCGGGCTTTATCTCTTATGTGAGATTTATTTCCCGAAAATGAGAGGTTAAAGATGTCTGCTCTAAATACGGAAGATCGGCTTGCGGCACGTCTGGCGGAATTACGCCTGCAGCGCGGCTGGTCGCTGGATGAACTGGCTCTGGCAACCGGCATTAGCCGGGCATCATTGTCGCGCATTGAGCGCGCCGAGACCAGCCCTACCGCCGCTTTGCTTAATCGCTTGTGCGTGGCCTACGGTTTAACCATGTCGCGACTGCTCAGCGAAGTAGAAGAAGAAGCGGCGCTGCTGCTGAAAGCGGAGCAGCAGCCGGTCTGGCAGGACACGCTCAGCGGCTTCCAGCGGCGCAACGTCTCGCCGCCGGCCAGTCAGTTTAAAGCGGAGCTGGTGGAGGGCGTGCTGCGTCCTGGCGCGCGCATTGATTATGATGCGCCGCCGGTACAGGGGCTGGAACAGCATATCTGGCTGCAGTCGGGCGAGCTGACCCTCACCATGGAGACGCAGAGCTGGACGCTTCAGGCCGGCGATTGCCTGCGCTTCCACCTCAGCGGACGTTCCTCTTTTCAGGCGCATGCCGAAGGCGGCGCGCGCTACATTCTGGTGGTGTGCAAACCATGATTGAAATCGACTCTCTCAGCGCCACCCAGGCGCAGCCGCTGCTGGCGTCACTGTGTGAGGTGCTGCACGGCTGCGTGGCAGACGGTGCCAGCGTCGGCTTCATTGACGCGGACGATCGCGCAGTGATGGCGCGTTTCTGGCAGGACAAAATTTACAGCCTGGCGAGCGGCGATAACCAGCTGCTGGTGGCCTGGCAAGCGGGCGAGATAGTAGCCACGGTGATGCTGGGCTTCAGCAGTATGCCCAACGGCCGCCATCGCGCGGAGATCAGCAAGCTGCTGGTGCATCCGCGTGCGCGACGTCAGGGTATTGCGCGCCGTCTGATGTTACGTGCCGAACAGCTGGCGCAGCAGCAGGGGAAAACGCTGCTGGTGCTGGATACGCGCAGCGGCGATGTTGCCAGCGCGCTCTATCTGTCGCTCGGCTGGCAGGTGGCGGGTTCGATTCCGTACTATGCCGAATCCACGGCCGGCGAGCTGGATGCTACCACGGTGATGTATAAGCGGCTGACGTAAGCGTTCTGGTTGCTGTTACCGGACGCCGCCTCTCCCTTGTCCGCAGGCTGCGTCTCCCTCTCCCGGTGGGAGAGGGCCGGGGTGAGGGCATCAGCACGCACTTTCCCATCCCGTACCAGCAGAAACCCGGTCACACGCACCAAATCAGTGCGCCGCCGCCGCATCGCTCAACCCCAGCGCCTGCATAAACAGCCGGATGATCGGATTTATTTTCCGGCCTTTCTTCATCACCAGACAAAATGCGGTTTCGCGCCGCAGCGTGTCATCGCCCAGCTCACACAATTGTCCGCGGGCAATAAACGGAGCGGCATAATGTTCCGGTAAATATCCAATAAAGTGACCGGTTAAAATCAGCATCGCCACCGATTCCACCTGCACCGCCTGCACACCGCTCTCCTGCACCGGAATCAGGCGGCGTTCATCGCGTGGGGTAACATATAAATGATTAATAATTTTCTGCTGACGTAATACATCCACCGAAATATTTTTATCGCAAGATCCGCAATAGAGAGGATGTGACGCAGCGCAATATAATTTTGCGTATTCTTTATAAAGTTCGAAGTAATCAAACTCATTTTTCATTTCATACACGGGCGCAATGCCGCAATGAAAACGCCCTTCGCTTATGCCGCGTTCAATATCATCCAGCTGTGCGGTCTGCAGACGAATCTGCACCTTTGGCGCTTTCTGGTGCAACTGTTGCACCGCACTGGTGACCGGTGAGTGCGGATCGCTAATGGTGTTATCCACCACGCAAATCGCGATGTCGCCCAGCAGCTCGTTGCGACTATTGTGCAGCCGCTCGCGAAACAGGTTGAGCGATACGAACAGCTCCAGCGTGGCCTGATAAACATTGATGCCGTACTGCGTCAGCTCAAAACCTTCACGGCCGCGGCTGCACAGCGTCATGCCTAGCCGAATCTCCAGGTCAGAAACCTGTTTACTGATCGCCGCCAGGCCAATATTTAATTCGTGACTGGCAGCGGTTAATCCGCCGGCTTCCACTACGCATTTAAATACCCGCAGCAATTTTAAGTCGATATTACTCAGCGCCAGAACCGCATTATCGCCGCGATTATTCGCATTGTTTCCAGACTGGGAAACTTTACTTTCCATTTTTGCTATTCAACTCCGGAATAATTGCGGTGAAAGTACAGTGAATCTGAAATACCACCTATTTGCCAGCGTGGCAATAAAATAAGTTTTTATTATCGCTGCCGGCTGAATCCAAACTTTTTCATATTGCTGCGGCTGATTTGTGAGGGAAATAGCATGTCTGAGAATGCCGAACTGTTATGGGGCGCACGTTTTAAAGCGGCTCCGGCAGCCAGTTTAACCGCGCTGTCGCGTAGCCCGGATTATTACTTTGCGCTGGCGCCGTACGACCTCGCCGGTTGCCGCGCCCATGCGCGCGAGCTGGCGCGTGCCGGGCTATTGAGTGCTGACGAGCTGGATACCATGCTGGCGGCGATTGACGCGCTGGACGCCGATTATCGCGCTGGCCAGCTGCAGCCGATTGCCGCCGATGAAGACGTGCATACCTTCATCGAACGCGCGCTGACAGAACGCCTCGGCGCGCTGGGCGGCAAGCTGCGTGCCGGCCGTTCACGCAACGATCAGACCGTCAACGATCTGCGTCTCTACCTGCGGGATAACGGCCGCAAGCTGGTGAGCGCGCTGTTGCAGCTGCAGCAGGCGCTGGTGACGCAGGCCGCGCAACACACCGACAGCGTCGCGCCCGGCTTCACCCATCTGCAGCAGGCGCAGCCGATTGTGTTTGGCCATCAGCTGCTGGCGCATGCCCAATCCTTCGCGCGTGACATCGAGCGTATGCAGGACTGGGATCGCCGCAGCGCACGCTGTCCGCTGGGCGCAGCGGCGATGGCCGGTTCGGCAATTGCGCGTCAGCCACAGCTGGCCGCTGCCGATCTCGCTTATCTGGCACCGTGCGAAAACTCGATCGATGCAGTCGCCAGCCGCGACTACGCCGCGGAATTCCTGTTCGTCACCAGCATGATCGGCATCAACCTGTCCCGGCTGTGTGAAGAGGTGTGCCTGTGGGCGTCACGGCAGTTCCGCTGGGTGGAGCTGCACGACAGTTACGCCACCGGCAGTTCGATCATGCCACAGAAGAAAAATCCGGACATTGCCGAGCTGACGCGCGGCCGCAGCGGCCGGCTGGTCGGTAACCTGATGGCGCTGCTGACCACCATGAAAGCCATGCCGCTCTCTTACAACCGCGATCTCAGCGACGACAAACGTAACGTGATTGATGCGGTCGACACGCTGCTGATGGTGCTGCCTGCCATGGCCGGCATGATGGCGACGCTGAAATTCAATACTGAGGTGATGCGCGAGCAGGCGCCGGATGGCTTTACGCTGGCGACCGAAGTGGCCGACTGGCTGGCAATGCGCGGCGTGCCGTTCCGCGAGGCGCACGAGATTACCGGCCAGCTGGTGCAGCTGTGTGAACGCGAAAACTGCGGCCTGGCCGATCTCAGCGATGCGCAGCTGCACGGCGTCGATACACGGCTCACGCCCGAGGTGCGTCAGGCATTAACGCTGGAAGCGGCGCTGGCAGCCCGCAGCGGCTACGGCGGCACCGCACCGGCACGGGTGCGCGAGCAGCTGGCCCGTCTGCAAACCCTGATGCAGGACCAGCAGCGCTGGGCCGATGATTACGCCGGACCGCGCGCCTGAGGAGAGCCTATGTCACACACCACACCGGTTGAACCATCGGTCAACAATGGCCGCGTCCAGCCCCATTACGATCTCGATCGCTATCAGGTGGTGCCGCGCCGCTATTATGGCCGCATCACCGCATCGGCAGTGATCCTCGTGCTGCTGGCGCTGCTGGTTAACGCCTTTGCGCACGGCAATATTGAGTGGTCGTTCGTCGGCCAGTTCTTTACCGCGCAGGCAATTCTTAACGGCGTGGTTAACACGCTGATTATGTCGGTGCTGGCGATGGCGCTGGGCATCCTGTTTGGCGTCATCACCGCCATCATGTACATGTCGCCCAATCCGGTGCTGCACTATATCGCGGTGGGCTATGCGTGGATCTTTCGCGGCACGCCGCTGATTCTGCAACTGCTGCTGTGGTTCAACCTGGCGCTGGTGTTTCCCACCATCAGCATTCCCGGTCTGTTCAGCGTGCAAACCGTCACGGTGATGACGCCGTTTCTCGCCGCGCTGCTTGGCCTGAGCATCAATCAGGGCGCGTACACCTCAGAAGTGGTACGCGCCGGGCTGTTATCGGTGGATACCGGTCAGTATGAAGCCGCCAAAGCCATCGGCATGCCGCGTTTGCAGGCGCTGCAGCGCATCATTCTGCCGCAGGCGATGCGGGTGATTCTGCCGCCGGTCGGCAATGAGTTCATCAGCATGATCAAAACCACCAGTCTGGCCAGCATGATTCAGTACTCCGAGCTGCTGTACAACGCGCAAACCATCTACTTCGCCAACGCGCGCGTGATGGAGCTGCTGTTTGTGGCGGGCATCTGGTACCTGATTATCGTGACGCTGCTGTCGTTCGGACAGAGCCAGCTGGAACGCTACTTCTCACGCGGCCATCGTCGTCGCCAGTAACCGGGAGTGAGAGATGAGAAACATCGTGCGCGCCGTCAAGGTGAACAAATATTTCGATCAGTTCCACGCGCTGAAGGACGTCAGCCTGGAAGTGAACTACGGCGAGGTGATGTGCATTCTCGGCCCGTCGGGTTCCGGTAAGAGCACCTTTCTGCGCTGTATCAACCAGCTGGAGAAAGTGGATCAGGGCGGCATCTGGGTCGACAACGAACTGGCGGGCTATCGCATTGCCGGCAACAAGCTGCATCCGCTGAGTGACAAACAGATTGCGCGCCAGCGGCTGCAGACCGGCATGGTATTTCAGCGCTTCAACCTGTTTCCGCACAAGACCGCGCTGGAGAACATCATCGAGGGGCCGTGTCGCGTGCTGCTGCGCCCGAAACGCGAGGCCAGCGAAGAGGCGATGGCGCTGCTGGATCGCGTCGGACTGGCGCACAAAGCGCACGACTATCCGCAGTCACTCTCCGGCGGTCAGCAGCAGCGCGTGGCGATTGCCCGCGCGCTGGCGATGAAACCCAAACTGATGCTGTTTGATGAACCGACCTCGGCGCTCGATCCGGAGATGGTCGGTGAAGTGCTGGCGGTGATGCGCCAGCTGGCAAAAGAAGGCACCACCATGCTGGTGGTGACCCACGAAATGGGCTTTGCGCGTGAGGTCGCCAACCAGGTGGTGTTTATGGATGAGGGACGCATTATTGAGCAGGGCGCACCGGAAGAGATTCTGCTGAACCCGCAAAACCCACGGATGAAAAACTTTATCAACGCGATTCTTCTTTAACGTGACCGGGGTGAATAGATGAAAAAATTGTTATTGAGTGCCATCAGTGCCGCGCTGCTGCTGCAATCCTCTGCCTGGGCGGAGATTGCCGTACCGGCCAGTATCAAAGAGAAAGGGCTGACCGTCGCCATCATGCCGAACTACCCGCCGATGGATTTTAAAGATCCGGCCACCAATCAGCTGAGCGGCGTCGATTATGAGCTGGGCCAGGCAATTGGCGAGAAGCTGGGCGTGAAGGTTAACTGGCAGGAGATCGCGTTTGAACAGATGGTGAACGCGGTGGTGACCAAACGCGTCGATCTGGTGATGTCCGGTATGACCGACACCAAAGAGCGGCAGAAGGTGGTTAACTTTATCGACTACTTCAAAACCGGTCCGCAGTTCTACACCCTGGCGGCGCGCAGCGACATCAACAGCGCCACCGATCTGTGCGGCAAAAAAGTAGGTACCAGTCGCCGCACCACTTTCCCGCAGGAGATTGCTACCTGGTCAAAAGCGCACTGCGAAGCGGCCGGTAAACCCGCGATTATCGTGGTGGGCGCGGAAGGCACCGCCGATGCGCGCACGCAGCTGCGTCAGCGTCGTCTGGATGGCGCGGTACAGGGCAGCGAAACCCTGCCGTACATCATGAACCTGGAAAAAGGCACCTTTAAGCCGCTGGATAAAGCCTTCTCCTTCCAGTACACCGGCATGGCGCTGGGTAAAGATGCCGGTGAGCTGACCACGGCGATTCAGGCAGCCATTAATGCCATGATTGCCGATGGCAGCTACCAGAAAATCCTCAGCAAATGGGGCCTGAGCGACAACGGCATTGCCGAAGCCACGGTGAATCAGGGCTAAGGAGCGGGCGTATGCAAAAACCGGGCGCAGTGCGCTGGCCGCAGGGCAAGCGTGGCTGTATGGCGCTGGCGTTTGATCTTGATGGTCCCACTGGCGATGCCATGCTCAATGGCAGCCTGTGGTCAACACCAGAGTATTTCACCTTTGGCGCCTACGGGCCGTTTCGCGCGCTCGGTCGGCTGCTGGATCTGCTGCGCGCCTTCCAACTGCCGGCTACGTTTTTTGTGCCGGCGTGGGTGGTGGAGCAGTGGCCGCGGCAGTGCCAGGCGATTATCGAACAGGGCCACGAAGTGGCCTATCACGGTTATCGCCACGAATCGTTCTGGGCGATTACGCCAGATGAACAGCGCGCCGTGATGGCGCGCTCTGCCGCCATCTTTCAGCAACATCTTGGTATCCGCGCCTGCGGTTTTCGTACTCCTTCCGGCGACTGGCACGCCGAAACGCCGCAGATTCTGCGGGAAGCCGGGGTGATTTACTCCAGCAGCATGCGTGGTGACGATCGGCCGTACAGCATTGCCGTCGCCGGGCATACGCCGCTGGTGGAGATTCCCGGCAAATGGGAGATGGATGATTACGCCTCGCTGGCCTACACGCGCCAGCCGGATTTTCCACAGGGCGGCGACCGCATCGCCAGCTATGCGCACACCGGTGACAACTGGCAGCGCGAATTTGACGGCGCGATGGCCGAAGGACTGTGCCTGACCACGCTGTTCCACCCGAAAATTTCCGGGCAGCCTGGCCGTTTGCTGTTGCTGGAGCAGCTGTTTGCACACATGACGGCGCGCGACGATGTGTGGTTTGCGCGCTGTGATGCGGTAGCCGCGTGGTATTTGCAGGAGCAGCAACATGACTGAACATTCACGCTGGCCGTCGGGCAAACAATCGGCGGCCATCATTACCATCGACTATCACGATATTCACGGCATCCTGACGCAGGCCCCTGCGGTTGCCGGGCGCGATAAAACCCTGTCGGTGTGGCGCTATGGCACGCTGCGCGGCGTTGATCGCCTGCTGGATCTGCTGGCGGAAAAACAGCTGCTGGCCAGCTGGTGCTTGCCGGCCATCGTCGCCGAAGAGCAGCCGCAGGTGCTGCAGCGTATTGTCGCCGCCGGGCATGAGATCGCCTGCAGCGGTGAGCGACACGAAGACTTCTCGGCGCTGACGCTGGCGCAGCAGATTGCCAGCGTAACGTGCGGCTGCGAGCGACTGGCGCAATTGACCGGCCAGCCGATTGCAGGGTTTCGCACGCCGGCTGGCCAGTGGAAACCGGGCCTTGCTGCGGCGCTGGCAACGCATGGCATCCGCTGGTCCTCCAGCTGGCGCGGTGATGATTTACCCTATTTTCACCCCGGCACCCGGCTGGTGGAGCTGCCCATGCACTACACGCTGGAGGATGCGCCCTATTTTGCCTTCAACCTCAGCCCGGCGATTCCGCCCGGACAGTCGCGCATCGCGCCCTATGGCGAAACGCTGGCTAACCTGACGCAGGATTTCCACGGTTTTCACCGTTTCGGCCTGTGCTACCTGTTGCGGCTGCACCCGGAAATTATCGGCACCGCCGGGCGCATTTACCTGCTGCGTCAGCTGCTGGAGACGCTGCAGCAGCATGATGTGTGGATCGCTACTGCCGGCGAGGTGGCCGCGCACTGGCAGACGCAGCCGGATAACGATCTCGATCATCCGGCAGAGGTGTTTGCCCGGGTCAGCGGAGGCGAACATGGACACCACGCTTGATCGGCTGGCGGACTTCATCGCGGCCACCCGCTTTGCCCAGCTGCCGGAAGCGCTGGTAGCGCAGGCGAAGCGCCATCTGCTGGATACGCTCGGCGCGGCGCTGGCGGGCTGTGACAGCCCGATCTGGCGCGAATGCCGGGCGCTGGTGGCCGAAGAGGGCGGCAGCGCCGTGGCGCAGCTGTGGGGCTCTGCGCAGCAAGCTTCCCCGCGCCAGGCGGCGTGGCTCAACGGCGTGGCGGCGCACATGTATGAACTGGACGACACCGGCGGCTGCGATCACTCCGGTGCCGTGGTGTTACCGGCGCTGCTGGCGGCACTGCCGCTGGCGACGCAGCCGGTCGACGGACGGGCATTTCTCACCGCAATGGTCGTCGGTTATGACATCGGCCGTCGCGTGCTGGAAGCCTGCGGGGGGTATGCGGCGCACAACGGTGCGGGCTGGCACTCAACTGCCAGCTGTGGCGTTTTTGGCGCGGCTGCCGCCGTCAGTTGTTTGCTGCGGCTGCCGGCCGCGCAGTGTGCCTCGGCGCTGGGCATCGCTGCCAGCTTCAGTGGTGGCCTGTGGGGCTTTATTCATGATGGCTCACACACCAAAAAGCTGCACGCGGCGCGCGCGGCGGAAGGGGGCGTACAGGCGGCGCTGCTGGCACAGCGCGGCATCAGCGGACCTGCCGCGGTATTTGAGGCGCGCTGGGGCGGCTTTCTGCAAACGCTGGCGAGTGAAACCCAGCAGCCTGCCGCGCTCACGGCGAAGCTGGGCGAAGTATGGAAGCTGGCGCGCTGTTCCATCAAGCCGTACGCCGCCTGTCGCGGCACGCATGCGGCGATCGATGCGCTGGATCAGCTGTTGCGGCAGCATGCGGTGGCGACCGGGGACATCGCGCGCATTGTGGTTGGGCTCAATCCGTTCCTGCTGGAGATGTGCGGCACGCGTGAACTCACCAGCCTCGCCGCCGCGCAAATGAGCCTGCCGTATGCGCTGACGGCGCGTGCGCTGTTCGGCTCCGCGGAGCTGGCGAGTTATGAGGACAGCCGTCGCCTGAGTGCGGAAGCTGCCGCGCTGATGGCGCGTATTGAGCTGGAGATTGACGACCAGCAGGGGCGCGATGATGAGCCGTGGGTCCGGCTGGAGACAGTGCAGGGCCAGCAGTGGCAGCAGCACGTCGCAGTGCCGTCCGGATCGCCGGCGAATCCGCTGAGCGACACGGCGCTGCACGCCAAATACCGCAGCCTCGCCGCGCGCGTCTTGCCGGCGGCACAGGTGCAGCAGCTGGAAACGCTGTGTCTGACGCTGGATAACGTGGCGGATGTGCGGCAAGTCGCGGCGATGCTGGCGACCCGGTAAAAGTGGGGCGCCAGCCATGGTGTAATGCCGCTCGGTCAGGCCAGCGCGACCTGATGATGACGGTGCGCATAAATGCGCACCCTACAAAAGCGCGCGCTGGCCCGTAGGGTCGCCGTTTACGGTGACCTGGGATTTGCCGTTTACGGTGACCTGGGATTTATCACATCCATTGCGACCGCAATCAAACCCGTTCCGCCAGCCCTTCAATCCGCGCCATCGCCGCCCGCAACCGCGCTTCGGTCACCGCTTCGGCCATGTTGGCCATATCCGGCGCGTGGACAGATTCACGTATAATCAACGCCAGCTCGCTCTCATCCAGCGCGGCAATCTCGGCCAGCGTCAACGGTACGCCGCAGTCGCGCGCCAGGCGCATCTCATCCACCAGCTCTTCGTCGCTGCGATCCTCCAGCGCCAGCAGGCACAAATTGCCGTAACCCACCAGCAGGCCGTGACCAAACTCGCGCGTTTTGTCGCAGAAGGTGAAACCTTCATAAATGGCATGCGCAGCGGCGGCGTGGGCACCATTGCTCATCAGCGAGGTCAGACCGGCCCAGGTAAAAATCGCGTCCAGCACCTGATCAAGCGAGGTGCCGCTCTCGCCGCGCAGCACCGCTGCGTAAGCCGCCGGACCGTGCTCTGCGATCACCTCATAGCAGATCTGGCTGTGCGCCAGCGATGACAGCGCATTGCCGGTGCGCGCCGGATGGCGCGTGCTTACCGCGCGGAACTCATACCATTTAGCCAGCGTATCGCCGAGACCCGCGGCCAGCCAGCGGGCAGGGGCGGCTGCCAGCAACTCACTGTCGATGAGCACTGCCGCCGGCGCCTGTGGCAGCGGGAAAATATCAAAGAAGTTGCCGTTATCGTCGTAGCGAATGGTCAGCGGGGTCACCGCAGCGCAGGTGGCGGCAATCGTCGGGACGGTTATCACCGGCAGCCCGAGCTGTGCGCCCACCGCTTTAACCGTGTCCAGCGCCTTGCCGCCGCCCGCACCGATCAGCACTTCTGCCTGTTGTTCAACCGCTAACGCCGCCAGCCGTTCGATATGGTTAAGCGAGGTTTCGCCACCAAACCACACCGGTGCCAGCAGCGTGACGCCAGCGGCGTCGAGTTGCAGCTTCACCTGCGTCGCCACCGCCTGCATCGCGCGCTGGCCGCCAATCAGCAGTGCGCGCTGGCCCAGCCCGGCGCAGATAGCCCCCAGCTGGTTAATCACACCCGCACCACGCAGCACGCGCGCCGGGAACAGCAAATTTTGTTGCGACATAGCGAAAGCTCTCTTTTTCAGGGAATGGCTGCATCATCGCCAAAGCGGCTTGCAGAAAAAATCCCTGTCAGCCGATAATCACTTCAGCGATTCGTTAACTATTGTCAGCAATCCCTGAAGGAAGTGCGGTGCCAACCTTACCCAATCTGAAACTGCTGCAGGTGTTCGCCAGCGTGGTGGAAAACCAGGGCTATTCGCGTGCGCAGCAGGCGCTGAACATGACCACACCGGCCATCAGCGCCTACATGAGTGAACTGGAAAGCCAGCTGGGCTTTATTCTGTGCCAGCGCGGCCGCGCGGGCTTTGCGCTGACCAGCAAAGGCGAACAGTTCTACGCCTATACCCGGGAAATGCTGGCGACCCTGAGCGGCTGGCAGTTGCAGGTGGAGACGCTGAAAAGCGCGCAGGGCGGCACGTTTGCGCTCGGCGTGGTCGACGCCACCGTCACCGACAGCACGCTGGATCTGCCGGCGGTTATCGCCCGTTTTAATCAGCGCTTTCCGGCGGTGTTTCTCACCCTCAGCGTGTGCGAGCCCAACGAACTGCAGCAGCAGGTGCTGGAAGATCGGCTCGACCTGGCCATCGGACACTTTCCGCTGCGCGCCAGCAATCTGGTGACGCTGCCGCTGTACGAGGAGCAGCAGTGGCTGTACTGCAGTCCGCAGCATGCGCTGGCGCAGGGCGATGCGGATGTGCGTCGCGTGCAGCAGACCGGCATGGTAACGCGGCGCTACTGGAACCAGCAGGAGCTGAACAAGCGCGGTTTCCGCCATAGCACCGCCTCGGTAGAGAGCATTGAAGCGCAGCTGACGCTGATTCTCTCCGGGCGCTATATTGGCTTTTTGCCCGAGCATTACGCGCGCAGTCGCGAGCAGCAGGGCCAGTTGCTGCGCCTGCTGCCCCACCATTTTCACTTTCGCGCGCCGTTTTCGTTCGCCTTCCGGCGCGGCCGCGCGCGCGAGCCGCTGATCCGTGCGATGCGCGAAATTCTGAATCCAGCGCGAAAAACTGAGCGTGAAAGCTGACGCTGTGGCAATACTGTGTAAAAATACAGGCCGGTTTAACCAACAGTATTCACTATGGCCCTGACAGCAGCGATAAAAAGCCAGATTGCGCAATGGTATAAGGCGCTGCAGCAGCAGGTTCCTGACTTTATCCCACGCGCGCCGCAGCGCCAGATGATCGCCGAAGTGGCGAAGAGTCTGGCCGGTGACGAGGGGCGCCATCTGGCCATTGAGGCGCCCACCGGCGTCGGCAAAACCCTGTCCTACCTGATTCCCGGCATTGCGGTCAGCCGCGCCGAAGAGAAACGTTTAGTCATCAGCACCGCCAACGTGGCGCTGCAGGATCAGATCTTCAGCAAAGATCTGCCGCTATTAAAGAAAATCATTCCTGACCTCACCTTCACCGCGGCTTTTGGTCGCGGACGCTATGTCTGTCCGCGCAACCTGACCGCACTGGCAGCCACGGACGATCAGCAGGGTGATCTGTTGCTGTATCTCGACGAACAGGCGGTGACCGGTTCGAAAGAGGAGCAGAAATTCTGCGCGCGGCTGGAGAAAGACCTCAGCAGCTATAAGTGGGATGGCCTGCGCGATCACAGCGACGTGGCGATTGATGACAGCCTGTGGCAGCGCCTCTCCACTGATAAAGCAAACTGCCTGGCACACCACTGCCGCTGGTATCGCGAATGTCCGTTCTTTGTGGCGCGACGCGAAATCGAACAGGCCGATGTGGTGGTGGCAAACCATGCGCTGGTGATGGCGGCGATGGAGAATGAGTCGGTGCTGCCGCCGGCCAAACACCTGATGCTGGTACTGGATGAAGGGCACCATCTGCCGGAAGTGGCGCGGGATGCGCTGGAGATGAGCGCGGAGATCACGCCGGGCTGGAGCAGCCTGCAGCTCGATCTGTTTGTGCGGCTGGTGGAGACCATCATGGCGCAGTTCCGGCCGAAATCCCCGCCGCCGCTGAGCAATCCCGAGCGTCTGAAAGAACACTGTGATGAGATGCGCGAGCAGCTGCAGACGCTGTGCAACGCGCTCAATCCTCTGCTGCCGCGCGACAATCAGCCTGGCGAGTTTCGCTTTGTGCTCGGTGAGCTGCCGCCAGAACTGCTGACCCTGTGCGCGCGGCTGTTTAAGCTGAGTGATGCGCTGCGTGGCCTGAGCGAAGGGCTGCTCAACGAGCTGGGCGAACAGACCGGCAAGGCCGATATCATGCGGCTGCACAAAGCCATCCTGCAGCTCAATCGCCACTTCGGCTGGTTTGAATCCATCAGCAAACTGTGGCGGCTGGCGGCGATGGAAAAAGCGTCCAACGCGCCAGTGTCGAAATGGGTGACGCGTGAAATTCGTGACGGCCAGGCGCATCTGCTGTTTCACTGCGCCGGGATTCGCGTCAGCGACCAGCTGGAAAAGCTGCTGTGGCGCAAAATTCCGCACGTGGTGGTGACCTCGGCTACCCTGCGTTCGCTGAACAGCTTTAATCGCCTGCAGGAGATGTCCGGCCTGAACCAAAAGGCCGGCGACCGCTTTGTGGCACTCGACTCGCCGTTTAATCATGTCGATCAGGGTAAGCTGATCATCCCGCAAATGCGCTATGAGCCGCTGCTGGCCAATGAAGCGGAGCACATTGCTGAGATGGCGCGCTTCTTCCGCCAGCAAATGCAGGCGCAGCAGCACAAAGGCGTGCTGGTGCTGTTTGCCAGCGGACGGGCGATGCAGCAGTTTGTCAGCCTGGTGCCGGAGTTGCGTCTGTCGATGCTGGTGCAGGGCGATCAGCCGCGTTCACGGCTGGTGGAACTTCACCGGCAACGGGTGACCGCCGGACAAAGCAGCATTCTGGTTGGCCTGCAATCTTTTGCCGAAGGGCTCGATTTGAAAGGCGATCTGTTGTCGCAGGTGCACATCCATAAAATTGCTTTTCCGCCGGTAGACAGTCCGGTAATTTTGACCGAAGGGGAGTGGCTGAAGAGCCTCAAACGCTACCCGTTTGAAGTACAAAGTTTACCCAGCGCATCGTTTACGCTGATCCAGCAGGTCGGGCGTCTGATCCGCAGCCATCAGTGTTTTGGTGAAATCGTCATTTACGATCGCCGGCTGCTGAGCAAAACCTACGGCAGCCGCCTGCTGGCCGCGCTGCCGGTGTTTCCGATTGAACAACCGCCGGTGCCGGAAGCGGACAAACCGGCGAAGCGCAGCAAGAAATCCTGAGTATGCGGCAACAGCCGGATGCACGATTGTTGGCCGCCGGGTGACGGCGCGCCCTGGAAGCGGGAAAGTGTGATGGAACTGAATAAGATCATTAAAGAGATTGGCCGCGGCAAGAATCACGCACGCGATATCGACTTTGACACTGCCGTGGCGCTTTACAGCGCGATGCTGGCGGACGAGGTGCCGGATCTCGAACTGGGTGGCGTGCTGATTGCACTGCGCATCAAAGGCGAAGGGGAAGCGGAGATGCGCGGCTTCTACCACGCGATGCAGCAGCGCATGATGCGGCTGCAGGCCCCGGCACAGCGTCCGATGCCCATCGTCATCCCCAGTTATAACGGCGCGCGTCGCCAGGGCAACCTGACGCCGCTGCTGGCGCTGCTGCTGGTGAAGCTCGGTTTTCCGGTGTTGCTGCACGGCGTCAGCGACGACCCAACCCGCGTAACCAGCGAAGCGGTGCTGGCGGCGCTGGATATTGCGCCGGTGACCAGCGCGCAGCAGGCGCAGGCGAAACTCGACGCTGGCGAGCTGGCGTTCATCACCATCGATAATTTATGTGCGCCAATGGCTAAACAGCTGGCGCTGCGCTGGCGCATGGGCGTGCGCAACAGCGCGCACACGCTGGCCAAGCTGGCGACGCCGTTTGCCGAACGCGCCGCGCTGCGGCTGGCGAGCGTGTCGCATCCGGAATATGTGCCGCGCGTGGGTAAATTCTTCCAGGATATCGATGCACCAGCAATTCTGCTGAACGGCACTGAAGGTGAGGTCTATGCCAATCCGCAGCGCTGCCCGGCGATTAATTATATTCGCGGTGCCGGCGCAGAGGCGGAAGTGTGGGTCGAGCGGCAGCCGGAGATCGCGCTGGCGCTGGCCGAGAGCAAAAGCGCCAAGGATACCGCAGCGTGGATTCGTCAGGTGCTGGCCGGTGAACGCGCGGTGCCGCAGGCGCTGCGCCTGCAGCTGGCGTGCTGTCTGGTGGCGACCGGCGAAGCCGCAACGATGGCCGATGCCGAAACGCGGTTACAGCAGACGGGAATTTAACCGGGCTGCCCGGCTGGCCATTCACGAAAAACCTGGGCGGTAACGGCGGTCACCGCAGCGGTTGCGCAGGGGGGCATGCCTGCGCCGCTGAAATGGCTTGCTGAGCAGCGGCATCAGCGTTTAATCAGTACGCTCTCCACCAGTTGCTGCCAGAAGGTAATACCAATCGGCAGCAGCGCATCGTTAAAATCATAGTTGGCATTGTGTAGCGGGGCTGAAGGCGTGGCACCGTCAGCGCCGAGCCAGAAATAGGCGCCGGGACAGGCTTCCAGCATGCAGGCGAAATCTTCAGACGCCATCGACGGGTTAACCTGCCAGTGCACCTGCTGTTCACCCAGCAGCTGGCACGCCACGTCACGCACCTGCTCCGCCGGGGCGACATGGTTGGCGGTAACCGGATAGCCGGGATACCAGTGAATCTCGCCGCTGACGCCAAACGGGCGCGGCAGGGTGGTAACAAAATCTTCAATCAGACCGCGCACGCGATTGCGCACGTCGGTCTGCAGACATCGCACCGTACCGCGCAGCGTGATCTGCTCCGGAATGACGTTAATGGCCTCTCCACCGTGAATCTGGGTGACGCTGACCACCGCCGACGCCAGCGGTGACAGGCGGCGCGACGGGATGGTTTGCAGCGCCAGAATCAGCTCGGCGGCGACCACCATCGGGTCGGCACCGCTTTCTGGCATCGCCGCGTGGCAGCTTTTGCCGTGCAGCGTAATCTCAAACGAATCCAGCGATGCCATCATCGCGCCCGGATTTACCGCCAGCGATCCCACCGGCAATCCCGGCCAGTTGTGCATCGCGTACACGGCATCCATCGGGAAGCGCTGAAACAGACCTTCCTCCACCATTTTGCGCGCACCACCAAGATTCTCTTCGGCCGGCTGAAACAGGAAATGTACCGTACCTTTGAAATTGCGCGTGGCGGCCAGCTGACAGGCTGCGGCCAGCAGTATCGCGGTGTGGCCATCGTGACCACAGGCGTGCATCACGCCAGGCCGGCTCGATTTCCACTGCGGCTCGCCTTTTTCGGTGATCGGCAGGGCATCCATATCGGCGCGCAGCCCGATGACCGGACCGGGACCGTTTTCCAGCGTGCCGATCACGCCAGTGCCGGCGAGGCCGCGAAACACCTGCAGTCCGGCATCGGTCAGCACCTGGGCCACCAGCTCGCTGGTCTGCTGCTCCTGGTAACCCAGTTCAGGGTGTTGATGTAACTGACGACGCCAGGTGAGGGCGTTTTCCAGCAGGACAGCAGGCAGGCTCATAAGGTAAGGCTCCATCAGCAGCGTCAGCTGCGCAATCTCCGACGCGGGAAGTTAAGTGTCCACTGTAGTGGTAAGCGTGGGGGGGCGTCTATCGTGGAAAGGAATAATTTGGCTATAGGCTATAGCGGATTGGCATAAGCGGATGGGGGGCAAGGTCGGCATGAATGCCGACCCTACACAATGCACTCTTTTGGAACAATGTTACGGCTTAACAGGCCAACACGACGTTATTGTTTAGCCGGGGTAACATCCCGTAGGGTGCGCATTGATGCGCACCTGGAACTACTTCAGCATCGGCAAATTGAGACCGTGCTGCTCTGCGCAGGACTGCGCCAGCTCGTAGCCCGCATCGGCATGACGCATCACGCCGGTGGCCGGGTCGTTCCACAGTACGCGACCAAGGCGCGCATCCGCTTCAGCCGTACCGTCACAGACGATCACCACCCCGGAATGCTGCGAGAAGCCCATTCCGACGCCGCCGCCGTGGTGCAGGCTCACCCAGGTGGCCCCGCCGGCGGTGTTCAGCAGCGCGTTCAGCAGCGGCCAGTCTGACACCGCATCCGAGCCATCCTTCATCGCCTCGGTTTCACGGTTAGGTGACGCCACCGAGCCGCAGTCGAGGTGGTCACGACCAATCACGATCGGCGCTTTCAGCTCGCCGTTGCGCACCATCTCATTGAATGCCAGCGCGGCTTTATGACGCTCGCCCAGCCCCAGCCAGCAAATACGCGCCGGCAGGCCCTGGAAGGCGATGCGCTCCTGCGCCATATCCAGCCAGCGGTGCAGGTTTTTGTGTTCCGGGAACAGCTCTTTCAGTTTGGCGTCGGTTTTATAGATATCTTCCGCATCGCCAGACAGCGCCACCCAGCGGAACGGGCCTTTGCCCTCGCAGAACAGCGGACGAATATACGCCGGCACGAAGCCCGGGAAATCAAAGGCGTTTTTCACCCCTTCATCCAGCGCCACCTGACGAATATTGTTGCCGTAATCCACGGTCGGCACACCCATGTGGTGGAAGTCGAGCATCGCCTGCACGTGCTGCGCCATGGAAGCGCGTGCCGCTTTCTCTACCGCTTTCGGATTGCTGACGCGCTCGGCTTCCCAGCGTGCCACGTCCCAGCCCACCGGCAGATAGCCGTTGATCGGGTCGTGCGCGGAGGTCTGATCGGTCACGATGTCAGGCTTCATGCCGCCCGCTTTCGCGCGCTGCACCAGTTCCGGGACCAGCTCGGCCGCGTTGCCCAGCAGGCCCACGGAGATCGCCTGGCCGGCTTCGGTGGCGTCTTTGATCAGCGCCAGCGCCTCATCCAGGCTGTAGGCTTTATGGTCGAGGTAGCGGGTGCGCAGACGAAAATCGATGCGCGACTCCTGGCACTCGATCGCCAGCACGCAGGCACCGGCCAGCACGCCCGCCAGCGGCTGCGCGCCGCCCATGCCGCCCAGACCGGCGGTGAGGATCCAGCGGCCCGTCAGGTCACTGTTGTAGTGCTGGCGACCGGCTTCAGCGAAGGTTTCAAAGGTACCCTGCACGATGCCCTGCGCGCCGATATAGATCCATGAACCAGCGGTCATCTGGCCATACATCATCAGCCCGGCCTTATCCAGTTCGTGGAAGTGATCCCATGTCGCCCAGTGTGGCACCAGGTTGGAGTTGGCCAGCAGTACGCGCGGCGCATCGGCATGGGTGCGGAACACACCGACCGGCTTGCCGGACTGAATCAGCAGCGTCTCTTCCGGCTGCAGCGCGCGCAGCGAGCGCAGAATCTGCTCAAAGCACGCCCAGTTGCGCGCGGCTTTGCCGATTCCGCCATACACCACCAGATCCTCCGGGCGTTCGGCCACGTCAGGATCGAGGTTGTTCTGAATCATGCGGTATGCCGCTTCAATCAGCCAGTTGGCGCAGTGCAGTTCATTACCGCGCGGCGCACGGATTTCACGGGCAACAGCCTGAGTCAAAGTTTCGCTCATCATCGGTTCCTTAATTAGCAGTAGAACGCTGGCTTGGCAGCAGCGCAGTAAGGGTTTCAGGCCAGACATAACTGCTGGCCCACAGGCGCATGGCATCAATGTCCGGCGCCAGTAAACGGTCCTGATCGAGGAAGGCGACCTGCGCACGAATGCGGCTCATCTCCTGTTCGATCGCGGCAGAGCTTTGCAGCGGGCGGTGGAAGTCGATGCCCTGCGCCGCTGCCATCGCTTCAATGCCGACCACGGCAGCAGTGTTGAAGCACATCTCGCCCAGGCGGCGTGCCGCGTAGGTGGCCATCGACACGTGATCTTCCTGATTGGCTGAGGTCGGCAGGCTGTCGACGCTGCCCGGGTGCGCCAGCGATTTGTTCTCCGAGGCCAGCGCGGCAGCGGTAACCTGCGCAATCATGAAGCCCGAGTTCACACCGCCGTCGCGCACCAGGAAGGGCGGCAGGCCGGAGAGACCGGTGTCGAGCAGCAGCGCCAGGCGGCGTTCGGAGATGGCACCGACTTCGGCAATCGCCAGCGCGATGATGTCGGCGGCAAAGGCTACCGGCTCGGCGTGGAAGTTACCGCCGGAGATCACGTCGCCGCTGTCGCTGAAGACCAGCGGGTTGTCAGAAGCGGCGTTGGCTTCAATCTGCAGCACGCGCGCGGCGTGGCTGAGGTTATCGAGACAGGCGCCCATCACCTGCGGTACGCAGCGGATCGAATAGGGATCCTGCACGCGTCCGCAGTTGCTGTGCGAACTGAGAATTTCGCTGCCTTCGAGCAGCGTCGCCACCGCAGCGGCGACGGCAATCTGCCCGTGCTGGCCGCGCGCCTGATGGATGCGCGCATCAAACGGTTTAACCGAGCCTTTGATCGCTTCCAGCGACAGCGCGCCGGCCATCAGCCCGGCGGCAAACAGATTTTCGGCTTCAAACAGCCCACGCAGCGCCAGCGCGGTAGAGACCTGGGTGCCGTTGAGCAACGCCAGACCCTCTTTTGGCCCCAGCACAATCGGCTGCAGGCCGACGCGGGCCAGGCCTTCGCTGGCGGGCACCAGCTGGCCGTCAATGCGTACCTGGCCTTCACCGAGCAGCATCAGGGAGAGATGCGCCAGCGGCGCCAGATCGCCGGACGCGCCAACCGATCCCTTCGCCGGGATGCACGGCATCACGCCGGCGTTGAACAGCGCCAGCAGCGCGTCAATCAGTTCCATGCGGATGCCCGAGTGGCCGCGTGCCAGGCTGATGATTTTGCTGGCGACCACCAGGCGGGTGACGTTATCCGGCAGCAGATCGCCGAGGCCGACGCTGTGTGACAGCACCAGGTTACGCTGCAGTTCCGCCAGGCGTTCGGCGGGGATCTGCGTCTGCGCCAGCTTGCCGAAGCCGGTGTTGATGCCGTACACCACCTTGCCCGAGGCGACGATGGCCTCGACGGTTTCACGTGCGCGGTCAATATCCGCCCGCGCTTCCTCTGCCAGCTGCAGCGTCACCTTATCCTGATAAATACGGCGTAAGGTGGCGAGGTCCACTTCACCGGGAACGAGGCGAATTGCCTGAACCGAACCTGACATAGTCTACTCCTGTCTATACAAGTTATCTGCCACGTTGTGGCGGAGCGCAAGTTGCGATGGCATCCGCCAGAGGCGCTATAAGTGTTGTGAGTGAAGCATAAGTGTCTAATCTTGTCTATACAAGTAGCAAGCGCTGTGCCAGATTGATCGTATTCTGTGAAACGTGCCGCAATGCGGGTGCGGCAACCTCCAGCCTGGTGCGCTGCACCAAAAGCGGGCGGCGGCTGCACCACGCGGGCAGGGTATGCACCATTGGATGTATATACATTTAGGCGGCGAGACAGTAAACTTCACACATCATTCGGAAAAGGAACAGGAAATGGCGGAGCAAACGGCAATCGCACAGCTGGCGGCAGCGATGGGGGATGAACCCGCGCCCATTTACCAGCGCGTTAAGCAGGCAATCGTCAGCCAGATCCGCGAAGGTCACTGGAAAGCCAATCAGCGGGTGCCGTCGGAGAGCGAGCTGGTCAATGAACTGGGCGTCAGCCGCATGACCATCAACCGCGCGCTGCGGGAACTCACCAGCGAAGGGTTTCTGGTGCGCATGCAGGGCGTCGGGACCTTTGTCGCGGAGATGAAGGGCTACACCGCAATGCTGGAAGTGCATAACATCGCCGATGAAATTGCCCAGCGCGGCCATACGCACAGCTGCAAAATTCTCTCGATAGGTCAGATGAAGGCCGATCCGGAACAGGCGGCGGTGCTGGGACTCTCCACCGGCCAGACGCTGTATCATTCGCTGATCGTGCACTACGAAAATGAGCTGCCAGTGCAGCTGGAAGATCGTCTGGTCAATCCGCTGGTCGCGCCTGACTACCTCAGCCAGGATTACCACAGCCTGACGCCGTACACCTATCTGATGCGCGTCGCCCCGCTGACCGCCGGTGAGCATATTGTTGAAGCGGTACTGCCGGATTTGCGCCAGCGTAAGCATCTGGCGCTGGACGAGCACGAGCCATGCCTGCTTATCCGTCGCCAGACGTGGAGCGACAACAAAATCGTCACCTATGCGCGCCTGCTCTATCCAGGCTCACGCTACAAATTGCTGGGCCGCTTCAGGGGACACGGCTAAGCGCGATAAACAGCAGTCTGGCCTCTGCCGTTTGCGGCACCAGCTGCTGCTGCTCCTGCAGCCACCACATTCCCTGCTGCGCCTGCAGCGTCTCGCCCGCACTGCTGCGCCATGTACCGGCCAGCACATACGCCACGCCATGCAGGCTGCTGACCGTCTGCTGCTCCACGCTCACCGCCGCGTGCCAGGCGTCGCGCCGCGTCATGATGTTGAAGTCATGACAGCTGCCGCTGACCTGCGCCTCTATCGCCCATTCGCCGGGAAAGGCCCACGGCTGATGGGGCAGCAACGTCTGTTCGGCCTGTTCACAGCGCAGCAGCACGCTATCGCCGTGCAGCAAAGTGATCACCCGATCGACGCCGGGGAAGGGCGAGAACGGCCCGTCGGCGTCGATGGTGGCGATGCTGGCGCGCCAGCCGAACTCTGCTGCGCCCGGCGGATAGCTGATAATTTCGCGCGTTTCCCCGCCGCCGTTGCGCCAGCGGCTGACCGGCAGCTGCGCGTAGTCAAAGCGCGCGATCATTGCAGCGCCCGCATTGCCCGGGCAAAGCCAGCGGCGGCCGCTTCTTCTGCCGCGTGGTGGCCTTGCTGAATCACCGGCTGTCCGGCAACAAACACGTCACGAATCTGCTGGCTGCTGCCGGCAAACAGCCAGCGATTGAGCAGCGCGGCGGAGCTGACGCTGGCCAGCAGCGCATCCTCCTCCAGCACCAGCCAGTCGGCGCGTTTGCCCACCGCCAGCTCACCGCTGGCAATGCCACAGGCCTGCGCGCCGCCCTGCGCCGCCTGCTGCCACAGCAGATCGCCGACCGAGGGTTGATCGGTTAGCGTGATGCGGTTGCGGCGACGATCGCGCAGTCGCTGGCCATACTCCAGCCAGCGCAGCTCCTCGAGCGCACTGAGCGAAACGTGGCTGTCGGAGCCAATGCCCCAGCGCCCGCCGCGCCCGATGTACTCCACCGCCGGGAAGATGCCGTCGCCGAGATTGGCTTCGGTGGTGGGACACAGCCCGGCAATGGCACCGCTGTCCGCCATGCGCGCCATCTCCTGCTGATCGAGATGGGTGGCATGAATCAGGCACCAGCGCGCATCAACGGCAAAGCGATTATACAGCCACGCCACCGGCCGTTCGCCGCTCCATGCCAGACTGTCATTAACCTCTTTTTCCTGCTCAGCAACGTGAATGTGTACCGGCAGATGCGCAGCGCTGGCGGCCAGCACCTCATGCATCTGGGCTTTGCTCACCGCGCGCAGCGAGTGGAAACACAGGCCGTGGTTGATCAGCGGCTGCTGCGCGCTCCACTGCGCGACGCGCTGCTGCTGTTGCAGATAGGCATCGGTGTGCTGAATAAAGCGTCGCTGACCGTCGCTGGCTGGCTGCGCACCGAAGCCGCTGTAGCTGTACAGCACCGGCAGCAGCGTCTGGCCGATACCGGCGGTGTGTGCTGCCTGCATCAGCTGTTGCAGCATCGCATCGTCGGCATAGGGCTGGCCGTGCGGATCGTGATGCAGATAGTGAAATTCCGCCACCTGGCTGTAGCCGCCCTTGAGCATATCAATGTAGAGGTGGGTGGCGATGGCACCGACCTGCTCAGGCGACAGGCGCTGCACCATGCGGTACATCAGATCGCGCCACGTCCAGAAGCTGTCCTGCGGATCGCCTGCCACTTCCGCCAGCCCGGCCATGGCGCGCTGGAAGGCATGGGAATGCAGGTTGGCCATCGCCGGAATCACCGGGCCGGCCAGGCGCACGGCGTCACCGGGCGTACTGTCGGCGGTAAGGGCGCGAATAAATCCCTGATCGTCGGTTGCGATCAGCACGTTTTCCTGCCAGCCGTCGGCCAGCCGTGCGCGTGGGGCAAAATAAACTGCCATGGTTGATCCTCAATGGCGGAAAGTTGTATATACATATACATACTTTGAGGCGCAGTGTAAATCGCCAGACAAAAGGGGAGTGGGATGGCAAGTAAACAGATCGACAGCCTGTGGCTGGGGGCCGATGTGGTCACCATGCGTGACGGTCGCTATAACCTGATTGAGGATGGCGCCGTGGCGGTGGATAACGGCGAGCTGGTGTGGGTCGGCCCGCGCAGTGCGTTACCGGACTTTGCCCCGCGCCGGCAGCAGCAGTTTGACGGCGGCATCATTACGCCCGGTCTGGTGGATTGCCACACGCATCTGGTGTTTGGCGGCGATCGCAGCCAGGAGTTCGAACAGCGGCTCAACGGCGTGAGCTACGCGGAGATCGCCGCGCAGGGCGGCGGCATCCTGTCGACGGTGCGTGCCACGCGCGCGGCCAGCCAGCAGCAGCTGGTGGCGTCGGCGCGCTGGCGGCTCGATCGCCTGCTGGCCGAAGGCGTTACCACGGTGGAGATTAAATCCGGCTACGGGCTGGACGAGGAGAGCGAGCTCACTCTGCTGCGCGCTATCCGCGAGCTGGCGCAGTCGGTGCCTGCCGATGTGCAGGCCACCTGCCTGGCAGCGCACGGCTTCCCGCCAGAGTTCAGGGATAACCCGCAGGGCTGGATTGATATTATCTGCCAGCGCCTGTTGCCGCGGGTGAAAGCGGAGGGGCTGGCGGATGCGGTCGACGCGTTTTGCGAACACCTGGCGCTGTCACCGCAGCAGGTGAGCGCGGTATTTGATGCCGCCAAAGCGCTCGGCCTGCCGGTGAAGCTGCACGCTGAACAGTTGTCGGCACTCGGCGGTGCCGCACTGGCGGCGCGCTATGGCGCGCTCTCTGCCGATCACCTCGAATATGCCACCGAACAGGATGCGCGCGCGATGGCGGAGCATGGCACGGTGGCGGTACTGCTGCCCGGAGCGTTCTATCTGCTGCGCGAGACGCAGCGTCCGCCGGTCGAACTGTTCCGCCAGCACGGCGTGCCGATGGCGCTGGCCAGCGATGCCAATCCGGGCACGTCACCGGCGCTGTCGCTGCGGCTGATGCTGAACATGGGCTGTACGCTGTTTGGCCTGACGCCGGAGGAAGCGCTGGCCGGCGTCACGCTGTGGGGCGCGAAGGCGCTTGGCCTGCAGGCCACGCACGGCTCGCTGGAGCCAGGCAAGGTAGCCAATTTTGTCCACTGGCCGCTGGCTCGCCCGGCTGAGCTGGTTTACTGGCTGGGCGGCGAACTGCCGTGCCAGGTTATCTATCGTGGAGAAGCGCAATGATCCCTTTTCATTTCACCGCCGGTAAGCTGCCGCTGCTGGTCAGTATTCCGCATGCCGGTACCCAACTGACGCCGGAGGTTGACGCCGGGCTGAGCGAGGCCGCGCGCGGCCTGCCGGATACCGACTGGCATATTCCGCTGCTGTACGACTTTGTGCGCGACCTCGGTGCCAGCGTGCTGATCGGTCACTACTCGCGCTTCGTGATCGATCTCAACCGTCCGCCGGACAACCAGCCGCTGTACAGCACGGCCACCACCGGGCTCTATCCGGAGACGCTGTTTGATGGCACGCCGACCTTCAAACCCGGCATGACGCCGGACAGCGCGGCGCGTCAGCGCTATCTGGAGACTATCTGGCAACCCTATCATCAGCAGATTCAGCAGGAGCTGGCGCGGTTAAAAGCCGAACATGGCTATGCGCTGCTGTTTGATGCGCACTCCATCGCTTCGGTGATTCCGCGCCTGTTCGACGGCCAGCTGCCGGATCTGAACATCGGCACCAACGATGGCGCCAGCTGTTCGGCGGCCAGCATCGCGGCGATTGAGCAGGTGTGCGCCGCGCAAAGCGACTACAGCTGGGTGGTGAACGGACGCTTTAAAGGCGGCTATATCACGCGCGCTTACGGCCAGCCAGCGCAGGGCGTGCAGGCGGTGCAGCTGGAGCTGGCGCAGCTGAATTACATGGATGAGGCGCCGCCGTTTGCCTGGCAGCAGGATCGCGCCACGCGGTTGCAGCACGTGCTGAAGCCGCTGCTACAGGCGTTTCTGCAGGCGGGCAAATCCGTTTAATTGATGCGGGTCGCCATCACGGTGACCCCGTTTCTCATGTGGCGGATGTACAACCGCTGCCTCACTCCCCAATGCTGTGCAATCCCTGCCCTGAAAGTGTGCACGACGCGGTCCGCCTGACGCCGATCCCCTCCGTTTACCATCTTTGCCGATCTGGCACAGCCCTTGCTAGCTTGTATGTACAAGTAAAGACCGCGCGGCAATGATGACTATTTATTCTGGCTGGCTCACAAAAAGCTTATGCCGACAATGATCTGCCGCAAGCTAACTTGTATATACATGAAATGTCATTTGCGCTGTATCAGCCAACAGAGACAGCCAGATTTGTTAACCACCAGGAGAAGACGTATGACACACCGTGCCCCGTTTCGCCGTTTTTGCCTTACCACGCTGTTTGCCAGCCTGATGCTGGCCGGCGTGTCTGCCGAGGCTAAAGAGTGGAAATCCATCACCATCGCCACTGAAGGCAGCTATGAGCCGTGGAACCTGACGCTGCCGGGCGGCAAGCTGGGCGGCTTCGAACCTGAACTGATGGAAGATCTGTGCAAGCGCATGAGCATTCAGTGCAAGCTGGTGGTGCAGAACTGGGACGGGATGATTGCCGGACTGAACGCCGGGAAATATGACGTCATCATGGATGCGATTGTGATTACGCCGGACCGGAAAAAAGTGGTCAACTTCACCACGCCGTACGCGTCAACGCCGGCGACCTTCATCACCAGCAAAGATAACCCGCTGCTGCCGGCCGATAAGAACATCATCAAACTGCACGACGACGAGGCGGCCATCAATGCGGCCATCGCCCCGCTGAAGGCGGCGCTCAAGGGCAAAACCATCGGTATTGCGTCCGGCACCGTGTATACGCCGTTTATCGATAAATACTTCAAAGATGTGGCCGACGTGCGCGAATACACCGCTTCGGCGGATGCAATTCTCGATCTGCAGGCGGGCCGCATTGATGCGGTGTTTGATGACGTGACCTTCGCGCAGTCGATGCTGGCGCGTAAAGAGAACAGCAACCTGACGTTCAGCGGCCCGCAGCTGGGCGGTCCGATCTGGGGGGAAGGCGAAGCGATGGGCGTGCGCATGGCTGATAACGACCTGAAGGCCAAACTCGATGCCGCCATTCACGCTGCGCTGGCGGACGGCACGGTGAAAAAGCTGAGCGAGAAGTGGTTTAAAACTGACGTAACGCCGTAAGTGAGGTGAAAGATGATGAGCCTGCTGAGTTTTGGTGCAGATGGCTGGGGTCGCCTGATTCTGAGCGCCGCCGGTACCACGCTGCTGCTGTCGCTGGCGGCGCTGATGATTGGCGCCGTGGTCGGTTCCGGCGTGGCTGCGGCGAAACTCTCGCACCAGCGCTGGCTGCGCTGGCTGGGTGAAAGCTATTCGGTGGTGTTTCGCGGCATCCCGGAACTGCTGGTGATCTACCTGTTCTACTTCGGTGGATCGGGGTTGATCACGCTGGTCGGCCAGCTGTTTGGTGCTGACGGCTTTATTGAAGCGCCGCCGTTCCTGATTGGCGCGCTGGCTATCGGGCTCATCTCCGGATCCTATCAGGGTGAAGTGTATCGCGCTGCGCGCCTGGCGCTGGCGAAGGGCGAAGTCGAAGCGGCGGTAGCCATCGGGATGCCGCGCTGGCGTATCGCCCAGCGCATCCTCGTCCCGCAGATTGTGCGCTACGCGCTGCCGGGTATGTCCAACGTCTGGCAGATGAGCCTGAAAGATTCGGCGCTGGTGTCAGTGACCGGCATCGTCGAGCTGATGCGCGCCAGCCAGGTGGCGGCCGGGTCAACGCGCGATTACTTCACCTTTTACCTGATTGGCGGTGGCTGCTATCTGCTGCTGACACTGCTGTCGAACCATGCGTTTCGCCGCGCGGAATCGCGCCTCGGCCGCGCATGGCAAAGTCGCACTGCGGCACAGCACTAAGGAGCAGCAGCATGATCGACTTCGCTTTTCTTGCCGACACTTTTCTTAAGCTGAGCGCGGCGCTGCCGGTGACGCTCGGGCTGTTTATCAGCGCCTTTGTCTGCGGCGGGCTGCTGGCGCTGGGCATTCTGGCGCTGCGCATGAGCCACTGGCGGCTGCTGAGCGGTTTTGCGCGCGGCTATATTCTGGTGTTTCGCGGCTCGCCGCTGCTGATTCAGCTGTTTCTCATCTACTACGGGCTCGGCCAGTTTGGCGTGATTCGCCACAGCTTCGTCTGGCCGTTTCTGCGCGAGCCGTTTATCTGCGCGGTGCTGGCGCTGTCGCTGTGTACCGCCGCTTACACCGCTGAGATCCTGCGCGGTGCGCTGCTGGCGGTGCCGGCAGGTCAGGTCGAAGCCGGGCTGGCCTGCGGCATGTCACGCTGGCTGCTGCTGCGCCGCATCATCGCGCCGATCATGCTGCGCTATGCGCTGCCGGCGTACTCCACCGAGGCGATTCTGCTGGTGAAATCCACCGCGCTCGCCAGCCTGGTCACGGTATGGGATGTCACCGGCGTGGCGCAGCAGATCATCCAGCGTACCTATCGCACCATGGAAGTGTTTGTCTGCGCTGCGGCGATCTACCTGATTCTTAACTTTATTATCGTCCAGCTGTACGCGCTGTTAGAGCGCCGTCTGACCCCGGTGCACCGCGCTGAAAAAAAGCCGCTGCCCGCCGTTAAACCGCTTGCCGGAGAGTAATATGCATTCCACTTCACCAGTCACCTTGTCCGCCACTGATATCCATAAATCCTTTGGCGCTATGGAGGTGCTCAAAGGCATCTCGCTGCAGGCGCATCAGGGCGATGTTATTTCAATTCTCGGTGCCAGCGGCTCGGGCAAAAGTACCTTGCTGCGCTGCATCAATCTGCTGGAAACGCCGGATGCCGGCGTGGTGAGCGTCGGCGGCGAAACCATTGAAATGAAGCGCCACGCGCGCGGCCATCAGCTGGCGGCGAATCCTAAGCAGATCGAACGCCTGCGCTCGCGGCTGGGCATGGTGTTTCAAAGCTTCAATCTGTGGTCGCACATGACGGTGCTGCAGAACGTGATTGAAGGTCCGCACTATGTGCTGAAGCGCGATAAAAAGAGTTGTATCGCCCAGGCAGAACAGTTGCTGGATCGCGTCGGGCTGCTTAACCGCAAGGATTTTTATCCGGCGCAGCTCTCCGGCGGCCAGCAGCAGCGCGTGGCGATTGCCCGCGCGCTGGCGATGGATCCGGAAGTGATGCTGTTTGATGAGCCAACCTCGGCGCTCGACCCGGAACTGGTCGGCGAGGTGCTGAAGGTGATGCGCAGCCTGGCGGAAGAGGGGCGCACCATGCTGGTGGTGACGCACGAGATGGGCTTCGCGCGCAACGTCTCTAATCGCGTGGTGTTTATGCATCAGGGCAACATCGATTGCGAGGGCACGCCGGAAGCGATGTTTGGCGCCAGCGGTTCATCGCGCTTTAAGCAGTTCATCTCCAGCCATCAGAGCCATCACGCGGAGCAGCCAGTATGACCGTCGTCTGGGGCGATGCGCCGCTGACCTGGCAGGCGCTGGTACAGGTAGCGCGACATAACGCCGAACTGACGCTGAGCGCCGCCGCCTGGCAGCGCATTGCGCGCGGTCGCGAGATCGTCGAACAGATCGTTGCCAGCGGCCAGATTGCCTATGGCATCAACACCGGGCTGGGGGCGCTGTGTAACATCACGCTGCCGGAAGACCAGCTCAGCCAGCTGTCACGCAATACGTTGCTGAGCCACGCCTGCGGCGTCGGTCCGCTGCTGACGCGCGAGCAGACGCGCGCCATTCTGTGTGCGGCCATCGCCAACTACAGCCACGGCAAATCCGGCGTTTCGGTGGCGCTGGTGCAGCATCTGCTGGCGCTGCTCAATCAGCAGATCACGCCGCAGGTGCCGTCGCAGGGCTCAGTCGGTTATCTCACCCACATGGCGCATATCGGGCTGGCGCTGATTGGCGTGGGCGACGTTGAGTACCAGCAACAGGTGATGCCGGCGGAGCAGGCGCTGCGGCTGGCCGGTTTACAGCCGTATCGCCCCGGTGCCAAAGAGGGCCTGAGCCTGGTCAACGGTACGCCGTGCATGACCGGGCTGAGCTGTCTGGCGCTGGACGATGCGGCGCGGCTGCTGGATTGTGCGGATGTCACCGGTGCGATGAGCTTCGAAGCGCTGCGTGGTCAGCTGGCGGCCTTTGACGCCGAGGTGATTGCGCTGAAAGCCAGCCCCGGCATGCAGCACAGCGGTCAGCGTCTGCGTGCGCTGCTGAGTGAAAGCCCGCTGCTGGCGGCGAGCTGCGGCATACGCACCCAGGATGCGCTCAGCCTGCGTTCGATGCCGCAGGTGCACGGCGCCAGCCGCGATCAGTTCGCTCACGCGGCGCGTCAGGTTGAGATTGAGCTGAATGCCTGCACCGATAATCCGCTGGTGCTGGGCACGCCGGACAACTGGCGCGTGGTGTCGCAGGCCAATCCGCACGGCGAGTCGGTTGCCATGGCGGCCGATCTGCTGGCGATTGCCATGGCGGAGATCGGCAGTATTGCCGAACGCCGGCTGGACCGGCTGGTCAATCCGCTGGTCAGCGGGCTGCCGCCGTTTCTGGTGGCGCAGCCGGGCGTTAACTCCGGCATGATGATCGCGCAATACGTGGCGGCTTCCCTGTGCGCGGAGAATCGTCAGCTGGCGCAGCCGGCGGTGCTGGACAATTACGTCACCTCGGGACTGCAGGAGGATCACCTCAGCCTCGGTACCGGCGCGGCGCTCAAGCTGCTCAGACTGCTGAATAACCTCTGGCAGGTGCTGGCGATTGAGTACCTGCTGGCGGCGCAGGCGCTGGATTTTCACGGTGAGGCGCAGCTGGCCAGCGGCACGGGCCGGGCGCTACGCGCGCTGCGCGCTGAGGTTGCTACCTGGCAGGAGGATCGCTGGCTGGCACCGGAGATAGCCCGGGCGGTGAAGGTGTTACAGACGCTGGCCTGCTAGCGGCGCAATGTGTCGCGCCGCCAGTGTCCTGATTTAACCGCGGCGCGCGTCCGGGCGCACCAGATCAAAACGCTGATCTTCGCTGATCGCGTAATAGGCGGAAGGACCGCCGGCGCGCAGAATCGGCTGCGCTTTGGCGGTCTGATAGATGCCGTTCTCCAGCAGCGCTTCATCGATGTGAATCGCCACCGCTTCGCCCAGTACCAGCCAGCTCTCCAGCTCGCCCCCCTGTGCATCCTGCAGGCGAATCAGCTGCGTCAGGCGACACTCAAAGTTGACCGGGCTTTCTGCCACCATGCTGACGTTAACGTGGGAAGCGGCCAGCGGCGTCAGGCCGGCGAGGGCAAACTCGTCGTGATCGGACGGCACCGAGGCGGAGCTCTCATTCATGGCTTCTGCCAGTGGACGCGTCGCCAGGTTCCAGACGAACTCGCCGGTTTCACTGATATTCTGCACGCTGTCTTTCCAGCCGCTGCTGGCAAAACCAATGATTGGCGGATGGTAGTTAAAACAGTTAAAGAAACTATAGGGCGCCAGATTGCGCTGGCCGCTGGCGCTTTGCGAGCTGACCCAGCCAATCGGGCGCGGGCCGACGATGGCGTTGAGCGGATCGTGAGGCAGACCGTGTCCACTGCGTGGCTGATAAGTGTAACGTTGACGCATTTGCGCTCCTGATTCGTCCTGGATACTGCGTGTTCCGGCGGCGCTGGCGACTGGACGCAGTATTGCGGATGCAGTTTTAGGGAGAATAGATTTAAATTCGTTGCACTAAATTTTCCTGGCGGATTGTGCGCTGCCGCCATCCAGCGTATCTTACGCGCGCATTAATGTCCGGAGAATCTATGAACAAGCCTGCCGCTACCGCGCTCTTTCATCCGCGTAACCGCCATCAGGGCCGTTATGATTTTGCTGCCCTGACTGCCGCGCATCCGCCGCTGGCGGACAAAGTGCGCCCCAATGGTTACGGTGAGCTGTCGGTCGATTTCGCCGATCCGCACGCGGTGCTGCTGCTGAATCAGGCGCTGCTGAAACTGTTTTATAACCTGAACTGGCAGCTGCCGGAAGGCTATCTGACGCCGCCGGTGCCGGGCCGCGCTGACTATATCCATGCGCTGGCGGATCTGCTGGCCAGCGATAACGGTGGCGTGCTGCCGCGCGATCTCGACGTGATGGATATTGGCTGCGGTGCCAACTGCATCTATCCGCTGATCGGTCACGCGGAGTATGGCTGGCGCTTTACCGGCACCGACATCAGCGCGGACGCCGTTAACGCCGCCAGTCAGATTGTGGCCAGCAATCCCGGCCTGCAGCGCGCCATTCGCCTGCGCCGTCAGAAGCAGGAGAGTGCGATTTTTGCTGGCGTGGTGCACAAGAATGAACGCTATCACGCGGTACTGTGTAATCCGCCGTTCCACGCCTCGGCGGCCGATGCGGCGGCCGGCAGCCAGCGTAAAGTGCGCAATCTCGGCCTGAGCAGGCAGGCGCCGCTTAATTTCGGCGGTCAGCATAACGAGCTGTGGTGCGACGGCGGTGAGCGCGCGTTTATCGGCCGGATGATCGATGAAAGCGTCGCGTTAGGCGATCGCATCGTCTGGTTTACCTCGCTGGTGTCACGCAAAGAGCATCTGCCCGAGCTGCGCGATCGGCTGAAGGCGCAGGACGCTTATCAGGTACGCATCGTCGACATGGCGCAGGGCCAGAAGCAGAGCCGCTTTATCGCCTGGACATTTTTACCGCCCGCCACGCGCGCGCAGCGGCTGGCACGCTAAGCGCTGCTCAGGTAAAAAAAAAGCCGCTACGGGGATCCGCAGCGGCTTTGTTGTTTTTACGCCGTATTAAGAAACGTGCTGCAGGAACTCACGCAGACGGTCGCTCGGCGGGTTAGTGATCAGATCGTCCGGATTGCCATCTTCCGCGATGGTACCTTTGTCGATAAAGATCAGGCGCGACGCCACTTTCTGTGCGAAGCCCACTTCATGGGTCACGATCACCATGGTCATGCCTTCTTCCGCCAGATCCTGCATCACTTTCAGCACTTCGTGACGCAGCTCGGGATCGAGTGCCGAGGTAGGCTCATCGAATAGCATCATCTTCGGCTTCACCGCCAGCGCACGGGCAATCGCCACGCGCTGCTGCTGGCCGCCGGACAGCTCAGAAGGGAAGTGGTGCGCGCGCTCGGCGAGGCCGACCTTGCCCAGCAGCTCACGCGCCAGTTTGTGTGCGGCGTCTTTCTTCGCCCCGCGCACGCGGATCGGTCCAAAGGCTACGTTGTCCAGCGCGCTCATCTGCGGGAACAGATGGAACTGCTGGAACACCATACCGGCTTCCTGACGGATCAGGCGTTCATCCACTTTCGGATCGTTAACTTTCATGCCATCGACAATCAGTTCGCCGCTGCTGATCTCTTCCAGCTTGTTGATGCAGCGCAGCAGGGTAGATTTACCGGAGCCGGACGGCCCGATGATTACCACCACTTCACCCTGATTAATTTTCAGGTTGATGTCGTGCAGTACCTGAGTCTGGCCGAAGTTTTTCGAGACGTTTTTAAATTCAATCACAGGATTTTCACCCTTTTCTCAATACGGCGCAGCACAAAGCTCAACACCAGCGTAATAACCAGGTAAATGATGGCAACGGCACTCCAGATCTCCAGCGCGCGGAAGTTACCGGCGATGATCTCCTGGCCCTGACGGGTCAGTTCTGCCACGCCAATCACGATGAACAGCGAGGTGTCTTTGATGCTGACGATCCACTGGTTACCCAGCGGCGGCAGCATGCGGCGCAGCGCCAGCGGCATGATCACGTAGCGCAGCGTTTCGCGGCGCGACAGGCCAAGCGCCAGGCCGGCTTCACGGAAACCTTTGTTGATCGACAGCACCGCACCGCGGGTAATCTCCGCAATATAAGCACCGGAGTTGATCATGATGGTCACGACGGCGGCGGTGAACGGGTCGATGCGCAGGTCCGGGAAGGCCATCGGCAGGGCGAAGTAGATGAACATCACCTGCACCACGATCGGCGTGCCGCGAATCAGTTCAATGAACACTAACGCGATGTTGTTGGTGATCCAGCCGCCATAGGCGCGGGCGAAACCGGCCACGAGGCCGATAACCAGGCCGCCAATCAGGCCGAGGATCGAGATAAGCAGGGTCATTTTGGCGCCTTCGATCAGGATCGGTAAGGCGGGCCAGATGACGCTCCAGTCAAACTCCATGGTGTGACTCCAGAATCTGTTGCAGTGGAAATGTAAAAAGCAGGGAGAACAAAGCTCCCTGCTGATAAAAAGGCGTCAGGCCTGAATTATTTAGGTTCGCTGCCGAACCATTTTTTATAGATAGTGTTGTAGGTACCGTTGTCGTGCAGGGTTTTCAGCGCGCCATTCACTTTCTCACGCAGGTCGTCGCTGCCTTTCGGGAAAGCGATGCCATACTGCTGCGCTTCGATGGAGTCACCGACGGCTTTGAAACGGCCTTTGCCAGCGGTGTGGATGAAGTACAGGATGTTTGGCGTGTCGTGCAGCACGGCGTCAGCACGGTTGGTGCCTAACTCCATGTACGCGTTATCGATGTTTGGGAACTGGCGCAGATCTTTGGTTTTGATATGCGCTTTGGCGTAATCCACCGAACCGGTGCCGCTTTTCACAGCCACCACTTTACCGTTCAGATCGTCGATGCCTTTGATGTCGTTTTCGTTGTTACGCACCATCACCAGCAGGCCGCTTTTGTAGTAGCCGTCAGAGAATTCGATGGCTTTTTTACGTTCTTCGGTAATGGTGATGCCGGCCAGCGCCAGGTCAACGTTTTTGGTTTGCAGCGCCGGAATGATGCCGCTGAAATCCATCGGCTTCAGGGTGTAATCCAGCTTCAGCTGTTTAGCGATAGCGTCCCACAGGTCGATATCAAAGCCGACGTACTTGTCGCCCTGTTTAAATTCAAACGGAACGAAGGCGGTGTCGGTAGCGACTACCAGTTTTTTGTCTGCTGCAGTGGAGGAAAGCGAGAAGGCCAGCGCCAGCGCGGCCACGGAGACTTTAATCAACGACTTCATCATTTTTTTCCTTATTACCCGTCAGGCCTGGTGGCCTGATGTACGGCTCATCATATGAAAAAATTATGCCAACTTTTCTCAAACGCGAAAATCAACAGAATGCCGGGGCAGGCTGACACGATTCTGCACGTCGGAAAAAGTTTGCACCAGAATGAATCACCAAAATGGTGCATTGTGCTGTGGTGGTGCAGGCACAGTGTGCATCAGAGTGATAATAAGGGAAAGAAAGGATTAAGGAATTGTTAACGGCGTCAAAAAAGCCGGGCGGGTAGCAGGCATAAAAAAGGCGGGATAACCCGCCTGTTTGAGCATTACTCGATATTTGATTCGATAAACCACAGGAATTTATCAAGGTCACGCGATGCGGCAGTAAAGATATCAGCCGTATCTTCGTCTTTCACTTCACTGATGGCTTTACGCGTGTCGTTAGCGACGACGGCGTAACGATCGGCCAGCGCTTTCAGGTGATCCTGTACGCTGTGAATATTCAGCGGATAGCTTTTCAGCGGTGACTTGTCGTTAACCACCTGCGTGGTGCCCAGCGCAACGCCGCCCAGCTGTACCACACGTTCTGCAATGGTGTCCTGGTGATCGGTAATCGCGGTACGGAAGCCATCCAGCATTTCATGTACGCCAATGAAGTTCGCGCCACGCATGTTCCAGTGCGCCTGCTTGGTGATCAGCGACAGGTCAATAAATTCCACGACCAGACGGTTGAGCACCTCGATGGTAGCTTTCTTCTCGCTATCAGCCACGTCATTGCGGGTATAAATCAGATCGGAAGATTTTGTTTTAACCAGTTTTGCGGTACTCATCATTAATGTCCTCTTATTGATGGTTGTCCTAATCAAGCACGGGAATAAGTATAGCAGCAGTTTTTCACTCTGCAGGATTGATTAAATCAATGACAGGAATAGCTAAAGCTTAATGTTACGTCGTGAAAATAACAGTTTTATTAAAATGCATAAAAATCAATACCTTATTTCATATGTTAATTATTTTTCTATCATGTTGCAAAATAATAACTGCTTACCGTGCGGCTATTTAAGAAATGATAATGAGAATGTGTCTATATACAGCCGGTTAAATAACCGGCTGACCGGTACGGCTTATTGCGGCGTGTTGATATCCACTTCATTTATATGTGCCGCTTTCTGTTTCATGGTGAGCGTCGAGCCGGCAGACGCCGCGATAATCGCCAGCAGCGCCAGCCATTGCTGCAGCGTCAGCAGCTCGCCGAGGAACAACATGCCGGAGAGCGCCGCCATCGCCGGTTCCAGACTCATCAGCGTGCCGAAAATGCGCGCCGGCAGACGCGTCAGCGCCATCATTTCCAGCGAGTAAGGAATGGCGCTGGAGAGCAGGGCGATGAGCAACGCCAGCGGCAGAATTTCCCACTGCCAGATACCGGGCGCGGCAAAGGTCAGACCGAGCGGCACAAAAATCACTGAGGCGATCAGCGAGCCCATTGCCACCGTGGCCGGGCCGTGTTCGGCGCCTGCCCGCTGGCCCGCCAGAATATACACCGCCCAGCAGGCGCCGGCACCCACGGCCAGCAGCGCGCCGGTGGGATCAATATGGCTCAGGCCATGGCCAATCGGCAGCAGGAACCACAGGCCGGTGACCGCCAGCAGCACCCAGAGAAAATCCAGCGGACGGCGTGCGCCGGCCAGCGCCAGCGTCAGCGGGCCAAGAAACTCCAGCCCCACCGCTACGCCCAGCGGCACGGTGCGGATCGAGAGATAGAACAGGTAATTCATGCAGCCCAGCGCCAGTCCATACATCAGCAGCGGTTTGCGCTGCTTTGCACTGAAGCGCAGGCGCCAGGGTTTGAAAATCGCGCACAGGATGAGCGTGCCCAGTCCCAGACGCAGCGCGGTAATGCCAGGCGCACCGACGGTGGGAAACAGCGATTTCGCCAGCGATGCGCCGCCCTGCAGCGACAGCATGGCGATCAGTAATACGGCAACCGGCAGCACTACCGGCGCTAGTTTGGGGTGGGAAAGAGGTGCAGACATCCTGTGATCAATTCCTGTGATGATGAATAACCAGGCAACGGGCAGCCAGTGTAAAGCAATCGGCGGGAAATAAGGAGGCGGCTGAGGCAATGATGCGGGGTTTCTGTCGCCGCTTTTTTATCGGGCGCGGCCGCCTCGCATCATCTGGCGTCAGTGACGCCTCATTCACACCTCTTTTCGGGCGAAATTTCGGCGAATAAAGCGCGACGGTGGAAAAAATGCACCAGCGACTGGCTGAAAAAACGCCATATTCAGGGCCATTTCCGTAAAGAAATGTCAGGTTAGTTTAGGAATTTACTTAAACCGATAATTTTCTGTGCGCAGGATTATTGCAGAAAGATGATGCTTTTTATAAGAAAAATGAATGACATAGGAAAGTTCATTAACTTTCTGTTACACCAAACAATCTGTTAGACAACAAAATGCGGGCAGAGTTTCTTGCTAAGTTTTGTTATATTTTTAGCGTTGTCAGGAGAGAAGTATATTCACATTTGAGGTGGTTATGAAAAAAATTGCATGTCTTTCAGCACTGGCTTGTGTACTGGCAGTTTCCGCTGGTTCCGCCATGGCACAGAGCACCGTTTCTGCCGGCTACGCGCAGAGCGACTATCAGGGCGTTGCTAACAAAGCTAACGGCTTCAACCTGAAATACCGCTACGAAGACGGTTCTAACCCACTGGGTTGGATCGGTTCTTTCACCTACACCGAAAAAGATCGCACTGAAGATGGCGTGTACAACAAAGGTCAGTACTACGGCATCACCGGTGGTCCGGCTTACCGTCTGAACGACTGGGCCAGCATCTACGGCGTAGTAGGTATCGGCTACGGCAAATACCAGCAGAACCAGACTGCCGGTCAGTCTAAAACCGACAGCAGCGACGTAGGCTTCTCTTACGGCGCAGGTATGCAGTTCAACCCAATCCAGAACGTTGCTCTGGACGTGGGCTACGAGCAGAGCCGCATCCGTAACGTCGACGTGGGCACCTGGATTGCTGGCGTAGGTTACAGCTTCTAAGTTTTTGCTTAGACCAGAGTTGCACAGAAACGGCCCTTTACGGGCCGTTTTTTTATGCCTGCAAACGCTGCCGTGAAGGGCGTTTTTCGCAGGCAAAATAAAACCCGCTGCAGGCAGCGGGTCAGACTGTGAAGCCCTGAGGAAACTCAGCCGCGCCAGATCAGATTCGGGCAGGGCTGCGCGGCGATTTTTTTGCCGGTCAGTTTCTCAAGCAGCATCAGGCGCAGGGCAAAAGGCGAGCGGCTAAACAGACACAACAGCGACTTCAGCTCAAAAGCCGGTTTGCTTTGTACGGTCTGGAAGCATTTGCCGCAGTCGAGGCAGCTTTTCATCGTGCTCATCTTTACCTCCTGGAAAACGGGTAACTCAACAGTAAGCACAGCCCTGCAATAAACAGCAGGAAAAGGAGCAGCAACAGCCAGGGTTCGTTCATCGTTGCCTCCTTTGTAGGCTATTCGCTTACAACATGTACAAAGATAGCACTGGCTATACTCTTTAGCCAACACTATTCAGGAAAAATTTGTGCTTATTTGTGCCTGGTTTACAATGAGCGCAGCCAGCCCGCACCGCAGGTAAAGTGCGGCAGATAATAAAGAGGAAGCTGAATGAGTCGTCGTGCGAAAAGCGCCACCCACATGCCCCAGGGGCCGCTGAAAGATATTGAGGAGCATGTCGAAGGATTTCGCCAGGTACGCGAAGCGCATCGCCGTGAGCTGATTGATGATTACGTTGAGTTAATCTCTGATTTAATTCGTGAATTTGGCGAGGCGCGCCAGGTCGACATGGCGGCACGCCTGGGCGTTTCGCAGCCGACCGTGGCCAAAATGCTGAAGCGTCTCAGTACCACCGGTCTGGTTGAGCAGGTGCCGTATCGCGGCGTGTTCCTCACCCCGGAAGGCGAGAAGCTGGCTGAAGCCAGCCGCGTGCGCCATCACATCGTTGAAACCTTTCTGCTGGCGCTGGGCGTCAGCCCGGAAACCGCCCGCCGGGATTCCGAAGGGCTCGAGCATCACGTCAGTGATGAAACCCTCGCCGTGTTCCAGAAATTTTACGAGAATCGCTAACTTACAAGGCCTTCTGCCATCATGCCCATCGTGCTTCGTTCCTTAATGCGTGACCGCGTTTTGCATTTACTGTTGCTGTTGGGCGTGATTCTGTTGCCGCTGGCGGATTACCGCTGGCCGCAGCTGCCCGCCGCCGTTGACTGGCACACCATCATGACGCTCACCGGTTTGCTGATGCTGACAAAAGGGCTGGAAAACAGCGGCTATTTTGATGTGCTCGGTGCGCGGCTGGCGCAGGGCTTCCAGCACGAACGCACGCTGGCGCTGTTTATGGTGTGTGCGGCGGCGCTGCTCTCGACCTTCCTGACCAATGATGTGGCGCTGTTTATCCTGGTGCCGCTCACGCTGACGCTGCGCAAGTTCTCGCGCCTGCCCATCTCAAGGCTGATCATCTTTGAAGCGCTGGCGGTCAATGCCGGCTCGTTGCTGACGCCGGTCGGCAACCCGCAAAATATCCTGCTGTGGAGCCACGGCACGCTCAGCGTGGCCGGTTTCATCGGTCAGATGGCACCGCTGGCGGCGATGCTGATGCTGACGCTGGTGGTGCTGACGTGGTTTAGCTTCCCGGCGCGCAGCATTGAGAAGCATGATGCACCGGGCAATCAGCAGTGGCAGAAACCGCTGTTTATCGTCAGCGTGCTGCTGTACGTGGTGTTTATCGTCGCGCTGGAGCTGAAACTCACCGGCTGGGCGCTGCTGCTGGTGGCGGGCTGTTTTCTGCTGATGGCGCGTCAGGTGCTGGCGACCATCGACTGGAGCCTGCTGCTGGTGTTCGTGGCGATGTTCATTGATGTCTTTTTACTGATGCACCTGCCGATTCTGCAGCCGCATTTTGCCGCCATCGGTCAGCTGGGCGAGGGCGGTATCTATCTGCTGGCGATTGGCCTGTCGCAGGTGATCAGCAACGTGCCGGCCACCATTCTGCTGTTACAAAAAGTCCCGCCTTCCGAGGTGCTGGCCTGGGCGGTGAATATCGGCGGCTTTGGCCTGCTGCCGGGATCGCTGGCCAACCTGATTGCGCTGCGCATGGCACAGGACGCCAAAGTGTGGTGGCGTTTCCATCTGTTTTCCCTGCCGATGCTTGCCTGGTCGATGCTGTGCGGCTGGCTGTTGTTACAGCTGCTGCGTTAACCCTGACCAACCTGTCCGCCTTTGCAAGACGCGCTGATTTATCAGCGCGTTAAGTGATGTGGCAGAAAATGCGTCGGATGTTAGCTTATGTAAAGTTACACTGGCATTTGTCAATTTCCCATCTAAGGTTAAGTTGACCGTTTCGCCCGGGGATCGGGATTACCAGCCAGTGATGACAAATTATGAGTGAAAACCACAATCCGCCATCCGCCGATGAGCAAAAAGACAACAACACGTCAGATTCCAGTCAGGATAACGAGCAATCACCCCGTAAACGCCCCGGCAAAAAGCCGCTGATCATTCTGGCGATTGTGGTGGTGATTATGCTGCTGGTGGGATTCTGGTTCTGGTTTAGCACGCGCAATATTGAAACCACCGACGATGCGTTCACCGAAGGCGATGCCGTGACCATCGCGCCCAAAGCGTCGGGCTACGTGGTGCAGCTGCTGGTAAAAGATAACCAGCGGGTGAAGAAGGGCGATCTGCTGGTGCTGATCGACCCGCGTGATAACGCCGCACAGCGCGATCAGGCCAAAGCACAGCTCGGTCTGGCGCAGGCGCAGCTGCATCAGGCGCAGGCGCAGCTGGCGCTGGCACGGGTGCAATATCCGGCGCAGCGCGATCAGGCGCTGGCCGACCAGGCGCGGGCGCAGGCCAATTTACTCAATGCGCAGGCGGATTACCGTCGTCAGCGCGGGGTTGACCCGCGCGCGACCTCGCAGCGCAATATCGATACCGCCGCCGCGCAGTTACGCTCGGCTGAAGCGCAGCTGCAAAGCGCCAAAGCGCAGGTCGAAGTGGCCTCGCAGGTGCAGTTGCAGATTCGCCAGCAGGAAACCAATGTTGAAGCGCGGCAGCAGCAGGTCGAGCAAGCCCGGGCTCAGCTCAACACTGCCGAGCTTAACCTCTCTTACACCGAAGTCCGCGCGCCGTATGACGGTTTCGTCACTAAACGCAACGTGCAGCCCGGTACGCTGGTACAGGCCGGCAGCGCGCTGTTTTCGCTGGTATCGCCGGATATCTGGATCACCGCCAACTTCAAAGAGTCGCAGCTGGCGCGCATGAATCCGGGCGATAAAGTGGAGATTGGCGTTGATGCCTGGCCGGACATGAAGCTGGAAGGGCACGTCGACAGCGTACAGATGGGCTCCGGCTCGCGCTTCTCTACCTTCCCGGCCGAGAACGCCACCGGTAACTACGTGAAGATTGTGCAACGCGTGCCGGTGAAAATTGTGATTGATAAAGGACTCGACCCGAATCATCCGCTGCCGCTTGGCCTGTCGGTTGAACCGAAGGTGACGGTGGAATGAGTGCGAGCGAAAGCTGGCGTCCGGCCAGCAATCCCTGGCTGGTTGCCATCACGGTAACGCTGGCGGTGTTCATGGAAATTCTGGACACCACCATCGTTAACGTCGCGCTGCCGCACATCGCCGGGTCGCTGTCATCCAGCTACGATGAATCCACCTGGGTACTGACCTCCTATCTGGTTGCCAACGGCATTGTGTTGCCGATATCGGCCTTTTTCAGCCGCCTGTTTGGGCGCAAGCAGTTCTTCCTGATCTGCATCGTGATGTTTACTATCTGCTCCTTCCTGTGCGGCATTGCCACCGAGCTGTGGCAAATCATTCTTTTCCGCGTACTGCAGGGCTTCTTCGGCGGCGGGCTGCAACCGGTGCAGCAGTCGGTGCTGCTGGATTACTTCAAGCCGGAAGATCGCGGTAAGGCTTTTGGCCTGTCATCGATTGCCATTATCGTCGCGCCGGTCATTGGCCCGACGCTCGGTGGCTGGATCACCGACAACTACAGCTGGCGCTGGGTGTTCTTTATTAATATTCCGGTGGGGATCCTCACGGTGCTGGCGATCTATCAGCTGCTGGAAGATCCGCCGTGGGAGCGCAAGTGGGCGAAGGGCCGGCTGAAAATCGACTATATCGGTATCAGCCTGATCACCCTGGGTCTCGGCTGTTTGCAGGTGTTCCTTGATCGCGGTGAAGATGAAGACTGGTTCGCTTCACACTTCATTCGCCTGTTTGCCATGCTGGCGGCCGTCGGCATCGTCGGTGCGGTTTACTGGCTGCTGTATGCACGCAAGCCAGTGGTGGATATCACGGTGATGAAGGATCGCAACTTCTGGGTGGCCGGTCTGCTGATGGCGGGCATGGCGATGATTCTTTATGGCAGCTCGGTGGTGTTACCGCAGCTGGCGCAGCAGGATCTCGGTTATACCGCCACCTGGTCCGGGCTGGTGCTGTCGCCCGGCGCGGTCCTGATCGTGCTCACCATCCCGCTGGTGCTGAAGCTGATGCCGATTGTGCAGACGCGCTACATCATCGCCTTTGGCTTTACCTGTCTGGCGCTGGCCTTCTTCTATTCCAGCACCCTGACGCCCAACGTGGATTTCACCACGCTGGTGCTGATGCGCAGCGCGCAGTCGATTGGCCTCGGCTTCCTGTTTGTGCCGCTCACCACCATTGCCTTTATCACCGTGCCGCAGCGCCTGAATGCGGATGCCTCCGCGCTGTTCACCATGTTCCGTAACGTGGCCGGTTCGATCGGCATCTCGCTGGCCACTGCCGGCATCACCGAACGTGAACAGGTGCGATCGGCCCACATGGTGCACAACATGTCGCCGCTCAATGAGCAGTTCAACCTCACGCTGCAGCACTGGGCGCAGGCGATTCGTGACTTTACCAGTGCGGTGGGCGATCCGCTGACGCTGGCCAGCGGTCAGCTCTATCAGGAGATGATTGCCCAGGCGCGTATTCTGGCTTACATCGACGTGTTCATGGGCCTGAGTATTGTCGCCGTGCTATTGATTCCTTTTTGTTGGTTGCTTTCGCCGATCAAGAGCGAAGGCAGTGCAGGAGCACATTAACATGATCACCTCTTCGCGCGTTACGCCGTCGCTGACGCTGCTGGCGCTGTCCATGCTGCTGGCGGGTTGTGCCGTCGGGCCCGATTATCAGCCGCCGCAGGCGCATACGCCCGGTAGCTACCGTGATTTGCCCTCTCAGGAAGCTTCAAAACCGCTGGCGTCCGCGACCAATCCTTCGTGGTGGAAAAGCTTTAACGACCCGCAGCTCGATAGCCTGATTGAGCGCGCCATCGCTGGCAACCTGACGCTGCAACAGTCGGTGCTGCGCATCGCCGGTGCGCGCGAACAGCTGGCGCAGGCGCGTGGCGGGCTGTTCCCGTCGCTTAACGGCTCGGCCAAAGTGACGCGTCAGCAGCTCGGCCTGAAAGGCATGCTGAAATCCAACGGGGTGTACGATCAGGTGGATGATGACGTGGCGGATCAGCTCAACGGTCTGACCCATTCGGTCACGCTGTATCAGGGCAGCTTTGACGCCAGCTGGGAACTGGATTTATGGGGCAAAGTACGACGCCAGATGGAGATGGCGGACGCGCAGCAGCAGGCGGCGATCGAGCAGCGTAACGATGCGCTGGTGTCGCTGGAAGCCGAGGTCGCGCGCGCGTATCTGCAGCTGCGCGGCGCGCAGGCGGTGCTGGCGACGCTGCAACAGCAGATTAACGTGGCGCAGCAAACCTGGGAGCTGACGCAAAGCCAGCAGCGTAACGGTCTGGCGCCGCTCACCGACGTTGAGAATGCCCGTGCGCAGCTGGCCTCCCTCAACGCGCAGCTGCCACAATATCAGGCCCAGGAACGTCAGGCGATGAACGGGCTGGCAGTGCTGCTGGGCAAAACGCCGGGCGCGCTGGATAACGAACTGATGAGCAGCAAAGCGCTGCCGGCGTTGCCGAAGCTGGTGGCGGTGGGCATTCCATCGACGCTGGCGCGCCGTCGTCCGGACATCCGCCAGGCTGAAGCGAATCTGCATGCGCAGACCGCCAATATCGGCGTATCGGTCGCGAACCTGTTCCCCAGCCTGTCGCTCACCGGGCAGCTGGGCGTGCGCAACACCGATGCCAGCTACCTTGACGACTGGAGCAGCCACTTCTTCAGCGTCGGCCCGGCGCTGTCGATCCCGATTTTTCAGGGCGGACGTCTGGTTTCCAGCGTGAAACTGGCGCGTGCGCAGCAGGCAAGCGCGGCGCTCGATTATCGCCAGACGGTACTGACGGCGCTGCAGGATGTGGAAAATGCGCTGGTCAGCTACCGCGCCGATCAGCAACAGGTTACCGCGCTGGATGAGACTACCGGCGCACTGCAGCGCGCCTTTGACCTCGCCAGTGACAGTTACAAACAGGGCATCTCCACCTTCCTTGAGGTGCTGGATGCCCAGCGCCAGCTGGCGCAGTCGCAGGCGCAATCGACGCAGGCGCGCATGCAAAGCGCGCTGGACCTGGTAGCGCTGTATAAAGCGCTGGGCGGCGGCTGGGAGCCGTATCAGCAGGTGACGCTGCCGGACTATGACGTCTTTGGTCCGGCCACCGCAGTCAATTAATCTGCCATCGCTGACCGCATTCACGGCGTGCGGTCAGCGCCTTCCTTGAAATAAATATTCTCCCTTCTGTTTGTTGTGCAAAATTTGCACTGACTTCTCTGCGCCCTGAATCAGGTTGTGTGATCATTATCTCAATTAAAGGCAAAGATAATGACCCGTGGCGCAAAATTTAAATTTCATATTTATTCATTGTGGTGGAAATAATCTATTTTAAGGCTTCTTATCTCAGGAAAGGAGTTGGTTATGTCCCGCGAAACCTGGATGACGCCCAATCCGGCATCAGGGCCAAACAGTAGCACGCGCACCGAGCCTTTTGTGAAAGTCATTGCGCTGATTGCCACCCTCGGTGGTTTGCTGTTTGGCTACGATACCGGCGTGATCTCCGGCGCACTGTTATTCATGGGCGACGATCTGCATCTCACCCCATTTACCACCGGGCTGGTGACCAGCAGTCTGCTGTTCGGCGCGGCGTTTGGCGCACTGGCTTCCGGTCACTTTGCCGCCGCGGTCGGGCGGAGAAAAATTATTCTGGTACTGGCGATTATTTTTGCACTCGGCGCGCTGGGTACCGCACTGGCACCTGATGTCAGCTGGATGATTTTCTTCCGCCTGGTCCTTGGCGTGGCCGTGGGCGGTGCGTCCGCCACCGTACCGGTGTATATCGCCGAAATGGCACCAGCCAACAAACGGGGTCAGCTGGTGACCATGCAGGAGCTGATGATCGTTTCCGGCCAGATGCTGGCCTATATGTCGAACGCCGGCTTTAACGCAGCCTGGGGGGGCGACACGACCTGGCGCTGGATGCTGGCGGTCGCCACGCTGCCGGCGGTGCTGCTGTGGTTCGGGATGATGTTTATGCCGGACACGCCGCGCTGGTATGCCATGAAAGGCCGTCTCGCTGAGGCGCGCAAGGTGCTGGAACGCACCCGCGCGCGCGAAGACGTTGAGTGGGAGATGATGGAGATCGAAGAGACGCTGTCGGACGAGCAACAGCAGCGTCCGCGTCTGCGGGAACTGCGCCAGCCGTGGCTGATCAAACTGTTCCTGATCGGTATCGGTATTGCCGCCATCCAGCAACTGACCGGCGTAAATACCATCATGTACTACGCGCCGACTATGCTGAAAGCGGTGGGGATGAGCAATGACGCTGCGCTGTTTGCCACCATTGCCAATGGCGCGGTCTCGGTATTAATGACCTTTGTGGGGATCTGGCTGCTGGGGCGCATCGGTCGCCGCACCATGACGATGATAGGTCAGTTTGGTTGTACCGCCTGTCTGGTGTTTATTGGCACCGTCAGTTACCTGATGCCGGAAACAGTTAACGGTCAGCCGGATATCTTACGCAGTTATATGGTGCTGCTGGGTATGCTGATGTTTCTGAGTTTCCAGCAGGGCGCGTTATCGCCGGTGACCTGGCTGCTGCTGTCAGAAATTTTCCCCACACGGTTACGCGGTATTTTTATGGGCGGCGCGGTATTTGCGTTGTGGATCGCCAATTTTCTTATTTCTCTGCTGTTCCCGGTTCTGCTGGCGTCGGTTGGCTTATCCGGCGCGTTCTTTATTTTCGCGCTGATTGGCATAGGCGGCGCGATTTTTGTTATTCGCTGGGTACCGGAAACACGCCATCGTTCGCTGGAGCAGATTGAACATTATTTGCACGACCGGCTGTCTGATGCGCCGGTGCTCCAGCTATTGCGACCGGCAGTGAAGAAAAGCGGATAACCACAGACATACGATTTTTGCATGATGGCCGGTTAACAACCGGCCTTTTTTTATTTATTTAATGGCAAAATGAGATATTGCTCGCATCTGTGACGCTAATGCCATCCGCGTTAAAAACGGATTTTACTTACACTATTAATGTTTTTTTACCTTTATGCTGACTACTGCCTCAGCGCACAATAAGTGCTAAGCGCTTGTTTCCTACGCGTGAATAAGCAATGAAATCGATTCCAGTCCAGCCGGTGGTACTGAACCGCTGATGTTAATTCACCGTTAATTCACGCCGCACATTGGGTTTAAACGCGCCTGACTGGAATAGGCTAATCCATTCGGATTAATCCGGTCTGCAAAATTAATTTATTTTTTTATTTGAATTGGGTAATCTTGCCACTACAGTTTATTTAACCCCCTTAAGCAAGGACATTGTGATGAGTGACGCATTTAAAGTTCTGAACAACATTCGCACATTACGTGCACAGGCTCGTGAACTACCACTGAGCGATCTGGAAGAAATTCTGGAAAAATTAACCGTCGTGGTAACTGAGCGCCGCGACGAAGTTGAAGCGGAAGAAGCGCAGAACCGCGAAAAAGAAGAGAAGCTGTCTAAATACCGCGAAATGCTGCTGGCAGACGGTATCGACCCGAACGAATTACTGGGTGCACTGGAAACCGGTAAAAAACGCGCCAAGCGTGCGCCGCGTCCGGCGAAATATTCTTACACCGACGAAAACGGTGAAGAGAAATCATGGACCGGTCAGGGCCGTACCCCAGCTGCGATTAAAAAAGCGCTGGATGCAGGTAAAAGCCTCGACAGCTTCCTGATCAAATAATCTGCACAATCCTTGTAAGCGGGAGCCGGGGGCGTCAGCGTCTCCGGCTTTTTTATTGGCCTCGCTCCGGGCACGGGCGGCGGCTCATTTCCCGCGCCGTGGATAACCTGTCCGGCGCGGTCGCAATTATTTTACCTCTGGCAACAAGGTGTTCTCCGCCTTGCCTCTGCGTATCCGGGTGCAGAGGTGGCTCATCCAGGCCGCTTCTGGCATAATGCCCGCTGTTTTTTCCTCCACTGCGTAACAAAGGTCAATGCCGTGTTAGTTTCCAGCAATATCACTATGCAGTTCGGCAGTAAGCCACTGTTTGAGAATATCTCCGTTAAATTTGGCGGCGGTAATCGTTACGGTTTAATCGGTGCGAACGGCAGCGGTAAATCGACCTTCATGAAAATACTGGGCGGCGACCTGGTTCCGACTAACGGAAATGTTTCCCTCGACCCCAATGAGCGCATCGGTAAGCTTCGCCAGGATCAGTTTGCTTTCGAGCAATATAGCGTGCTGGATACCGTGATTATGGGTCACCAGGAATTGTGGGCGGTGAAGCAGGAGCGCGATCGCATATATGCCTTGCCGGAAATGAGCGAAGAGGAAGGCTATAAAGTCGCCGACCTTGAGGTCGCCTACGGTGAAATGGACGGTTACAGTGCAGAATCGCGCGCCGGGGAATTATTACTCGGCGTGGGCATTCCGGTGGAGCAGCATTACGGTCCGATGAGTGAAATTGCCCCAGGCTGGAAATTGCGTGTGCTGCTGGCGCAGGCGTTATTTGCCAACCCGGATATTTTGTTACTCGATGAACCAACCAACAACCTGGATATTGATACCATCCGCTGGCTGGAACAGGTGCTGAACGAACGTGACAGCACCATGATCATCATTTCGCATGACCGTCACTTCCTGAATATGGTGTGCACGCACATGGCGGATCTCGATTACGGCGAGCTGCGCGTTTATCCGGGTAATTATGACGAATATATGACTGCGGCGACCCAGGCGCGCGAGCGTTTATTAGCGGATAACGCCAAGAAGAAAGCGCAAATTGCCGATCTGCAATCCTTCGTTAGCCGCTTTAGCGCCAACGCCTCAAAATCGCGTCAGGCCACTTCGCGCGCGAAGCAGATTGATAAAATCAAACTGGATGAGGTAAAAGCCTCCAGCCGTCAGAACCCGTATATTCGTTTCGAGCAGGATAAAAAGCTGTTCCGTAATGCGCTGGAAGTGGAAGCGCTGAGCAAAGGATTTGATAACGGCCCGCTGTTTAAAAATCTTAACCTGCTGCTGGAAGTGGGTGAGAAACTGGCCATCCTCGGCGCCAACGGTATTGGTAAATCCACGCTGCTGAAAACGCTGGTCGGCGAACTGCAGCCGGATAGCGGCACGGTGAAATGGTCGGAGAATGCGCGCATTGGTTACTACGCGCAGGATCACGCCGAAGATTTTGCTGACGACCTGAGCGTGTTCGACTGGATGAGCCAGTGGAAGCAGGAAGGCGACGACGAACAGGCGGTGCGCAGTATTCTTGGTCGTCTGCTGTTCAGCCACGACGACATCAAGAAGCCAGCGAAAGTGCTGTCCGGTGGTGAGAAGGGCCGCATGCTGTTTGGCAAGCTGATGATGCAGAAGCCAAACATCCTGGTGATGGACGAACCGACCAACCACCTGGATATGGAGTCGATCGAGTCACTGAACATGGCGCTGGAGATGTACGAAGGCACGCTGATTTTCGTCTCGCACGACCGTGAGTTCGTCAGCTCGCTGGCGACGCGCGTGATCGAGATGAAAGGCGATCGCATCGTTGACTTCACCGGCAACTACGAAGATTACCTGCGCAGCCAGGGCATCGTCTAACGGCGTAGCCGTTTAGCAGCCGCCCTCATCAGCGGCGCAACTTATCGCCTGATAAATTGCGCCGCTCAGCAATACCTGACGCTTATGTCACGCCCTGACGTTATTCCTCACGCTGGCCACACACTTCACATTGCGCATCCTGCGCCACTTTCAGGCTACGAAACTCGGCGCTCATCGCATCGTACATCAGCAGTCGCGTGCTGGCCGGCTGGCCAAAGGCGCTCAGCACCTTCAGCGTTTCCATCGCCTGCATCGCACCTACCACGCCGACCAGCGGAGCCATTACGCCGGCTTCGACACAGCTCAGCGTCTGCTCGCCGAACAGGCGGCTGATGCAGCGGTAGCAGGGCTCGCCGGGCTGCCAGGTAAACACGCTGAGCTGGCCTTCCATGCGGATGGCGGCGCCGGAGATCAGCGGCACCCGATGCTGAAAACATCCGCGGTTCACCTGTTCGCGCGTGGTGACATTGTCGCTGCAGTCCAGCACCGCATCGTGACGCGCGATCAGTTCGCCGAGCGCGGCTTCATCCAGCTGCGCATCGATCGGCTCCAGCGTGCAGTGCGGATTGAGTGCCGCCAGCTGCTGACGGGCCGAGGCGACTTTTGCCATGCCGATGCGCGCATCGTTGTGCAGGATCTGGCGTTGCAGATTACTCAGGCTGACGCGATCGAAATCCAGCAGCGTCAGATGGCCGACGCCGGCGGCGGCAAGATAGGGCGCGGCGGCACAGCCCAGTCCGCCCAGGCCAACGATAAGCACCCGTGAGGCTTTTAGCCGTTCCTGGCCGTCGAAATCGAAGCCGCGCAGCACAATCTGCCGGTTGTAGCGCAGCATCTCTTCATCGCTCAGCTCTGTGTGCATTAGCCCTCCAGCAGGCTGTTGAAGGCCTCGACATCAACCCATTCGCCCGGCTCAACGTCACCGCGATCGCGCTCCAGCACAATAAAGCAGTCGGCCAGCGCAAAGGAACTGAACACGTGCGAGCCCTGCGCACCGGTGCTGCGCACTTCCAGTACGCCATCATCGCCGCGACTGAGGATGCCGCGCTGAAAATCGAGCCGGCCCGGCGCTTTCTTCAGACGCTGCGTTGCGCGCGCGCGCTGGCGCAGCGGCATGATGCGCGTGGTCTGGCCGGTCAGCGTGGCCAGCAGCGGCTGCACCAGCTGATAGAAGGTCACGGCCGCCGACACCGGATTGCCAGGCAACCCGCAGAACCAGCTGTTGGCCAGACGGCCAAAGGCAAACGGCTTGCCGGGTTTGATCGCCAGTTTCCAGAAGGTAATCGCGCCCAGCTCTTCGAGCATCGCTTTGGTGAAATCCGCCTCGCCCACTGAAACGCCGCCGGTGCTGATCACCACATCGGCCTGGCGATCGGCTTCGCTGAAGGCCTGGCGCAGCTTCGCGGGATCATCAGCGATCACGCCAAGGTCGATCACCTCGCAGCCAAGTTTGCGCAGCATCAGCGCCACGGTGAAGCGGTTGGTGTCATAAATCTGGCCCTCAGCCAGCGGCTGGCCGACCGCCTGCAGTTCGTCACCGGTGGAGAAAATGGCCACGCGCAGCTTACGCAGCACGCTGACCTCCGCAATACCCAGCGACGCCAGCAGCGGCAGCTCGGCGGCACCGAGCCGCACGCCGGCATCCAGTACCTGCTTACCGGCCTGAATATCTTCCCCGATGCGGCGAATATTTTGCCCGGCACGCACTGGCGCGGTGATAACAATGCCGCCGTCACGCGGTTCGGTTTGCTCCTGCATCACCACGGCGTCGCAGCCGGCGGGGACTGGTGCGCCAGTCATGATGCGAATCACGCTGCCGGCTGGCCACTCGCCATCAAACGAGGCGCCGGCAAACGCTTTGCCCGCTACCGGCAGCACGCGGTCAGCGGACAGGTCGCTCAGGCGCAGCGCGTAGCCGTCCATCGCGGAGTTATCGAACGGCGGCACGTCCAGCGGCGAAATCACCGGCTTCGCGGTAATGCGCCCGGCGGCATCGGCCAGCGCGACACTCAGGCAATCGCTAATCGGTTGCAGCTGCTGCAGCATTTTCTGCTGCGCGTCTTCAAGGGAAATCAGTCCGGCGGTAAAAGGTTCCATGTCCATCTCTGTAGGGTTAAAGGCGAATGCTGCCTATTATGGTGGCTGTTGTCGGCTGAGTCACATGCGAGATCAAAGGGAATGGAAATTAGTGCGCGGTGACGAATCCGCCGGCGAACATGATTTGTTCAGACTGAGAGTGATAGTCATGTTAACAACCGTGCTGAAGTTATGATGTGAGTGCGGCAGATACTTTCTTATGCACCAGTGACAGAAACGCGCCCGCAGTGGTATCCCAGTTGGCCGGAACAAACTCTCTTTTATAGCGGTCACGGAAATCAGATTCGACGTCATCGCACTCTGCCAGAAACAGCTCGATGTCTGCCAGCATGGCGTGCAGGTTTCCTTTATGCGCTTCTCTGATATACGCCTCGATTTTGGGCTCGATCTCATCACCCGGCTCAAACAAGTCATAATCCTGCCCAAACCAGATGCCAATAAAATTATCCAGTTCACTGATACTGATACGGTCCATCATAACTCCGGGAAAGCGGTAATGATAAAGTAAGGTTTGCCGTTGTAGGGCTTAAAATCCAGTATGACGCGAACGGCGTAGCAGGTCTCAACCTCTTCACGCCCTTTACTCACGACTATACCAACCGGATGTGAAAAACGCCGACTCAGGCGCATACGGGCTTGCAAGCCTGGAGGGATATTTTTCACCCACATCTGAATTTGATGCTTATTATCTGCCAGCACCTTACTGATCAGTGCTTCCGCCTCGCTCAGAGACTTAAAGCTACTGGCCTCATCGAGACGAGGCCGGTTACGAAGCCTCTCCCGCAGCTCATCCGGCGTTTTGCCGATATGTCGCTCAATCGTGTGCCCACCGGGTGCTCGCCCTGAAAGCGACTCATGCTCGGCGATTTTGACCCGCCCGGCACGCACCGCGATGACGCGCTCTGCTCCGGCTGCAAAGGCAAATGCCATTGGAATGGCGATATCTACCGTCAGGCCGACATTCATGGCGGTCTGACGGTCAGCGCCGAGCGATTCTGCGAGTGCCACGGCCGAATTAAACGTGTCGGTAGCGACCTGTTTGCCAGTCCATACCTGGCGCAGGCTGGCCTGAAGCGTGTCGAGACTGTGAGTGCCGACAAAGACGCAGCCAGCTTTGGTCAGCAAGGTGGGCTCAGGCACGACGCACAGTGCGCCAGCACCAAAAAGCTCAATCACCCCGCCAGCGAGCCCGAGCCCTCCAAAAATGCGGTTGCTGGTCGTTTCACCCTCGCTGACGCTGCGATCTGAAAGGACGGCAGCCAACTGCACCGGGGAGAGTGCAATCCTTACCCCTTTTTCATCTTCCACTGAATATTCCTTTTCATGAATGGGCCTTTAACTTACCCGATTTTTAACCGGCACTGAAGCCACATAAAAAGTAAGGGCAAAGAGGTTGTTCACTGCCTTGCCGGTGCCAGACGTAAGCGCGCCAGCCATAATATTAAAGCTGGTGCGTTTTCTCCCTTAATTCACAAAAAAGCATAATCCACATTAAAAGGTTATGACCGCTGATACACTTTCTGCTTTACAAGCAGGGAGGGGCTTTCTATAGTCGAAAATTGCCAAAAAAAGATGAAAACCATTCTAAATCAGTGTTTTTGGCTCTGATTCCTTGACAGGGTAACGGTTATGGCTAAAGCAGTTATCGCAATTCACGGCGGCGCCGGCGCGATTACGCGTGCGGCAATGAGCGCCGAAAAAGAGCAGCACTATCGTCAGCAACTGGCCGCGATTGTCAGCGCCGGCCAGCAGATTCTGGCCAGCGGCGGTAGCGCGCTGGATGCCGTGACCGAAGCGGTGCGGCTGCTGGAAGAGTGTCCGCTGTTCAATGCCGGCAGAGGGGCCGTGTTCACCCATCAGGGCACCCATGAACTGGATGCCAGCCTGATGGATGGCCGTACGCTGGATATCGGCGCCGTCGCTGGCGTCAGCCGGATCCGCAATCCGATTCTTGCCGCGCGTAAAGTGCTGGAAGCCAGTCCGCACGTGCTCTTCATTGGCAGTGGGGCGGAAGCCTTTGCCGCGCAACAGGGGCTGACGCCGGTCGAGCCTGATTTCTTCTCGACGCCAGAACGCTGGGAGCAACTGCAGCGCGCGCTGGGCAGCGAACAAATGCTGCTGGATCATGATGGCGCGGCGCAGGGGAGCGATCCACTGGACCCGGATCGCAAATTTGGCACCGTGGGCGCGGTGGCGCTCGATTTGCAGGGGAATCTGGCGGCCGCCACCTCCACCGGCGGCATGACCAACAAGCAGGCGGGCCGCGTCGGCGATTCACCGCTGGCGGGCGCCGGCTGCTATGCCAACAACGCCACCGTGGCAGTCTCCTGTACCGGTACCGGCGAAGTGTTTATTCGTACGCTGGCGGCTTACGATGTCTCAGCGCAGATGGAATATGGCGGTCGTTCGCTGCAACAGGCCACCGCCAGCGTGATTCATGACAAAGTGCAGGAGCTGGAGGGTAGCGGCGGGCTGATAGCCGTTGATGCCCACGGCAACGTGGCGCTGCCGTTTAATAGCGAAGGCATGTATCGCGGATTCGCTTATGTGGGCGGCGAGGTTGAGGTGGCGATTTACCGCGACAGCTAAGGAGCAGGCATGACGGATCTACAGCAGCAGTTTGCGCCGCAGCAGGTGCTGGCGGTACGCGACCTCTGCGTGCGCTTTGAGCATGAAGGGCGCGTGACGGACGCCGTGCGGCAGCTTTCACTCGATCTGCACCGTGGAGAAACGCTGGCGCTGGTGGGCGAATCGGGCTCGGGCAAATCGGTGACGTCGCTGGCGCTGATGCGTCTGATTGCACAGGCCGGCGGCGCGGTCAGCGGTGAAATCCTGCTGCGGCGGCGCAACGGCGAGGTGCTGGATGTGATGCGGGCGTCCGCCAGCCAGATGCGCCGGGTGCGCGGTGCGGACATGGCGATGATCTTTCAGGAGCCGATGACGTCGCTCAACCCGGTGTTCACCGTCGGTGAACAGATCGCCGAATCTATTCGTTTGCATCAGGGGAAAAGTCACCAGCAGGCGCAGGCCGAAGCGCGACGCATGCTGGATCTGGTGCGCATTCCGGAAGCGCACAATGTGCTGTCGCGCTATCCGCATCAGCTCTCTGGCGGTATGCGCCAGCGCGTGATGATCGCCATGGCGCTGTCGTGCAAGCCGGCGCTGCTGATTGCCGATGAGCCGACCACCGCGCTGGATGTCACCATCCAGGCGCAGATTCTGCAGCTGATTCGCGTGCTGCAAAAAGAGATGCAGATGGGCGTCATCTTTATTACCCATGATATGGGCGTGGTGGCGGAGATGGCCGATCGCGTGCAGGTGATGTATCGCGGCGATGTGGTTGAACGCGCGCCAGTGCAGCAGCTTTTCGACGCGCCGCAGCAGCCGTATACCCGCGCGCTGCTGGCGGCCGTGCCAAAGCTCGGGGCGATGAGCGGCCAGCCGCTGCCGGCGAAGTTTCCGCTACTGCATACCAACGGCCGCGAAGAAGCCAGCACGCCGCAGGATACCGTGCGTCACGATCGTCCGCCGATTTTACAGGTGCGCGATCTGGTTACTCGCTTTGATATTCGCGGCGGGCTGCTCAATCGGGTGAAGCGTCGCGTCCACGCGGTGGAAAAAGTCAGTTTCGATCTTTATGCAGGCGAAACCCTCGCGCTGGTGGGCGAGTCCGGCTGCGGCAAATCCACCACCGGACGCTCGCTGCTGCGGCTGGTCGCCAGCCAGGGCGGCAGCATCACCTTTGACGGCCAGCGCATTGATGCACTGCAGGGCAGGGCGCTGGCCACGCTGCGCCGCGATATTCAGTTTATCTTTCAGGATCCGTATGCGTCGCTCGATCCGCGCCTTACCGTCGGCTTTTCAATTATGGAGCCGCTGCTGGTGCATCGCAGCATGGGGCGCGCGCAGGCAGAGAAACGCGTCGCCTGGCTGCTGGAACGCGTCGGTCTGCTACCCGAACACGCGCAGCGCTACCCGCACGAGTTTTCTGGCGGTCAGCGCCAGCGTATCTGCATCGCACGCGCGCTGGCGCTCAATCCTAAAGTGGTGATCGCCGACGAGTCCGTCTCCGCGCTGGATGTGTCGATTCAGGCGCAGATCATCAATCTGATGCTGGATTTACAGCGTGAATTTGGCATCGCCTTCCTGTTTATTTCCCACGACATGGCGGTGGTGGAGCGCATCAGCCATCGCGTGGCGGTGATGTATCTCGGACAGATTGTGGAGATGGGGCCGCGTCAGGCGGTATTCGAACAGCCGCGCCATCCTTATACCAGAAAACTGATGGCCGCGGTGCCGGTGGCCGATCCGGCGCATCGGCACCGCGAGCGGGCGCTGATGGTCGATGAGATCCCCAGCCCGATTCGCCCGCTGGGTGATGAGCCGGAAGTGGCACCGTTACTGGAAGTGGCGCCGGGCCATTTTGTCGCCCGCCATGCCATTAGCGGCGCCTGAGCAGCAACCAACCGCGCCCTCTGTGCAGGGCGCGCAAGACAGGGACTACAGGAGAACGATAACGATGCACCATATCATGCGAAAAGGGGTCATCACTGCCGGGTTGTTGAGTTCGGCGCTGGCGCTGCCCGCCTGGGCGGCCAAAGATGCGGTGATTGCCGTGGCGTCGACCTTCACCACGCTGGATCCGTACGACGCCAACGACACGCTGTCGCAGGCGGTGGCCAAGTCTTTCTATCAGGGCCTGTTCGGCTTCGATAAAGACATGAAGCTGGTCAACGTGCTGGCCGAAAGCTATCAGGCCAGCAGCGATGGGCTGACTTACACCATCAAACTGCGTCCGGGCGTGAAATTCCAGGATGGCACGGATTTCAATGCCGAAGCGGTGAAGGTCAACCTCGACCGCGCCAGCAATCCGGACAACCATCTCAAGCGCTATAACCTGTTTAAATATATCGCCACTACCGAAGTGGTCGATCCGTCCACGGTGAAAATTACCCTGAAGCAGCCGTTCTCAGCGTTTATCAACAATCTGGCGCACCCGGCTGCGGTGATGATCTCGCCAACCGCGCTGAAAAAATATGGCAAGGACATCGGTTTCCATCCGGTAGGCACCGGACCTTACGTCTTTGACACCTGGAACCAGACCGACTTTGTCAAAGTGAAGAAATGGTCGGGCTACTGGAAGCCGGGCTATCCGAAGCTCGACAGCATTACCTGGCGTCCGGTAGTGGATAACAACACCCGCGCGGCGATGCTGCAAACCGGCGAGGCCAGCTTTGCCTTCCCGGTGCCGTTAGAGCAGGCCAAACTGTTGCAGGGCAATAGCAAGCTGGATGTGGTGACCACACCATCGATCATGCAGCGTTACATCAGCCTCAACGTGACACAAAAGCCGTTCGATAACCCGAAAGTGCGCGAAGCGCTGGAGTACGCCATCAATCGCCAGGCGCTGGCGAAAGTGGCCTTTGCCGGTTACGCCACGCCAGCCACCGGCATCGTGCCGCCGCGCATTGATTTTGCCCAGAGCTATCCGGCCATCAAATACGATCCGGCCAAAGCGCGCGAGTTGCTGAAGGAAGCGGGCTACCCGAACGGTTTCGAAACCACGCTGTGGTCATCGCATAACCACAGCACCGCGCAGAAAGTGCTGCAGTTCACCCAGCAGCAGCTGGCGCAGGTAGGCGTGAAGGTAAAAGTCACGGCGATGGATGCCGGCCAGCGCGCGGCGGAAGTAGAGAGTAAAGGGCAGAAAGAGAGCGGGGTGCGCATGTTCTACACCGGCTGGTCAGCCTCCACCGGCGAAGCCGACTGGGCGCTGACGCCGCTGTTCGCCACCAGCTCGTGGCCACCGGCGATCTTCAACACCGCGTTCTACAGCAACCCGCAGGTGGATAAAGACCTGGCGGATGCGCTGAAGACCACCGATCGCGACCAGAAAGCCAGACTGTATAAAGACGCGCAGGACCGCATCTGGAACGATCACCCGTGGATTCCGCTGGTGGTGGAGCAGCTGCTGTCTGCGAACAATAAAAACCTGACCGGTTTTTACGTCATGCCCGATACCTCATTCAATTTTGATGAGGCGGATCTGAAGTAACAGACGCGGCCAGCCTTACGGGGCTGGCCGATGCTGCGCGGGATTTCGCATGCTCAACTATTTTCTTAAACGCCTGCTCGGGCTGATTCCCACGCTGCTGATTGTCGCAGTGCTGGTGTTCCTGTTCGTGCATCTGCTGCCGGGCGACCCGGCGCGCCTGATTGCCGGACCGGAAGCGGATGCCTCAGTGGTGGCGCTGGTGCGTCAGGAGCTGGGGCTCGATCAGCCGCTGATTCAGCAGTTCTGGCACTTTATCCTCAATGCTTTACAGGGTGATTTTGGTCAGTCGATGGTGTCAAAGCGGCCGGTCTCTGCCGAAATTGCCGCGCGCTTTTTTCCTACGCTGTGGCTGACGCTGAGCAGCATGGTGTGGGCGGTACTGTTTGGCATGGCGATCGGCATCGTTTCGGCGGTATGGCGCAATCGCTGGCCGGACCGCATCGGCATGACGCTGGCGGTTTCCGGCATCTCCTTCCCGGCGTTTGCGCTGGGCATGCTGCTGATGCAGGTCTTTTCGGTCGAGCTCGGCTGGTTGCCAACGGTGGGCGCCGACAGCTGGCAGCACTACATTCTGCCGTCAATTACGCTCGGTGCCGCCGTGGCCGCGGTGATGGCGCGCTTTACCCGCGCTTCGTTCGTTGAGGTGATGCAGGAAGATTATATGCGCACCGCGCGTGCCAAAGGGGTGCGCGAATCGCTGGTGGTGGTCAAACACGGGCTGCGCAATGCCATGATTCCGGTGGTCACCATGATGGGGCTGCAGTTCGGCTTTCTGCTCGGCGGCTCGATTGTGGTGGAAGTGGTGTTTAACTGGCCCGGACTGGGCCGTCTGCTGGTGGATTCGGTGGAGATGCGCGATTACCCGGTGATTCAGGCCGAGGTGCTGCTGTTCTCGCTGGAGTTCATTCTGATTAACCTGATCGTCGATATGCTTTACGCGGCGATCAACCCGGCTATTCGCTACAGGTAAGGAGTCGCAATTGAAGAACTGGCGACGCGAGGCGGCACTGAAATCCCTGCCGCTGATGACGGAAAACCGGGTTCGCACGCCGTGGCGTGAATTCTGGCGGCGCTTTCGCCGTCAGCATGTGGCGCTGCTGGCGGGCGCATTTGTGCTGCTGCTGATTGTGGTGGCGTTTATCGCCCCGTGGATCGCCCCGTTTGATGCCGAAAACTATTTTGACTACGACCGGCTCAACGAAGGTCCGTCGTGGATGCATTTGTTTGGCGTCGATTCACTTGGACGCGATATCTTCAGTCGGGTGCTGGTCGGGACGCGCATTTCGCTGATCGCCGGCTTCTTCTCGGTGGCGATTGGCACGGTGATCGGCACCGTGCTGGGGCTGCTGGCGGGCTATTACGAAGGCTGGTGGGATCGCATCACCATGCGCATCTGCGATGTGTTGTTTGCGTTTCCCGGCATTCTGCTGGCGATCGCGGTGGTGGCGATCATGGGCAGTGGCATGAGCAACGTGATTGTGGCAGTGGCGATTTTTAGTATTCCGGCATTTGCCCGTCTGGTGCGTGGCAATACGCTGGTGCTGAAACATCAGACCTATATCGAGTCGGCGCGCAGTATTGGTGCCTCCGACTGGACCATTATCATGCGTCACATTTTGCCCGGTACGGTGTCGTCGATTGTGGTTTATTTCACCATGCGTATCGGTACCTCGATCATCACCGCCGCCAGCCTGTCTTTTCTCGGCCTGGGCGCACAGCCGCCGACGCCGGAGTGGGGCGCGATGCTCAACGAAGCGCGCGCCGATATGGTGATTGCACCGCACGTGGCGATCTTCCCCAGCCTGGCGATTTTTCTCACCGTGCTGGCGTTCAACCTGCTGGGCGACGGTCTGCGCGACGCGCTGGACCCGAAACTGAAGAGCTGAGGGTGAACACCGCATTGCAGTTGTAGCGGTGCGATTCATCGCGCAATAAATTGCGCCGCTACGATAAGTGCAATGCCTGGCGCATGACCCTTATTCAGGTCATTGATTTTATTAACACTTCAGCGCATCAAAACGTTTCCCAGTTATCGTTACCGTGGCTCACCGCCGCGGGCAGGGCGCGGGTCGGGGCGGGCACCACCGGTTTCACCATCCGCTCGGTTACCGCAGCGGTCGGGCGTGCGCCAGTGTTGAACCGTGCCACCGCTGATGACAGCCGGCTGGCCTGCTGCTCCAGCGATGCCGAGGCGCTGGCCGATTCCTGCACCAGCGTGGCGTTCTGCTGCGTCACGCGATCCATCTCATTCACCGCCTGGCCAATCTGGTCGATACCGCGGCTCTGCTCATCGGAGGCAGAGGCAATCTCGCCCATGATATCGGTGACGCGCGTCACCGCGCTGACAATCTCCTGCATGGTATCGCCAGCGCTGCTGACCTGCTGCGAACCGAGGTCCACGCGCTGCACGGAGTTTTCAATCAGCAGTTTGATCTCTTTCGCCGCCTGCGCGCTGCGCTGGGCCAGGTTGCGCACTTCGCCCGCCACCACCGCAAAACCGCGCCCCTGCTCACCGGCACGCGCCGCTTCTACCGCGGCGTTAAGCGCCAGAATGTTGGTCTGGAAAGCGATACCGTCGATGACGCTGGTAATGTCGGCGATTTTCTTCGAGCTGTCCGCAATGTCGCGCATGGTTTTCACCACGCCTTCCACCACGTTACCGCCTTTATCGGCGGTGTCCGACGCGGTTTTCGCCAGCTGCGTGGCCTGACGCGCGTTGTCAGCGTTCTGCTTCACGGTCGCGGTCAGCTGTTCCATGCTGGCGGCGGTCTCTTCCAGTGAGGCAGCCTGCTGTTCGGTCCGCGCCGAGAGATCATTATTACCGTTGGCGATGGCACTGGCGCTGCCAAAAATGGCATCCGCGCTGTCGCGCACGTTATTAATGGTACCAAGCAGCGCCTGCTGCATATGATTCAGGCTGGCGGCAATGGCCGCCATTTCACTGCGGCCTGCCACCTGCAGGCTGGCTGACAAATCGCCTTCGGCAAAGCGCTCGATCTGCTGCTGCACCTGCTGCATCGGTGCCAGCAGCACGCGGCGTACCAGCGTCCATACCGCCGCCACCATCAGCACCACCACCAGCGCGATGACGGCAATCATGAGCAGCACCTGCTGATAGTTGCTGTCATTTTGCAGGCTGCGCTGATTGATCAGCTGCATGTTTTCATCGCGCCACTGCTGATAAGCCTGTTCCAGTTCATCCTGCGCCTGCTGCGCATCGAGGTTGCCGTAGGCCGCGTAGTTATTGGCTTTCAGAAACACGGCGGACTGCTGCAGCAGCGCGGCAAACGCTTTGAATTTATTGTCGATCAGATCGGCGGTCGACGCACTCTGGCCGTCGATGCGCGGATAGCTTCTATACTGATTGAAGTGCTGCTGCGCCGCTTCCAGCGAGGCACCGGCTGCCAGCAGCAGCTTGTTGATCGCCGCCAGCGACTGCTCGTCGGTCTGATTTTTCAGAATACGGATCGCCACGCGGTTGATGGTGACGCGGGTTTTCACCAGCGTTTGCCAGCCGTCGCCCAGCTCGCGCTGCTGATGAGACAACTGATTGCTGGCGGTGAAATTATGTTGTCCCGCGCGCAGCGAGGAGAAAAAGAGCGAGCCGGATATGGCCTGCATGGCTGTGAATACCACCAGAATAACCACAATGGCGGTCACAATTTTCATCTTGTTGAACATGTGAGCATCTCTTAGCAAATGAGCCGGTAGTTATGTTATCGGTGGAAAAAAGCATCACTAAAGTGCGGCAGCGAAATAATTCACCGCAGTAATGGTTACGGACAGGAGGCCAGGGGATGAAACCCTTCAATTACCAGCAGGATTTTAAACAGCTCGACTTCCGTCAGCATCCGGAGCTGTATCAGGTCGGGCGCGGCGAGCAGGGGGTGCTGATGGTGGAACCTTATAAGAGCGAAATTCTGCCGCACTGGCGCTTTCGCACCGTCGAGCTGGCGCAGCAGTCATCAGAAAAAATCATGCAGCTGTTCGAGGCGTATCGCGCGCAGGATGATTTTGTCGGTATGGATATGGCGCGCAAATTTATTCAGATGGGGTACACCCGCGCGCGCCGCTACAGCAATCATCAGGGCGGACGGAAATACGGTGCCGACGGCAAAGAGCTGCCGCGTACGGTAGAGAAAGAAAAGGCCGCTGCGGCGGCCGTGTTCAAAGCGTGCTGGGACCGGCTGCGCGCCGATAACGATTATCTGGCGCGCAAAAAAGCGCACCAGCAAAAGTACGGTTAAACGCGCGAGCCCCACAGGTCGTATTCGTCGGCGTGTTCGACTTTGACCCGCACCACCTCGCCGACCTTCACCTGGCGATCGCCATTCAGGTACACCGCACCGTCGATTTCCGGGGCGTCGGCCATGCTGCGGCCGACCGCGCCTTCTTCATCCACTTCATCGATGATCACCAGAATCTCGCGACCGATTTTCTCCTGCAGACGCTCTGCGGAGATCTGCTGTTGCAGTTGCATGAAGCGGTCAAAACGCGCCTGCTTGACGTCGTCCGGTACCTGATCCGGCAGCTGGTTAGCCGTGGCGCCTTCAACCGGGCTGTACTGGAAGCAGCCAACGCGATCGAGGCGCGCTTCACGCAGGAAGTCGAGCAGCATCTGGAAATCTTCTTCGGTTTCGCCCGGGAAACCCACGATGAAGGTGGAACGCAGCGTCAGCTCCGGACAGATTTCACGCCAGCGTTTGATGCGCTCCAGCGTGCGCTCAACCGCGCCCGGACGCTTCATCAGCTTCAGGATACGCGGACTGGCGTGCTGCAGTGGAATATCGAGGTAAGGCAGGATTTTGCCTTCGGCCATCAGCGGGATCACATCATCCACGTGCGGATACGGATAAACGTAGTGCAGACGCACCCAGACGCCGAGTTTCGCCAGCTGCTCACACAGGCTGACCATGCTGGTTTTCACCGGCGAACCGTTCCAGAAACCGGTGCGGTGTTTAACATCGACGCCGTACGCGGAGGTGTCCTGCGAGATCACCAGCAGCTCTTTTACGCCGGCTTCCACCAGACGTTTAGCTTCATCAAGTACCGCGCCAATCGGACGGCTGTCCAGATCGCCACGCATTGACGGGATGATGCAGAAGGTGCAGCGATGGTTACAGCCTTCGGAAATTTTCAGGTAAGCGTAGTGGCGCGGCGTCAGTTTCACGCCCTGTTCCGGCACCAGGCTGAGGAACGGGTTGTGCTCGGGTTTTGGCACGTAAGTGTGCACGTGCGACAGCACCTGCTCGTAGCTGTGCGGGCCGGTGATCTCCAGCACTTTCGGATGCACTTCGCGGATCTGATCCACTTTGGCGCCGAGGCAGCCGGTGACGATTACTTTGCCGTTCTCGTTCAGCGCTTCACCAATCGCTTCCAGTGATTCCTGTACGGCACTGTCAATAAATCCACAGGTGTTAACGATGACGATCTCCGCATCATCGTAGCGTGGCACCACGTCGTAGCCTTCTGTCCGCAGCTCCGTCAGGATGCGTTCAGAGTCGACGAGGTTTTTTGGGCAGCCGAGAGAGACGAAGCCTACACGCGGCGGATTTTTGACATGGCTCATAAGGATAAAAATTCATCATAATTAAGGTGGACAGGAGCGCGATTGTACAGAGGTTGACGGGGAAAATGTATAGGGAAGCGCTGTCGAAATCAGAGAAAAAGGCCACGCAAACGGTGGCCGGGGGAATTACAGCAATAATTGTTCCGGACGGCAGCTGTAGAGTCGGGCTAAGCGCTCGCGCGTTTTTTTCTGTGGTTTACTCTCTTTGCGTTCCAGTTGGGAAATTGCACTTTGCGTGGTCCCTAATTGTTCGGCAACATACTGCTGCGAGAGGTTACGGTAAACACGCCAGGCCGCCTGCAGACTGATATCCTGGCTGAGCATAATGCCAACCACGTCATGCGGCACGGTTTCATCATCATGTTCATCCGCTTCAATCGCGAGGGTTGTCCAGTTGCTTTCCGCATCTGAAAGCAGCTTTTCATACTCCGCGACAGGCAGAACCACGAATTGCGGTTCGCCTGCTTCATCATAAATATACTGTTTTGACATACGTTATCCGGGTAGCGTCAGGTCGCGGCCAATGTCATCAGGTGCATAGCTGCGGGGTTTCCCCCGCAGAGTATCAGTAAGTATGAGAGGTTCTGCGTGCAACTTCTACAATCTCAAGAACGACAGGCTCTCCCTCTATCAACGCAAAGATAACCCGATAATCGCCCACCCGCAGACGGTAACGATTATCACTCTGCTGCAGCTTCCTGATGTCCAGGGCGACGGCCGGAAAGGCGATCAGCTGGGATGTCTTTTCAAAGATGCTTTTTTGATAGCGTTTGTCGATCTTCATCAGGTGTTTCAGGGCACGTTTAGACCAGGATACTTCAACCACAATGCACCTCTTTTCACCTGCCATCCCTGCAAGGGATAATTAGAAAATAAAGAGTAAATCTAATATTGTCAATCTAATAATCTTATATGTCAGGGCAGGGCGGTTACCTGGCGCAACATTTTGTTTGGTGTACGCTTAGTGAGCATGGCGGACATCCGGGTTGTGCAAGCGGGTCGATTTTGCTTAAATATCGGGTTGGTAATTGTAAGTTATTATCGACATTACAGAATTTTAAAGCGCGCCAGCGGTGAGTTTCTCTCTGCCGGGGCTGAAGTGGATAATGTGAGAGCAGACAAATGCAAGAGATCGTCAAAGGTTTTCTGAATTTTCAACAGAATGTGTTTCCTGAAAGGAAGGATCTTTTCAAGAGTCTGGCGTCCAACCAGAATCCTAAAGCTTTATTCATCTCCTGTTCGGATAGCCGTCTGGTGCCAGAGCTGGTGACTCAGTCGGAGCCGGGCCAGCTGTTTGTGATCCGTAACGCCGGTAATATCGTCCCGCCGTTTGGTCCGGAGCCGGGTGGCGTGTCGGCAACCATTGAGTATGCGGTGGTCGCGCTGGGCGTAACCGAGATTATTATTTGTGGTCACTCCAACTGTGGTGCGATGAACGCGATTGCGTCCAACGCCGATCTCGAGAGCATGCCGGCGGTTGATCACTGGCTGCACTACGCCAATGCGGCAAAAGCGGTGGTGGAAGAGCGCAACTACGAATCGGTTGAGAAACGCCTCAACGAAATGGTGAAAGAGAACGTGATTGCCCAGCTCAACAATATCAAAACGCATCCTTCCGTTTCGGTCGCGCTGCGTAAAGGCAAGCTGCGCCTGCACGGCTGGGTTTATGATATTGAAAGCGGCGGCATTATTGCCCTGACCAAAGGCGGTGAATCCTTCATTTCACTGTCGGAAAACCCGGAAACCTGCTTCGAATAATCTTGCCTGCTATCCGCCCGGCCACTGCGCCGGGCTTAATGTTTTGTAAATCCTGCACATCCTTTCTTACTGGCTGACTACCCTTAACGGCAGACTGTGAAAAGGAGAATCCCATGCGTTTATGGCGTGTTGCGCTGCTGGCTGGCGCGCTCAGCGGTTCCTTTACCGCGCTGGCGGCCGATGTCCAGGTGCAGGTGTTACAGGACAAGCTCGATCATCCGTGGTCGGTGGCGTTTCTGCCCGACCAGCAAACCCTGCTGATTACCGAACGTTCCGGACAGCTGCGCAGCTGGCAGCCGGGCCGGGGGCTATCGCAGCCGATTAGTGGCGTACCCGACGTGTGGGCCAACCGCCAGGGCGGTCTGCTGGATGTGGTGCTGGCGCCGGACTTCGCGCAAAGCCGTCGGGTGTGGCTCAGTTATACCACCGCCGATGACACCGGCCGTGCGGGCGGCGTAGTGGGTTACGGCACGCTCAGCGCGGATCTCCGTCAGCTGCAGGATTTTAAGGTGGTGCTGGAGCAAACGCCGAAACTGTCCGGCGGTGCCAACATCGGCACGCGGCTGGCGTTTGATCGCCAGGGCTATCTGTACATCGCGTTCGGCGATAACTTTGCCAGCCGCAGCGCGCAGCAGCTGGACAAACTGTCGGGCAAAATTGTCCGCCTGACGCAGGACGGCAAGGTGCCGGCGGATAATCCGTTTAACCATCGTCAGGGCGCACGCGCGGAGATCTGGTCTTACGGCGTGCGCAATCCGCAGGGGCTGGCGCTTAATCCGTGGACGCAGCAGATGTGGGAGAGTGAACACGGCCCACGTGGCGGCGATGAGGTGAATCTGGCGGCGAAGGGCAAAAATTACGGCTGGCCGCTGGCGACGTATGGCATTGATTACAGCGGGCAGAAAGTGCCGGAAGCGCAGGGCAGCGCCGTTGCCGGCACTGAGCAGCCGCTGTTTTACTGGCAGCAATCGCCGGCCATCAGCGGCATGGCGTTTTACAATAGCGCGCGCTTTCCCCAGTGGAAAAACTCGCTGTTTATCGGTGCGCTGAAAGATAAAAGTCTGATCCGTCTGCGCGTTAACGGCGAGAAGGTTGAAGAGGCGCAGCGGCTGCTGGGTGACCGTGGCGAACGCATCCGCGATGTTCGCCAGGGTCCGGATGGTTATCTGTATGTGCTGACCGATGAGGCCAATGGCAAGCTGCTGAAAGTCGGGCTGGCGGATGCCGCCAGCGCCGCGCGGGGTTAAATCAGCGCACCCAGTTACACACCTGCCAGCCGCGCTGCTGCGCTTCCTGCTGCAGCAGCGCATCCGGGTTAATCACCCATGCATGATCGGCATGCGACAGCAGCGGCAGATCGTTCATCGAATCGCTGTACGCCCAGGTGCGCTCAAAGCGTCGATCCTGCTGCAGCGCTCGCCAGTCGCTGAGTCGTGAAACTTTGCCTTCACGGTAAGTGGCGGTGCCGTAAATCTCACCGCTGTAGCGTTCATCGACCACTTCCACGCCAATCGCCAGCGCGCCGTGTACGCCCAGCCGTTCCGCAATCGGCACGGCGAGGTGATCGCCGCTGGCGGTAATAATCATTACCGTGTCGCCACGCTGCTGATGCCACTGAATGCGTTCGCGCGCGGCGGGAAAGACGCGCGGCAGGATATCGCGATGAATAAAGCGCCGCACCCAGCCTGCGACGGTGAGCGTCGCCATGCCGGTGAGCGGTGAGAGCGTGGTGCGCATGTACTCTTCAATCGACAGGCTGCCGGCGTGGTATTGCGCCATCAGCGCCTGCTCCTGACGAATGATCTCTTCCGGTGCAAACCCCTGCGAAACCAGCCAGCGCAGCCAGAGGCTGGTGCTGTCTTCACAAATCAGGGTTTCATCCAGATCGAAAACGGCTAAGTCCATCATGATTCTCCTCGGGCTGACTGGCATCAGGTTAGCGGAATTTTGTGACTGGCTTAACTGTTCTGCGAAAATTCGGAATTTCTCGCAATTTTTCCTCTGCCCTGACGCCCGCGCACTGGCAGCGCAGCGGCCTTAATGCCAGGGTTACTCTAACAAACTCTAAAAAACTTTACGGTCTGGCGGTTTTTTTCACCGGCGTGAACCGTTAGCGTTTGGTAAGACATGTCTTACCTGCACAAATCCGTGATTTTACAAGGACAATTGGGTCACGCTCATGAGAAAAACATCCCTGACTTCAGTCTGGCGGCCACTGGCGGCCAGTTCATTATTGTTGCTTTTCGTCCCTGTCACCACTCAGGCCGAGCAGGCACCGGCGGCACCGCAGATTGAGGCAAAGGCCTGGATTCTGATGGACTACAGCAGCGGCAAAGTGCTGGCAGAGTCCAATGCCGACCAGCGTCTTGATCCCGCCAGTCTGACCAAAATGATGACCAGCTACGTGGTCGGCCAGGCGCTGAAATCCGGCAAAATCACCAGTAACGACATGGTGACCATCGGCCAGGATGCCTGGGCCACCGGCAATCCGAAACTGCGCGGGTCGTCGCTGATGTTCCTCAAGCCGGGCGACCGCATCCCGGTCTCGGAACTGAATAAGGGCGTGGTGATCCAGTCGGGGAATGATGCCTGTATCGCGCTGGCGGACTATGTCGCCGGCAGTCAGGATGCCTTTATTGGCCTGATGAACAATTACGTTAAAGCCTTTGGCCTGCAAAACACCCACTTCATGACGGTGCACGGTCTGGACGCCGAAGGCCAGTACAGCACCGCACGCGACATGGCGATCATCGGCCAGCGCCTGATTGGTGATGTGCCGGAAGAGTATGCGCTGAACAGCGAAAAAGAATTTACCTTTAATAATATCAAACAGATGAACCGCAACCGGCTGCTGTGGAGCAGCAACCTCAAGGTTGACGGCATCAAAACCGGGCATACCTCGGGGGCGGGCAACAATCTGGTGGCTTCAGCGGTGGACGGCGATATGCGTCTGATTTCGGTGGTACTGGGCGCGCAGACCGATGCAATCCGCTTCCGCGAGAGTGAGAAGCTGCTGACGTGGGGCTTCCGTTTCTATGAAACCGTTACGCCGATTAAAGCGGATAAACCGTTTGCCCAGCAGCGCGTGTGGTTTGGCGAAAACAGCCAGGTCAGCCTCGGCGTGGCGAAGGATGCGGCGATCACTATCCCGAAAGGGCAGATGAAAAATCTCAAGGCCAGCTTTACCCTCAACACACCGCAGCTGGAAGCGCCGCTGAAAAAGAATCAGGTAGTGGGTACTATCGATTTCCAGCTGGATGGCAAAACCATTGAACAGCGTCCGCTGGTGGCGATGGAGGATGTACCGGAAGCCGGCTTTATTGGCCGTATCTGGGATTTCATTATGATGAAATTCAACGGCTGGTTCGGTAAGTGGTTCAGTTAATCTCAGGGCGGCGGGTCAGCCCGTGGCTAACCCGCCTGCCGGCGCAGTTTATCCGCGCACCCAGCCTTTTTTAATCGGCATCGCGAACAGGGCGCGGTAGAGTTGATGCGTCAGCGCCAGCATGCGCTGACCGTACAGCTGCCACGCCAGATGCGAAGCCAGACAGCCAAGCAACCCCACCAGAAAACCGCCCAGCATATCCAGCGGCCAGTGCACGCCGAGATACACGCGTGACCAGGCAATGGCGCTGCCAATCGCCAGCAAAACCACCCCGGACCACAGACGGTGCCAGAAAATAAACGCCAGTGCGAAGGTAAAAATTGTGGTGCCGTGATCGCTGGGATAGGAGTCATCAGCGGCGTGTGACAGGAACTGATGACCGAAGCCAATGGCGAACGGGCGCGGGTGTGGCAGCAGCTGGCCCACGCACCAGGAGATGCTCAGCGCATAAATCAGCGCCATGCCGGTTTTCAGCACCAGCGCGCGCTGCGACTGCAGCTGATCGCGCGGTCCCCACAGCCACAGGGCGACAATCAGCAACGGTACAATAGCAATCACATCTTTGGCGATAAAGGTCGCCAGGCTGAGCAGCCACGCGGGTGAATCCGGCGTGGCGTTAATCCATAAAAAGAGGGTGTGGTTAAGAGCTTCCATCACGTTTCCTCGTCCTCGTCTTGTTTACCCAAAAAGAAATTGCGGCAAAAATCAGCAGCTGGCTGAGCCACACCCACCAGCCCGCCCACAAATTGTGGGAGAAAAAGTGCGCACCACGCATCACCTGGCCATAGCCCATCAGCAGGCCACAGGCGATACCCATTGCCTGCGCCAGCAGCGCGCGGCGTGGACGCTCCGGCCACCACAAAAAAAACAGCGCCATCAACGCAAAGCCGCTGGAAGCATGGCCGCCCGGAAAGCACTGGCCCGGGCCACTGTTGGCCGGCACCGCCGCCAGCAGCGGAAAGCTCGCGGCATTGCCACCGAACAGCGCCAGATCCCACGGACAGGAGTGCGCGCTGTGCGCCTTCAGCATGCCCACCACCAGCGGCCCCATGCCAAACAGCAGGGCCACCAGCACGCGCCGGGCGTCACGCTGTTGCAGGCCGCGCAGTAACAGCAGCACCGCGCCAGCGATAATCACATCCTTCATCAGCCGATGGTTAATCAGATCCAGCCAGCGGTTGTGTTGCCACGGAAAACGCCGGGTGAGCGGATCAAACCAGCGCTGGCTGATGGCGATGTCGAGGCTTTCGTGGCGCGACCACCACAGAAACGCCAGCGCCAGAATTGCCAGCAAAATAAGGTTGATAGCGTAGAAGCGCGCGGACAGAGAATAAATAGCCGCGCTCCGAATCTCACTGCGGGTTGTTGGAGTGTTTAACTTTGATGAAAGTTGCATGAATATTTGCAAATAGCGAAACCAGAGTCACAGGGTGGCAAATCACGCTTAGGGAAACCTTAAGGGCGCGCGCGGCAGGCATAAAAAAACCCGCTAGCAGAAGGCTAACGGGCTCCTCAATTTGGGGATTTCAAAGAAAAGCAGTGGCACTTATTCAGACTGCATCGCGTCCGATTAGTTCTGACGCGTGTAAAAATATTTTTAAACAGGCAAAAGCGGCCAGATGATGACGATCAGCGTCCCCGCCAGCGTCAGCAAGACGTTGGCAATGGCGTAGGTGCCGGCATAGCCGAGCGCCGGAATGCTGCTGCGCGCGGTATCGCTGATGATCTCCATGGCCGGTGCGCAGGTGCGCGCGCCCATGATGGCACCAAACAGCAGCGCGCGGTTCATGCGCAGCACATAAGCGCCGAACAGATAGCAAATCACCACCGGTAACAGACTCACCAGCAGGCCGCTCAGCAGCATCAGCGCGCCCGCACTGCCGAGACCGTGCTGCAGCCCGCTGCCGGCGCTCAGGCCAACCCCGGCCATAAACACCATCAGGCCAAACTCTTTCACCATGGTCAGTGCGCCCTGCGGGATGTAGCCGAACGTCGGGTGGTTGGCGCGCAGGAAGCCGAGCATGATGCCGGCGAACAGCAGCCCGGCGGCGTTGCCCAGGCCAAAGCTGAAGTTGCTGAACTGGAAGGTGATCATGCCGATCATCAGGCCGATGATAAAGAAGGCGCAGAACGCCAGCAGATCGGTCATCTGGCTGTGAATAGCAATGAAGCCGATGCGATCGGCCAGGCTTTTCACCCGGCGCGCTTCGCCGCTCACCTGCAGCACATCACCTTTGTTAAGCATAATGCTGTCGTCGATCGGCATCTCAATCTGGCTGCGAATTACCCGGTTAAGGAAGCAGCCGTGATCGGTCAGTTTTAAATGGCTCAGGCGTTTATTCACCGCGTTGTGGTTTTTCACCACGATCTCTTCGGTGACGATGCGCATGTCGAGCAGATCGCGATCGAACACCTCTTTACCATTACGGAAACTGGCGTCGAGACGCGCATGCGCATCCGGATAGCCCACCAGGGAAATCTCGTCGCCGAGCTGCAGCACGGCATCACCGTCCGGGCTGGCGAGAATGCCGTTACGCCGCAGGCGCTCAATGTAGCAGCCGGTCTGACGGTGAATCCCCAGCTCGCGCAGGTTTTTGCCGCCGCTCCACTCAACCAGCTCCGGACCAACGCGATAAGCACGAATTACCGGCAGGAACACTTTACGCTGGCTGTCCGCATCCAGACCGCGCTCGCGCGCGATTTGCTGGGCGCAGGTCGGCAAATCCTGATGCTGCAGGCGCGGCAGGTAGCGTGCGCCGAAAATCAGGCTGACCAGCCCAATCAGATAGGTGAGGGCGTAACCTAGGCTGAGGTTATCCTGCATGCGACCCAGCAGCTGCGTGTCGCTGATGCTTTGCCGCAGCGTATCGCCTGCGCCCACCAGCACCGGCGTTGAGGTCATCGAGCCGGCCAGCATGCCGGCGGTGAGGCCGATATCCCAGCCAAACAGTTTGCCGAGCGTCAGCGCAATCAGCAGAGCGCTGACCACCATGACGATTGCCAGAAAGAAATAGTTCTTACCGTCGCGGAAAAAGATGGAGAAAAAGTTGGGACCGGCTTCCACCCCGACACAAAAAATAAACAGCATAAAGCCCAGACTTAAGGCGTCAGTATTTATCGCGAAGTGTTGCTGACCCAGAATCAGCGAAACCACCAGCACACCAATAGAATTACCGAGTTGTACGGAGCCAAGGCGTAATTTACCCAGGCACAGGCCGAGGGCTAATACGACAAATAATAACAGAACGTCATTTCCGCTTAACAATTCTGCGACGTTAATATTCACGGTTTAACTTCTTATTTACCTGTAACGGGTTGATGGGAGGGGATTTTTTCGCTATCTTGTGACGGCAGCGCACGGCCCGGTCACCGAATGTTCTTAATCTGTGACCCACATAAAGCGGCGCCATTCTAATCATAATTAACACCCTCAGCTATCAGCAGTTTTCATTCCTTCTGCCTTCAGCTGTTTCTTTTTATTTCCACGTAAGCGCATCAGGGCAGTTAAAAGTTTCAATATTGTTAACGTCAAAGTTGAGGAGAGGTATGTTGCAGCGCAATAATCGCTGGCCAGCATCGGTTCTGGGCGTGATGATTTATACGCTGGTGTTTATTTTTGCACATCATTTTTGGTCCGCCGCCGCGACGCAGGCGGTGCGTGGACAGCCGGAACTGCTGCTGTTTCTGCTGCCGGGCATCGTGATGGCGCTGCTGCAGCCGGACAGTCCGCTGATCGGCACCCTGTGGATCGCGCTGGGCGGGACGCTGCTGGGCATGATGTGGGTGTGGCTGGTGATGCCGATGACGCACAGCTTGCTGCTGGTGACGGCGTGGAGCCTGAGTGCTCTATTCTGGGCGGGGTGCGGTGCGCTGCTGGTGCGCCTGTTGCGCATTATGCTGGCGATGCGCACCAGCTGAGTGAAGCGAAGACGGGCCCGCAGGCCCGTCAGGTCAGGCTTCGATGCCGAGGTTTTCTTTGGTCCACGCAGCAAATTCGGTGTAACCACCGATGTGCTGGTCGTCGAGGAAGATCTGCGGCACGGTAGAAACCGGTTTACCGGCACGCGCTTCCAGGTCGGCTTTGGTGATGCCGGTCGCCTGGATATCGACGTACTGATAATTAAAATCGTCGCGCTCGCTGGTTAACTTCGTGGCTAACTCTTTTGCTCGTACGCAGTATGGGCAGCTGGAACGGCCAAAAATCACTGCAATCATTGCTTCTCTCCTTCCGCTGCTGTTTTGTGACTTGTCTCACATCACAGCGTGAATAATGCGTCACATCATGCCCGCCCATCCTGCTTAAGAAAAGCAGAAATTGCCTGTTACTCTAATGCGCGCTGTCTATACCCGGTCACAATGCCGTACTACAGTATTCGGGTATCACCTGCAGCAGAAACAGATGAACACTGAGGAGCCCTGAACCATGCGTAATCTGGCGACGTTGCCTAAACCCGTGCTACTGCTGGAAGCGCTGGGCGTGCTGGCAGTGATTGGCGCGCTGCTGCTGGTCAACGACTGGCTGGCGGCACCGGCATTCATGGCGAAAAAACCGCTGGCAACGCTGCTGTTTTTCCTCGGCATTGCGCTGATGCTGCCGGCAGCGTGGCTGATGATGTGGCGCACCGCAAAGGCGATGGCACCGCAGTTGTTCAATCACACCGACAAAAAGAAGTAACCGGAGAGGATTATGACGCCGACTATTGATTTGCTTTGCAGCCACCGTTCCATTCGCGCCTTTACTGAGCAGGGGATTGATGACGCCCAGCGCAGCGCGATTATCGCTGCGGCGCAGGCGGCCTCGACCTCCAGTTTTTTACAATGTTCCTCCATTGTGCGTATCACCGACCGCGCCCTGCGCGAGCAGCTGGTGCAGCTCACAGGCGGCCAGCCATGGGTCAGCGCCGCAGCGGAGTTTTGGGTGTTCTGCGCCGACTTCAACCGCCACCAGCAAATCTGCCCTGAGGCTCAGCTGGGCCGAGCCGAACAGCTGCTGCTGGGTTGTGTCGATACCGCGCTGATGGCGCAGAACGCCATGGTCGCTGCGGAATCGCTCGGTTTAGGCGGCGTGTTTATTGGCGGCATTCGCAACAGCATCGCGCAGGTGACGGAGCTGCTGGGGCTGCCGAAGTTTGTGCTGCCGCTGTTTGGCTTCTGCATCGGCCATCCCGACGCGTCACCGGACGTCAAGCCGCGCATGCCGCAGGCGATGCTGGTGCATGAAAACCGCTACCAGCCGCTGGATAAAGCAGTGCTGGCGCAATATGACCAGCAGATCACCGCTTACTATCAGCAGCGCGACAGCAATCAGCGCTCGGAAACCTGGAGCGAACTGATTCAGCGTTTGATCATTAAAGAAACGCGACCGTTCATGCTGGACTACCTGCATCAGCAGGGCTGGGCAACGCGCTAAGTACAGGGACTGCTGCAATGAAGATGGCCATTCTCACCCGTGACGGCGCGCTCTATTCCTGTAAACGCCTGCGTGAAGCCGCGGAAGCGCGTGGCCATCAGGTGCAGATGATCGATCCGCTCTCCTGCTACATGAATATCAACTCCGACTCGCCGGCGGTGCACTATCGCGGTGAGGCGCTCGGCCATTTTGACGCGGTGATCCCGCGCATTGGCACCGCCACCACCTTTTACGGTACGGCGGTGCTGCGCCAGTTTGAGATGCTCGGCAGCTATCCGCTCAACGAGTCAGTGGCCATTACCCGCGCACGCGACAAGCTGCGCTCGCTGCAGCTGCTGGCGCGCGAGGGCATCGACATGCCGGTTACCGGCTTTGCCTCGTCGCCGGATGATACGCAGGATGTGATCGCCATGGTCGGCGGCGCGCCGCTGGTGGTGAAACTGGTGGAGGGGACGCAGGGGATCGGCGTGGTGCTGGCGGAAACCCGCCAGGCGGCAGAAAGCGTGATCGATGCGTTTCGCGGTCTCAATGCGCATATTCTGGTGCAGGAGTTCATTAAAGAGGCGCGCGGGCGCGACATCCGCTGCCTGGTGATTGGTGACGAAGTGGTGGCGGCGATTGAGCGGGAAGCGAAAGAGGGCGATTTCCGCTCTAATCTGCACCGTGGCGGCAGCGCCCGCGCCGTCACCATTACCGATCAGGAGCGCGAGATCGCGGTCAAAGCGGCCACGACGCTGGGATTAGCCGTGGCGGGCGTGGATATTCTGCGCGCCAACCGGGGTCCGCTGGTGATGGAGGTCAATGCTTCTCCAGGGCTGGAGGGCATCGAAGGCAGCACCGGTTTAGACATTGCCGCCATGATGATCCGCTGGATAGAGCAGCACGCCTGTCCCGGTTATCGTCCGAAAACCGGGGGCTGAACCGCGCTTTTGCGCGGTTTTCGTGGCATCTGCGACTATTTTTCCGTAAGCTAAGGCGCTTATTTATTCACCCCACAGGATACAACGATGGATTCACTGGTCGTTCCTGACATCGACATGCTGCGTCGCTGGCTGGATCAACAAAATATCACCTGGTTCGAATGCGATGCCTGCCAGGCTTTGCATCTGCCGCATATGCAGAATTTTGACGGGGTGTTTGACGCGAAAATCGACCTGGTGGATAACGTTATCCTCTTCTCGGCGCTGGCAGAAGTAAAGCCCACCGCGCTGATCCCGCTGGTTGGTGAACTGTCGCAAATCAATGCCAGTTCGCTCACGGTGAAAGCCTTTATCGATATACAGGATGACAACCTGCCGAAGCTGATCGTCTGCCAGTCAATCAGCGTAAGCGCCGGCATCACCTTTGGTCAGTTCACCCACTTCATGAAGCAGAGCGAAGAGGGGATTTCGATGGTGATCATGGAAGCGTTCGCCAATCATCTGCTGATGATGGGCGAAGACGAGGAGCGTCCGCCGAGCGTCAGCAGCCACAGCATGCTGCACTGATTTTTCCCCTCCTGCTAACTGCCGCTTTTTGCGGCAGTTTTCATTTCAGGCCCACCACTTTTTATTCTGCATTTTGCCCTTTATTGCCAGATATTAGTCGTGCTTTATGCCGCTAGTGCCAGAGTGCATAGCAGAAACATGCATAACTTATCGCAAAAAGGCGTTTTTTAAGCTGGGATCTGGCACGCAGGAATCAGGGGGGCTATTCTTGCGGGGCTGTCTGATACGTGCAACTACGGCGCAGCTATAGGTTTTTGCTATTAAACTCCCGCTGAATATTGATTCATTGTGTGGCTGTAATTTAACAGACAACGCAACGACCGGATCGCGTGTATGCAGCGTTGTGATGACCCGCTCAGGAGGAAGAAAAACATGATCAACCAGTCAAAAAAATGGTTGTCAGGTGTGGTTGCAGGTGTGCTGATGGCTGCGGCCGTGGGCGCTCAGGCAGAGGATAAAACGCTGCACGTTTATAACTGGTCCGATTATATTTCGGCCGACACCGTGCCCAATTTTGAAAAGCAGACCGGCATCAAAGTGGTCTACGACGTGTTTGACTCCAACGAAGTGCTGGAAGGCAAACTGATGGCTGGCAGTACCGGCTATGACGTGGTGGTACCGTCGTCGAGCTTCCTCGCACGTCAGCTGCAGTCTGGTGTGTTCCAGGAGCTGGATAAGAGCAAGCTGCCTAACTATAAAAATCTCGATCCCGATCTGATGGCGAAAGTGGCCCAGCACGATCCGGGTAACAAATACGCCATTCCTTACCTGTGGGGCACCACCGGTATTGGCTATAACATCGATAAAGTCAAAGCGGCACTGGGCGCCGATGCGCCGGTGAACAGCTGGGATCTGGTGCTGAAGCCGGAAAACCTGGAAAAACTGAAGAGCTGCGGCGTTTCGTTCCTCGATGCGCCAGAAGAGATTTTTGCCACCGTGCTGAACTACCTCGGCAAAGATCCGAACAGCTCTGACGCGAAAGATTACACCGGTGCGGCGACCGATCTGCTGCTGAAGCTGCGGCCGAATATCCGCTACTTCCACTCTTCGCAGTACATCAATGACCTCGCCAACGGCAACATCTGCGTCGCCATCGGCTGGTCTGGCGATATTCTGCAGGCAAAAGATCGCGCGGTGAAAGCCAACAACGGTGTCCATCTCGGTTACAGCGTACCGAAAGAGGGCGCGCTGGCATTCTTCGACATGATGGCCATTCCAAAAGACGCGAAAAATCTGGATGCGGCTTATCAGTGGCTGAACTACATCATGGATCCGAAAGTGATTGCCGACGTCTCCAACAAGATGAACTACGCCAACGGCAACAAAGCGTCGCTGCCGCTGATCAATGCGGATGTGCGCAACAATCCGGGTATCTTCCCGACGCCGGAAGCGATGGCCAAACTGTTTGTGCTCAAGGTCCAGGATCCGAAACTGGATCGTGCGCGTACCCGTGCATGGACTAAAGTAAAAAGTGGTAAGTAATTCGTTCTGAACGGATTCCCTTATCGGTAAACGACAACAGAGGCGCGGTGCTGGCCTCTGTTGTGTCATTTAGCGGCTGGCTGTGCCGCGCTATCCCGCTTAGCGCCGGAGACATGTGAGTGAACGACGCGATTCCCCGCCCCCAAAATAAAACGGCTAAGGCGTTAACGCCGCTGCTGGAAATCCGCAACCTGACGAAATCGTTTGACGGCCAGCACGCCGTGGATGATGTCAGCCTGACCATTTACAAAGGCGAAATTTTCGCACTGCTGGGCGCTTCCGGCTGTGGCAAGTCCACGCTGCTGCGGATGCTGGCCGGCTTTGAAATTCCCAGCAGCGGTCAGATTGTGCTGGATGGTCAGGATCTGTCCCATGTGCCGCCGTATCAGCGGCCCATTAACATGATGTTCCAGTCGTACGCGCTGTTTCCGCACATGACGGTGGAACAGAACATCGCTTTTGGCCTGAAGCAGGACAAACTGCCGAAAGGCGAAATCAGCAGCCGGGTGGCAGAGATGCTGGCGCTGGTGCATATGGAAGAGTACGCCAAACGTAAGCCGCACCAGCTTTCTGGCGGCCAGCGTCAGCGCGTGGCGCTGGCGCGTAGCCTGGCGAAACGTCCCAAGCTTCTGCTGCTCGACGAACCGATGGGCGCGCTGGATAAAAAACTGCGTGACCGCATGCAGCACGAAGTGGTGGATATTCTGGAGCGTGTAGGCGCTACCTGCGTGATGGTGACCCACGATCAGGAAGAAGCCATGACCATGGCGGGCCGCATCGCCATCATGAACCGCGGTAAATTTGTGCAGATCGGCGAGCCGGAAGAGATTTACGAGCACCCGACCAGCCGCTACAGCGCCGAATTCATCGGCTCGGTGAATGTGTTTGATGGCCTGCTGCGCGAACGCCGCGACGAGGGCGTGGTGATCGACAGTCCGGGGCTGATGCATCCGCTCAAGGTGCAGACCGATGTGTCGATTGTCGACAACGTGCCGGTGCACGTGGCGCTGCGGCCGGAAAAAGTCATGCTGTGCGACGAGGTGCCGGCCGACGGCTGCAACTTTGCCGTCGGCGAAGTGGTGCACATCGCCTATCTCGGCGATCTGTCGATTTACCACGTACGGCTGCGCAGCGGCCAGATGATCAGCGCCCAGCTGCAGAATGCGCATCGCTACCGGAAAGGCGCGCCCACCTGGGGCGATGAAGTGCGCCTGTGCTGGGATGCCGACAGCTGTGTGGTCCTGACGGTTTAAGGAGGCGCTATGAGCCAGATTTCTCAACGCAGCGAGCCGGAGGTGGCGGGCACACCGCTGCAGCGCTGGGGCACGCGCATGAAAATGCAGCACGGTCGCAAGCTGGTGATCGCGCTGCCTTATCTGTGGCTAATCCTGCTGTTTATGCTGCCGTTCCTCATCGTGCTGAAGATCAGTTTCGCCGATATTGCGCGCGCCATTCCGCCGTACACCGATTTGGTGACCTGGGCGGACGACCAGCTCAACCTGGTGCTCAATCTGGGCAACTACCTGACGCTGACGGACGATCCGCTGTACGCCGAAGCTTATCTCACCTCGCTGAAGGTGGCGGCGATCTCAACGGTGATCTGTCTGCTGATCGGTTATCCGCTGGCGTGGGCGGTGGCGCACAGCAAGCCCTCTATGCGCACCATCCTGCTGCTGCTGGTGATCCTGCCGTCGTGGACCTCGTTCCTGGTGCGCGTCTATGCGTGGATGGGACTGCTGAACAACAACGGGATCCTCAACCGCTTCCTGATGTGGCTTGGCGTGATCGATCATCCGCTGATCATCCTGTATACCAACACGGCGGTGTATATCGGTATCGTTTACTGCTACCTGCCATTTATGGTGCTGCCGATCTACACCGCGCTGACGCGCATTGATTATTCGCTGGTGGAAGCGTCGCTGGACCTCGGCGCGCGGCCGCTGAAAACCTTCTTCAGCGTCATCGTGCCGCTGACCAAAGGCGGCATTATTGCTGGCTCAATGCTGGTATTTATTCCGGCGGTGGGCGAGTACGTGATCCCGGAACTGCTCGGCGGACCGGACAGCATCATGATTGGGCGCATTTTGTGGCAGGAGTTCTTCAACAACCGCGACTGGCCGGTGGCCTCGGCGCTGGCGGTGATCATCCTGCTGATCCTGATTCTGCCTATCGTCTGGTTCCACAAACATCAAAACCGTGAAATGGGGGAGAAGGGATGAATCAGCTACCGGTAATCCGCTCTCCGTGGCGCACCGCGATTCTGGCGCTGTGCTTCCTGTTCCTGTACGCGCCGATGCTGCTGCTGGTGGTTTACTCCTTCAACAGCTCGCAGCTGGTGACGGTATGGGAGAGCTTCTCGTTTCACTGGTATCGCGTGCTGTTCCAGGATGATGCGATGCTGGATGCGGTTGGCCTGAGCCTGACCATCGCGGCGCTGTCGGCCACCATGGCAGTAGTGCTCGGCACCATGGCGGCGGTGATTATCGTGCGCTTCGGGCGTTTTCGCGGCCACAGCGGCTTTGCTTTCATGCTCACCGCGCCGCTGGTGATGCCCGACGTGATCACCGGTCTGTCGTTGCTGCTGCTGTTCGTGGCGATGGGCAACACCTTTGGCTGGCCGGGCGATCGCGGCATGCTGACCATCTGGCTGGCGCACGTCACGTTCTGTACCGCCTACGTGGCGGTGGTGATCAACTCGCGGCTGCGCGAGCTGGATCGCTCAATTGAAGAAGCGGCGATGGACCTCGGCGCTACGCCGCTGAAGGTGTTCTTCGTGATTACCGTGCCGATGATTGCCCCGGCGATCATTACCGGCTGGCTGCTGGCGTTTACTCTGTCGCTGGACGACCTGGTGATCGCCAGCTTCGTCACCGGGCCGGGCGCTACCACGCTGCCGATGGCGATCTTTGCCACGGTGCGCCGCGGCGTCAATCCGGAGATCAACGCGCTGGCCTCGCTGATTCTGTTTGTGGTCGGGCTGGTCGGCTTTATTGCCTGGCGCTTTATGGCGCACGAAGAAAAACAGCGATTGCGCGATATTCAGAAAGCAAAACGTGGCTGAGTGACGCAACATTTGCCAATATAAGCAAGGCTGACTCTGTCAGCCTTTTCTTATGGAGCGCGCGCAATGTCGGAAACGTTGAAAAACCTGGTGTTAACCTCCACGCCCGTGCCGGTGACCATTGCCGGCAGCGCCATTATCGCCACGCGCTGTATCAGCGTGCTGATGCTGGCCAATGAGCTGGGCTATGACGAAATCGCCAATTTCGTGCACCGCAGCGCGCAGGCGTGGGACTCCACGCTAATTTTTATCGCCAGCCAGCTGATTTTCCTGTTTGAACTGCGCTGTGCCTTTACCCTGATGCGCGGCAGTAATGCCGGGCGCTGGGGCTACGTGGTCACACAAATCGTGGTGCTGCTGTACATGCTGATGGCGTCGGTGGGCTGGATCTATCCGGAGATTTTCAGCATTCCCGGCGAGAATAACGCGCAGATTATCCACCACACGCTGCTGCAGAAACTGCCGGATGTGCTGGTGCTGCTGCTGCTGTTTGTGCCGGCCAGCAGTCGCGCATTTTTCCGCGGCCGGTGATACAATCGGCCCCCGTTTTTGCTCCCGATTCTCAATACAGGCCTTTCCATGCATTGCGCGCTTTATCAGGCCGGTCGCTGTCGCTCATGTCAGTGGCTGGAAAAACCCTATCCGCAACAGCTGAGCGACAAGCAGACACAACTGACGCAGCTGCTGGACGGCATGCCGGTCGCCGACTGGCGGCCGCCGATCACCTCGGCGCAGCAGGGGTTTCGCAATAAAGCCAAGATGGTGGTGAGCGGCAGCGTGGAAAAACCGCTGTTCGGCATGGTGGCGCGTGACGGCGAGCCGGTGGATCTCTGCGCCTGTCCGCTCTATCCCGCCAGCTTCGCGGCGGTATTCGACGTGCTGAAACCCTTTATCGCCCGTGCCGGTCTGACGCCGTACAACGTGGCGCGCAAACGCGGCGAGCTGAAGTTTTTGCTGCTGACGGAGAGTACCCAGGGCGGCATGATGCTGCGTTTTGTCCTGCGCTCGCACAGCAAACTGGCGCAGCTGCGCGCCGCGCTGCCGTGGCTGCAACAGCAGCTGCCGCAGCTGCAGGTGATCTCCGCCAATATTCAGCCGGTGCACATGGCGATACTGGAGGGCGAGGAGGAGATGGCGCTGACGCCTGAGCAGGCGCTGCCGGAACGCTTCAACGACGTGCCGCTGTATATCCGTCCGCAAAGTTTCTTCCAGACTAACCCGCAGGTGGCGGCTGCGCTGTACGCAACGGCACGCGACTGGGTGGCGGAACTGCCAGTGCACAGCATGTGGGATCTGTTCTGTGGCGTTGGCGGCTTTGGCCTGCACTGCGCCACGCCGCAGATGCAGCTGACCGGCATCGAAATCAGTGCGGAAGCCATCGCCTGCGCGCAGCAGTCGGCGCAGCAGCTGGGGTTAGAGCAGGTGAGTTTTGCCGCGCTGGATTCCACGCAGTTTGCCACCGGGCATACGAGCGTGCCGCAGCTGGTGCTGGTCAATCCGCCACGTCGCGGTATTGGTGCAGAACTGTGCGCCTGGCTAAGCCGCATGGCGCCGGACTACATCCTGTATTCCAGCTGCAATCCCGCCAGCATGGCGCAGGACATTGCCCGCCTGGCCGACTATGACATCAGCCGCGTTCAGCTGTTCGATATGTTCCCGCACACCGCACATTTCGAGGTGCTGACGTTACTGCGTCGTAAGGGTGGAATCGCGTAGCGCCCGGCTGCGCTGAGGACGTGCAGAACCTGGCAGGCCCGGCGCCACGCAACTCCATAATGCTTATTCCGGGAACCACTTCTGATTGATCTGCTGCCAGCGACCGTTGGCTTTCAGCGCCGCCAGCGCGCTGTTCAGCTGTTGCAGCAGCGCGCTGTTGCCCTTGCGCACCGCAATGCCGAGCCCGGTGCCGAAGTAGTCGCTGTCGGTAATATGCTCGCCGACCGCGCTCAAATCCGCATTGGCCTTCAGCCACTGATTGACGACTGCGCTGTCACCAAATACGCCGTTGAGCCGGCCATTTTTCAGGTCGAGGATCGCGTTCTGGTAGCTGTCGTAGGCCACCGCAATCACTTCCGGATGCTTCTCCAGCAGGTATTTTTGATGGGTGGTGCCGTTTTCCACGCCGATGCGTTTGCCTTTCAGCTGGCTAAAGTCGCTATATTCACCTTTATGGGCGATGACAATCGCCGAATTGGCGTAGTAGGGCTGGGTGAAATCGACCTGCTTACTGCGCTCGGCGGTGATATCCATGCCGGAAATGACCGCGTCATAGCGACGGAATTTCAGCGAAGGAATCAGGCTATCAAAGGCATTGTTGGTGAAAGTGCACTCGGCCTGCATCTGCTGACACAGCGCTTTGGCGAGGTCGATATCAAAACCGACAATCTGGTTATTCTGATCGAGAGATTCAAACGGGGGATAGGTGGCTGAGGCAGCAAAACGAATTTTCTCTGCCGCATAAGTATTCATTGCCAGCGTTGCCATCACTGCCGCAACAATCCATTTTTTCATTATAAGGCTCCTGTAAACCATGCCAGAGGCGAAACGATTTACACGATGCCAGTTAATGCATTTGTATGCAATAAATATGATTAAAAATTTATTTCGCTATGATCAAATACAGTGAGGAAGGGCGCGGCGCTTTCCTTCGCGCCGCGTCAGACAATCAGTTGCGGCGCTCAAATGCCAGCGCGCGCTTCTCAACCAGGCGCATCAGCAGCGTCAGCAGGCCGTTAACCACCAGATAAATCAGACCGGCGGCAGCATACACGGTGACGTCGTAGGTGCGGCCATACAGCAGCTGGCCGTGGCCCATCACTTCCATCAGCGTAATGGTATAGGCCAGCGAAGTACTCTTGAACACCAGCACCACTTCGTTGGAGTAAGAGGAGAGGGCGCGCTTAAACGCGTACGGCAGCAGAATACGCAGCGTATCGCGGCGGCGCATGCCCAGCGCGGCGCAGGACTGCCACTGCCCGGCCGGTATGGCGCGCACCGCGCCGTAGAACAGCTGTGTGGTGTAGGCTGCGCTATTGAGCGACAGCGCCAGCATGGCACACAGCCACGGCTGCGACAGTAAATGCCAGAGCCACGGCACGTTCTGAATGCTGGGGAACTGGCCGGGACCGTAATAGATCAGGAAAATCTGCACCAGCAGCGGCGTGCCGGTAAACAGGGTGATATAGCCTTTGACCAGCCAGTTGAGCAGCGGCAGCTTCAGCGCCAGCACAATGGTGCACAGCAGCGCCAGCAGCAGCGCGGCGACCAGCGAGGCGGCCGTCAGCGTCAGGCTGGTATGCAGGCCTTTCAGTAGCTCAGGTAAATACGCCAGCATGCGTCAGGCCCCCCGCTCGAAACGCGTGGTACGTGATTCAATACGGCGCAGCACCGCCTGACTGAATAGCGTAATCACTAAATAGATCGCGGCAGCCACCAGATACCAGGTAAACGGCTCCTGGGTGCGCGTCGCAATGCTTTTGGTCTGCAGCATAAGATCGTTGACGCTAATCAGCGACACCAGCGCCGTATCCTTGAGCAGCACCAGCCACTGATTGCCGAGTCCGGGCAGCGCATGGCGCCACATCTGCGGCATAATCAGGCGGAAGAAAATCGCTGACTTTTTCATGCCCAGCGCCTGGCCTGATTCCCACTGGCCGGACGGCACCGCTTTCAGCGCACCGCGCAGCGTCTGAGAGGCGTAAGCCGAATAGAGCATCGCCAGCGCAATCACGCCGCACAGGAACGGGCTGACATCAAAGTTCTCAATCTGCATCTGCACCGGCAGGGTGAACAGGCCCAGATTGAGCTGGAAGCCGTCCGACAGCGTCAGCAGCAGCTGCGAGGCACCGAAATAGATAAACAGCACCACCAGAATTTCCGGCAGGCCGCGAATCAGCGTCACCAGCCCGGTACCGATCCACGCCAGCGGTTTCCAGCGCAGCGATTCCCAGCCAGCAAAAATCATCGCCAGCGCGAGGCCGGCGATCAGGGCACAAACGGCAAGGCCGACGGTCATGCCGGCGGCGCTTGCGAGTGGAATCATTTCATTCATCAGAAATTACTGCTGAAACCATTTGTTGTAGATGGTTTTGTAGGTGCCGTCGGCTTTGATCTTATCCAGCGCGCCGTTGAACTTCTGCTGCAGTTCGCTGTTGCCCTGACGCACGGCGATGCCGAGGCCGGTGCCGAAGTAGGCTTTGTCGGTCACTTTCTCACCCAGCGCGGCGAGGTTGGCGTTCTGCTTCAGCCACTCGTTAACCACGGCGGTATCCCCGAACACCGCATCAATACGGCCATTCTTCAGGTCGAGCACCGCATTCTGGTAGCTGTCGTAAGGCACGATAGTGATGTCGCTGTGCTTGTCAGAGAGGTATTTCTGGTGCGTGGTGCCGTTCTGTACGCCCACACGCTTGCCTTTCAGCGCCGCAACGTCCGCCAGCTTGCCTTTCTGCGCGATGAAGGTCGCAGAGTTGTCGTAGTAAGGTTTGGTGAACAGCACCTGCTTTTCACGCTCTGGCGTGATATCCATGCCGGCCATCACCGCGTCAAAACGGCGGAATTTCAGGCTGGGGATCAGGCTGTCGAAGGCCTGGTTGGTAAAGGTGCAGGTCGCATCGATCTCTTTGCACAGCGCATTGGCCAGATCGACGTCAAAGCCCTGGATTTTGTTGTCGGAGTCGACAAATTCAAACGGCGGATAAGACGCCTCGGTCGCGAAACGCAGGGTTTGCGCGGCAGAAGCGCTCAGGCTCAGGCTGGCAAGCAGTGCAGCAAGTACAACTTTTTTCATTAGAAGCATCCTGACTTAGTGCGAAAGATAATGAGCAAACGCCTCGGTTTGCGGCTGTGTAAAGTGGCTGGCATCGCCCTGTTCAATGATGCGACCGTTCTCCATGTACACCACCTGGCTGGCGGTTTTGCGCGCCACCTCAACTTCGTGGGTGACAATCACCTGCGTGATCTGCGTCTGCGCCAGCTCACGAATGATGCTGACGATCTGCGCCGTGATCTCCGGGTCGAGCGCGGCGGTCGGTTCATCAAACAGCAACACCTGCGGCTCCATCATCAGCGCGCGCGCAATTGCCACGCGCTGCTGCTGGCCACCGGAAAGGTGCAGGGGAAAACGATCGGCGTACGGCGTCAGGCGCAGGCGTTCCAGTAGTTTATCGGCGCGCGCGCGTGCCGCATCTTTGCTGAGCCCGAGCACACGACAGGGTGCTTCGATCAGGTTCTGCATCACGCTGAGGTGCGGCCACAGGTTGTACTGCTGGAACACCATGCCGACATTCTGGCGCAGTTCGCGAATCGCGTTGTCGGACGGCGTCTGGCTGAAATCGAAGTGGTTGCCGGCAATCTGCAGGCTACCGGAACGCGGCAGCTCCAGCAGGTTGAGCACGCGCAGGAGTGAACTTTTACCCGCGCCACTCGGGCCGAGCAACACCAGCGTTTCGCCCTGCGGGCAGGCCAGGTTGATATCGAACAGCGCCTGATGGGCGCCGTAAAAACAGTTGATGGCGTTTAGTTGAATACTCATGCGCAAAAAATGAATAGCAATTAGTGTCGCAAATCTTAACGTCACCAGAATAGTTATGCAATTGAGGTGGGTTAAAATTTATTAAAGAGCAATTAAACAGCAAAAGCGTAGCACAAAATCGGGCAGGGCAGCGGGGAAAGGGGCTGACGGGTAAGCGTCGGCTGTTGCGCGGAAGCTTAGCGGCGCCGCAATGGTGCGGCGCGCTAATGGTTGCGGCTGAGTGCGGAAAAAATGCGCGACTATTTTTTCTCTTCCAGCAGCTGGCTGAGCGAGCCGCCACCGGCGTGTGGCCAGTCGCCGACGTAGCGCACATCATCAACCACCCAGCAGGTGCCTTCGTGGATCATCAGCACTTCATCGCGCCAGCTTTTATCGCCGCGGCTCAGCGTCACGCGCAGCGGGATGTTACGCGCGTCGCGGTTAGGAATGCTGGAGGCGCTGGCCACGTCAGCGGCGGTGGGTCCCTGTGCCAGGCTGGAGAACAGATCGCCCTGCCGCCACGCTGCCGGTGGGTTGCTCTGGCTGCTGGCATGCAGCAGTTTCTGATACAGGTTGTCGCTCAGGTACGGGCGATATTTTGCCAGCGTGGTGCTGTCCGGCAATCCCTGGGTTGGCTGGCTGACACGTAAATCGTAGAACTGCTGCGCCACGCTGTCCGGACCGCCGTCAACGCAGGGTGCGGTACGCGGCCCGTTGTCCTTGATCACCGGCTCAACGGTGGTACAGGCACTCAGCAGCAATGCAGCGGGAACAAGCAGCGCAAAGGCTTTGTTTCTCATCTCGATTTCCTTATTGTTCACTGGCAAAGCGCCATTTTTAGCATAGAGTATAGCCGTGCTTTTACGCCGTACGAGCTATCGCCTCATGAATCACCACAGGAGAGAACGATGAAATTTTCGACTACGCCAACCCTGGAAGGGCACAGCATCACTGAATATTGCGGCGTTGTGACCGGCGAAGCGATTCTCGGTGCCAACATTTTCCGCGACTTCTTTGCCGGCATCCGCGATATCGTCGGCGGCCGCTCCGGTGCCTATGAGAAAGAGCTGCGCAAAGCGCGGCAGATCGCCTTTGAAGAGCTGGAAGAACAGGCGAAAGCGCTGGGCGCCAATGCAGTGGTTGGCATTGATATTGACTACGAAACCGTGGGCAAAGACAGCAGCATGCTGATGGTGAGCGTTACCGGTACTGCGGTGATCGTGCGCTAATGCGTGCGGTGTTACTGCTGGCGATGGCGCTGCTGCTCAGCGCCTGCCAGTCGACGCTGGAAGCGCGCAACGGCTATTGGGTCGATAGCGCGCACCCGGCGCAGGGGGCCAGACCGCGCATCAAAGTGGTGGTAATCCACTACACGGCGGAGGACTTTCCCTCGTCGCTGGCGACCCTGACGGACCGCAACGTCAGCGCGCACTATCTGATTCCGCAGCAGCCGCCGCAGAAAAACGGCGCCGGGGTGATCTGGCAACTGGTGCCTGAAAACCAGCTGGCGTGGCATGCCGGACCGAGCTTCTGGCGCGGTGCAACGCGCATTAATGACACCTCAATTGGCATCGAAATCGTCAATGACGGCTATCGCCGCACGCTGACCGGCCGGCAGTGGCAGCCGTTCACCGCCGCGCAAATCACGGCCCTGATCGCACTGGTGCGCGATATCAGCCAGCGTTACGGCATCAGTCCGGAAAATATTGTCGGGCACAGTGATATCGCGCCGCAGCGCAAGCAGGATCCCGGTCCGCTGTTTCCGTGGCAACAGCTGGCCCGGCAGGGGCTGGGAGCGTGGCCGGATGCCGCCACGGTACAGCGCTATCTGGCTAACCAGCCGCCGGATGCGCCGGTGGAGTGCGCAGCGCTGCTGACTGCGCTGCAGCGCTATGGTTATGACGTTGCCGCTGCGCAAACGCCGCAGATGCAGCGCAAACTGATTGCGGCGTTCCAGATGCATTTCCGCCCGCGTGATTACCGTGGCGAAGCCGATGCCGAGACGCTGGCCATCGCCCGTGCGCTGCTGGCGAAATACGGCGCGGCACAGTAGCCGCGCGTTGCGGCGTTACGGCTGGAGAAAGGCCTGCCAGCGCGCCACCAGCTGCTGTAATTGCTGGCGGCTGACATCCAGATGGGTAACGATGCGGGTCTGCGGACCTACGCTGAGCAGCACGTCGCCCGCCTGCATCCAGCGCTGTAGCGGTGCGACCTGCTCCGCCGGCACTTTCACGAACAGCATGTTAGTGTGCTGGCTCACCACTTCCACACCAATAGCGCTGAGCTGCGCACCGAGCCACGCGGCGTTGTCATGATCCTCCTGCAGACGCGCCACGTTGTGCTGCAGCGCGTAGAGACCGGCTGCCGCCAGAATGCCGGCCTGGCGCATGCCGCCGCCGGTCATTTTGCGCCAGCGCCGCGCCTGCTCAATATAAGCTTCATCACCACACAGCAGGGAGCCGACCGGCGTGCCCAGTCCTTTCGACAGGCAGATGGTCAGGCTATCGCAGTAGCGGGCGATATCGATCAGCTGCACGCCCTGCGCCACCACGGCATTAAAGATGCGCGCGCCGTCAATGTGCAGCGCCAGCTGGCGCTCGCGGGTAAATTGCCACGCCTGTTCAAGGTAGCTCAGCGGCAGTACTTTGCCGTGATGGGTATTTTCCAGGCTCAGCAGGCGGGTGCGGGCAAAATGCATGTCGTCCGGCTTAATGGCGGCCGCCACGTCGTGCAGCGGCAGCGTGCCGTCGGCAGCCGCGAGGATCGGCTGCGGCTGGATGCTGCCGAGCACCGCGGCGCCGCCAGCCTCATATTTGTAGTTGTGCGCCTGCTGGCCGACGATGTACTCATCGCCGCGCTGGCAGTGGCACAGCAGCGCCACCAGGTTGGCCTGGGTGCCGGTAGGGAAGAACAGCGCAGCCGCTTTACCGCTCAGGCGCGCCGCTTCAGCCTCCAGCGCATTGACGGTGGGATCATCGCGATAGACATCATCGCCGGTTTCGGCCGCCATCATCGCATCCAGCATCGCGGCACTCGGGCGGGTCACGGTATCACTGCGTAAATCGATCACGTTGTTCTCCTGACATAAAAAAGCGGGCTAAACGCCCGCATGATGATTAATCCGGCAAGTCTCTTCGTTTTACCGCAGCCAGTTGGTTTTCGCCAGCTCGACGATTTCATCACCGCGGCCATTCAGGATCGCGCGCAGCATGTACAGGCTGAAACCTTTAGCCTGCTCGGCTTTGATTTGCGGTGGCATCGACAACTCTTCCTTGGCGGTGATCACGTCCACCAGCACCGGACCGTCGTGGGCGAACGCCTGTTGCAGCGCGCCATCCAGCTCCGAGGCTTTCTCCACGCGAATCCCTTTGATGCCGCAGGCGGTGGCGATGGCGGCGAAGTCCGGGTTCTCCAGATCGGTGCCGTCGGTGAGATAGCCGCCGGCTTTCATCTCCATCGCCACAAAGCCCAGCACGCTGTTATTAAAGATCACCAGCTTCACCGGCAGCTTAAGCTGCGCCAGCGAGATGAAATCGCCCATCAGCATGCTGAAGCCGCCATCGCCGCACAGCGCAACCACCTGACGCTGTTTATCGATGGCCTGTGCACCCAGCGCCTGCGGCATGGCGTTGGCCATTGAACCGTGGTTAAACGAGCCGAGCAGACGGCGCTTGCCGTTCATTTTCAGATAGCGCGCCGCCCACACCGTTGGCGTGCCGACATCACAGGTAAAGATGGCATCATCGGCCGCGTAGTGGCTGATCTGCTGGGCCAGATACTGCGGGTGAATCGCCTGCTTATCGTTGGCGGTCGCCAGATCGTCCAGCCCTTTGCGCGCATCCGCGTAGTGCTCCAGTGCGCGATCGAGGTGATGACGGTCGCTGTGGCTGGTGAGCTGCGGCTGCAGCGCCTGTAGCGTGGCTTTGATGTCGCCCACCAGCGCCATATCAACGTGACTGTGCGCGCCGAGGCTGGCCGGATTGATATCAATCTGAATAATGCGCGCGTCCGCCGGGTAGAACGGGCGATAAGGGAACTGGGTGCCGAGCAGCACCAGCGTGTCGGCATTCATCATGGCGTGATAGCCGGATGAGAAGCCGATCAGCCCGGTCATGCCGACGTCGTACGGGTTATCGTACTCAAGGTGCTCTTTGCCGCGCATGGCGTGCACCACCGGTGCTTTCAGCGTTTCGGCCAGCTTTACCACTTCCGCATGGGCACCGGCGCAGCCGCTGCCGCACATCAGGGTGATATTTTTCGCTTCATTGAGCGTCTCTGCGAGGCGCGTCAGTTCACTGACCGACGGCACCACCTGCGGCAGCTGCGGCGGATACCATTCGCTGCGCGCATTCTCCGGCGCCGCCTGCAGCGCCACGTCACCCGGCAGCACAATCACCGACACGCCGCGATTGAGGATGGCTTTACGCATCGCAATGCCGAGCACCTGCGGCAGCTGTTCCGGATTGGAGACCAGCTCGCAGTAATGGCTGCACTCGCGGAATAACTCCTGCGGATGGGTTTCCTGAAAATAGCCGCTGCCGATTTCGCTGGAAGGAATGTGCGCGGCAATTGCCAGCACCGGAACATGGTTGCGATGGCAGTCAAACAGGCCGTTGATCAGATGCAGGTTGCCAGGGCCGCAGGAGCCGGCGCACACCGCCAGCTCACCGCTGATTTGTGCTTCCGCCCCGGCGGCAAAAGCGGCCACTTCTTCATGGCGCGTTGGCATCCATTCAATGGTGCCCATGCGGTTGAGGCTGTCGTTCAGTCCGTTGAGGGAGTCACCGGTTACGCCCCAAATGCGTTTTACGCCGGCGCTCTCCAGCGTTTTGGCCAGCAGGGCCGCCACAGTTTGCTTCATCGTTCGCTCCTTTCTGGTGTTGGCCATCCAGTCGGATGGCAAAAAACGTGTCAGAGAGAAAGCGTAGACGAAGCCGCAGCGCAGCGGGCGTGAAAAAATGCGCTGCGCGTCAGGCGGAAAACAGGGCGATGAGGATCGGCGCCAGCAGGTTCATGATAAAACCGTGCACGATGGCCGCAGGCACAATCTCCATTCCGCCGGCACGCTGCAGAATCGGCAGGGTGAAATCCATCGACGTGGCACCGCTTAGCCCGAGTGCCATACTGCGGTAGCGGTTGACCAGCACCGGAATCAGCAACACCGCAGCCAGCTCGCGCAGCAGATCGTTAAAGAAGGCGGCGCTGCCGATCACCGGGCCGTACGCTTCGGTCATCAGAATGCCGGACAGCGAATACCAGCCGAAGCCGCTGGCCAGCGCCAGTCCGGTTGACAGCGAAACGCCGAGCAGCCACGCCGCCAGCACGCCGCCGCCCAGCGAGCCGCACAGGGATACCAGCGCTACCGTCATGCCGCGCCGGTTCAGGGTTATCTGGCGCAGCGTCATGCCGCTGCCGCGCAGCTGCACGCCAACCAGGAACAGCAGCACCACCAGCGCAATTTCGCTCAGGGTGGAGGCATGGCGCAGCGGCGCCCATTGGGTTAATCCCAGCAGGAAACCGGCCAGCACCGCCACACACAGCTTGAGTGACTCCAGCACCATGTGCCAGCGCGACGGCAGATTCTGCTGGCGATGCTGCTGACGCCACGGCCAGCGGCGGTCCAGCAGCCACAGCGCCAGCAGCGAGCAGCTCAGGATGGCGCCCGCGGCAATCAGCGCGGTTTTAAACACGATCAGCAAGTTGGTGCCGAGATTGTCGAGAAAGGCGAGGCTGGTACCCATAAAAAACAGAATGGCGTAAATCAGCAAACTCAGCAGGCGGTTAACGCGCTGCAACAGCGCAGGCTGATGCCACGGCAGCAAATAGCCCACCATCAGCGGCACCAGAATGATAAGCAGTCCGGTATACATGAAAAATGACGTCCTTTTTTGCGAGACGCCACGCTAATGGAAAATGCCTGAAGTGTAAACCTTTTCTCCCGCTGCCGACTTGACCAACGCAGCGCGGCGGACCATGCTCTGGCAAAGCACGGAGGGACTGCGCGATGATTCTGGAACATATCGATATACACGGCTTTCGCGGCATTAACCGGTTGTCGCTGCCGCTGACCGACACCAACCTGCTGATTGGGGAAAACGCGTGGGGTAAATCCAGTTTGCTGGATGCGCTAACGCTGCTGCTGGCACCGGCCGCTGAGCCCTATAGGTTCACCGAACAGGACTTCCATTTTCCGCCCGGTGAGGTGGAAGCCCGGCGGCATAAGTTGCAGCTGGTGTTTCGCTTTCGCGCGCAGGGCGATGAGCATGAAGTGCTGTTTGCGCCGTTCTGGCAGCAGGATGACGCGGGGCGCTACCTGCGCTTCAGTACGCTGGCGACGCGCCAGGGCAGCGAAGCCAAAACCCGCTGGCGCTTTATTGACGCGCGTGGCGAGGTGCTGCCGCTGGCGGGCACCGACGCCGCGCTGGCGCAATTGCGCGCGTACTATCCGGTGCTGCGCCTGCGTGATGCGCGCTTTGGCCGGAGGTCGCGCCATAGTGACAATGACACGCAGCGGCGCGCTGATACGCTGAGCGCGCTGGCGCAGGAGATGCATAGCCTGACGCGCGATCTGGTGGCGCGGCCGCAAACCCTGAGCGACGAGCTGTTGCGCCAGGGATTGCACACCATGCAGCAGCTGATGGCGCACTATTTTCTGGTACAGCAACCGGACACGGGCGCCGCGCGGGTTGCGCCGGAGCTGCGTGACGGCAGTCAGGGCTGGCGTTCGCTCGATCAGCTCAATCAGCTGATCGCCGGTACCGAATCGCGCAGTCGCCAGGTGATTCTGCTGCGCATGTTCTCGCTCCTGCTGCAGGCGCACGGCAACGATGCGCTGCCCGCAGGCGCGCGCCCCTTGCTGCTGGTGGAGGATCCGGAAACGCGGCTGCATCCCATCATGCTGTCGGTGGCGTGGAATCTGCTGGCGCTGATGCCGCTGCAAAAAATCGCCACTACTAACTCCGGCGAGCTGCTGTCACAGGTGGCGCTGGAGCAAATCTGCCGACTGGTGCGCGAGCCCGATCGCGTGGCGGCGTGGCGTATCGGGCCGGAAGGATTAAGTGCCGAAGAGGCGCGCCGTATCGGCTTTCACATCCGCGTTAACCGTCCGTCGGCGCTGTTTGCCCGCTGCTGGTTGCTGGTTGAGGGTGAAACCGAAGTGTGGATCATCAATGAGCTGGCGCGGCAGCGCGGCTACCATTTTGCCGCGGAAGGCGTGAAGGTGATTGAGTTTGCGCAGTCCGGGCTTAAGCCGCTGCTGAAATATGCGCGCCGCATGGGCATTGCCTGGCACGTGCTGACTGACGGCGACGAGGCCGGGAAAAAATATGCCGCCACTGCGCGCAGCCAGCTACAGCCGCATGAGCAGGAGAGCGACCATCTCACGCAGTTCCCGGCGCCCGACATCGAACACTTCCTTTATAAGCAGGGCTTTAGTGATGTCTATCACCAGATGGCGCACCTGCCGTTAAACGTGCCGATGAACGCGCGGCGTATTATTACCAAAGCCATTCATCACAGCTCGAAGCCGGAACTGGCGATTGCGGTGGCGATGGCAGCGGCCGAACGCGGGCCGCAGGCGATTCCGCCGTTGCTCGATCAGCTGTTTGGCCGCGTGATGTGGCTGGCGCGCGGTCGGGCAGAGTAAAACTGCCGCGGGACGCCAAAGAAAAATGCCAGCGTCTGTGGCTGGCATTTTTTTTCGGGAGTGGTCAGAATGAGAGCAGACGCGCGCCCGTCAGGAGAGTGACGATGCTTCACAGGGCACAATCAGACTGGCATGGTTGCCTTTCGGCCCTTCATGGACATCGAACTGAACGTGCTGGCCCGCTTTCAGCGTTCTGTATCCCTCCATCTGAATCGTGGAGTAGTGTGCGAAGATATCGTCGCCGCCGCCAATCGGACAGATAAAGCCGAAGCCTTTGGCGTTGTTGAACCATTTAACAGTACCCGTCTCCATGCTTTTACTTCCCTCGCAAGACATTTTGATAAGTAGGTGAGGTCATTGAAGCTGTGAGTCGAGTTTGTTTAAAACTCAATCAGCTTGTGTAAGTAGAATGTAGAGAAACGGACCTTATCGTCAAGCAAACGGCCCTGGCGCACGGGGAGAAATTCATCAAAATTTGAGGCAGTTAACGCTATTGCAAATTTTGTGATACAGGTCGCGCATGCGCTTTCAGGACCGATTTTTGCCACAGGAAAAGCGGCTTGACAGGCGTGTTAAACTTGAGGTGAGAGCACAGAAATGTGCGCTACCGTAACGCAGAATTTCAACGGAACATTATGGCAAACACAAACGACTGGCTTAACTTTGAACATCTGGCCGAAGACAAAGTACGCGAAGGGTTAAAGCCGCCTTCAATGTATAAAGTCATTCTGAATAATGACGATTATACACCTATGGAATTTGTTATTGACGTTCTGCAAAAGTTCTTTTCTTATGATGTTGAACGTGCAACGCAACTGATGCTGAAAGTTCACTACCATGGAAAGGCAATCTGTGGTGTATTCACTGCAGAAGTGGCGGAGACCAAAGTCGCCCAGGTGAACAATTACGCGCGGGAAAATCAACATCCGTTGCTGTGTACGCTGGAAAAAGCCTGAAGCTGTCTCCATATAGGATTCAGTCCGTCAGAGCGATAATTGGGGGAGGTGCCAAATGCTCAATCAAGAACTGGAACTCAGTTTAAACATGGCTTTCGCCAGAGCGCGCGAGCACCGTCACGAGTTTATGACCGTCGAACATCTGTTGCTGGCGCTGCTCAGCAACCCGTCGGCCAGAGAGGCACTGGAAGCCTGTACGGTGGATATTGCGGCTCTGCGTCAGGAACTCGAAGCCTTCATCGAACAAACCACGCCGGTGCTGCCTGCCAGCGAAGAGGAGCGCGACACTCAGCCGACGCTCAGCTTCCAGCGTGTGCTGCAGCGTGCGGTCTTCCATGTCCAGTCATCCGGTCGCAGTGAAGTTTCCGGTGCGAACGTGCTGGTCGCCATCTTCAGCGAGCAGGAGTCGCAAGCGGCTTACCTGCTGCGCAAACACGAAGTGAGCCGCCTTGATGTGGTGAACTTCATCTCCCATGGTACGCGTAAAGACGAACCGGGCCAGCCGCAGAACAGCGCGGAAAATCCGGTTAACGAAGAGCAAGCAGGCGGGGAGGAACGTATGGAAAACTTCACCACCAATCTTAATCAGCTTGCTCGCGTCGGCGGAATTGACCCGCTGATCGGCCGCGATAAAGAGCTGGAACGGGCCATTCAGGTGCTGTGCCGTCGTCGTAAGAATAACCCGCTGCTGGTGGGCGAATCGGGCGTCGGTAAAACTGCGATTGCGGAAGGGCTCGCCTGGCGCATTGTGCAGGGCGACGTGCCGGAAGTGATGAAAGAGTGCACCATCTACTCGCTGGATATCGGTTCGCTGCTGGCCGGTACCAAATACCGCGGTGATTTTGAAAAACGTTTTAAAGCGCTGCTGAAACAACTGGAACAGGATAACAACAGCATTCTGTTCATCGACGAGATCCACACCATTATCGGTGCCGGTGCGGCATCGGGCGGCCAGGTGGATGCGGCGAACCTGATCAAGCCGCTGCTTTCCAGCGGTAAAATCCGCGTGATGGGTTCCACGACCTATCAGGAGTTCAGCAATATCTTTGAGAAGGATCGTGCGCTGGCGCGCCGTTTCCAGAAAATTGATATCACTGAGCCATCGGTTGAAGAGACGGTACAAATTCTTAACGGGCTGAAGCCGAAGTACGAAGCGCATCACGATGTGCGCTACACCGCCAAAGCGGTACGTGCGGCGGTTGAGCTGGCGGTGAAATACATCAATGACCGTCATCTGCCGGACAAGGCGATTGACGTGATCGATGAGGCTGGCGCGCGTGCGCGTCTGGTGCCGGTCAGCAAGCGCAAGAAAACCGTCAACGTGTCGGACATCGAATCCGTGGTGGCGCGCATCGCGCGTATTCCGGAGCAGAGCGTTTCGGCCACCGATCGCGATACGCTGAAAAATCTCGGCGACCGTCTGAAAATGCTGGTGTTTGGTCAGGACAACGCGATTGAAGCGCTGACTGAAGCCATCAAGATGAGCCGCGCGGGTCTGGGGCAGGAGCGTAAGCCAGTCGGGTCGTTCCTGTTTGCGGGTCCGACCGGGGTCGGTAAAACCGAGGTCACCGTGCAGCTGGCGAAGGCGCTGGGCATTGAACTGCTGCGCTTTGATATGTCCGAGTATATGGAGCGTCACACCGTCAGTCGTTTGATTGGTGCGCCTCCGGGCTACGTCGGCTTTGATCAGGGCGGTCTGCTGACCGATGCGGTGATCAAGCATCCGCACGCGGTGGTGCTGCTGGATGAGATCGAGAAAGCCCATCCGGATGTCTTCAACCTGCTGCTGCAGGTGATGGACAACGGGATGCTGACCGATAACAACGGCCGCAAAGCGGACTTCCGCAACGTGGTGCTGGTGATGACCACCAACGCCGGGGTGCGCGAGACCGAGCGTAAATCCATCGGCCTGATTCAGCAGGACAACAGCACCGACGCGATGGAAGAGATCAAAAAGATCTTTACGCCGGAGTTCCGTAACCGTCTCGACAACATTATCTGGTTCCGTCACCTCGATACTCAGGTGATCCATCAGGTGGTGGATAAATTTATTGTTGAGCTGCAGGCACAGCTGGATGCGAAAGGTGTGTCGCTGGAAGTCAGCGATGATGCGCGCGACTGGCTGGCCGAAAAAGGTTACGACAAAGCGATGGGCGCGCGTCCGATGGCGCGTACTGTGCAGGAAAACCTGAAGAAACCGCTGGCTAACGAGCTGCTGTTTGGCTCACTGGTAGATGGCGGATCGGTATCGGTTGGACTGGATAAAGAGAAAAACCAGCTCACCTACCACTTCATGAGTGCGGAAAAACGCAAAACCGAGGGCACCGTGCATTAAGCGGGTGCGCAGATAAGAAAAAGGCCGGATTAAAATCCGGCCTTTTTTTTCGCGCTTAGTTTACATCAGCAAACGCGAGGCGAGTGCAACAACTTAGCGACTACGGAAGACAATGCGGCCTTTGCTCAGGTCGTACGGGGTCAACTCGACAGTCACTTTGTCGCCCGTCAGGATGCGGATGTAGTTTTTACGCATTTTACCGGAGATATGAGCGGTAACCACGTGCCCGTTTTCAAGCTCTACGCGGAACATGGTGTTAGGTAACGTATCCAGTACGGTACCTTGCATTTCAATATTGTCTTCTTTGGCCATCGAATCCTCTGGGTGAACTACCAAACTGTTGAACCGGCAAGATAATGCCGAATTCCATGATTTATGTAAAGAAACGTTGGCTGTTTTTGCCAACGCTTCGCCGTGCGTCGCGCCGCTGCGCGTGCATTACGGATAAATTCGGGTGTTTTTGACGTCTGCGGGGGATTAGCGGGCTAAGAATCTGCAGCAATCGGCATCGGGTGCGCAACTGAAACAGCTTCGGGAACAGGGTGAGATTCCCAGCCTGGCAATTCCGGCTCGCCACAGCGAAGCGCGGACGACATACCAAACTCGCTTATTGTATCACTTTTGTCGGGAATTGTGTGCAAAACATCTGCGGGGACAGTCAAAAAAGGGTTTGTGTTTGCCAGCAGCCGGCCTGCACCGGTTGCCACGCCAGCGTTTGCACGTATTGCAGATAATCGACGCGCGGAATTTCAACTGCGCCCAGCGAGGCGGTATGCGGATTCAGCACCTGACAATCAATCAGCCGTCCCTGATGCGCAATAAAATGCTGTGAGAAAACCCACAGCGCGGTTTTGGAGGCGTTTTCCGCCCGGCTGAACATCGACTCGCCGCAAAAAATCTGTCCGAGCGCCAGGCCATACATGCCGCCAACCAGGCGTTGATCCTGCCAGACCTCAATTGAGTGCGCATGACCCAGCTCATACAGGCGCAGCCAGGCGCGTTTCACTTCAAAGGTGATCCAGGTGCCTTCCTGACGCCCGCTGGCGCAACCTTCCACCACCTGAGCAAAGGCGTGATTCATGGTGACGCGATAGGGCGAACGGCGATGGAAGCGCGCCATGCTGCGGCTGAGATGAAACGACTCCGGCAGCAGGACCGCGCGTGGATCTGGCGACCACCATAAAATTGGATCGCCGGGCGAAAACCACGGAAAAATACCGCGCTGATAGGCATTCATCAGGCGGGCAGGGGAGAGATCGCCGCCCATGGCCAGCAGGCCGTTTGGTTCACGCAGCGCCATCTCCGGCGGCGGGAAATTGAGCGAATCCCGGGAAAGTTGTACCAGTCTCATGGCGTCGGTCACCCTCAGGCTAAACGCATAGACTATAGCGCAAAGCGCTGCTGGAAACGCCAGTAGCGTCCAGCTTTTGAGATTAATTCGTCATGGCTGCCGGATTCGATAATCTGCCCACCGTCAAGCACACAGATGCGATCCATTTTTTCCAGTCCGCTCAGGCGATGCGTCACCATGATCAGCGTTTTTCCCTGGCTAACCTGCTGTAGCAACGTGAGAATCTGCTGCTCGGTCGCGGCATCCAGACCTTCGGTCGGCTCATCCAGCAGCCACAGGTCGCCATCGTGCAGCAGCGCACGGGCAATCGCCAGCCGGCGCAGTTCACCGCCGGACAGCGGTCGGCCGCCTTCTCCCATCCACGCATTCAGCCCTTCACTTTGCTGCGCCAGATGCGCCAGCCCAACCCGCTGCAATACGTCAATCAGCTGTGCATCGCTGGCCTGTGGTGCTGCCAGCAGCAGGTTAGCGCGCAGCGTCTGGCTGAACAGATGGACGCGCTGCGTGACAACGCTGATGCGTTGACGCAGGCTGGCTTCGTCCCACGCCGCCAGATCAATCCCGTTCAGGCGAATCGTGCCGCGCTGAGCTTCCCAGCCGCGCGTGATCAGCGCCAGCAGGCTGGATTTTCCGCAGCCGGTCGGGCCCAGCAGCGCCAGATGTTCACCGGCTGCTAACGTCAGGGAGAAGTTGTGCAGCACCGCTTCTGGCCGCTGCGGATAGCTGAAATCGATCTGTTCCAGCGTCAGGCTGAGGCCGCGCGGCGTCGCAACCGGTTGTGTCGGGAAGTGAATCGCTGGCGGTTGATCGATGATCTCCTGCACGCGCTGCGCCGCGTGCGTCACCTGCGCCAGTGGCAGAAATGCGCCGGCTACCGGTGCCAGCGCTTCAAACGCGGCCAGCGCGCAAAACACAAACAGGGCAATCAGTGCACCCGGCGTGCTATTGGCGCCGACGCCGCTGGCGGCCAGCCACAGCAGCAGCGTAACGGTACTGCCGGCGATCAACGTAAGCAGGCTCTGCGCCAGTGCCTGCAGCCGGTGTTGCCGCTGCTGCGCCTGCTGCCACGCACGTTCTTCCTGATCCAGCCGCTGACGCCACAGCGCCGCCGCGCCATAAATTTGCAACTCAGCCAGACCGCTAAGCCAGCTGGTCAGTTGCAGTCGCCAGCTGGCCTGCCGACGGGCAATCTGTTCGCCGGTGTGCGCACCAAGTCGCCAGAACAGCGGCGGCATCAGTAGCAGCGTCAGCAGCATGATCGCCCCGAGCAGCAGCGCCAGTCGCATATCGAGTAGCGCCAGGCCACAGGTCACCACCACAATCACCACCGCCGCACCCAGCAGTGGAGAAATAACGCGTAAATAGAGATGGTCGAGAGTATCGACATCGCTGACAAAGCGGTTCAGCAGTTCGCCGTGACGAAAGCGCGCCAGCTGCGCCGGTGCCAGCGCCATCAGCCGGCTGAAGGTAAAGACGCGCAGATGTTGCAGCACGCGGAAAGTGGCGTCATGGCTGACCAGCCGTTCAAAATAGCGCGCGGCGGTGCGGGTGATTGCCGCGCCACGCACGCCGGCTGCGGGCAGCATGTAATTGAAGCTGTACAGGCCGGCGACGCCAGCCAGCGAGGAGGCAGCAAGAAACCAGCCGGACAGCGTCAGCAAGCCGATGCTGGCGAGCAGCGTGACAATCGCCAGCACCACGCCAAGACCTAAACGCCACGGATGGCGGCGATACAGGCGCAGGAAAGGCAGTAACGTGCGCATCAGGCAATCTCCTTCTGACGATGCTGCGCCAGCTCGCGCAGCGGGCCGGCTTCTGCGATCAGCTGTTGCCAGTGGCCCTGCTGCACCAGTTGTCCGGCCTGCATCACCCACACTTCATCCCACTGGTCGAGAGCGTGCAGCTGATGGGTAATCATTAACGTAGTTTGCTGCTGTGCGGCCTGCTGTAGTGCGCCCATCACGTGCTGCTCGCTCTGGCTGTCGAGCCCGGATCCCGGTTCGTCCAGCAGCAGCAGGCGAGCCGGTTTCAGCAGCGCCCGCGCAACGGCGATGCGCTGTGCCTGCCCAACGGACAGGCCGATGCCGCCATCGCCAACTGGCGTATCCAGCCCCTGCGGCAGACGCGATAAAAATTCGCTGACGCCAGCGCGCTGCAGCACGGCGGTCAGCGTGGCCTCGTCCACCGGCGTGTCAGTGAGCTGGAGATTGTCACGCAGCGTCGCCGCCGGCAGCTGCGGATTTTGTCCTACCCAGGCCAGCTGCTGCTGCCAGCTGCTGCGGCTGATGTCGCGCAGTTCCTGGCCGTTAATGCACAGTGAACCCTGATAGGGCAGAAAACCGAGCAGGACATTCATCAGCGCACTTTTTCCGGCCCCGCTTTGTCCGACCAGCGCCACGCGCTGACCGGGAGTAAGGCTGAAATTCAGCGGCTGTGACAGCGCCTCGCCGTTGGCGGTCATGATCACCAGATCCTGCGCCCGTAGGGAGAGTGGCGCGTCAGCATCCAGCGTCTGCGTGGCCGCCTGCGGCGCGCGCTGGGGCGTTTCGCGCAGGAAGGTATCCAGCGCGTCTGCGCCGCCCACCGCCTGCGCTTTGGCATGGTAAAAGGTGCCAAGATCGCGCAGCGGCTGGAAAAATTCGGGGGCAAGAATCAGCGCGAGGAAACCGGCGAACAGCGTCACGCCGGTGTCGTAGTGGCCAAAATTGAGTTCACCCAGGTACGAGAAGCCGAAATAGACCGCGACCACGGCAATCGCCAGCGAGGCGAAAAACTCCAGCACCGCAGAGGAGAGAAAGGCGAGGCGCAGCACTTCCATGGTGCGCTGACGAAAATCCTGCGTAGTGGCGGCAATCGCCTGCTGCTCAGCGTCCGCGCGGTGAAACAGGCGCAGCGTTTCGCGTCCGCGCAGCCGGTCATAGAAATCGCCGCTCAGACGCGCCAGCGCGAGAAAATTACGCCGATTGGCATCGGCCGCTCCCATGCCGACCAGCGCCATAAACAGCGGAATCAGCGGTGCGGTCGCCAGCAGAATCAGTCCGGCGGCCCAGTTAATCGGGAAAATGGCGATCAGGATGGCGCAGGGCACAAAAACCGCCAGCGACATCTGCGGCAGATAGCGCGCGTAATACTCCTGCATCTCTTCAATTTGTTCCAGCAGCAGCGTCGCCCAGCTCCCGGCCGGTTTGCCCTGAATCCAGGCCGGACCGAGCGCGTTCAGCCGGTCCAGCACCTGTTGCCGCAGCGCACGGCGAATCGCCACGCCGGCCCTGAAGCCGGCCATCTCACGACCGTAGTGCAGCGCGGCGCGCAGTGCGAAGCACAGCAGTAGTAACAGGAAATCACTCACCAGTTCAGCGCGGGGTTGCTGTTCCACCAGCAGTTTTTGCAGCAGGGAGGCCAGTAGCCAGGCCTGGGCGATGAGAATTAACGCCGCAGCAAAACCTGCCAGCGAGGCCAGTCGCAGGCTGCGTGCGCCATGATGACGTTGCTGGCGTAACCAGCGCAGCAGTTCGTGTTGCCGTGATTTGTTCATGCGAAGCCGTTTGATCACCGTGACGAGAGGCAAAATCCGACGCTAAATGCCGGACAGACGGGTGGCAGAACTGTAGCACGCAGGCGATAAAAAAGGCGACCAAAAGTGGCCGCCTCAGTGCAATTATGATCAGATAATTAACAACTTACTTATCGTTTTTAACCAGACCATCCAGATAACGTTCCGCATCCAGCGCGGCCATACAGCCGGTACCGGCAGAGGTAATGGCCTGACGATAGATGTGGTCCATTACGTCACCGGCAGCGAACACGCCCGGCACGCTGGTCTGCGTGGCGTTGCCCTGCAGGCCGGACTGCACTTTGATATAGCCGTTTTCCAGATCCAGCTGGCCATCGAAAATCGCCGTATTCGGGCTATGACCGATGGCGACAAACAGGCCCGCCACTTCCAGCGAGAGCGGGGCTTCACCTTTGGTTGACGAGAGTTTCAACCCGGTGACGCCCATCTGATCGCCTACCACCTCGTCCAGCGCGCGGTCAGTGTGAAGCACGATGTTGCCGTTACGCACTTTCTCCATCAGACGGTCGATCAGGATTTTCTCAGCGCGGAAGCTGTCACGACGGTGAATCAGGTGCACTTCGGAAGCGATGTTCGCCAGATAGAGGGCCTCTTCAACGGCGGTGTTACCGCCGCCGATAACCGCGACTTTTTGGTTACGATAGAAGAAACCATCACAGGTGGCGCAGGCCGAAACCCCTTTGCCTTTGAATGCCTCTTCTGACGGCAGGCCGAGGTAGCGCGCTGAAGCACCGGTGGCGATGATCAGCGCATCCGCCGTGTATTCGCCGCTGTCGCCGGTCAGGCGGAACGGACGGTTCTGTAAATCAACCGTGTGAATATGGTCAAAGATGATTTCGGTGTTGAACTTCTCAGCATGCTCCTGCATGCGTTCCATCAGCGCAGGGCCGGTCAGATCGTGCGGGTCGCCCGGCCAGTTTTCGACTTCAGTCGTGGTGGTGAGCTGGCCGCCTTTTTCCAGTCCGGTAATCAAAACCGGGTTCAGGTTAGCGCGGGCGGCATAAACCGCTGCGGTGTAACCGGCAGGGCCGGAGCCCAGAATGAGCAGCTTACTGTGTTTGGCCGTACTCATGCGTTCCTCAGTGTGTGTCTGACAACATAGTTTTCGATTGTAGGGAAATTACTGTCGCAAAAAAAGGTTTCAGCAATTTTGTTAACAATCACTGCAAGCGGCGTAGACGATGAATGGCAATTCTGCACGCGCGCTGCGCCAAAAGGGGGCATTGCTCGGCAATTTGTGGTGCAGCTGTATAAAAATTCTCATTTAAAAACAGCAACCCAGTACGCTGTCTGGCATCTTGTACTGAATTTGGATGTTTTACTTTGACAATCGCCTGCGCTTTTGCGAAAACATTGTCAGAAGCAGAGAAAATTTAGCGGTTCGAAACAGAATTTCAGCTCTGTTTTGCGCAATTTCGCCAAATAAACTCAGCCTGACATTGGTAATGACGCATGATGTGGACAGACAGCATGCGTCATACGGATGGTCGCGTTACTGCACAGGCTTAAAGACTTCACTTCAGTAAGGCCCTGAACATTGAACGTTTTCAGGGTTTGGCAGGTAAAGGGAAGGAATTAAGAGAGACAATAATAATGGTAGACAACAAGAAACGCCCCGGAAAAGATCTGGATCGGATCGACAGAAATATTCTGAATGAACTGCAGAAAGACGGTCGTATTTCCAACGTTGAGCTTTCAAAACGTGTCGGCCTCTCGCCAACACCTTGTCTTGAACGCGTACGTCGCCTGGAACGCCAGGGTTTCATTCTGGGCTACACCGCGCAGCTGAACCCGCACTATCTCGATGCTTCACTGCTGGTATTCGTTGAGATTACTCTGAATCGCGGCGCGCCGGATGTGTTTGAACAATTTAACGCCGCCGTACAAAAACTTGAGGAAACTCAAGAATGTCACCTCGTTTCCGGTGACTTTGACTACCTGTTGAAAACCCGCGTGCCGGATATGTCCGCCTACCGTAAACTGCTGGGTGAGACCTTGCTGCGCCTGCCGGGCGTCAACGACACCCGTACCTACGTGGTGATGGAAGAGGTCAAACAGAGCAATCGTCTGGTGATTAAGACCCGGTAACGCAGGGCAGGTGCAAAGCTTGCAGGATTTCGGTACACTCCTGTGAATTCATACAGGACCAGCGTCAGGCAAGCCTGGCGCTGTTGCCTTCTTAATTTACAGGCACCTGGAGAGTTCTCTTGAGCCAGGAATATACAGAAGATAAAGACGTTTCATTACAACCACTGAGCAGCGGACGTCGGCTGCTGGAAGCGTTGCTCATCCTGGTGGCCTTGTTTGCCATCTATCTGATGGTGTCGCTGGTTAGCTTTAATCCCTCCGATCCCAGCTGGTCACAAACCGCCTGGCACGAGCCGATCCACAATCTGGGCGGCAGCGTGGGCGCATGGCTGGCCGATACCCTGCTGTTTATTTTTGGTGTGATGGCCTACGCCATTCCGCCAGTGATTATTGGTCTGTGCTGGATCACTTTCCGTCAGCGCGATCGCCAGGATTACATCGACTATTTTGCGGTGGGCCTGCGGCTGATTGGCGTGCTGGCGCTGGTGGTGACCACCTGCGGACTGGCTGCGCTGAACGTGGACGATATCTGGTATTTTGCCTCTGGCGGCGTAATTGGCAGCCTGGTGAGCAATGCGATGGCGCCGTGGTTCAGCGGTGCCGGTGGCACGCTGACGCTGCTGTGCGTCTGGGCGGCGGGTATCACGCTTTATACCGGCTGGTCCTGGCTGGCGATTGCCGAGAAGATCGGCAGCGTGGTGATGGGCGTGCTGACCTTTGCCAGCAACCGCTCGCGCCATGATGAACCCTGGCAGGAAGAAGACGACTACGACGAGGCGCACCCCGACGACGCGGTTCCGCCACTGCGCGCTGCGCCGGCTCAGGACGACGAAGATGATGTGCTGCTGGCTAAGCCCCGACAGGTAGCGGAACCTGTGGCTGAAGTCGCCAGCGACGATCCCCTGCTGGCGAAAGCCAGTGCGGCTACCGCGGCTGCGCTGGCCGCCACCAGTGACGCCGCACGTCAGGTGCCGTCCGTCGCTGCACCTGAGCCATCCGCACCGGCGGTAAACGTAGCTCCACAACCTGCGCCGTCACAGCTGGCTGCAGCTGCTCCGGCATCGGCATCCGTTGCCAGCGCGCCTGCGGCGCCAGCTATTCCGCCTGCAGAACCTGCGCCAGCGGCTCCCCCGTTATATCGCTTCGAAGTGCCTGCATCACCGGCCGCCGACGCCTTCTCGCTCGCTGAAGAAGATGATGGCCCGCGCATGGGTAACTGGCAGAGTGCCGATCAGGCCGCCACACCGCTGAATACGGCAGCCGCTGCCGCACTCGGTTCAGCGACGGCCGCTGCTGCTGCCCGCTCTGCGGCTTACACGCCAGCTTTTGATGTGGTGCCGGAGCGCGATTACAACCCGCAGGTGAAACAGGGTATTGGCCCGGAACTGCCGCGTCCTAACAAAGTTAAGCTGCCAACCCGGCGTGAGCTGGCCTCGTACGGTATCAAACTGCCATCGCAACGCATGGCAGAAGAGAAGGCACGTGAAGAGGCCGACCAGCAGCAGCCGGAAATCAGCGCCAGCTGGCAAGTGCCACAGCCGCACGATGATGATAACGCTGCGCTGCAGGAAGCCCAGCTGCGCGAAGCGTTCCATTCGCAGCAGCAGCAGCGCTACGGTGACAGCTGGCAGCAGCAGCCGGCAGAGGAAGAAGATGAAGAGGCGCTGCAGCAGGCCCAGCTGGCGCAGCAGTTTGCTCAGCAGCAGCAACAGCGTTACAGCCAGCCTGAGCAGGAGCGCGCGCCGGTATTTAATCTGGATACCTCAGCCGCGTTTGATTTCTCTCCGATGAAAGATCTGGTTGATGACACGCCGAGCGAACCGCTATTTACCATAGCCGCCACGCCAGAGCCGGACGCTCCGGCCCAGTGGCAGCAGCCAGCGGCACCTGAGCCGGCGGTACCCGCATCGCTGAGTGAGGAAACCAGCCCGTGGTCAACGCCAGACGACGAGGTTTACGCCGCGCCGGCTGAAACGCCGAAGCCTGCCGCCCCTGCGCAGGACAGCCTGTTCCACCCCTTCCTGGTACGTCACGAACAGCCGCTGGAGAAACCTTCCACGCCGCTGCCGACGCTGGATCTGCTGACGTCGCCGCCGGCGGAAGAGGAGCCGGTGGATATGTTCGCACTGGAACAGACCGCGCGTCTGGTTGAAGCGCGTCTGGCGGATTACCGCGTGAAAGCCGAAGTGGTGGGCATCTCTCCGGGGCCGGTAATCACCCGCTTTGAACTGGATCTGGCACCGGGCGTCAAGGCCGCACGTATTTCTAACCTGTCGCGTGACCTGGCACGTTCGCTCTCTGCCGTTGCGGTGCGTGTGGTTGAGGTGATTCCGGGCAAGCCTTATGTCGGCCTCGAACTCCCCAATAAACATCGTCAGACCGTCTATCTGCGTGAGGTGCTGGACTGCGATAAGTTCCGCGACAACCCTTCGCCGCTGTCGGTGGTGCTGGGTAAAGATATTTCTGGTCAGCCCGTGGTGGCCGATCTGGCGAAGATGCCGCACCTGCTGGTGGCCGGTACCACCGGTTCAGGTAAGTCGGTTGGCGTCAACACCATGATCATCAGCATGCTGTATAAAGCCACGCCGGAAGAAGTGCGCTTTATCATGATCGACCCGAAAATGCTCGAGCTGTCAGTGTATGAGGGCATTCCACATCTGCTGACGGAAGTGGTCACCGACATGAAAGACGCGGCCAACGCGCTGCGCTGGAGTGTGGTCGAGATGGAGCGCCGCTATAAGCTGATGTCTGCGCTGGGCGTGCGTAATCTGGCCGGCTATAACGAGAAGATCGAGCAGGCTGCCGCAATGGGCCGGCCAATTCCGGACCCGTTCTGGAAGCCGGGCGACAGCATGGACACCACGCCGCCGGTGCTGGAAAAACTGCCGTACATTGTGGTGCTGGTTGATGAGTTCGCTGACCTGATGATGGCGGTGGGCAAGAAGGTCGAAGAGCTGATCGCGCGCCTGGCCCAGAAAGCCCGTGCGGCAGGTATTCACCTGGTGCTGGCTACCCAGCGTCCGTCGGTGGATGTGATTACCGGCCTGATTAAGGCCAACATTCCGACGCGCATCGCCTTTACCGTGTCCAGTAAAATTGACTCGCGTACCATTCTCGATCAGGGCGGTGCGGAATCCCTGCTGGGTATGGGTGACATGCTCTACATGCCACCTAACTCCTCCATGCCGGTACGTGTTCACGGCGCCTTTGTGCGTGACCAGGAAGTGCATGCGGTGGTGCAGGACTGGAAAGCGCGTGGGCGACCGCAGTACATCGACAGCATTACCGCCGGTGAAGAGAGTGAAAGCGGTGGTGGCGGCCTGGACGGCGATGAAGAGCTGGATCCGCTGTTTGACCAGGCGGTGGCGTTCGTGGTGGAGAAACGCCGCGCGTCGATCTCCGGCGTGCAGCGCCAGTTCCGTATTGGCTACAACCGCGCGGCGCGGATTATCGAACAGATGGAGGCGCAGGGCATTGTCTCGGAGCCAGGCCACAACGGTAACCGTGAAGTGCTGTCACCGCCACCTCACGAAATGTAAGACTTTTCTCCGCAGTGTTATGCCGGGCCAGTGTAAACTGGCCCGTTGTTTATCTGTGGTCCGATCCCCATATCATTGGGAGCTTTCGGCTTTTTCTCCTGTCGTACTGACGGAGCGGCGACTACGGTTAATGCAGTAAGTGTCAGGAAACCATGAATAAGGAATCGTATCAGATGAAATTTCGCGTTATTGCCTGTGGCCTGCTGGCCGGTTTTGTTGCTTCTTCTGCCCTGGCGGATGCTTCCAGCGATCTGCAGCAGCGCCTTAATAAAGTGAACAGCTTCCATGCCAGCTTCAGTCAGAAGGTGACTGACGGCAGCGGCGCAAATGTGCAGGACGGCGAAGGCGAACTGTGGGTAAAACGTCCGAGCCTGTTTAACTGGCACATGACTGCACCGGACGAAAGCGTGATTATCTCCGACGGTAAAAATCTGTGGTTCTATAATCCTTTTGTGGAACAGGCGAGCGTTAGCCTGCTGCAGAATGCCACCAGCAACACGCCGTTTATGCTGATTGCGCGTAACCAGCCCTCTGACTGGCAGCAGTACAACATTAAGCAGCAGGGTGATAATTTTGAGCTGACGCCTAAAAGCAGCGATGGCAACCTGAAACAGTTCACCATCAATGTCACTTCCGCAGGCACCATCAATCAATTCAGCGCGATCGAGCAGGATGGACAGCGCAGCAGCTATCAGCTGAAGAGCCAGAAAAACGGCGCTATCAGCCCGGATAAATTCACCTTTACGCCGCCAAAAGGCGTAACGGTGGACGATCAACGTCAGTGAGGTGAGGGTGAGTAACCTGTCGCTGGATTTTGCACCGTCAAATGAGTTCAGACCGCTGGCTGCGCGTATGCGGCCAGCGACGCTGCAGCAATATATTGGTCAGCAGCATCTGCTCGCGGCCGGTAAGCCGTTGCCGCGCGCTATTGAGGCGGGTCAGCTGCACTCCATGATCTTATGGGGACCGCCGGGTACCGGTAAAACCACGCTGGCGGAGATCATCGCGCATTACGGCAAAGCCGACGTCGAACGCATTTCAGCGGTGACTTCCGGCGTTAAAGAGATTCGCGAGGCCATTGAGCGCGCGCGGCAGAATCGCCAGGTGGGGCGTCGCACTATTCTGTTTGTTGATGAGGTGCATCGCTTCAATAAGAGCCAGCAGGATGCGTTTCTGCCACACATTGAAGATGGCACCATCACCTTCATTGGCGCAACCACGGAAAATCCCTCCTTTGAACTGAACTCGGCACTGCTGTCGCGCGCCCGCGTTTATCTGCTTAAATCGCTGACCAGCGCAGATATTGAACAGGTGCTGGATCAGGCGATGCAGGATAAAACGCGCGGCTACGGCGACAGCGATATTCTGTTACCGGACAATACCCGGCGCATGATCGCTGAACTGGTCAATGGTGATGCACGACGCGCACTGAATACGCTGGAAATGATGGCCGATATGGCTGAGCTCAATGCGCAGGGACAGCGGGAGCTAACGCCACAGCTGCTGAATGAAGTGTCGGGTGAACGCGCGGCGCGTTTCGATAACAAAGGCGACCGCTTTTACGATCTCATCTCGGCACTGCACAAATCGGTTCGTGGTTCAGCCCCGGATGCGGCGCTTTACTGGTACGCGCGCATCATCACTGCCGGTGGCGATCCGCTGTACGTGGCGCGGCGGCTGCTGGCGATTGCTTCGGAAGATGTCGGTAATGCCGATCCGCGCGCCATGCAGGTAGCAATTGCCGCATGGGATTGTTTTACCCGCGTCGGGCCTGCGGAAGGGGAACGTGCAATTGCCCAGGCAATTGTTTATCTGGCCTGCGCGCCAAAAAGCAATGCTGTTTATACCGCCTTCAAAGCGGCGATGCGTGATGCACGTGAGTTCCCGGATTACGATGTGCCGGAACATCTGCGCAATGCACCGACGAAGCTGATGAAAGAAATGGGCCTCGGCAAAGAGTACCGTTACGCGCATGACGAACCCAATGCCTATGCGGCCGGCGAGGTGTTTTTCCCGCCGGAAATGGCGCAGACGCGCTACTATCAACCCACCAATCGTGGCCTTGAAAGCAAGATCGGTGAAAAACTCGCCTGGCTTGCTGAACAGGATCAAAATAGCCCGATAAAACGCTACCGCTGATAAACGCGTTACGGTAAGGTGAGCAAGGATTTCAATGCATTCCGGTGGAATGCATCCCTCCATTCGTTCAATCAACCTTTTATTACACAGGATAAGCATGCTCGATCCCAATCTGCTGCGTAATGAGCCAGACGCAGTCGCAGAAAAACTGGCACGCCGGGGATTTAAACTGGATGTGGATACGCTGCGCTCCCTCGAAGAGCGTCGTAAGGTGTTGCAGGTAGAAACTGAAAACCTGCAGGCTGAGCGTAACTCCCGCTCCAAATCCATCGGTCAGGCCAAAGCACGTGGGGAAGATATCGAGCCGCTGCGTCAGGAAGTGAACGCGCTGGGCGAACGCCTGGATGCGGCGAAAGCAGAGCTGGATACCCTGCAGAACGAAATTCGTGACTTTGCGCTTGCGCTGCCTAACCTGCCGGCCGATGAAGTGCCGCTGGGTAAAGATGATAGCGAAAACCAGGAAGTGAGCCGCTGGGGCCAGCCGCGCCAGTTCGATTTCCCGGTGAAAGACCATGTTGAGCTGGGTGAAGCGGTTAAAGGGCTGGATTTCGCCTCGGCGGTGAAACTGACCGGTTCACGCTTTATCGTGATGCAGGGCCAGATTGCCCGTCTCCATCGTGCGCTGAGCCAGTTCATGATCGATCTGCACAGCCAGCAGCACGGTTATCTGGAAACCTACGTGCCGTATCTGGTGAACCACGAGACGCTGTACGGTACCGGTCAGTTACCAAAATTTGGTGAGGATCTGTTCCATACCAAACCGCTGGGCGAAGAAGCAGGCAGCAGCAACTATGCGCTGATCCCGACCGCCGAAGTGCCGCTGACTAACCTGGTGCGCGATGAGATCGTTGAAGAGGAATCTCTGCCGATCAAACTCACTGCCCACACGCCTTGCTTCCGTTCCGAAGCCGGTTCTTACGGACGCGATACGCGCGGTTTGATCCGTATGCACCAGTTCGACAAAGTGGAGATGGTGCAGATCGTCGCACCGGAAACCTCTATGGAAGCGCTGGAAGAGCTGGTCGGCCATGCAGAGAAAGTCCTGCAGCTGCTGAACCTGCCGTACCGTAAAGTGCTGCTGTGCACGGGTGACATGGGCTTCGGCTCAGCCAAAACCTATGACCTGGAAGTCTGGCTGCCGGCGCAGGACACCTACCGTGAAATCTCCTCCTGCTCGAATATGTGGGATTTCCAGGCGCGCCGCATGCAGGCTCGCTGCCGCAGCAAAACGGACAAAAAACCGCGTCTGGTGCACACGCTGAATGGTTCAGGCCTGGCGGTGGGTCGTACGCTGGTAGCCGTGCTGGAAAACTATCAGCAGGCGGATGGTCGCATTGCGGTGCCGGACGTGCTGCGCCCGTATATGGGCGGGCTGGAATATATCGGCTAATTTGCACTCATGCACAAACCCGGCTCAGGCCGGGTTTTTTATTTCTTAAGCGCATCAGCCATTATTTTTTAACCGGAATTAATCAGAAATAAACGTTATCGTAATGGCTGCGCGTCAAACCATCAAAAATGTATAAATTCATGTAGATAGATTCAGATATAAGACCTTTCTCAAGCCCTGTAACCCGCTGAAGATAAAAATAATAAATTGTTCAGCAGCAAAATGTGCGGCGCTGTTTTTTTGCACATTGACTTTGCCATCGTCAATGGCAAACTGCGCGCAAATCTGTTCATTTCTTTTGGTTTTATTCCCTATGTCAACCTGGTCGCGCCCCGTCCTGCTGCTGCTTTGCGGCTTAATGCTAATGACGGTGTCTATTGCTGTGCTTAATACGCTGGTGCCGCTGTGGCTCACTCACGATCAACTGCCGACCTGGCAGGTGGGCATGGCGAGCTCTGCTTATTACACCGGCAACTTACTGGGCACCTTGCTGGCGGGCTGGTTGATTAATCGCTATGGCTTTAATCGCTGCTTTTACCTTGCCAGCGTACTGTTTGCGCTGGCAACCATGGGCATGGTGCTGCTGGACGGCTTTTACAGCTGGACGCTGCTGCGCTTCACCGCGGGCGTAGGCTGTGCACTGATTTGGGTGGTGGTTGAGAGTGCACTATTGTGCAGCGGTACCGTGCGCAATCGCGGTCAGCTGCTGGCCGCTTACATGATCATCTACTATCTTGGCACCGTTGCCGGTCAGCTGCTGGTGAGCCGTGTCTCGACAGAACTGCTGCACGTCATTCCCTGGGTGAGCGCGCTGATCGTCTGTGCCGTGCTGCCCGTGGTGTTTGTGCAGGTCAACGCCGGTGCGGCTACTGAAGAAGCCTCAACCGGGCGTATCTGGAGCATGCTGCGCCGCCGCAGTTCGCGTTTGGGTATCAACGGCTGCATTATCTCCGGTATCGTGCTCGGTTCGCTCTACGGCCTGATGCCGCTTTATCTTTCGCATCAGGGCATGAGCGATGCCACCGTAGGTTACTGGATGGCGCTGCTGGTCAGTGCCGGGATTGTCGGTCAGTGGCCGGTAGGACGTCTTGCCGACCGCTTTGGTCGCCTGATGGTGCTGCGCGTGCAGGTGTTCGTGGTGATTCTGGGTGCGATTGCTATGCTGAGCGGAACGGCAATGGCACCGGCACTGTTTGTGCTGGGGCTGGCTGGCTTTACGCTTTATCCGGTGGCCATGTCCTGGGCGTGTGAAACGGTGGCGCATCATGAACTGGTGGCGATGAATCAGGCGCTGCTGTTCAGTTATACCGTTGGCAGTCTGGTCGGGCCGGGGATGACCGCGATGCTGATGCAGAACTATTCCGATCGCCTGCTGTTTGTGATGATTGCGGTGGTGGCGCTGGTCTATCTGGTGATGCTGCTGCGTAAAGCCGATCAGCATGCAACACCGGTGGCGCATGCCTGATGGCAGTGCTTAAACGGGACATTCGCAACCTGTCGCAAATGTCCCGGCGGTAACCCCTCTGTTTCTTGCCGGCGAAGCTTCAGCTGCAGGCCAACCGTCTTAATACATGACGTTGTGGCCGTAACCGGCAAGAATATTTTTCACCCGCTCCATGGTCTCTTTCGTTGGCGGCTTCACGCCTTCCAGCTTGTACTCTTCACCCATCGCAATCCATTTATGCTTGCCGAGTTCGTGATAAGGCAGCAGCTCGATCTTCTCAATGTTACTCATGCCTTTAGTAAATTCACCGAGGCGATGCACCGAATCGTCATCGTCCGAATAACCCGGCACCACCACATAGCGAATCCAGGTCCTTTTACCGCGCTTTTGCAGATAGCGGGCGAAATCCAGCGTGCGGTGGTTTGACACGCCGACCAGAATCTCATGGATATCATCGTTGATCTGCTTGAGGTCGAGCATCACCAGGTCAGTTGCATCAAGCAGTTCATCGATCACCGGATCGTAACGGCGCACAAAGCCGTTGGTGTCGAGGCAGGTATGGATGCCCTCGGCCTGGCAGGCGCGAAACCAGTCGCGCACAAATTCAGCCTGCAGAATGGCTTCACCGCCGGATGCCGTCACGCCGCCACCAGACGCATTCATAAAGTGGCGATACGACAGCACATCCCTCATCAGCTCATCGACGGTGATTTCCTTACCGCCGTGAGTGTCCCAGGTATCGCGGTTGTGGCAGTACAGGCAGCGCATCAGGCAGCCCTGGAAGAAGGTGATAAAACGGATGCCGGGACCGTCAACGGTGCCGCAGGATTCAAACGAGTGGATACGACCGATGGTTGACATTGCGATGTATTCTCCGGTTCAGCCTGGCGCGCAGGCGGCACAATCTGTGTTGTGCTCTGAGGATGTAAGTCGGTTTTGCCAGACTGCCTGCAAAAGCAGACTGGCGAAACTGGCTTGTGGAGAAAAGGCTCCCGCAGGAGCCTTTCGATTACAGTGAGGAGGATTACAGCGACTGAGTAAAGGTACGGGTAATCACATCCTGCTGCTGCTCTTTCGTCAGCGAGTTGAAACGTACGGCATAACCGGAAACGCGGATGGTCAGCTGTGGATATTTCTCAGGGTGCTCCATGGCATCCAGCAGCATTTCACGGTTCATGACGTTAACGTTCAGGTGCTGGCCGCCCTCGATACTGGCTTCGTGATGGAAGTAACCATCCATCAGGCCAGCAAGGTTGGTTTTACGCACGTTATCATCTTTGCCCAGCGCATTCGGTACGATAGAGAAGGTATAAGAGATACCGTCTTTGGCGTAGGCAAATGGCAGTTTGGCCACGGAAGTCAGTGAAGCGACAGCACCTTTCTGGTCACGGCCATGCATTGGGTTGGCACCTGGTCCAAATGGCGCACCGGAGCGGCGACCATCCGGGGTGTTACCGGTTTTCTTACCGTATACCACGTTGGAGGTGATGGTCAGTACCGACTGCGTTGGCACCGCATTACGGTAGGTCTGCAGTTTCTGAATTTTCTTCATGAAACGTTCAACCAGGTCACAGGCCAGATCATCCACGCGCGGGTCATTGTTACCGAACTGCGGATATTCACCTTCAATTTCGAAGTCCACTGCCAGACCATCGGCGTCACGTACCGGTTTCACTTTGGCATATTTAATCGCTGAAAGTGAGTCCGCGGCGACAGACAGGCCCGCGATACCACACGCCATGGTACGGTAAACGTCACGATCGTGCAGCGCCATCAGCGCGGCTTCATAACTGTACTTATCATGCATGTAGTGGATGATGTTGAGTGACGTGACGTACTGTTTTGCCAGCCAGTCCATGAAGTGGTCCAGACGCGCCATCACGGTGTCATAATCCAGCACATCGTCAGTGATTGGCGCTTCTTTCGGGCCGACCTGCATTTTCAGCTTCTCGTCCACACCGCCGTTGATTGCGTACAGCAGTGTTTTTGCCAGGTTGGCACGTGCGCCGAAGAACTGCATTTGTTTACCGACAATCATCGGGCTCACGCAGCAGGCGATGGCGTAGTCATCATTGTCAAAGTCCGGACGCATCAGGTCATCGTTCTCATACTGCAGCGATGAGGTGTCGATGGAGACTTTTGCCGCATATTTTTTGAAGTTAACCGGCAGCTTCTCAGACCACAGGATGGTCATGTTTGGTTCCGGTGATGGACCCATGGTGTACAGCGTGTTCAGGAAGCGGAAGGTGCTTTTCGTCACCAGCGTACGACCGTCAACGCCCATACCAGCCAGTGATTCAGTGGCCCAGATTGGGTCGCCAGAGAACAGTTCATCGTATTCCGGCGTACGCAGGAAGCGCACCATACGCAGTTTCATCACCAGATGGTCAATCAGCTCCTGTGCCTGCTCCTCGCTCAGTTTACCGGCTTTGATATCGCGCTCGATGTAAACGTCAAGGAAGGTGGACACGCGACCAAACGACATCGCGGCACCGTTCTGTGATTTCACTGCTGCGAGGTAACCGAAGTAGGTCCACTGTACTGCTTCCTGCGCGGTGGTGGCTGGCAGAGAGATATCAAAGCCATATTTGGCTGCCATCTCTTTGATCTGGCCCAGTGCGCGGTGCTGTTCAGAAATCTCTTCACGCAGGCGAATGGTGGCTTCGAGATCAACGCCATTTTCCATGTCACTCTGCAGTGAGTTGAACTGAGCCACTTTGTCTTTCATCAGGAAGTCGATGCCGTACAGCGCGACGCGACGGTAGTCACCGATAATACGACCGCGGCCATACGCATCTGGCAGACCGGTCAGCACGCCGGATTTACGGCAGCGCAGGATATCCGGGGTGTAAACGTCAAACACGCCCTGGTTGTGGGTTTTGCGGTAATCGGTGAAAACTTTCTTCAGCGCCGGGTCCAGCTCGCGGCCGTAAACTTTACAGGAGCCTTCCACCATTTTAATGCCGCCAAACGGGATAATGGCGCGTTTCAGCGGGGCTTCAGTCTGCAGACCAACGATGGTTTCCAGCGATTTGTTAATATAGCCCGCATCATGTGAGGTGATGGTAGACGCTAAATCAGTGTCGAAATCAACCGGTGCATGGGTACGGTTTTCAATTTTGATGCCTTCCAGCACGCTGTCCCACAGTTTGGTAGTGGCTGGCGTCGCGCCGGCGAGGAATGCTTCGTCACCTTCATACGGCGTGTAGTTTTTTTGGATGAAGTCACGGACGTTGACGCTGTTCTGCCATTCACCGGCGCTAAATCCTTCCCAGGCTGACGCCATTTTTTCATTCAGTTCGGACATGATATACCTGCCTTATTTAGGGAGACTGTAACGTATGGCGCGCTGCTCAGCACGCCCGTACTTAATGACTCAGTGCGCGGACTCACCGTCGCGCAGATAGATAACCCAATAGGTCAACCCGACTAACAGACCGCCGCCAATGATGTTGCCGATGGTTACGGGAATCAGGTTATTAACAATAAAATCGCCAATGCCCAGTGCAGGAAATTGCGCCGCGCTGGCACCGGTCATCTGCCAGAATTCCGGGCTGGCAAAATCGCGAATCATAATGGCCATCGGGATCAGGAACATATTGGCGATGCTGTGCTCAAAGCCGCTGGCTACGAACATCGCAACCGGTAAAATCATCGCCACCATTTTGTCGAGCAGGCTGCGGCCGGAGTAGCTCATCCACACCGCCAGACACACCATCAGGTTAGCCAGTGTACCGAGGCTTACCGCTTCGATAAACGTATGATGCATTTTGTGGTCGGCGGTCTGTAAGACATTCAATCCCCAGGCACCATTTGCGACCATATGCTCACCGGCCAGCCAAATCAGCGCCACAAAAAACAGCGCGCCGCACAGGTTGCCAACGTAGACATTGAGCCAGTGACGACCCAGTTGCAGCCAGGTAATGCGTCCGCTGGCTTTTGCCACCACGATCAGCACCGTTGAAGTAAACAAATCAGCGCCGCAGACCACTACCAGCATCAAACCCAGTGAGAAGCAGATGCCACCGATTAATTTAGCCATGCCGTACGGCATAGTGCCGCTGCCGGTGGTGGCGGTGATATAAAACACAAAGGCAATGGAAATAAAGACGCCAGCAGTGATAGCCAGAAAGAAGGTGGTTAAGGGATGTTTCGTCGCTTTATAGACACCGGCATCTTCTGCGACTTTTGCCATCGCCGCCGGTAATAATGAATTAAAAGGGTTGTCAGCTTTCACACTAACGCTCTCCAGAAATTGTCTGTAAAGATACTAACAAAGGAGTATAGGTCAGGAGTTGATGTGGATCATATTTGCCGAAACGGCAGGGTTAAGCAAAGCCGCAAAACGACCAGAAAATCAATTAAGATATTGAAATTTATTCAATAAATAATTTTTAATTTATGCAAAATAAGTTGAAGGTGCGGCAGGCTTAAGGGCTGTTTTGTTAAATACTGTTTATCAATGATAGTGAATTGTTATTTATTATTTTCTGCGCCCGATGAATTTTCAGCGGCATAAAAAAAGGGCACTGGATACTGCCAGTGCCCGTTAATTTTCAGGCTATTTCGTCACAGACAAAATGCGCCGATTTATTTCGCAGACCAGTAACGACGTTTTGCCGCCTGTAATTTTTCATACGCGGCCAGCAGTGCCTGATGCGCCGGGAACGCGTGCAGATCGCGGTCAACCACCTGCAGACCGTAGAATGGTGCCTCACCGCTGATGGCAGCCGAAGCGGCGTCAACGGCGGCTTCGCCATACATGCGCACAAACGCGCGATGATACTGCAGCGGATCGCGATCTTCTTCCATCGCCAGCAGCAGCAGAGTCTGCAGGCAGCGATAGTAGTTGGCACGCTCAGGGCTGAAGATCGACTGGTTGAATTCCATGGTCCATTCCGTCCAGATCAACGCCTGATCCAGATCGCCACCGGCCAGCGCCAGCATCGCTTTCAGCTCGCCAATACGCAGCGTGAACCAGCCGTTGTCTTTGCCGGTCGCCAGCCCCAGCAGTTCACGCACGCGGGTGAAGTCATCATGACCTTCTTCATCCAGCTGTTCGATCAGAGCCAGATACTCCTCGGGTTGCCACTGGGTTGCCGGCAGGGACAACAGCGTTTCACGCAGTGATGCTCCCATGTTGTTATTCGCCAGCAGCAGGTCTTCGGCAGGGTAAATATCAGACATGCCCGGTACGATAATGCGGCAGGCGTAAACGTCCAGATGTTCGTAGTCGGCGATATACACTTCTTTATCTTCCGCACGGAAGATCGCCATCAGCGTATCGAACTCTTCATGGGTCGTGCCGGCAAAGCTCCAGTCGACAAAGGGATAGTCGGCATCGTCTTTGAACATATCCCAGGAGATCAGACCGCTGGAATCAATGAAGTGGGTTTCAAGGTTAGCGTGTTCAGCCACTTCTTCATCATCGAAGGTGGGCGGGGTAAACACGTCGAGATCTTTCAGGCCGCGGCCCTGCAGCAGTTCTGTGACGGTACGTTCCAGCGCGACACCAAAGTCCGGATGGGCGCCAAAAGAGGCAAAGCAGGTGCCGTTAGCCGGGTTGAACAGCACCACACAGATCACCGGATAGTTGCCGCCCAGCGAAGCGTCATAGGAGAAAATCGGGAAACCTTCCGCTTCAAGACGATTGATAGCCTCCACCACGCCAGGATAGCGCTGCATTACCGCTTCAGGAATTTCCGGCAGGCTGATGGATTCCGCGATAATGCGGTTTTTAATATGGCGCTCAAACACTTCGGATAAGCCCTGTACGCGCGCTTCATTGGCGGTGTTGCCAGCGGACATGCCGTTAGACACATACAGGTTGCCGATGATGTTCATCGGAATGTAAACAGTTTGCTGATCGGACTGGCGGGTAAATGGCAGGCCGCAAATACCGCGAGCGGCATTACCAGACTGCAGATCCACCAGGTCGGACGCGCTCAGGCTCTGTTCCGGATCGTAAAACTTACGCAGGCGTGCATCCAGAATACCTTCCGGCAGGCTGTCATCGTCGGTCAGCGGGAACCATTTCTCGTTCGGGTAGTGCACGAAGTCGCCGTTAGCGATGGTTTCGCCCAGCCAGAAATCGGCAAAGAAGTAGTTGGTTGAGAGGCGCTCAAAATATTCGCCCAGCGCTGAGGCCAGCGCCGCTTTTTTACTGGCGCCTTTACCGTTAGTAAAACAGAGCGGGCAGTCGCGGTCGCGAATGTGCACTGACCAGACGTGCGGCACCGGGTTCAGCCAGGAAGCTTCTTCAATGTTGAAACCCAGATCCTGCAGTTTCTGCTGGAAGCGTGCGATGGAGTCTTCCAGTGCGGCGTCTTTACCTGGAATAAACGTTTGCGTCATGGTGGCGCTCTCTCAAGTCGATGGTTGGGCGTAAAGCGCGCAATAATACGGGTTTTGCGCCTGCTTCGCTATTGCTCCGCCAAATTTCTCAACGCATTGTTACGGCTTTTTCGCGCTCTGGCAGCTGTCTGATTTTACTTCACCGGACTGCCTCACAAAATTCCGTGGCTTATTACATTTATGACATAAGCTGCGGTGGAGCGGGCTCTGGAAATGTGATCGCTGCCGGATAAATGATTGCAGCCATCCGGAGGCAATGATAAAACCGATGGGGTATTCATAACCGTTCGATATGACAATGGTGAGGGGAAATGGCGCAGGTTTATAATTTTAGCTCCGGACCGGCAATGCTGCCGGTGGAAGTGCTTCGTCGTGCAGAACAAGAACTGACAAACTGGCATGGCTTAGGCACCTCGGTGATGGAAATCAGTCACCGCAGCAAAGAGTTTATTGAAGTCGCGGAAGCGGCGGAGCAGGATTTTCGCGATCTGCTGAAAATCCCGGCCAACTACAAAGTATTATTCTGCCATGGCGGCGCGCGTGCGCAGTTCGCGGCAATCCCCGGTAATCTGCTGGGCGATGCCAGCCGCGCGGATTACATCGACGGCGGCTACTGGGCGCACAGCGCTATTAAAGAAGCAGAAAAATTCTGCTCGCCGAACGCCATTGACATCAAAACCACCCGTGAGGGTAAACGCGCACTGTTACCGATGCGTGAATGGCAGCTCAGCGATGATGCTGCTTATGTGCATTTCTGCCCGAATGAAACCATCGACGGTATTGCCATCGATGAAGAGCCAGACTTCGGCGATAAAGTGGTGGTGGCCGATCTCTCTTCCACCATCCTGTCCCGCCCGCTCGACATCAGCCGCTACGGCGTGATTTATGCCGGCGCGCAGAAGAACATCGGTCCCGCTGGCCTGACGCTGGTGGTAGTGCGTGATGACCTGCTGGGCAAAGCGCAGCGCTGGGTGCCCTCCATTCTCGACTACAAAGTGCTGGCCGAAAACGATTCGATGTTCAACACGCCGCCGACGTTTGCCTGGTACCTCTCCGGCCTGGTGTTTAAATGGCTGAAAGAGAAGGGCGGTGTAGCAGAGATGGACAAGGTTAATCAGGCGAAAGCCGATCTGCTGTACGGCGTGATTGATAGCAGCAGCTTCTACCGTAACGACGTCGCCAGTGAAAACCGTTCCCGGATGAACGTGCCTTTCCAACTGGCCGATGCTGCGCTGGATAAGGTGTTCCTTGAAGAATCACTGAAGGCGGGCCTGCATGCGCTGAAGGGGCACCGTGTGGTTGGCGGTATGCGTGCCTCGATCTACAATGCGATGCCGCTGGAAGGCGTTAAAGCGCTGACCGAATTCATGGTCGACTTCGAACGTCGTCACGGTTAATTATCTACTTTAGTGCCAGCCTGCCCGGCTGGCATCAGACCCTGTCACTGGACAGGGTCTCGTATTTCTGGAGATTTGGTTTCACATGCAGGACTCCCTGACTTTACAGCCGATTGCCCGCGTTGACGGCACGGTAAACTTACCGGGTTCAAAAAGCGTATCAAACCGCGCCCTGTTACTGGCCGCGCTGGCGAACGGCACCACGCGCCTGACCAACCTGCTCGACAGCGATGATGTTAAACACATGCTTAATGCGCTGCAGGCGCTGGGCGTCAGCTATACCCTGTCAGCCGATCGCACCGTGTGTGAAGTGGTCGGCAATGGTGGACCGCTGCGTGCCGAACAGCCGCTGGAATTGTTCCTGGGCAATGCCGGAACCGCGATGCGTCCGCTGGCGGCCGCACTGTGCCTCGGCGAGCAGTCGGTGGTGCTGACCGGCGAACCGCGCATGAAAGAGCGTCCGATCGGCCATCTGGTCGATGCGTTACGGCAGGGCGGCGCGCGCATTGATTACCTCGAACAAACCGACTATCCGCCGCTGCGTCTGAACGGCGGATTTACCGGCGGCGAAGTCAGTGTCGATGGCAGCGTTTCCAGCCAGTTCCTGACGGCGCTGCTGATGACCGCGCCGCTGGCACAGAACGACACCACGATCACCATCAAAGGCGAGCTGGTTTCCAAACCCTACATTGATATCACCCTGCACCTGATGCGTTGCTTTGGCGTGGACGTTGATAATCAGCACTACCAGCGCTTTGTGGTGAAAGGTCAGCAGCAGTATCAGTCGCCAGGTGATTATCTGGTGGAAGGCGATGCGTCGTCAGCGTCCTATTTCCTTGCCGCTGCGGCAATCAGAGGCGGCACGGTGCGCGTTACCGGGATTGGCCGCAACAGTGTGCAGGGCGATATCCGTTTTGCCGATGTGCTGGAGAAGATGGGAGCGGTGATCGAGTGGGGCGACGATTATATTGCCTGCACGCGCGGTGCGCTGAATGCCATTGATATGGACATGAACCATATTCCGGATGCGGCAATGACAATCGCTACCACCGCGCTGTTTGCCGAAGGCACCACGCTGATGCGCAACATCTATAACTGGCGCGTAAAGGAGACCGATCGCCTGACGGCCATGGCGACCGAGTTGCGTAAAGTTGGTGCGGAAGTGGAAGAGGGGCACGATTTTATTCGCGTCACACCGCCTGCGCAGTTACAGCACGCCGATATCGGCACGTACAACGATCACCGTATGGCGATGTGTTTCTCGCTGGTTGCGCTGTCCGACACGCCGGTAACCATTCTCGATCCCGGCTGCACGGCAAAAACCTTCCCGGATTACTTCCAGCAGCTGGCAAAAATCAGCCACGCATCCTAATCCCCCAGCCCGGCACCGCTGTGTCGGGCTTCTGTACCCTCTGCTGGCCTCACTGGCGGGAAATTGTTCTGAAACTGTCGAAATTTCTGGCGCTGTCTACGCTAAAGGGTAACCAAGCGGACGCGGGCAGCGTATAATGCCGCGCAATCCAGACAGCCAAGAAGGCTGATCATCAGCACGCAGCAACAGGAGAGAACAATGACGGCAATCGCCCCGGTAATTACCATTGATGGCCCAAGCGGCGCGGGTAAAGGGACTTTATGTAAAGCGATGGCGGAGTCGTTGCAGTGGCACCTGCTGGATTCAGGGGCTATTTATCGCGTACTGGCTCTGGCCGCGCTGCATCATCAGGTGGATATCGAGTCCGAAGAAGCGCTGGTGCCAATGGCAGCGCACCTTGACGTGCGCTTTCTGTCGGTAGACGGTGAAATGCAGGTAGTGCTGGAAGGTGAGGATGTCACCGGCGAAATCCGCACCCAGGAAGTGAGCAATACGGCGTCGCGCGTGGCGGCATTTCCGCGCGTGCGTGAAGCCTTGCTGCGCCGACAGCGTGCTTTCCGCGAGGAGCCGGGTTTAATCGCCGATGGACGTGATATGGGCACCGTGGTTTTCCCGGACGCGCCCGTTAAAATTTTCCTCGATGCCAGCTCCGAAGAGCGTGCGCATCGCCGTATGCTACAGTTGCAGGAAAAGGGCTTTAGTGTTAACTTTGATCGCCTTTTATCCGAGATAAAGGAACGCGACGACCGCGATCGTAACCGCGCCATCGCGCCTTTAGTGCCAGCCGCTGATGCTCTGGTGCTGGATTCAACCAGCATGACTATTGAGCAAGTGATTGAAAAGGCACTAGATTATGCCCGCCAGAAGCTGGGCATTTAATCTTTTCGGCGAACGAATTGTAGTAACCCTGTGCCAGGGAAGCGGTGCAGGGCATGTGAAACAACCCCATCCGACAATGACGTCAGGTGGACGTTAAATTGAAGAATCCTAAGATTATCAATATGACTGAATCTTTTGCTCAACTCTTTGAAGAGTCCCTGAAAGAAATCGAAACCCGTCCGGGTTCCATCGTTCGTGGCGTCGTTGTTGCTATCGACAAAGACGTCGTGCTGGTTGATGCGGGTCTGAAATCTGAATCTGCTATCCCTGCAGAACAGTTCAAGAACGCAGCCGGCGAACTGGAAATCCAGGTGGGCGACGAAGTTGACGTTGCTCTGGATGCAGTAGAAGACGGCTTCGGTGAAACCCTGCTGTCCCGTGAGAAAGCTAAACGTCACGAAGCTTGGATCACGCTGGAAAAAGCTTACGAAGACGCTGAAACTGTTACCGGTGTTATCAACGGCAAAGTTAAAGGTGGCTTCACAGTTGAGCTGAACGGTATTCGTGCGTTCCTGCCAGGTTCACTGGTTGACGTTCGTCCGGTCCGCGACACCCTGCACCTGGAAGGCAAAGAGCTTGAATTCAAAGTAATCAAGCTTGATCAGAAGCGTAACAACGTCGTGGTTTCTCGCCGCGCGGTTATCGAATCTGAAAACAGCGCTGAGCGCGATCAGCTGCTGGAAAACCTGCAGGAAGGCATGGAAGTCAAAGGTATCGTTAAGAACCTCACTGATTACGGCGCATTCGTTGACCTGGGTGGCGTTGACGGCCTGCTGCACATCACCGATATGGCGTGGAAGCGCGTTAAGCATCCAAGCGAAATCGTCAACGTGGGCGACGAAATCACTGTTAAAGTGCTGAAGTTCGACCGCGAGCGTACTCGTGTATCTCTGGGCCTGAAACAGCTGGGCGAAGATCCATGGGTTGCTATCGCTAAGCGTTATCCGGAAGGTACCAAACTGACCGGTCGCGTGACCAACCTGACTGACTACGGCTGCTTCGTTGAAATCGAAGAAGGCGTTGAAGGCCTGGTACACGTGTCTGAAATGGACTGGACCAACAAAAACATCCACCCATCTAAAGTTGTCAACGTAGGTGATGTGGTTGAAGTTATGGTTCTGGACATCGACGAAGAGCGTCGTCGTATCTCCCTGGGTCTGAAGCAGTGCAAATCTAACCCATGGCAGCAGTTCGCAGAGACCCACAACAAAGGCGATCGCGTTGAAGGTAAAATCAAGTCAATCACTGACTTCGGTATCTTCATCGGCCTGGACGGTGGCATCGACGGTCTGGTTCACCTGTCTGACATCTCCTGGAACGCGACTGGCGAAGAAGCCGTTCGTGAGTACAAGAAAGGCGACGAAATCGCTGCCGTTGTACTGCAGGTTGACGCAGAGCGTGAGCGTATTTCTCTGGGCGTGAAGCAGCTGGCTGAAGATCCATTCAACAACTACATCACCCTGAACAAGAAAGGCGCAATCGTGACGGGTAAAGTCACTGCAGTTGACGCTAAAGGTGCTACAGTAGAATTAGCTGACGGCGTAGAAGGTTACCTGCGCGCTTCTGAAGCTTCTCTGGACCGCATCGAAGACGCCACTCAGGTTCTGAGCGTAGGTGACGACGTTGAAGCGAAATTCACCGGCGTTGACCGTAAGAACCGCGTTGTGAGCCTGTCTGTTCGTGCTAAAGACCAGGCTGACGAGAAAGAAGCTATCAACACTGTTAACACCAAACAGGAAGATGGCAACTTCTCTAACGCAATGGCTGAAGCGTTCAAAGCGGCTAAAGGCGAGTAATCGACCCGAAGCACCGGACGATGAAAATCGTCCGGTTTCGGTAAAAGCTGTCATACCTTTCCAAACAGGGATTAACCGGAGGTTACATGACCAAGTCAGAACTGATTGAAAGACTTGCTGGCCAGCATACTCATATCCCGGCGAAAGTCGTTGAGGATGCGGTCAAAGAGATGCTCGAGCACATGGCCACTACGCTGGCCCAGGGCGAGCGCATTGAAATCCGGGGATTCGGCAGCTTTTCTTTGCACTACCGCGCACCGCGCACTGGTCGTAACCCGAAAACGGGTGACAAAGTGGAACTGGAAGGTAAATACGTTCCCCACTTCAAGCCAGGCAAAGAATTGCGTGACCGTGCAAATATCTACGGCTAAGCCGTTACCGAACGATAAAAACGACACCTGCAGGTGTCGTTTTTTTTTGCCTCGCATTCAGGTTTGCGATCCTGCTTCCATGTTGCTGTTCATTTCCTGCAACCACCATAAACTGCGCGTAATCCCTCTCTGAAATCGACATTTAGCCACATGCTTTTGCCTCTGCCAGCGCGCACAATCCGCGGCAATGACAGAAGAGGGCGTGCGCGTGACAATAATAGTGGTAGCCAGAATGATGCTCCTCGCGGCGCTGCCGCTGGGTATGCTGCCGCACATCCCTGCTTACAGCACCATTGTGCTGCTGTTAATAAGCGCACTGTTGCTGGCGTGTACATCAGTAATGCTTTTGCGCTACGCCGGACTGGGCTTGCTGCTGTTGAGCTGGGCACTGATCGAGGCGCGTCAGACGGTCGATACCCTCGAGCAACTGACCATGGCACCGGTGGCGGCCACGCTTCAGATAACTGCAGTGAATCCCGCGAAGAACCAGCTCACGGCGCAGGTAATCCGGGCAGGTGACCGCTACGTCTTTCCACCGTTGTTTGTCACGCTGCGTAATGTCAGCGATGAGGTCGCCTGGTGTGCGGGACAGCGCTGGCAGATGCAGCTGCGGCTACGCGCGGTGCACGCCCGGCTCAACGAGGGCGAATTTGATCTGCAGCGTTTTGCCATTGCTAACCACAGCGCGCTGCAGGGGCGTATTGTCAGCCAGCAGGCTGAGTCTCTGCGCTGCAGCTGGCGGACGCGGTTTATCGATCATCACCTGGCGCGTTTCACCGGGTTAACGCAGCCCGCAATAATACAGGCACTGGCCTTTGGCGTGCGTGATGCGATGACCCCGGCCCAGCGAGCCTTGCTGCGCGAAACCGGTACCGCGCACCTGATGGCCATCTCCGGCATGCATATCACGCTGGCGGCCAGCGTAGGCTGGCTACTGGCGCGCGTCATCCAGTTAGTGTTACCTGCCAGGCAAATCGGCTATCTGATGCCGCTGCTGATCAGCGGGTTAACAGCGGCAGCCTATTGCTGGATCTCCGGCAGTCATCCTCCGGCACAGCGCGCGATGCTGGCGTTAACGCTGTGGCTGGCGACGCGTATAGCTGGCTGGCAGCTGAGCAACTGGCAGGTGTGGACGCTCTGCGTAGGGAGTTTGTTATGGCTTGATCCGCTGACGGTGCTGTCAGAAAGCTTCTGGCTGTCGGCGCTGGCCGTGGCGATGCTGATACTGTGGTTTCAGTGGTTTCCTCTGCCGCCACGTTTCCGTCAGCCGCGTCGCTGGCTCATGCTGCGACTGCTGCACCTGCAATTGGGCATGATGATTCTGATGGCGCCGCTGCAGATCTTTCTGTTCCACGGGCTCAGCCTGAGCGCGCTAGTGGCCAACCTGCTGGCGGTGCCGGTGGTGTCGCTGATTACCGTGCCGCTGATTCTGCTGGCGATGCTGTTGCCGCTGCCTGCAATCGCCGTTCCGCTATGGCAGCTGGCCGATCTGTCGGTCAGCCTGGTGATGCAGGGGCTGGCGTGGCTGCCCGCCGGCTGGTGGCGCTGGAGCGATACGCTGCCGGCGGTGCTGCTGCTCTGGGCCGGGCTGGCGCTGTGGCGCAGCGGCTTGCTTGCGAAGGCGCTGATGCCCTGCTGCGCGCTGTTGCTCTCGCTGTGGTTCTGGCGCAGCAATGCTCAGCAGGACGACTGGCAGATTGACATGATCGATGTCGGACATGGTCTGGCGGTGGCGATCAGCCAGGGAGATGAGGTGATGCTGTATGACAGCGGACCCGGCTGGGCAGAGGACAATGCAGGCGTGCGGGTTTTGTTACCCTGGCTGCACTACACCGGGCGCCAACTGCGAGGAGTGATCCTGAGCCACAAGCATCTCGATCACCGTGGTGGATTAGCCGCGCTGCAACAGGCGCAGCCTGGTCTGCGGGTACGCAGCGCGCTCGGCGAGCCCGGGCATCTGCCGTGCTATCGCGGCCAGCAGTGGCAGTGGGGGCGTTTGCACTTTCACGCGCTATGGCCGCCGCGCGCGCAGACCGCCGGGCAAAATAACGACTCCTGCGTGGTGCGTGTGGATGATGGTCAGTTCAGCCTGTTACTGACCGGGGATATCGAGCTGGAGGCGGAGCGCAAGCTGGTCGCCCTGGAAAAGGGCGGCTTACAGTCCACTGTTATCCAGGTGCCCCATCATGGCAGCCGGAGCTCCTCTGGCCCTTTACTGTTACGGAGTGTTGCCGGGCAGGCGGCGCTGGCTTCGCTGGCGCGCTATAACGCCTGGCGTATGCCCGCCGTCGCCGTGGTCCAGCGTTACCGTGAGCAGGGCTATCGCTGGTATGACACTGCGCAATCAGGCCAGATTCACATCGCGATACGGCAGGGTCGCTGGCAGATTAAGGGGTTAAGAGAGCAAATAATCCCCCGCTGGTATCATCAGTGGTTTGGCGTCAAACGCGATTCCAGGTAGAATGAGCGGCTATTTCAAACAGCGTGAATAAATAATGCATCAAGACAAAGACCTCTCAACGTGGCAGACATTTCGCCGACTCTGGCCGATGATTGCACCGCACAAGGCTGGCCTGATTGTGTCCGCCGTGGCGCTGATACTCAATGCGGCAGGCGACACCCTAATGCTCTCCCTGTTGAAACCTTTACTGGATGATGGTTTCGGCAAAGCCGACAAATCCGTTCTGCTGTGGATGCCGCTGGCGGTTATCGGCCTGATGCTGATCCGCGGCGTAACCAGTTATATCTCCAGTTACTGCATCTCATGGGTCTCCGGCAATGTGGTGATGAACATGCGCCGTCGCCTGTTCGGCCACATGATGGGCATGCCGGTTGCATTCTTTGACCAGCAGTCTACCGGTACGCTGCTGTCGCGGATTACCTACGATTCTGAACAGGTGGCCTCTTCCTCCTCCAGCGCGCTGGTGACGGTGGTACGCGAAGGCGCATCGATCATTGGCCTGTTCATCATGATGTTCTACTACAGCTGGCAGCTGTCACTGATTCTGATCCTGCTGGCGCCGCTGGTCTCTTTTGCCATCCGCACCGTATCCAAGCGCTTCCGCAGCATCAGTAAAAATATGCAGAACACCATGGGGCAGGTAACCACCAGTGCTGAGCAGATGCTGAAAGGGCACAAAGAAGTGCTGATTTTTGGCGGACAGGAAGTGGAAGCCGAGCGTTTCTCGCAGGTGAGCAATAAAATGCGCCAGCAGGGGATGAAACTGGTTTCGGCCTCTTCGATTTCCGATCCGGTGATCCAGCTGATCGCATCGTTGGCGCTGGCTTTTGTGCTGTATGCCGCCAGCTTCCCGAGCGTGATGGATACCCTGACTGCCGGTACCATTACCGTGGTGTTTTCATCGATGATCGCTCTGATGCGTCCGCTGAAATCGCTGACCAACGTCAACGCCCAGTTCCAGCGCGGCATGGCGGCCTGTCAAACGCTGTTCACTATTCTGGATAGCGAGCAGGAGATCGACAACGGCAAGCGCGAAATCACGCGTGCAAAAGGGGATGTTGAATTCCGCAACGTGACCTTTACCTATCCGGGCCGCGACATTCCGGCGCTGCGTGATATTAATCTCACGCTGCCCGCGGGTAAAACCGTGGCGCTGGTGGGCCGTTCCGGCTCGGGTAAATCCACCATGGCCAGTCTGCTGACGCGTTTTTACGATATCAACGAGGGCGAGATTCTGCTGGATGGTCACGACCTGCGGGAATATACCCTGCGCTCGCTGCGTAATCAGGTGGCGCTGGTCTCGCAAAATGTCCATCTGTTCAACGACACCATCGCCAATAACATCGCTTATGCGCGCAACGGTGAATATACCCGCGAGCAAATCGAGCAGGCGGCGACCATGGCGCACGCTATGGACTTCATCAACAAGATGGATAACGGTCTTGATACGGTCATTGGTGAAAATGGCGTGCTACTGTCTGGCGGCCAGCGTCAGCGTATCGCCATTGCTCGTGCGCTGCTGCGTGACTGCCCGATTTTGATTCTCGACGAAGCCACTTCGGCGCTGGATACCGAATCCGAGCGTGCCATCCAGTCGGCGCTGGACGAGCTGCAGAAGAACCGCACGTCGCTGGTGATTGCGCACCGTCTCTCCACCATTGAAAAGGCCGACGAAATCGTGGTGGTCGAGGATGGGCGAATCGTGGAACGCGGTACCCATGAGGTGCTGCTGGCGCAGAAAGGCGCTTACGCGCAGCTGCACAAACTGCAGTTCGGTCAATGATTGAACGTATCTGGAGCGGACGCTCGCCGCTGTGGCTGCTGTTGTGGCCGCTGAGTCTGCTGTATGGCGCTATCACCTGGCTGATTCGCCTAAGCTATCAGCGCGGCTGGCGTACCCGCTGGCGCGCGCCCTGTCCGGTCATTGTCGTTGGCAACCTGACCGCGGGCGGCAACGGTAAAACACCGCTGGTGATTTGGCTGGTGCAGGCGCTGCAACAGCAGGGGCTGCGTCCGGGTGTGGTGTCGCGCGGTTACGGTGGTAAAGCGGAACGCTATCCGCTGCTGGTCAATCAGGATAGCGCGACGGAACAGGCTGGTGATGAACCGGTGCTGATCGCCCAGCGCACTCAGGTGCCGGTGGCAGTGGCACCGCAGCGCCGGCAGGCAATTGAGGCCCTGCTGGCGGCGCATCCGCTGGATGTGATTGTGACGGATGATGGCCTGCAGCACTATGCGCTAGAGCGCGATCGCGAAATCGTGGTGGTGGATGGCGTGCGTCGCTTTGGCAACGGCTGGTGGTTACCGGCCGGACCGATGCGTGAACGCGCATCGCGGCTGGAGCAGGTTGATGCCGTGGTGGTCAACGGGGGCAGCGCACAGGCTGGCGAGATCGCCATGACGCTGCAGCCGGGTCTGGCGGTCAATCTGCTGACCGGCGAACAGGCTGCGCTGACGCAGCTGCCGCCAATTGTCGCGATGGCCGGCATCGGTCATCCGCCGCGTTTCTTCACTACGCTGCAGCAGCAGGGCTTGCAGCCGGTAGCAGAGATTGCCTTTGCCGATCACCACGCTTATAGCGAAGAAGAGTTACGCAGCCTGACTCAGGATGCACAGTGCCTGCTGATGACGGAAAAAGACGCGGTCAAATGCCGCCATTTTGCCCGCGCTAACTGGTGGTATCTGCCGGTGGATGCGCATCTGGCGGGCGCGCCGCTGGCCGCATTGCTGGCCGATCTGACTCAACTCTGTACGGCTGCGCGCGACGCCCGGTCGCGCTAACCATTCAAAGGGACGACGTAATGACCAGCACGCATTCCCTCTCTCTGCAAACCGCCCGCAACCTGCACCTCTCTGCCCAGGGCCTGCTACGCCCGCCGCGCCGTCAGGCGCGTTTTGCCGATATTCACGCCTGTGTGCGGCAGATGTCGCTGCTGCAAATCGATACGATTAATGTGGTCGCGCGCAGTCCGTATCTGGTGCTGTTCAGCCGGCTGGGCGCTTTTCCTGCTGAGTGGCTGGAGCAAACGCTGGCGGCGGGCGCACTGTTTGAATACTGGGCGCATGAAGCCTGTTTTATCCCTTTTGAAGATTATCCGCTGCTGCGTCACCGCATGCTGGCACCGCAGCGCCTGGGCTGGAAATACAATCAGCAATGGGTGGATCAGCATCAGCAGGAGATCGCCGATCTGCTGCAACATATCGCCGCCACCGGTCCGGTTCGCGCCGCTGATTTTGCCAGCGACAAGCACACCAAACCCGGCTGGTGGGCGTGGAAGCCGCACAAGCGACATCTGGAGAACCTGTTTAGCGCCGGTGAACTGATGGTTGTCGGGCGCCGTAACTTCCAGCGCGTCTACGATCTGCGTAGCCGGGTGATGCCGCACTGGCGCGACGAGCAGCATGCGCTGAGCGAGAACGAGGCGGTGATGCAGATGCTGGAGCACAGCGCGCGCAGCCTCGGCATTTTCCGCGCCAGCTGGCTGGCCGATTACTACCGGCTGAAACGTGCGCCCATCGCACTCTGGCTGGCGCAGGCCGCTGAGCAGGGAGTGATTCAGCGCGTCGAGGTTGAGCAACTGGGTGAGATGTGGCTGCACCATACACTGCTGCCGCAACTTGCGCAGCCGCAGGCCGCCACGCACAGCGCGCTGCTGTCACCGTTTGATCCGGTGGTATGGGATCGCCGCCGCGCGCTTGAGTTGTTTAATTTTGATTACCGCATCGAGTGCTATACGCCGGAGCACAAACGTAAATACGGCTACTTTGTCCTGCCGCTGCTGCACCGCGGCGTACTGAAAGGGCGCGTCGATGCCAAAATGGATCGCCAGGCGCAGCGCCTGATTCTGCGAGCCTTCTGGCTGGAGCCCGGCGTGCGGATGAGCCAGCAGTTTCTCGCCGATGTGCATAAAGCCATTAACCGCTTCGCCGCCTGGCAGGGCGCCAGCGAAGTGGTGCTGGAAAACGCGCCTGATGAGCTGCGGGCCGCCTGGTCCACGCGCTGGCACGTCAGCATATAAGCCGATGGCGGCGCGCCGTCCCTGATTGCGCTATGGTATGCTAATCCTCTGACGTATCGGTCCTGAAAGGAGAAAAGTATGGATCACCGTTTACTTGAGATTGTGGCCTGTCCGGTCTGCAACGGAAAACTGTATTACAACAAAGAGCAGCAGGAGTTGATCTGCAAACCCGACGGCCTGGCGTTCCCGGTGCGTGACGGTATTCCGGTATTGCTGGAAGTAGAAGCGCGCACCCTGTCCGTTGAAGAGATTCATCCATGAGTTTCGTGGCGATTATTCCGGCACGCTACGCCTCCACGCGCCTGCCGGGCAAACCGCTGCTGGATATTCACGGTAAACCGATGGTGGTGCACGTGATGGAACGTGCACGCGAGTCCGGCGCCGAGCGGGTGATTGTGGCCACCGATCATCCTGACGTGGCGGCGGCGGTGACCGCTGCCGGCGGGGAAGTCTGCATGACGCGCGCCGACCACCAATCTGGTACCGAGCGTCTGGCCGAGGTGATTGAAAAGTATCAGTTTGCTGACGATACCATCATCGTGAACGTGCAGGGCGACGAGCCAATGATTCCGGCCGAGATTGTGCGTCAGGTTGCGGACAATCTGGCCCAGGCGGATGCCGGCATGGCCACGCTGGCGGTACCGATTCACGAGGCAGAAGAGGCGTTCAATCCCAACGCGGTAAAAGTGGTCACTGATGCCAGCGGCTATGCGCTCTATTTTTCACGTGCGACCATTCCGTGGGATCGCGAACGTTACGCGCAGTCGCGTGAGCAGATTGGCGACACGCTGCTGCGCCACATCGGTATCTATGCCTATCGCGCCGGTTTCATCCGTCGCTATGTGGCATGGCAACCCTGTGCGCTGGAGCAGATCGAGTTGCTGGAGCAGCTGCGCGTGCTGTGGTACGGCGAAAAGATCCACGTGGCGGTAGCGGCCACCGTGCCGAGCGTCGGTGTGGATACGCCTGACGATCTGCTGCGCGTGCGAGAAGCGATGCAGGTATAATCGTCAGCGGCCAGCGACCCGGCTGGCCGCAAAGTTTGATCTGGCGCTAAGTTTCGCGCCGTCATGACCTCCAGGATGGTGCAATGAGTTAACTCCGGAGGACTCTTCCATGGAACAACTCCGTGCAGAACTGGCGCTGGTGCTGGGCGAAGGCGTCAGCCGGCTGGAAACCATCAGCGAACAGGCACAATCGCGTCTTTACGCCCTCTATGATGACCACGGTAAGCCGATGCCGCTGGTGGCCAAATATTTTCGTCATCAGGGACGCGCCGCGCTCGAAGCGAAAAAACTCACCATGCTGGCGCATGAAGGGCTGATTACGCTGCCCACGGTGTACGGCCTGGTTTTGAGTCAGCAACCGCCGGCGCATGAAATGCTGCTGCTGGCGCGCTTAAATGGCGTATCGGCCGAAGCGCCGGCGCGCACGGCAGCGCGCTGGGAGCAGCTGTGTGAACAGATTGTCGAAGGGCTGCTGGCGTGGCACCGCATTGACAGCCATGGCCTGGTCGGCAGCGTTGACAGCGTGCAGGAAAATCGCTGGCCGGCATGGTATCGCCAGCGGGTGGAAGTGCTGTGGTCCACGCTGGGCTATCTGTCGCCCCCTGGATTTACCCACGCCGATCGCCAGATTCTGTTTCGCAGTCGCGAACAGCTGGCGCAGCTGTTTGCCGGCTTTGACGACCCGTGTGTGCTGATGCACGGCAATCTGCGTCTCGCCAGTATGCTGAAAAACCCGCACAGCGATCAGCTGGTGGCGATGACCCAGCCGGGCACCATTTTGTGGGCACCGCGTGAGTATGAGCTGATGCGCCTGGCGGAAAACGGTGCTGAAGCATCGCTGCTGCAGCACTATTTACAGCGTGCGCCGGTGGATGAGGGTTTCGTCTGGCGCCGCTGGCTCTACCAGCTGTGGGATTGCGTTGACACGCTGGTCAGCAGCGGCCAGTTTGACCGGCCGCGCTTTGACCATGCCCGCGCACAGCTACTCCCCTGGCTCGGCTGAAGGTTCGCCACTGCCGCGCAGCCGCTGCCAGATCAGCCCCAGCGTTTCGTACACCGCGCGCTGGCTATGGCTGAGCCACAGCGGCGAGGGCAGTGTGCGATCCCAGACGCTGATCGGTGAGGTGATCGCCAGCTGGTTAGCCGGTGCCGGTAGCGGATTCAGGCCGGCGCTCTGGAAAAAGTGCATGGCGCGTGGCAGATGGTTGGCAGACGTCACCAGCAGAAACGGATGCTGCCCGATGGTCTGCTTCACCGCCAGCGCTTCTTCGCCGGTGTCATGCGGCTGATCCAGCACGATGATGGCATCGTCGGGCACGCCAAGGCTGCGCGCCACCTCAGCGGCAACGCTGGCGTTACTGCGCGGATTGTAGCCCGCAGCGGCACCGGTGAAGATCATTTTGGCCTGAGGATAGCGTCGCCACTGGCGAACGCCTTCGGTCACGCGCGGCAGGCTGTTGTTCAGCAGGTTGGAGCTTGGTGCCCACTGCCGGTTATAGGTGTAACCCCCGCCCAGCACCACGATATAGTCCACCGGCTCGCTGCCATTCCACGTGGCATACTGGTTTTCCAGCGGGGCCAGCAGCCGATCGGCCACCGGTTGCAGGCTCAGCAGTAACAGCATCAGCCAGCTCAATGAGATAAGGATTTTGCCGCTTTTTTGCCAGCGGCTGAACCAGAGCAGTAAAAGTCCTGCCGCCATAAGCGTTAACAGCAATGGCAAAGGCAGTAGCATCGCGCCAATCCATTTTTTTAAGGCAAAAAACATCGAAAACGTCTCCTTTTGTCCGAAAAAACAGCAGCCAGACAGTTACTGCGGCATGAAAGGTTCATTCTTGTCGAGCCTGTGACAAAATAGCACAAGTTGAATGCAGCAAAGCGGAGCCATCACCATGCAGGATCGTAACTTTGACGATCTGGCGGATAAATTCTCGCAAAATATTTATGGCACCCGTAAAGGCCAGGTGCGTCAGGCGATCATCTGGGATGAGCTGAACGCCATTCTGCCGACGCTGCCCGCTGGCCCGCTGGCGGTGCTGGATGCCGGTGGTGGTGTCGGTCAGATCTCCAGCGGTCTTGCTGCGCAGGGACATCAGGTACTGCTGTGCGACCTGTCGGGCGAGATGCTTAAGCTGGCCGCCGCCCATGCGCACAGCGCAGGTGTGAGCCACAACATGCAATTCAAACAAATTAGCGCGCAGCAGGTTGGCGAACATTTGGATAAGCCGGTGGATCTGGTATTGTTTCACGCTGTGCTTGAGTGGGTAGCGGATCCGCTGGCGGTGCTGCAGGCGCTGTGGCATACGCTGAAACCCGGTGGTGTGCTGTCGCTGATGTTTTATAACGCGCACGGCCTGACGTTCCGCACCCTGACGCTCGGCAATTTCGGCTATCTGCGCGCCAACATGAACAAGCGCAAAAAACGCACGCTGTCACCGGATTTCCCCCGCGATCCTGACGATGTACAGCGCTGGCTGACGCAGTGCGGATTTATCACCGAGCAGCGTGCCGGTATCCGCGTGTTCAGTGACTACATGAAGCCGCAGCCCGGCGCCGGGAAGAGCGTTGAGGAAATTATTGAGATGGAACGGCGCTACTGTCGTCAGGAGCCCTTTTTGAGCTTAGGGCGCTATATCCACGTGACTGCGCGCAAACCCAGGTAGAAGGATCAACTATGAGCGAATTTTCCCAGACGGTCCCCGAACTGGTGGCATGGGCGCGCAAGAATGACTTTTCCCTTGCGCTGCCGGTAGAACGTCTGGCGTTTTTGCTGGCCATCGCCACCCTCAACGGGGAGCGCATGGACGGCGAGATGAGTGAAGGTGAGCTGATTGACGCCTTTCGTCACGTCAGCAAAGCGTTTGAACAAACCCACGAAACCGTTCAGGTCCGTGCCAACAACGCCATCAACGACATGGTGCGTCAGCGCCTGCTTAACCGCTTTACCAGCGAGCTGACCGAAGGTCACGCCATCTATCGTCTGACGCCACTGGCGATCGGCATCACCGACTATTACATTCGCCAGCGCGAATTTTCCACGCTGCGCCTGTCGATGCAGCTGTCGATTGTCGCGCAGGAGCTGAAGCGCGCCGCCGACGCCGCCGAGGAAGATGGCGACGAGTTTCACTGGCATCGCAACGTCTTTGCGCCGCTGAAATATTCGGTCGCGGAAATCTTCGACAGCATCGACATGACGCAGCGCCTGATGGATGAACAGCAGCAGGCGGTAAAAAGCGATATCGCCGATCTGCTGAATAAAGACTGGCGCGCGGCCATCTCCAGCTGTGAGCTGCTGCTGTCGGAGACCTCCGGCACGCTGCGTGAACTGCAGGATACGCTGGAAGCGGCAGGCGACAAGCTGCAGGCTAACCTGCTGCGGATTCAGGACGCCACGCTGAGCAGCCCGGATCTGGGCTTTGTCGACAAGCTGGTGTTTGACCTGCAAAACAAGCTTGATCGCATTATCAGCTGGGGCCAGCAGGCTATCGATCTGTGGATCGGTTACGACCGCCACGTGCACAAATTTATTCGTACCGCCATCGACATGGATAAAAACCGCGTGTTCGCGCAGCGTTTACGCCAGTCGGTGCAGAACTATTTCGATCAGCCGTGGGCGCTGACCTACGCCAATGCCGACCGTCTGTATGACATGCGCGATGAAGAGATGACGCTGCGTAACGACGAGGTGATGGGCGAGCTGCCGCCGGAGATGGAGTACGAAGAGTTTAACGAAATCCGCGAGCAGCTGGCGGCGATGATTGAAGAAGCGCTGCAGATTTATAAGCAGCAGCAGAAGCCGCTGCATCTCGCCACGGTGATGCGTGACTATCTGGCGCAGTATCCCCGCGCGCGCCACTTCGACCTCGCACGCATCGTCATCGATCAGGCGGTGCGACTCGGCGTGGCCGAAGCCGATTTAGCCGGTCTGCCTGCGGAATGGCAGACCATCAATGATTACGGAGCCAAGGTGCAGGCACATGTCATCGACAAATATTGAACAAGTGATGCCGGTCAAACTGGCGCTGGCACTGGCAAACCCGATTTTTCCCGCGCTTGATAGCCAGTTACGCGCCGGCCGCCACATTGGTATTGAAGAGCTGGATAATCACGCTTTTCTGATGGATTACCAGCCGTTCTTAGAAGAGTTTTATGCGCGCTACAACGTTGAGCTGATCCGCGCGCCGGAAGGGTTTTTCTATCTGCGTCCGCGCTCAACCACGCTGATCCCGCGCTCGGTGCTGTCCGAGCTCGACATGATGGTGGGTAAAATTCTCTGCTATCTCTACCTGAGCCCGGAGCGGCTGGCCAACGAGGGCATTTTCACCCAGCAGGAGCTGTACGACGAGCTGCTGTCGCTGGCGGATGAAAGCAGGTTGCTGAAGCTGGTTAACCAGCGTTCCACCGGGTCGGACCTGGATCGCGCCAAACTGCAGGAGAAGATGCGTGCGTCGCTCAGCCGTCTGCGCCGTCTCGGCATGGTGTGGTTTATGGGCAACGACAGCAGCAAGTTCCGCATTATGGAGTCCGTCTTCCGCTTTGGTGCGGATGTGCGCAGCGGTGACGACGCACGTGAAGCGCAGCTGCGCCTGATACGTGATGGCGAAGCGATGACGCTGGAGAACGCACCGGTCGCCAGTGAGAGCGACGAGGCAGAAAATGACAGCGAACACGACGCGAGCGAGCGCGCGGAGGATGAACAGGCATGATTGAACGCGGTAAATTTCGATCGCTCACGCTGATCAACTGGAACGGTTTCTTTGCCCGCACCTTTGATCTGGATGAGCTGGTCACCACGCTGTCCGGCGGTAACGGTGCCGGTAAATCGACCACCATGGCGGCGTTTGTTACGGCACTGATCCCGGACTTAACCCTGCTGCATTTCCGTAACACCACCGAAGCCGGTGCCACGTCCGGCTCGCGCGATAAGGGCCTGCACGGCAAACTGCGCGCGGGCGTCTGCTATGCGGTGCTGGACGTGGTCAACTCGCGCCATCAGCGCGTGGTGGCTGGCGTGCGCCTGCAGCAGGTAGCCGGACGCGATAAGAAAGTCGACATCAAGCCGTTCAGTATTCACGGCCTGCCGACCGATACGCTACCAACCGATATGCTGACCGAAATTCTTGGCAGCCGTCAGGCGCGCGTGCTGCCGCTGGCAGAAGTGAAGGAGCGGGTGGAAGCGCAGGAGGGCGTGCAGTTCCGCCAGTTCAGCTCGGTCACGGACTACCACGCCATGATGTTTGAGCTCGGCGTAGTGCCGCGTCGCCTGCGCACCGCCGGCGATCGCAGCAAATTCTACCGTCTGATCGAAGCCTCGCTGTATGGCGGTATCTCCAGCGCCATTACCCGCTCGCTGCGCGACTACCTGCTGCCGGAAAACGGCGGCGTGCGTAAAGCGTTCCAGGATATGGAAGCGGCGCTGCGCGAAAACCGCATGACGCTGGAAGCAATTCGCGTCACGCAGTCGGACCGCGATCTGTTTAAGCATCTGATCTCTGAAGCCACCAGCTACGTTTCTGCCGACTACATGCGCCACGCCAACGAGCGTCGCATCCATCTTGACGGTGCGCTGCAGCTGCGTAACGAGCTGTTCACCAGTCGCAATCAGCTGGCATCGGAACAGTATCGTCACATCGAAATGGCGCGCGAACTCTCTGAGCACAACGGCGCAGAGAGCGATCTGGAAACCGATTATCAGGCGGCGAGCGATCACCTTAATCTGGTCCAGACGGCGATGCGTCAGCAGGAGAAGATCGCGCGTTACGACGCCGATCTGGAAGAGCTGACTTATCGTCTCGAAGAGCAGAATGAAGTGGTGGCCGAAGCGCGTGAGGTGCAGGAAGAGAACGAAGCGCGCGCTGAAGCGGCGGAAATTGAAGTCGACGAGCTGAAAAGCCAGCTGGCCGATTTTCAGCAGGCGCTTGATGTGCAGCAAACCCGCGCCATCCAGTATCAGCAGGCGTTGCAGGCGCTGGAAAAAGCGCGGGCGCAGTGCCAGCTGCCGGACCTCACCATCGACAACGCCGCAGAGTGGCAGGAAACCTTCCAGGCGCGCGAAGAAGAGGCCACCGAACGGCTGCTGCGCCTGGAGCAGAAGCTGAGCGTGGCGGAAGCGGCGCACAGCCAGTTTGAACAGGCGCTGGCGCTGGTCACCAGTATTGCTGGCGAGGTAAGCCGGCAGGATGCGTGGCAGGTCGGGCGCGAATTGCTGCGCGATGCCGCTAACCAGCGCCATCATGCCGAACAGCTCTCTTCGCTGCGTCTGCGTCTCAACGAACTGGAAACCCGCCTGCGCGAGCAGCATGACGCCGAACGTCTGCTGGCCGACTTCTGTAAACGTCAGGGCCAGCATTATGACGCTGACGCGCTGGAAGGCCTGCAGCGTGAACTGGAAGCGCAGATAGAGCAGCTGAACGAAAGCGTGGCCGACGCCGGTGAACGCCGCATGCTGATGCGCCAGGAGCTGGAGCAGCTGCGCGAGCGCATCACTGCGCTGACCGCGCGGGCACCGCACTGGCTGGCGGCGCAGGAGATTCTCACCCAGCTGAGCGAGCAGACCGGCCAGACGCTGAACAGCAGCCAGCAGATCACCGAATATATGCAGCAGCTGCTGGAGCGCGAGCGTGAAACCACCGTTGAGCGTGATGAAGTGGCGGCGTGCAAGCGTGAAGTTGAGCAGCAGATTGCGCGACTCAGCCAGCCGGGCGGCGCGGAAGATGCGCGCCTGACCCAGCTGGCGGAGCGGTTTGGCGGCGTGCTGCTGTCAGAAATTTACGATGACGTGACGCTGGATGATGCGCCGTACTTCTCCGCGCTGTATGGCCCATCGCGTCACGCCATTGTGGTACCGGACCTGTCGCTGGTGCGCGAGATGCTCGACGGCCTTGAAGAGTGTCCGGAAGATCTCTATCTGATCGAAGGCGATCCGCAGTCGTTTGATGACAGCGTCTTTAGCGTCGACGAGCTGGAAAATGCGGTCGTTGTCAAAGTGGCGGAGCGCCAGTGGCGTTATTCGCGCTTCCCGAAAGTGCCGCTGTTTGGTCGCGCGGCGCGGGAAAATCAGCTGGAGCTGTTGAACAATGAGCGCGACCAGCTGGCCGAACGTTTTGCCACGCTGTCATTTGACGTGCAGAAAACCCAGCGTCTGCATCAATCGTTTAGCCGCTTTATCGGCAGCCACCTGGCGGTGGCCTTCGACGAAGATCCGGAAGCGCAGATGCGTCAGCTCAACAGCCGTCGTGGCGAGCTGGAGCGTGCGCTGGCGCAGCACGAGAATGACAATCAGCAGCAGCGTGCCCAGTTCGAGCAGGCAAAAGAGGGTGTGGCGCAGCTCAACCGCCTGCTGCCGCGCGTTAACCTGTTGCTTGACGACTCGCTGGCCGACCGCTGCGAAGAGATTCGTGAGCGGGTGGAAGAAGCCCAGGAAGCCGCGCGCTTCCTGCATCAGCACGGCGCGAAACTCAGCAAACTGGAGCCGCTGGTGGCGGTGCTGCAGAGCGATCCGCAGCAGCACGAACAGCTGACGCGTGATTATCAGCAGGCGCAGCAGCAGCAGCGCGAAGCGCGTCAGCAGGCATTTGCCCTGACCGAAGTGGTGCAGCGCCGCGCGCACTTCAGCTATGAAGATTCGGCTGGCATGCTGACCGGTAACAGCGATCTCAACGAAAAACTGCGCCAGCGTCTGGAGCAGGCAGAAGGCGAACGCAGCCGCGCGCGCGAACGCCTGCGCGAACATCAGGCGCAGCTGACGCAGTATTCCCAGGTGCTGGCATCGCTGAAGAGTTCGTACGACGCCAAGCGCGACATGCTGAAAGAGTTGCAGCAGGAGATGCAGGATATTGGCGTGCACGCCGATGCCAGCGCCGAGGAGCGCGCGCGCAGCCGGCGTGACGAACTCTACACGGCGCTCAGCCACAACCGTGCGCGTCGCAATCAGCTGGAGAAACAGCTCACCTTCTGCGAAGCCGAAATGGATAGCCTGCAGAAGAAACTGCGCAAGCTGGAGCGCGATTATCATCTGATGCGTGAGCAGGTTGTCAGCGCCAAAGCGGGCTGGTGCACCGTGCTGCGCCTGGTGAAAGAGAACGGCGTCGAGCGCCGTCTGCATCGCCGCGAACTGGCTTACCTGAGCGGCGACGAGCTGCGCTCAATGTCGGATAAGGCGCTCGGTGCGCTGCGCCTGGCGGTCGCGGATAATGAACACCTGCGCGATGTGCTGCGCATGTCGGAGGATCCAAAACGGCCGGAGCGCAAGATTCAGTTCTTTATCGCCGTCTATCAGCATCTGCGTGAACGTATCCGTCAGGACATCATTCGTACCGACGATCCGGTTGAAGCTATCGAGCAGATGGAGATTGAGCTGAACCGTCTGACCGAAGAGCTGACGGCGCGTGAGCAGACGCTGGCGATCAGTTCGCGCAGCGCGGCCAATATCATCCGCAAAACCATTCAGCGCGAGCAGAACCGCATCCGTCAGCTGAACCAGGGCTTGCAGGCGGTGAGCTTTGGCCAGGTGCGCAGCGTGCGGCTGAACGTCAACGTACGCGAAACGCACGCCATGCTGCTGGATACGCTGTCGGAAGAGCATGAACAGCATCAGGATCTGTTTACCAGCAATCGCCTCACGTTCTCGGAAGCGCTGGCGAAGCTGTATCAGCGTCTCAATCCGCAGATTGATATGGGCCAGCGCACGGCGCAGACCATCGGTGAAGAGCTGCTCGACTACCGCAACTACCTTGAGATGGAAGTGGAAGTGAACCGCGGCTCAGACGGCTGGCTGCGCGCCGAAAGCGGGGCGCTGTCGACCGGTGAAGCGATCGGTACCGGTATGTCGATTCTGGTGATGGTGGTGCAGAGCTGGGAAGAGGAGTCACGGCGTCTGCGCGGTAAAGATATTTCACCGTGCCGCCTGCTGTTCCTCGATGAAGCCGCGCGTCTTGATGCGCGCTCCATCGCCACGCTGTTCGAACTGTGCGAGCGTCTGGAAATGCAGTTGGTGATCGCCGCGCCGGAGAATATCAGTCCGGAAAAAGGCACCACTTATAAGCTGGTACGTAAAGTCTTTAACAATACGGAGCATGTGCACGTGGTCGGACTGCGCGGTTTCTCCGCCGATCCGACGCCGGTGAAACAGGAAAATCCCGGCGCAGGCGTGGCCACTGAAAATAGCTAGCAGCAAATCTGGTTAAAAATTCAGGCTGCGGTTAATCTGTAAACGGCATCGGCCCTGCGAGGCGGATGCCGTTTTTTATTTTATACTCAACCATAAGAGTACAGGCGGTACACGGCGTTTTCAGGATGCTGTGTCTTTGGTAAGAAGGGGGCAGGGATGTTGCTGAACAAGAAGAGCAGAGTTAATCGTGCTGCAATAGCACTCAGTTTTTCACTGATGGCGGCACCGCTGGCTATCAGCCAGGCGGCAGACGTCGGCGCGCTGCCGCACAGCACGCTGTCAGTGGCTGCCAGCCAGCAGCAAATTCAGCAGGCATTTAGCCCCAGCGAACGACCCTTTTATCTGCCCGGCCTCGCCGGCATCTATGCGGCACGCAACATGGCGCCGCTGTGGCAGGATCGCGACGCCGTGCAGGCTTTCCAGCAGCAGCTGGCAGAAGTGGCGCTCTCCGGCGTACAGCCGCAGTTTACCCGCTGGGTAGAGTTGCTCACTAATCCGGATATCAAAGGCTTCGCGCGGGACGTGGTGCTGAGCGACGCCATGCTTGGCTATCTGCAGTTTGTCGCTAACGTACCGACCCAGGGCGAAACCTGGCTGTACAGCAATGTGCCGTACAAGCTGACCATGCCGTCACTCTCCGCCATCAATCAGTGGCAGAACGCGGTGAACGGCGGAGGCAGCCGCGCCTTTGTGGTGTCGCTGCAACCGCAGCATCCGCAGTACGCACCGATGCACAGCGCGTTAAAAGCGTTGCTGACCGATAACCGGCCGTGGCCGCAGCTGCGCGATAAGGGCACGCTGCGCCCGGGGCAGATCAGCGATGATGTGCCGGCGCTGCGTGAGATTTTGCAGCGCACCGGGATGCTGACCGGCACGCACAGCGCGACGCCCACGCCAGCCGACGATGCCGTCCCGACGGCGCCGCAGCCGGTGAGTCAGAGCGATCAGCCCGTGGCCGTCAGTCCGTCGGCCACCAGCGTCAGCGATCTGCCGGCGCAGGTTCCGCAGGCCAGCGGCAACATCAGCACGGTCACCCCGGCTGCCAGCAATAATGTTTACGACAACACGCTGGTGGAGGGGGTAAAACGCTTCCAGCACTGGCAGGGACTGGCAGACGACGGTGCCATCGGCCCGCGTACCCGCGAGTGGCTGAATGTTTCCCCGCAGATGCGTGCGGCGCTGCTGGCGCTGAATATTCAGCGTCTGCGTCTGCTGCCGGATGACATGCACAACGGCATCATGGTGAATATTCCCAACTATTCCCTGACCTACTACAACAACGGCAATACCATTCTGTCCTCGCGGGTGATTGTCGGTCGTCCGGACCGCAAAACGCCGCTAATGCGCAGCGCGCTCAATAATGTGGTGCTCAATCCACCGTGGAACGTGCCCACCACGCTGGTGCGCCAGGATATCGTGCCGAAGGTGAAGCAGGATCCGAGCTATCTGTATAAGCACGGCTACACGCTGCTGTCGGGCTGGAGCGCTGATGCGGAAGTGATCGATCCGTCGATGATTGACTGGCACATGGTGTCCGCCGCCAGTTTCCCGTATCGCATTCGTCAGGCGCCGGGTGCCAGCAACTCGCTGGGCCGCTATAAATTCAACATGCCGAGTTCAGACGCAATTTATCTGCACGACACGCCGAACCATGGCCTGTTCCAGCGTGATATCCGCGCGCTCAGCTCCGGCTGCGTGCGCGTCAACAAAGCTTCTGAACTGGCCGATCTGCTGTTGCAGGACGCGGGCTGGAACGACAGCCGTATCTCTGACACGCTGAAGCAGGGCGATACGCGCTACGTGCCGATTCGCCATCGTATTCCGGTCAATCTCTACTACCTTACGGCCTGGGTGGCGGACGACGGCCAGCCGCAGTATCGTACAGATATTTACAATTATGATAACCCGGCGCGCTCCGGCAGCCAGGTGCTGACCAAAGCGGGGCAGCTGCTGCTCTAAGCGTTGATTTCCCTGTTATCCTTCCCTCAAAGAAAATGGCAAAACCGGTCTGGAAAATTGATTTCAGACCGGTTTTGCGCATTCTGTGACAGATTGCGGGTTGACTGCTCACCAGGCTGCGGTTACTGTTCGGCCTTGTGTACTTTTTGCACATATTTTTATCGTTTTAGATTAGGTAACCCCGCTTCATGGCTAATTTTGATTCTCAACGTCGTCGTTTATTGCTGCTGGGTGGCGCAGCGGCTGGATTGTCACTGCTGCCAGGTGCAGCGCTGGCGTCAGTTTCCACCTCCCGCCCCCGGGTATTAACGCTCAGTAACATGCATACCGGTGAAACCCTCAAAACTGAGTTTTTTAACGGTAAGAGTTATGACAAGGATGAGTTAGCTCGCTTAAACCACTTCTTCCGCGATTACCGCGCCAATCAGGTTAAACACATCGATCCGCATCTGTTTGACCAGCTCTATCGTTTGCAGACGCTGCTCAACACGCGCAAACCGGTGCAGCTGATCTCCGGCTACCGTACGCTGGCGACCAATAATATGCTGCGTGAATCGGGCCCTGGCGTGGCTAAACACAGCTATCACACCAAAGGGCAGGCGATGGATTTCCACATTGAGGGCATTTCTCTGAGCAATGTTCGCAAAGCGGCGTTATCTATGCGCGCCGGTGGTGTAGGATATTACCCGCGCAGCAACTTCGTACACATTGATACCGGGCCTGCAAGGCACTGGTCCTGATACCGGCAGCGCTGCGTGTGTCGGTCATGGAGCGCTATGAATTACCTGATTATTCCGGTCACCGCCTTTTCACAGAACTGTTCCGTTATCTGGGATGACGAGACGCAACAGGCTGCGCTGGTTGATCCCGGCGGCGATGCCGAAACCATTATTGCCGTGCTGGCGGAGCGAGGCTTAACGCCGTCGCAAATCCTGCTGACCCACGGCCATCTCGATCACGTCGGTGCTGCTGCCGAACTGGCGCAGCACTATCAGGTGCCGATCGTCGGGCCGCAGCCAGCAGATGCCTTCTGGCTGGATAACCTGCCCACTCAAAGCCGGATGTTTGGTTTGCCGGAGTGCGCGCCGCTGACGCCAGATCGCTGGCTGGAAGAGGGTGAAACGGTAAAGCTGGGCAACGTGACGCTGGAAGTGCTGCACTGTCCGGGGCATACGCCTGGCCATATCGTGTTCTTTGACCGTGCTGGACGTCTGCTGATCTCCGGTGATGTGATTTTTAACGGTGGCGTCGGGCGCACCGATTTTCCGCAGGGCAGCCACAGCGATTTAATCGCGGCCATCCGGGATAAACTTCTGCCGCTGGGTGATGATGTGACGTTTGTCCCTGGCCATGGCCCGATTTCCACCCTCGGCCACGAGCGCGTCAGTAATCCTTTCCTGCAATAAAAAAATGGGCCATCAGGCCCATTTTTCGTTGGTCACAGCACGGCGACTATCGCTTCACACAGCGCCGACATATTATCCGGCGTCATGCCTGCCACGTTAACGCGACCAGAATTCACCGCATACACGCCAAACTCTTCACGCAGACGCACCACCTGATCTTTGGTCAGACCGCTGAACGAGAACATGCCGTTCTGTTTGATGATGAAGCTGAAATCGCGCTGTGCGCCTTTCTCCGCCAGGGTATTCACAAACAGCTGACGCATGCGCTGAATGCGCTGACGCATGTCGGTCAGTTCCTGCACCCAGATGGTACGCAGCGCGTCGTTACCGAGAATGGTGGCGACCACGGCAGCACCGTGCGACGGCGGGTTAGAGTAGTTGGCGCGGATGCTGTATTTCACCTGGCTGAATGCTGTCTTCGCCACGTCGGCCGTTGCCGCTACCAGCGTCAGCGCACCGACACGCTCGTTGTACAGACCAAAGTTTTTCGAGTAGGAGCTGGCGACGATCAGTTCCTGATGGGATGCGGCGAAAATGCGCAGGCCTTCAGCATCTTCATCCAGACCGCGTGCGAAGCCCTGGTAGGCGAAATCGAACAGCGGCAGCCAGCCTTTCTCCAGCGACAGCTGCGCCAGCTGTTGCCACTGGTCAGCGGTAGGATCGATACCGGTCGGGTTATGGCAGCAGCCGTGGAACAGCACCACGTCGCCCGCCTGCGCTTCCTGCAGCGAGGCCAGCATGCCGTCGAAGTCGAGGCTGTGGGTCGCCGCATCGTAATACTGGTAATCACACACTTCCAGACCAGCGGCGTTGAACACGTTTTTGTGGTTCGGCCAGCTGGGATTGCTCACCCAGACGCGTTTGACGTTGGTTTGCGTAGCGAGGAAATCCGCGGCGACGCGCAGCGCACCGGTGCCGCCCGGCGTCTGCGCGGTGCAGGCGCGGCCAGCGCTAATCAGCGCGTTCTCTTTGCCAAACAGCAGTTCCTGCGTGCAGCGCGCGAAATCAGCCAGACCATCAATGCTGAGGTAGTTTTTGGTGGTCTCGTTCTCCAGTAGATACTGCTCAGCTTTTTTCACACTGGTCAGCACCGGCGTTTTGCCGGTTTCATCTTTATAAACACCAATGCCAAGATTGATTTTATTCGGGCGGTCGTCGGCGCGAAACAGGTCAGCCAGTCCCAGAATAGGATCGGCTGGTGCGGCAGAGATTGATTCAAACATGAGTCAGTTCCGTTAGGGTGAACTTTAGCAAAATGAGCTATCAGGTTAACGTCAGACGCAACGCTTGCCAACCGCTGACATAAAAAAGAAATAACTGTGGCGTATAAAGTAATGGCGCTAATCGGGAGCCCGATCACTGAAATGCAAAACGGAGCCCGAAGGCTCCGTTTCTGAGGTGTTACGCAGTTCGAATCGGCAGATTAGAACTGGTAAACCAGGCCAACGCCAACCACGTCGTCGGTAGAAGTACCGGTAGCGCGGGTGAAGTCGTTGTCGTCCAGCAGGTTGATTTTGTAGTCAACGTAGGTGGACATGTTTTTGTTGAAGTAGTAGTAGGTACCGATTTCGATATATTTAACCAGGTCAGCATCGCCGCCAGCGAAGGTTGAACCGTGGCCAGTCGCGCCGTTCAGGTCCTTGCCTTTAGACTGCAGGTAAGCGATGGATGGACGCAGACCGAAGTCGAACTGGTACTGAGCAACCACTTCGAAAGCCTGCGCTTTGTTGGCAGCGAAGTTGAAGTCAGGGCCGGTAGCGCCAGTGCCGTCGTTGTTATTGCCATATTGAGTCAGGTTACGAGACTCACCATAGAAGGCAGCCAGGTAGACGTTGTTGGCGTCGTATTTCAGACCGAAACCGTATGCATCTGCTTTCTCACCGTTGCCATCCAGCTGCTGCTGATTGGTACGATCTGAAGAGAAGTATGCACCCACTGCGCTGATGCCCATACCAGTGTCATAGGACAGAGAGGTACCCCAGCCGTCACCGTTGTCATAACGTGGACCGCGACCTTCGTTTTTGCCCTGATACTGAACAGCGAATGCCAGACCGTCAACCAGACCGAAGAAGTTGCTGTTACGGTAAGTCGCCAGGCCGTTAGAACGACCGGCCATGAAGTTGTCGTTGTCCTGATACAGGGTATCGTCACCGAATACTGGCAGCTGGTCAGTGTAGGACATTGCGTCGTACAGAACGCCGTAGTTACGGCCGTAGTCGAAGGAGCCTGCATCAGCAAATTTCAGACCGGCGAAGCCAACACGAGTTTTAGAACCAGAAGTGCCCTGTGATTCAGCAACGTTAGCCTGTACGTTGTATTCCCACTGGCCGTAACCGGTCAGCTGGTCGGTAATCTGAGTTTCACCCTTGAAGCCGAAACGAACGTAAGATTTGTCGCCGTCTGAGCTTGAGTCATCAGAGAACTGATGGCGCGCATCAACTTTACCGTAGAGGTCCAGTTTGTTGCCGTCTTTGTTATAGATTTCTGCTGCGTTTGCTGCGCCGGCAGCTAACAGAGCAGGGATAACCACTGCAAGAATGTTGCGCTTCATCATTATTTATTACCCTCATTGGAGTTATTTGGACATCTGCCACTGCCGTCAAGAAACCTTTACGGGAACCTTGAAAGAAGTTTGATGTCTCCTGTGTCTGCACGCATCTTTCCATCACGGGGTTGCTAATTCTAGCCCGAAAATGATTCAATTCTCGTAATTACGTATCAAAAAGCAAAATTGTATTACAATTTGTAAAATATCGGGAACTTTGTGAGAGAACTCAAAATTTACAAAAATAAAAAAAGGCCGGCAGGGCCGACCTCAATATATATATGAATTTCTTATATTTAATCTTAAATCTTAGAAATTCGCGTTACGTGGCGTGCGTGGGAACGGGATAACGTCTCTTACATTTTGTACGCCAGTGACATAGGCGATCAAACGTTCGAAACCTAAACCGAAGCCGGCATGTGGCACGGTGCCATAGCGACGCAGGTCACGATACCACCAGTAATCTTCCTTATTCAGGCCCATTTCAGCGAGGCGCGCGTCCAGCACATCAAGACGCTCTTCACGCTGGGAACCGCCGATGATTTCACCGATGCCCGGCGCCAGCACGTCCATCGCCGCCACGGTTTTACCGTCGTCGTTCATACGCATGTAGAACGCTTTGATATCTTTCGGGTAGTTCTTCACCACCACCGGCGCTTTAAAGTGTTTCTCCGCCAGATAACGCTCGTGTTCTGAAGAGAGATCGACGCCCCATGACACCGGGTTCTCGAAGCTCTGGCCGCTTTTCAGCAGAATGTCGACGGCGTCGGTGTAGTCTACCTGGGCGAAATCCATGTTGATGAAGCGCTCCAGACGGGCGATGGCTTCTTTATCCACGCGCTCGGCGAAGAACGCCATATCATCAGCACGCTCTTCCAGTACCGCTTTAAACACATACTTCAGCATCGCTTCCGCCAGGGCAGCCGCATCGTCCAGCGTAGCGAACGCCACTTCCGGTTCCAGCATCCAGAATTCCGCTAAGTGACGGCTGGTATTCGAGTTCTCGGCACGGAACGTCGGGCCAAAGGTATACACTTTGGACAGCGCACAGGCGTAGGTCTCGGCGTTCAGCTGGCCGGAAACGGTCAGGAAAGCCTCTTTACCAAAGAAGTCTTTATCGAAATCGACTTTGCCCTGCGGGTCGCGCGGCAGGTTTTCCAGATCCAGCGTTGAGACGCGGAACATCTCGCCAGCACCTTCAGTGTCAGAGGCGGTGATCAGCGGCGTGGAGACCCAGAAATAGCCGTTTTCATGGAAGAAGCGATGCAGCGCCTGCGCCAGCGTATGACGTACGCGCGCCACGGCACCGACAATATTAGTGCGCGGACGCAGGTGCGCCACTTCTCGCAGGTATTCAATGCTGTGACGTTTAGCCGCCATCGGATAGGTATCCGGGTCGTCCACCCAGCCGGTGACTTCAACCTGGGTCGCCTGCAGTTCGAATGCCTGGCCTTCACCCGGTGACTCCACCACTTTACCGGTGACGATCACCGAACAGCCGGTGGTCAGACGCAGCACTTCATCCTGATAATTATTCAGAGAATTATTGACGACGGCCTGAACGGGATTAAAGCAGGAACCGTCATAAACGGCGATGAAGGAAAGACCGGCTTTGGAATCTCTTCGGGTACGTACCCAACCACGTACGGTGACTTCACTGTCAACCGCGACACGGCCGTGCAGTACATCCGCTACAGGCACTACGCTCATAAAAATCTCTCTATATAAATGAAGATGGAGTGAAATAAGCCCCATTCCGGGGTTTAGCTATGTTACTTGCGAGCCACCAGGAAACAAGCAAAATTGCCGGAGAATAAAGAGATTTTCTGGCGCAGAGCAGGGCGCAGGCACCCTGCTCAGGCCGATTAGCTGGCGCGTTTGACCAGCGGCAGCTCGAAGGCTTTGCGCAGGGCGCGCACGAAGGCTTTATCCTGGCAGATGGTTTTACCGGGACTGTCGGAGAGTTTGGCCACCGGTTTACCGTTGCAGCTCACCAGTTTGATCACGATATTCAAAGGCGTGACGCCGGGAATATCGCAGGTGAGGCGGGTGCCGATGCCAAATACCACGTTCGCGCGCTGACCGAAATGACGATACAGCGCCAGTGCTTTATCGAGGTTGAGATTGTCGGAGAACACCAGCGTTTTGCTGAGCGGATCAATATTCAGCCGCTGATAATGCGCAATGGCTTTTTCTCCCCACTCCACCGGATCGCCCGAATCATGGCGCAGGCCCTGATAGCGATGGGCAAAACCGGGGCCGAAATCACGCAGGAAGGCGTCCATCGTGATGCAGTCGGTCAGGGCAATGCCGAGCTGGTTATCGTACTCATCCAGCCACGACTGCAATGCCGCGCGCTGGCTGTTGGCCAGTACCGGGCTGATCTGCTGATGCGCCTGGAACCATTCATGTGCCTGGGTTCCGACCGGGTTAAGCTGCAACCGGCGCGCCAGATCGTAGTTACTGGTGCCCAGCAGCCACGGGAATTCGTTTTTCAGCGTGCTGACAATTGCTTCCTGCACCGCGCGCGAATAACGACGGCGTGTGCCAAAGTCCATCAGCTGGAAGCGCGACATATCGAGATCGCCTACCTGCTCACGGAAGTGCACCAGCTTCTGCTGCAGATGCGCCACCGCCTGTTCCGCGCCGCTTTCCGGCGTCCGGTGACGGTGTACCACTTCGCTGATCAGCGCCAGCAGCGGCACTTCCCACAGAATCACTTCACGCCACGGGCCGCGAATCTGAATGCGCAGATGTCCGTGATCGTCGCGCACCTCAACCTGCGAGGCATCGAAGCGGAACTGGCGCAGCCAGTCGAGATAATCCTGCTGGAAAAACGGTAAGCTGCTGAGGTAACGATATTCGTCATCGCTCAGCGCCAGAGATTGCATGGCAGTAATGTGCGTGCGGATGGCGTCGGCATACTGGCCGAGCTGCTCATCGCTGCGGCAGCGAAATTCTGCCGTTACCGGGACATCGTAGTAACGATGATAAACGGCCTGCTGCATGTGAAGCTTATAGGCATCGGTATCAAGCAGCGTGGTCAAAATCGGGGAAGCGTGTCCAGTCATGGTGCGTTTCAGCATCCTCTTCCGCGGAGCAGAGCCCGGTATTCAACAAAGTCATAAAGACGCAGGAGTATAAAACAGTAATCACCGCGATCACACCATAATTGCAGGTGACAGGTCGAGGGTCATTTGTGCCATTGTTAATGAATTGTAGACTTTTGGCGCAACGCACGCTTTGTGCGTGGCAACCCGGGCGCAACCCGCTTAGACTCTGAGGGTTGAATATATTAACGATGCGAGAAGGATTTATGACGCAACAGCCGCAAATTAAATATCGCCACGACTACCGGGCGCCGGACTACACCATCACCGATATCGACCTGACGTTTGATCTTGATGCGGCGACCACGCGCGTCACCGCCGTCAGTCAGGTAAAACGCCTTGGCGCGCAGCAGGCTGAACTGCGTCTGGACGGTGAGGCGCTGACGCTGCTGTCGCTGGCGGTGGATGGCAATCCGTGGCCGCACTACCGCGAAGAGCAGGGCGCACTGATCATCAGCCAGCTGCCGGACAACTTTACCCTGACCATCATTAATGAAATCCATCCGGATAAAAACACCGCGCTGGAAGGGCTGTATAAATCCGGCGAGGCGCTCTGCACCCAGTGTGAAGCCGAAGGCTTCCGGCATATCACCTGGTATCTCGATCGCCCGGACGTGCTGGCGCGCTTCACCACCACCCTGATCGCCGACGCGGCTAGCTATCCGTACCTGCTGTCCAACGGTAACAAGCTGGAGAGCGGTCAGCACGAGGATGGTCGTCACTGGGTGAAATGGCAGGATCCGTTCCCGAAACCCTGCTACCTGTTTGCGCTGGTCGCCGGCGATTTCGATGTGCTGCGTGACAGCTTTACCACCCGTTCCGGCCGTAACGTGGCGCTGGAAATTTTTGTCGATCGCGGCAACCTCGACCGTGCGGACTGGGCGATGACCTCGCTCAAAGCCAGCATGAAGTGGGACGAAGAGCGGTTCGGCCTCGAATATGACCTCGATATCTTTATGATCGTCGCGGTGGATTTCTTCAACATGGGCGCGATGGAGAATAAAGGCCTCAACGTCTTCAACTCCAAATACGTGCTGGCCAAAGCGGAAACCGCCACCGACAAAGACTATCTCGGTATTGAAGCCGTGATTGGTCACGAATATTTCCACAACTGGACCGGCAACCGCGTCACCTGCCGCGACTGGTTCCAGCTCAGCCTGAAAGAAGGTCTGACGGTCTTCCGCGATCAGGAGTTCAGCTCCGATCTCGGCTCGCGCGCGGTCAACCGTATTGATAATGTGCGCGTGATGCGCGGCGCGCAGTTCGCCGAGGATGCCAGCCCGATGGCCCATCCGATCCGTCCGGATCAGGTGATCGAAATGAACAACTTCTACACCCTGACGGTGTATGAGAAGGGTTCTGAAGTGATTCGCATGCTGCACACGCTGCTGGGTGAAGAGCAGTTCCAGCAGGGGATGCAGCTCTATTTCGAGCGTCACGATGGCAGCGCCGCCACCTGTGATGATTTCGTGCAGGCGATGGAAGATGCCTCCAACGTCGATTTGTCACAGTTCCGCCGCTGGTACAGTCAGTCGGGCACGCCGGTGCTGACGGTGCGTGATGACTACAACCCGGAGCTGGAGCAGTACACGCTGCACGTCACGCAGCACACGCCCCCGACCGCCGATCAAAAGGAGAAGCTGCCGCTGCACATTCCGCTGGATATCGAACTGTATGACGGCGAAGGCAAGGTCATTCCGTTGCAGCACAACGGTCATCCGGTTCATCACGTGCTGAACGTCACCGACGAGTTCCAGACCTTCATTTTCGACAACGTCTATTTCCAGCCGGTGCCGTCGCTGCTGCGGGAATTCTCCGCACCGGTGAAGCTCGACTATAAATGGAGCGATGCGCAGCTGACTTTCCTGATGCGCCACGCGCGCAACGACTTCTCGCGCTGGGATGCCGCGCAAAGCCTGCTGGCGACGTATATCCGCCTCAACGTGGCGCGCCATCAGCAGGGCCAGCCGCTGTCGCTGCCGCTGCACGTCGCCGATGCTTTCCGCGCGGTGCTGCTGGATGAGCAGGGCGATCCGGCGCTGATGGCGCTGATCCTGACGCTGCCGTCAGAGAACGAGATCGCCGAGCTGTTCGAAGTGATCGACCCGCTGGCGATTGCCGCAGTGCGCGCGGCGCTGGTGCGCACGCTGGCGAATGAGCTGAGCGATGAATTCTATGCGGTGTATCTCGCCAACCAGAGCAGCGACTACAAAGTCGAGCATGCCGAGATCGGCAAGCGCGCGCTGAAGAATGTCTGCCTGAGTTATCTGGCGTTTGCGGACGCGGAGCAGGCCAGCAAACTGGTGCAGGCGCAGTACGACAAAGCAAGCAACATGACCGATGCGCTGGCCGCGCTGTCAGCGGCGGTGGCGGCGCAGTTGCCGTGCCGTGATGCGCTGCTGGCGGCGTACGACGAGCGCTGGCATCAGGATGGTCTGGTGATGGATAAGTGGTTTATGTTGCAGGCCACCAGCCCGGCGGCTGACGTGCTGAGCAAGGTACGTAGCTTGCTGACGCATCGCTCGTTCACCATGGGTAACCCGAACCGCATCCGTTCACTGATTGGCGCGTTTGCCTCGGCCAATCCGGCAGCCTTCCACGCCAAAGATGGCAGCGGCTACCAATTCCTGGTGGAGATGCTGACCGATCTCAACCGCCGCAACCCGCAGGTGGCAGCGCGCATGATTGAGCCGCTGATTCGTCTGAAGCGTTATGATGCCGAACGTCAGGCGCTGATGCGCAAGGCGCTGGAAACGCTGCAGGGGCTGGAGAATCTGTCCGGCGATCTGTACGAGAAGATCACCAAAGCGCTGAACGCGTAATCACTCAGGTCGCCATGAATGGCGACCCTACACGGATTACGCACGGTACGTGTTTCATTACCATTAATGGCAACGATGCACGACCCCGTAGGGTGCGCATTTATGCGCACCTGTTCCTTCAGCGCTGCTGCGCGAACTGCAGGGGCTGCTCTGAGGTTCCCCGCTTCATCACCCGATCCAGCACCTCGGCCTCCAGCTCGGCGAGGCGCGCCGATCCTTTGCGGCGCGGACGCGGTAAATCCACCGCCAAATCCAGCCCGATCTGACCCTCTTCAATCAGCAATACGCGATCGGCCATCGCCACCGCTTCGCTGACATCGTGCGTCACCAGCAGCACGGTAAAATTATGCTGCTGCCACAGCGACTCAATCAGGCCCTGCATTTCAATGCGCGTCAGCGCATCAAGTGCGCCGAGCGGTTCATCGAGCAGCAGCAGGCCGGGACGATGAATCAGCGCCCGCGCCAGGGCCACCCGCTGTTTCTGTCCGCCGGAAAGCGCCGCCGGCCACTCATGTGCACGATCGGCCAGACCGACCGCCGCCAGCGCTTCCAGCGCGGCGCTGCGCCACTCGCGGCCTTTCAGACCGAGGCCAACGTTATCGATCACTTTCTTCCACGGCAGCAGACGCGCATCCTGAAACATCAGGCGGGTATCTTCGCGCGCCTCGGCCAGCGGCGCGTTGCCCGCCAGCAGTTCACCGTGCGTGGTGGATTCCAGCCCGGCCAGCAGGCGCAGCAGGGTACTTTTACCGCAGCCGCTGCGGCCGACCACCGCGACAAACTGGCCGGCCGGAATATGTAAATCGATATGATTCAGGATGGTGCGATTGCCATACTGCTTGGTGACGCCATTGACGCCCACCGGGGTACCGCGGTTCAGGCGCGCCGGACTTAGCGTTGCGTTGCTCATGCGTTCTCCTCCTTCAATTGGTAAGCCGGATGCCAGCGCAGCCAGACACGCTCCAGCAGCTGTGCCGTCACGTCGGCCAGTTTGCCCAGCAGGGCATAGAGAATGATGGCGACCACCACCACATCGGTTTGCAGAAACTCACGGGCGTTCATTGCCAGATAGCCAATACCGGAATTGGCCGAGATGGTTTCGGCCACGATCAGCGTCAGCCACATCAGACCGAGGGCAAAGCGCACGCCAACCATGATTGACGGCAACGCGCCCGGCAAAATCACCTGAATAAACAGGCTCCAGCCGGAGAGACCATAGCTGCGCGCCATCTCCACCAGGCCGCGGTCAATATTCCGTATGCCGTGATAGGTATTGAGGTAGATAGGGAACAGGGTGCCGAGCGCCACAAGAAAAATTTTGGCTGACTCGTCGATGCCGAACCACAGAATCACCAGCGGGATCAGCGCCAGGTGCGGCACGTTACGCAGCATCTGCACCGAGGTATCCAGCAACCGTTCGCCGGTGCGCGACGTGCCGGTAATCAGCCCGAGAATCAGGCCAATCGAACCGCCAATGGCAAAGCCGATTGCCGCTCGCCAACCGCTGATGGCGAGGTGTTGCCACAACTCACCGCTGGCCGCGAGATGCCAGAAGGTGATGACAATATTCTCCGGCGAGGGCAGGATGCGCGTCGACAGCCAGCCGGCCTGTGAGGCAATCTGCCACACCACCACCAGCAGCAACGGCAGCGCCCACGGCAGCAGGGCATTGCTCAGCTGTTTCTTGACCTTTGCCATATGCGACTCCTTAACTCTGCGCGACTTTTTGCGGGGTGAAATCATTGGCGACCGCTTCACCGTGCGCCTGCACCACGCGGGGTTGCGGGATTTCCGGCACGGCCAGGTCGAGATGCGGGAACAGCAACTCGCCCACGCGATAGGCCTCTTCCAGATGCGGATAGCCAGACAGAATGAAGGTCTCGATGCCGAGATCCTGATACTCCTGCATACGCGCCGCGACCGTCGGACCGTCGCCCACCAGTGCAGTCCCGGCACCGCCGCGTACCAGACCGACGCCGGCCCACAGATTCGGGCTGATCTCCAGCCGATCGCGCCGTCCGCCGTGCAGCGCGGCCATGCGCTGCTGACCGACGGAATCGGTGCGGGCAAAAGCCGCCTGCGCTTTAGCAATGGTGGCATCGTCAAGATGGGCGATGAGCCTGTCTGCCGCCTGCCATGCTTCCTCATTGGTTTCACGCACAATCACGTGCAGACGAATGCCGAAGCGCACCGTGCGCCCCTGCGCCGCCGCTTTGGCGCGCACCTGTTCAATCTTCTCTTTGACCAGCGCCGGCGGTTCGCCCCAGGTCAGATAGACATCCACCTGCTCCGCGGCCAGATCCTGCGCCGCATCTGAAGAGCCGCCGAACCACAGCGGTGGACGTGGCTGCTGCACCGCTTTAAACATCAATCGTGCACCGCGCACTTTGACGTACTTGCCTTCGTAATCAACCGTTTCACCCTCGCTGACCCGGCGCCAGACGCGGGTGAACTCCGCGGATTCGGCATAACGCTCGCGGTGATCGAGGAAAACACCGTCGCCCGCCAACTCTTCCGGATCGCCGCCGGTGACGAGGTTAAACAGTGCGCGACCGTTGGAGAGACGATCGAGCGTAGCGGCCTGCCGTGCGGCCTGCGTCGGGGAAATCACCCCCGGGCGCAGCGCCACCAGAAACCGCAGGCGCTGCGTCACCGGAATCAGGGATGCGGCCACCAGCCACGCATCTTCACACGACCGGCCGGTGGGGATCAGCACGCCACCAAAACCGAGGCGATCGGCGGCCTGCGCCACCTGTTGCAGATAACCGTGGTCCACCGGGCGCGCACCTTCGGCGGTACCGAGGTAGTGGCCGTCGCCGTGGGTGGGAAGAAACCAGAATACGGATACGCTCATGATAAATTTCCTTATGGCCGGGCCGGCTGTGGCTGCCAGATGCGATCGGCAATGGTGACTTTGACCGGCATTAAATGGTTGGCATAAAACAGATCGGCAGTTTGCTGTTGGGCCTGCGCCGTATGTGCGCTGACCGGCGTAATGGTGGTCGGAGGACGATGGTCAAGGTAGCTGGCGATCACCGGCTTCGGCAGGCCCATCGCCTGTGCCAGCAGATCGATACTTTGCTGGCGCTGGCTGCGCGTCAGCGCATCGGCTTCGCTAAAGGTGTGCAGCACCTGCTGCACGAAGTCACCGTGATCGGTAGCAAAGCTGCGCGTGGCGAGGTAGAACGAACCGGTCTGGTTCAGCTTACTGCCGTCCACCAGCACACGGACGTTGCCCTGCAGCAGCGCAGCGGAATAGTAGGGATCCCAGATCGCCCAGGCGTCAACATCGCCCTGCTGAAACGCGGCGCGCGCATCGGCTGGCGTCAGATAAATCGGCTGAATATCGTTAAAGCTCAGGCCGGCCTGTTCCAGCGCGCGCAGCAGCAGATTGTGTGAACTGGAGCCTTTCTGGAACGCCACTTTATGACCTTTCAGTTGCGCCACGCTGTGGATGGGACTGTCCTTCGGCACCAGAATCACTTCAGCCTGCGGCTTCGGTGGCTCCGAGCCGACATACAGCAAATCCGCCCCGGCGGCCTGAGCAAACAGCGGCGGGATATCACCGGTGCTGCCCAGGTCTATGCTGCCCACATTCAGTGCCTCAAGCATTTGCGGACCGGCCGGAAACTCGAACCACTGAATGTTGGTGGTCGGGAAGCGCTGCTCCAGCAGCCGATGCGATTTGGCCAGCACCATGCTGACCGATCCTTTCTGATAGCCGATACGGAATTGTGCTGGCGCTTCGGCAGCCTGAGCCGTGAGGGTCAGGGCAAACAGCGCGGTAACGGTCGGCAGCAGCCAGCGGGTTAACATCCTTTTCATCGCAGTTCCTTTATACAGCCTGAGCATAGGGTTGATGACGACGGTGCAGCGCCTGCCAGAAGGTTTCCAGCGCCTCATCAATGCGCTCGCTCAGCAGCGCATCCAGCTCAGGCTGGCGGTCGTAATGGGTGATCTGCGTATCACTGGCGAACACGCCGTGCAGAACTTCCTGCGCTTTCAGCGCGTTCAGCACCGGTTTCAGCGCGTAGTCAACGGCCAGCATGTGCGCCACGCTGCCGCCGCTCGCCAGCGGCAACACCACTTTATGTTCCAGCGCCCGCTCTGGCAGCAGGTCGAGCAGGGTTTTCAGCGCACCTGAGAAAGAGGCTTTATAAATCGGTGTGGCGACGATCAGCCCCTCCGCGAGCGCTAAATCCGCTTTCAGCGCGGTCAGTGCCGGTGAGTCAAAGCGCGCATACAGCAAATCTTCCGGCTGAAAGTTGTGAATATTCCACGGAATCACCTCAACGCCACGCGCTTCCAGCGCCCGCTGGCACACACTCAGCAGCGCCGTAGAACGTGAAGGAAAACGCGGACTCCCCGCCAGCGTAATAACCCGCATGGTCACTCCTTATAACTGAAAGTTATTGATTAGCAATTATTGAGAACTGATGCATTCAATCCTGACAGAGCAGGCGGCGAGGCGTAAATGATTTATCCGGCAATGGATAGCCGTCAGGCGGGAATAGCGCCCTCTTATAAAGGAAGGGAAAAGCGCCTCTAAGGTTAATCTGAATTGCACCCGCAGATTGCCGGGTTTTCATTAGCGGCTTCCGTCACGGGCAAGGTCAGAATGATTAAAAGCGCTGTTGCCTGGTTAAATCAGAGGTGTAACCGTCGACACATATCGCCGGGCGCGCCATTGTCGTCAGGCTTAAGAAGAAATAGATGAGGTAATTTAAGGAGTAGCAAACAAACGCTGACGTAAGTTTAAAGCGGGCACCAGGATTTTTCGTAGTGGCTGTTTAGAATGTTCCATTTTAAGCTGGTCTCAAATTAGCGAGTAAGTGTGTCAAAGCGTGGCGTTTTATTAAAATCGCACCGTTTAACGCGTTTCCTGTTACCGATATTACGTATTACTTCAGCACTCTGGCCGGGATTGCTTCAGTTGCGCTTAACAATAAACGGTAAATTATCAGCCAGTCTGGCAAGGGCCAATAGTCATGCCGTCGGCGGGCTGTTTATAATTGATTGAGTTTTCTTACGCTAAAAAAAAGTCACTGCCTTATTTGCGCCTTAATTGGGCGGATTTTTGTCTGGCCATTATTCAGTATTATTTTTAGGGAGAGGAATATGGGAAGGTCTGCTCTGTTAGTGCACCCGGCTGAGCCGGTTGCCGCTCAGCCCGCGCGCGTCGCGGCTGATAACGTTAATCCACTATTGTGTTATCTGCTGCAGCCGGATGCCGCGCACAGCCAGTTTACCGCTGTGCCACAGCCAGCGGCGGAGAGCGTCAGCGACGACGCGTTCTTACTGTTTGCCGCCGACGGCTTTGCGCCCTCTGCTGCACTGTTGCAGGAAGTGGCAACGCTCAGCCACCAGCGCCCGGAGCTCAACTGCATGCTGGTTTCACTGGCACCGCGCGCACTGAGCAGCGGCCTGCAGCCGTCGCTGCAGCTGTTTCAGCAGCTGCAGGCGCAGCGCCTGTGGCAGCAGAATAACTATGCGGTCATCCTGCGCGCCGCGCTGGTGAAAAATGCCGCTCCGCTGGTACGCATTCAGGATGTGATGCTGGCCGGCCTGTTAAATACGCAAACGGTATGGCTGCTGGATGCCCGCGCAGAGCATGAGGTCACCACGGTTAATCCACCGCCCAGCTATCAGCAATTTATGACGGAATATGAAAAGGTCACCCGTTTGTCACACTTTATTCCGGAGCGAAACCGCTATCGCCAGAGTTATTTACGCAGCGGGTTATTACAGCTGGTACAGCAGGAATTAAACGCTGAAACGCAGTTCTCTAATAATGTGCGGCACGCGGTGCGCTACTTTGCCGATCAGTTTTCACCGCAGAGCACAATGGAAAAACTGTTACTGAAACAGCCCGACCTCTATTTCTCACTGATGAAAATGAGAAAAAGCCGCTGAGATAGCGCCAGCGTTAATTTTAAGAATTACTCCCGTGGGCGCTGAGGTATTTTTGTGTCACGCTGTTAACACTGAGAAAAATACCCAGACGCCAGAGTTTTTATGTCTATCAAACGTAACGCGATTGCCAACTATGTTGGCCAGATCTATCTGACGCTGTCAGGTATTTTAGTAGTTCCCCTGTATATTCAGCATTTAGGTATGGAAGCTTACGGTCTCGTGGGCTTCTTTTCTATATTGCTGACCTGGCTGCAGCTGCTCGACGCGGGCGTTTCCACCACGCTGATGCGCGAGGCGGCACGCTACCGGGCAAATCAGGCAGAATTTGTCTGGTTTCCGGCGCTGTTTGCCACGCTGACCCGCTTCTTTCTGTTCTCCACCCTGGTGCTGGTGGTGCTCGGCTGGCTGGCGACGCCATGGATTGCCACGCACTGGCTGGATGCGCAGCACTTGCCCGCCAGTGATGTGGTAGTTGCCGTGGCGATCATGGTGATCACCGCCGCGATTCGCTGGCGTACCAGCCCGTATCGCAGCGTGATTGTCGGTTTTGAGCATCAGGTCTGGCTCAACGGCGTGAACCTGATCATTACCACGCTGCGTACTTTTGGCGCGGTACTGGTGATCCAGCTGTTCCCGAATCCGCTGCTGACCTTCTTTATCTGGCAATTGCTGGTCTCGATTGCCGAAGCCGCCTGCTGTATCTGGAAATCCTGTCAGCTGGTGCCCCGCGCAGCGCGCAAAGAGAAGCGCGACGATCTGAAAGGCGTGCTCAAACCCTTTATCCGCTTTGCGCTGAGCGCCGCCTTCTCCAGTGCCGTGTGGACCTTTATTTCGCAGATTGACCGGCTGGTGCTGTCAAAAACCCTGCCACTGAGTGAATACGGCTCGTTCACCGTGGTCGCCACGGCCGCGACCGGTATCCTGCTGCTGAGCAGTCCGATTATGCAGGCGATTGTGCCGCGCATGACCGGCATGAAAACCCGTCAGCAGGGCGATGCCGAATCGCTGAAGCTCTATCGCTATACCACCCAGGCGGTGGCAATTTTTATGGCCCCGCTCAGCATCACCATTGCCTGCTATGCCGGACCGCTACTGTGGGCGTGGACGCAGAAACCGCAAATTGTCGAAGAGATGGCGTTTGTGCTTAGCCTCTATGCGCTCGGCAGCGGCATCCAGGCGATCTGCGGCCTGCTGTATCACCTGCAATACGTTAACGGCAATCTGAAACTGCACATGCAGGGATTCACCTGTTTTGCCGTCGTGCTGGTGCCGCTCAACATCTGGTGTGCCGTCCATTACGGGGCGCTGGGCACCGGCTGGCTGTGGCTGGGGCAGAACATCTTCTATTTAGTTGGCTGGGCGTGGCTGGTGCATCGCCGCTTTGCGCCGGGCATCCATTTCAGCTGGCTGACGCGCGACGTAGCGCTGATTTGGGCGGTGTCGGCGCTGATTGCCTGGCTCAGCACGCTGCTGCCGATTGAGTGGAACCAGAATCGCTGGATCAACCTGCTGTGGCTGGGGCTGATCGGGGCCTTTAACCTTGGCGTGTGCTGTCTGTTACATAGCCTGGTGCTAAAACGCCTGCGCGCGCCGCTTGTTAACGCAGAGGAAAGAGGATGAGCATGACATCACGCCGCACGCCGACGGTTTCGGTAATTATCCCTAACTGGAACTGCGCGCCCTGGCTGCCGGAAACCCTGGGGTCGCTGCTTCGCCAGTCATCGCCGCCGGAAGAGATCATCATTATTGATGATGGCTCAAGCGATGACAGCGTTGCCTGGTTGACGGCGTTTGCTGCGCAGCATCCGCAGGTGACGCTGCTGAGTGGTGGACGCGGCGGCGTCAGTGCCGCGCGCATGAAGGGGCTGGCCGCAGCCAGCGGCGATTTCGTCTATTTTATGGATGCCGACGACTTCGTCTCGACTGAACTGTTCGCCGATTTCCGCCGCGTGCAGGCCCGTCACCCGGAGATTGATCTGTTCTGCTTTGGCGCGAAAATGTTTTTCGACCTGCCAGCGCCGCAGCGCCATTATCAGACCATCCATCAGCGCCACGTCAGCGGCCTGCTGCCGGGCGGCAGCGCCACGCTGCGCACGCTGATTCAGCATCAGTCGGCGCATCGGGTGATCTGGAGCAGCATCATTTCGCGTCGCCTGATTGACCAGCTCGATCTGCAGTTTCTGCCGATCCAGAACCATGAAGACGCGCCTTTTATGTTCGCCCTCTACCTGCAGGCGCGGGCGCTGTACTGCACCAGCCAGAGCTACTACTACAAACGCTTTATGCTGAGTTCACTGTCGCAGAGCACGCGCGACTTCTCATGGGTGAAAAATTACTTTATCGCCCGCGCCGGCAGTGAGCAGTTCCTGCAGCAGCAGCAACTGCCGCACGATGAAGCGCTGCTGGATGATTATTACCAGACGGTGATGCACGGCTGCCTGACGCAAATCCGCAAAAATCACATGACGGTGCCCGCCGAGTGGCAGCCGCAGGTGAATCAGCTGGTGCGTAAAGTGTTACAGCACAACGCGCGTCTGAAATTACTGTGGTATTGCCCGGCGATTTACAGCGGCTTACAAGCCTGCCGCGATCGTCTCGGACGCTATTCCGCCCGACGCTGATACCGATCAAATTGTTGCATCCCAGAGTAATTTACTTTTGCGCCAGAGCACCTTACCATTCTGGCGCACAAATTCCCGTGCACCCGACTTTCACGAAGCTTCCGCCATTCAGGAGAGTGCATGCTATATCCTATCGTCCGGCCGGCGCTGTTTAAGCTCGATCCAGAGCGCGCGCACGAACTCACCTTTCAACAGTTACGCTTCATCAGCGGCACGCCGCTGGAAGGGCTGATTCGTCAGTCGCTGCCGTCACGCCCGGTGACCTGTATGGGGCTGACCTTTCCGAACGCGCTGGGTCTGGCTGCGGGTCTGGATAAGAACGCGGAGTGCATTGATGCCTTTGGCGCCATGGGCTTTGGCTTTGTCGAAGTGGGCACGGTGACGCCACGCGCGCAGCCGGGCAATGACAAACCCCGCATGTTCCGGCTGGTGGCGGCGGAAGGTATCATCAACCGCATGGGGTTTAATAATCTCGGCGTTGATCACCTGGTAGAGAATGTGAAAAAGGCGCGCTTTAAAGGCGTGCTCGGCATCAATATTGGTAAAAATAAAGACACGCCGGTAGAGCAGGGCAAAGACGATTATCTGACCTGCATGGAAAAGGTGTATGCGCACGCCGGTTATATTGCCATCAATATTTCCTCACCGAATACCCCCGGATTACGTTCGCTGCAATATGGCGAAGCGCTGGACGATCTGCTGTCGGCGATTAAATTAAAACAGCGGGCGCTGCAGGAAAGCCATCTGAAATATGTGCCGGTGGCGGTGAAGATCGCGCCGGATCTTTCTGAAGAAGAATTGATCCAGGTTGCCGACAGTTTAGTGCGTCACGAAATAGACGGCGTGATCGCCACCAATACCACGCTCGATCGTTCGCTGGTGAGCGGGTTAAAATATGCCGACGAAGCGGGGGGATTAAGTGGCCGTCCGGTACAGTCGCGCAGCACCGAGGTGATTCGCCGTCTGGCGCAGGAGCTGCAGGGACGTCTGCCTATTATTGGCGTCGGCGGCATTGATTCGCTGGTCGCGGCACGGGAAAAAATGGCGGCTGGCGCAACGCTGGTGCAGATATACTCTGGCTTTATTTATAAAGGTCCGGGTTTAATTAAAGATATCGTGACCCATCTCTAAGACATTTCTCACTTTCCCTGGCCGGGGGGTTTATTTCTCCCTCCGGCTCGTTTATATTTTGTCCTGTTCGTACAATTTTCAGCTTTTTCCTTAAAGCAATATTTTAAATTTCAGCGCCGTTTAGCGCAGCGTAAATCCACAGGGCACCCCATGAAAATCAAACCCGATGACAACTGGCGTTGGTATTTTGACGCAGAGCATGACCGGATGATGCTGGATCTGGCCGATGGAATGTTATTTCGCTCGCGCTTCTCGCGCAAAATGCTGACGCCCGATGCCTTTAATGACAGCGGTTTTTGCGTTGATGATGCTGCGCTTTATTTTACTTTTGAAGAGCGCTGTCGCCAGAGCGGTTTAAAAAGCGATCAGCGCGCCGAGCTGGTGCTGAATGCGCTGGTGGCCAGCCGTTTCCTTAAGCCGCTGATGCCGAAAAGCTGGCACTTCACCAGCCATGCGCACAGCTGGCAGCCCGTCGCGGGCGATATGGTGGCGGTAACGCTGGCCGACAGCGGCGAACAGGCACAGCTGCTGGTGGTTGAAAGCGGCGAGAATGCCGCGCTCTGTCTGCTGGCGCAGAGTGCGCTGACGGTGGCGGGCAAAGGGATGCAGCTCGGCGATGCCATCAAGATCATGAACGATCGCCTGCAGCCGCAGTTGCAGGAGAGCAGCGCGCCCTTCGCCCGCGCGGTGTAGCGCTTACGCCAGTTCGATATCTCCGTTCGGAATACAGCTGCAGCTGAGAATGGTGCCGTCGCTGCGCACCGCGCTCTGCTTCAGCGCCTTCACGTCACCCGACACCAGCGTCATTTTGCAGCTGCCGCAGATTCCGGCACGACACGAATAGGGAATGCGAAAGCCCTGCATCTCCAGCTGTTCCAGTAATACCTGCTGATTATCGCCGGCAAACTGCTGACCCTGATAGCCAATGGTCACGGCGGCCGGCGCGCTGCTGGCGGCCTGCAGCGTTTCCACCACCTCACCGGCACCGTAAGCGCGCGGCGTCTGCCGTTCCAGCACTTCAACCGTATCGCCGACGCGCACGATACCGCTGTTAAGCGCAATCAAATTCAGGCCGAAATCGATATCACCGCTGCCGTCCTGCGCGCTGCGAAAGCGCTGCAGCGTGGCGAGCGGTTCGCCCTGCGGATGCTTGCGGCCGCTTTCGGTGCCGATGGTGGTAAACACGCAGCGGCTGCACGGCTTCGGCATCTCGAAGGTGATCTCGCCGATCTTAATACGTTTCCAGCTGTCCTCGTCCCAGGCGCTGGCGCCGCTGACGATCAGATTGGGGCGGAACTGTTCCAGCCGCACGCTGGCCGGACAGCGCTGCTGCAGATCCTGCAGCGACGCCATGTTGACCAGCAGATAAGGGAAGCCGTCGGCGAACCCCAGCGGGACCTGGTCGAAGCGTTTTACCCGGCGAGACGGCTCAGTGCCAACCCAGCGCAGCTGCACCGGGCGCGGGAAAAAGCCGCTCAGCCACTGGTTGATGGTGTCAGGCGCAATACGGGCGGTGAACTGGTTGCCCCACACTTCCGTCGGTGCCGGCTGGGCGCTGAAATCGCTGAAGCGGATCAGCGCCTGGCTGCCGTCCGGCGCGGTGATGAATAGCCCGTCGGGCAGCAGGGCGGGCGTGAAACGCACCATCTCCGGAAACTGGCGGGCGGTAATAAAGGTCCCGTCCGCTTCGGTCACCATAAAGATGCGATCGAAGGCCAGACCGCTTTCCAGCACCTGCGCGTGTGACAGCTGCAAACCACGCATCGATTTAACCGGGTGAATATACAGGCGAGACAGGGTAATCATCACAACTCCGTACAGACAAAAAGAAGCTAACTTTATGACATAGGACGCTGATTCGCTATAATGCGCAACAATTTTAGCAAGAGTAAAAGTGACGATATGAATTCTCTGTTTGCCAGTACGGCGCGTGGGCTCGAAGAGCTGTTGAAAACTGAGCTGGACGCGCTGGGTGCGCAGGATTTGCAGGTGGTGCAGGGCGGCGTCCACTTCCGAGCCGACGACCGCGTAATGTACCAAAGCCTGCTGTGGAGCCGTCTGGCTTCACGTATTTTGCTGCCGCTGGGAGAATTCGGCGTCTGGAGCGATCTCGATCTCTACGTCGGCGCGCAAAGCATCCCGTGGAGCGAGCTGTTTGACAGCAACACCACGTTCGCCATCCACTTCAGCGGCACCAATGAGGTGATTCGCAACAGTCAGTTTGGTGCGCTGCGCATCAAAGATGCGATTGTCGATAGCTTTACCCGGCAGAATCTGGAGCGGCCGAGTGTCGATCGCGAGCAGCCGGGCATCCGCATCAACGCGTGGCTGAACAAAGATCGCGTTAGCATCGCGCTGGATCTGAGCGGCACTGCACTGCACCAGCGCGGCTATCGTCAGCAAACCGGCCAGGCACCGCTGAAAGAGAACCTGGCGGCGGCGATTGTGATGCGCTCCGGCTGGCAGAACGGCACGCCGCTGGTCGATCCGATGTGCGGCTCCGGTACGCTGCTGATTGAAGCGGCGCTGATCGCCTGCGATCGCGCGCCGGGCCTGCTGCGTTCGCACTGGGGCTTCAGCCGCTGGAAACGCCACAACAATGCACTGTGGCAGGAAGTGCGCAGCGACGCGCTGCAGCGTGCGCGCGCCGGCACGGCCGCCACCACGTCACGCTTCTTTGGCTATGATAATGATGGTCGCGTGCTGGAGTGGGCACGTGCCAACGCGCGCCGCGCCGGCGTGTTCGATCTGTTCACCTTTGCGCAGCAGGATGTGCTGCAGCTGAAAAATCCGCTGGCGGGCGAAGCGATGCGCGGTACGGTACTGAGTAACCCGCCATACGGTGAGCGTCTGGAGAGCGAGCCGGCGCTGATTGCGCTGCACAGCCAGCTGGGCCGCATCATGAAACAGCAGTTTGGTGGCTGGAATTTGTCGCTGTTCAGCGCCTCACCAGAGCTGCTCAGCTGCCTGCAGCTGCGCGCCGATCGCCAGTTTAAAGCGAAAAACGGTCCGCTGGAGTGCGTACAGAAGAACTACCAGCTGGCGGAGAACAGCGCCGAAGGCGGCGCACAGATTGCAGAAGACTTTGCTAACCGCCTGCGTAAGAACAGCAAAAAACTGGACAAGTGGGCGCGCCAGTCGAATATTGACTGCTACCGCCTGTATGACGCCGATCTGCCGGAGTATAACGTGGCGGTCGATCGCTACGCCGACTGGGTGGTGGTTCAGGAGTACGCGCCGCCGAAAACCGTGGATGCGACCAAAGCGCGTCAGCGCCTGTTTGACGTGATCGGTGCCACGCTGAGCGTACTGGAGATACCGGCCAATCGCCTGGTGCTGAAAACCCGCGAACGGCAGAAGGGCAAAAACCAGTACCAGAAGCTGAGCGAGAAGGGCGAATTCTTTGAAGTGCAGGAGTTTAACGCGCGGCTGCTGGTGAACCTGACGGATTATCTCGATACCGGCCTGTTCCTCGACCACCGTATCGCGCGCCAGATGCTGGGCCAGATGAGCCAGGGGAAAGATTTCCTTAACCTGTTCTCCTATACCGGTAGCGCCAGCGTGCACGCCGGGCTGGGCGGCGCCAAATCCACCACCACGGTCGATATGTCGCGCACCTATCTGGAGTGGGCCGAACGTAACCTGCGCCTGAACGGATTAACCGGGCGCCAGCATCGCCTGATGCAGGCGGACTGCCTGAGCTGGCTGCGCGAAAGCGATGAGCAGTTCGATCTGATCTTTATCGATCCGCCGACCTTCTCCAACTCCAAACGCATGGAAGATGACTTCGATGTGCAGCGCGACCACCTGATGCTGCTGCAGAACCTGAAGCGCATGCTGCGTCGCGGCGGCACCATTATGTTCTCCAATAACAAGCGCGGCTTCAAAATGGATCTGGACGGCTTGCAGCGTCTGGGTCTGCAGGCGCAGGAAATTACGCAAAAAACGCTGTCGCAGGACTTTGCGCGCAACCGTCAAATTCACAACTGCTGGCTGGTAAGCCACGCCGGTAAGGAATAAGTTTTATGTCACTGATCAGTATCCATGGCGCTTACCTGTCGTTCAGCGATGCGCCGCTGTTGGATAACACCGAACTGCATATTGAAGAGGGCGAGCGCGTCTGTCTGGTTGGGCGCAACGGCGCCGGTAAATCGACGCTGATGAAAATCATCAACGGCGAACAGCCGCTGGATGACGGCCGCATTATTTATGAGCAGGATTTGGTGGTTGCGCGGCTGCAACAGGATCCGCCACGCAATATCACCGGTTCGGTGTACGACTTCGTTGCCGAAGGCGTGGCCGAGCAGGCTGAACACCTTAAGGCTTACCACGCCATATCGCACCTGGTGATGGAAGATCCGAGCGAGAAAAACCTCAACGAAATGGGGCGACTGCAGACGATTCTCGACCATCACAACCTGTGGCAGCTCGACAGCCGCATCAACGATGTGCTGCAGCAAATCGGGCTGCAGCCGGACACCGAGCTGTCGTCACTCTCCGGTGGCTGGCTGCGTAAAGCCGCGCTGGGCCGTGCGCTGGTCAGCAACCCGCGCGTGCTGATGCTCGACGAACCGACTAACCACCTCGATATTGAAACCATCGACTGGCTGGAAAGCTTCCTGAAAACCTTCAACGGCAGCATCGTGTTTATTTCGCACGACCGCTCGTTTATCCGCAATATGGCGACGCGCATCGTCGACCTCGATCGCGGCAAGCTGGTGTCGTGGCCGGGCGATTACGATCAGTTCCTGCTCGGCAAAGAGGAAGCGCTGCGCGTTGAAGAGATGCAAAACGCCGAATTCGACCGCAAGCTGGCGCAGGAAGAAGTGTGGATTCGCCAGGGCATCAAAGCGCGTCGCACCCGTAACGAAGGCCGCGTGCGCGCGCTGAAAGCGCTGCGTCGTGAACGCTCCGAACGGCGTGACGTGATGGGCAAAGCCAATATGCAGGTCGGTGAAGCGGCGCGTTCCGGCAAAATCGTCTTTGAGCTGGAAAACGTGGATTACGGCGTTGACGGCAAAACGCTGGTGAAGGATTTCTCTACCCAGGTGCAGCGCGGCGACAAAATCGCCCTGATTGGCCCGAACGGCTGCGGTAAAACCACGCTGCTGCGCCTGATGCTCGGCCAGCTGAAGGCAGATGCCGGTCGCGTGCACTGCGGCACCAAACTGGAAATCGCCTACTTCGATCAGCATCGCGCGGAGCTCGATCCGGATAAAACTGTGATGGATAACCTGGCGGAAGGCAAACAGGAAGTGATGGTCAACGGCAAGCCGCGCCACGTGCTCGGCTATCTGCAGGACTTCCTGTTCCACCCGAAACGCGCCATGACGCCGGTGCGTGCGCTGTCCGGCGGCGAGCGTAACCGCCTGCTGCTGGCGCGTCTGTTCCTCAAGCCCAGTAACCTGTTGATTCTTGACGAACCGACCAACGACCTCGACGTCGAAACGCTCGAGCTGCTGGAAGAGCTGGTGGATGGCTATCAGGGCACCGTACTGCTGGTGAGCCACGATCGTCAGTTTGTGGATAACACCGTGACCGAATGCTGGATCTTTGAAGGCAACGGCGAGATCGGTACCTTAGTCGGTGGCTACCATGATGCGCAGCAGCAGCGCGCCGCTTACAAGCAGACCAAAGCTGCACCGGTCAAAAGCGCAGCGGCTAAACCGGCAGAAAAAGCCGACGCCCCCAAACGCAGCGCAGGCAAGCTAAGCTATAACCTGACGCGTGAACTGGAACAGCTGCCGCAAAAGCTGGAGCAGCTGGAGACGCGTATCGGTGAGCTGCAGGCGCAGATGAGTCATCCGGACTTCTTCAGCCAGCCGCACGACAAAACGCAGCCGGTGCTGGATGCGCTGGCGCAGGCGGAGCAGGAGCTGGAAACCACCTTTGAACGGTGGGAAGAGCTGGAAGCGCTGAAAAACGGCGCATAACGCAGAGGGAGTCAGCATGTGTGCCACGCATCAGACGCAGCACTGGATGCTCTGTCCGCAGTGTGATTTAACCGTAAAACTGCCCGCCGTACCGGTGGGCAGCCGTGCGCGCTGTCCGCGCTGTCACACCACGCTGGTGGCTAACTGGCACGAACCGCGTAAACGTCCTACCGGCTATGCGCTGGCGGCGCTGTTTATGCTGCTGCTGGCCAATCTGTTTCCGTTTATCAGCATGCATGTGGCCGGTCTCAGCAGCCAGATCTCGCTGATGGCTATCCCGCAGGTGATGGATCGCGAGGATTATCGCAGCCTCGCCACGCTGTTCCTGCTGTTTGTGCAGGGTATTCCGGCTTTCTGCATGATCGCCATTCTGCTGCTGGTGAATCCGGTGCGCCTGCCGCACAGCCTGCGACTCGGGCTGGCACGCATTCTGTTTCAATTGCGCAGCTGGGGTATGGCAGAAATTTTCATGGCCGGTGTGCTGGTCAGCTTCGTCAAACTGATGGCCTACGGTGAAATTGGCCTTGGCAGCAGTTTCTGGCCGTGGTGCCTGTTTTGTCTGCTGCAGCTGCGCGCGTTTCAGTGCGTCGATCGCCGCTGGGTCTGGCAGCGCATCGATCCGCTGCCGCCGCTGGCGCAAACGCCGCAGGCGGGCATCAGCGGACTGAAGCAGGGGTTGCGCAGCTGTCCGTGCTGCACCGCGATTCTCCCGGCTGCTGAGAAAACCTGTCCGCGCTGCGGCGTGAGCGCCGCGCCGCGCAGGCAGCACAGCCTGCAGTGGACGCTGGCGCTGCTGATCACCTCGGTGATGCTGTATATCCCGTCGAATATTATGCCGATCATGGTGACCGAAACGCTCGGCTCGCAGTATCCGTCCAACATTATGGCCGGCGTCATTTTGCTGTGGAGCGATGGCTCCTGGCCGGTCGCGCTGGTGATTTTTATCGCCAGTATTATGGTGCCTTCGCTGAAGATGGTGGCGATTGGCTGGCTGTGCTGGCACGCCAGCGGCCGCGGCCGGCGCGACAGTGAGAAGATGCACCTGATTTATGAGGTGGTGGAGTTTGTTGGCCGCTGGTCAATGATTGATGTGTTTGTGATCGCTGTGCTGTCTGCGCTGGTGCGCATGGGCCAGCTGATGAGTGTTTACCCTGCGCCAGGCGCGCTATTGTTTGCGCTGGTGGTGATCCTGACTATGTTCGCCGCCATGACGTTTGATCCGCGCCTGATTTGGGATCGCCTACAGGAAACTGAACGTAAGGAGCCGCGTCTTGACGGACAACCAACACGGCATTGCTAACGTCGACCAGATTAAACGCTGGTCGCCGGTGTGGATCGTACCTATCGTCACGCTGTTAATCGGCGGATGGATTCTGTTTTATCACTTCAGCCATCAGGGACCGCAGGTCACACTGATCACCGAAAACGCCGAAGGCATTGTTGCCGGTAAAACTACCATTAAAAGCCGCAGCGTCGACGTAGGCACCGTCGAAAGCGCGGTGCTGACGGACGATCTGCACCATGTGGAGATCACCGCGCGCCTGAATGCCGGCATGGAAAAACTGCTGCATAAAGACAGCGTGTTTTGGGTGGTGAAGCCGCAGATTGGCCGGGAAGGGGTGACGGGCCTCGGTACGCTGCTCTCCGGCGCCTACATTGAACTGCAGCCGGGCGCCAAAGGGGATAAGCCAGAGCACTACCAGCTGCTCGACGCACCGCCGCTGGCACCGCCGGATGCCAAAGGTATTCGCGTCATCCTCGATAGCAAAAAAGCCGGCCAGCTTAATCCGGGCGATCCGGTGCTGTTCCGCGGCTATCGCGTCGGTACGGTGGAAACCAGCACCTTTGATACCGACAAGCGCATGATGACCTATCAGCTGTTCATCGCCGCGCCTTACGATCGGCTGATTACCACCAACGTGCGCTTCTGGAAAGACAGCGGCATTGCGGTGGATATGTCCGCTTCCGGCATGCGCGTCGAAATGGGCTCGCTGACGACTCTGTTTAGCGGTGGTGTGAGCTTTGACGTGCCGGACGGCTGGGAACTCGGCGAGCTGGCAAAAAACCAGGACGATTACCATCTGTATGATGACCAGCGCAGTATTCAGGATTCGCTGTACACCAAACACACTGATTTCCTGATGTTCTTCAGCGACTCGATTCGTGGTCTGCAGGTCGGCGCTCCGGTAGAGTTCCGCGGCATTCGTCTTGGTACCGTGGCTCAGGTGCCTTACATGATCCCGGGCGTGAATCAGGCGCTGAACACTGATTACCGCGTGCCGGTGCTGATCCGCATCGAGCCGGACCGCTTTATCAGCCGTCTGGGTGGCGACTTCAATCTTGAACAGCATCTGCAGGATGGTAAGAAACGCGGCCTGCGCGCCACGCTGAAAACCGGCAACCTGCTGTCCGGTGCGCTGTTTGTCGATCTCGACTTCTATGACAATGCACCGGCTTACAAAGGACCGAACGAAGTGGCGGGGCTGGAAGTGATTCCGACCGTAAGCGGCGGTCTGAGCCAGATTCAGCAGAAACTGATGGCGGCGCTGGATAAGATCAACGCGCTGCCGCTTAACCCGATGATCAACCAGGCCACCGGCACGCTGAAAGAGAGCCAGCGCACCCTGCAGCAGCTGCAGAAAACGCTGGATAACCTCAATCAGATCACCGCCAACCCGGCGATGAAAACGCTGCCGGCCGATATGCAGCAAACCCTGCGCGAGCTTAATCGAAGCATGAAGGGGCTGCAGCCGGGATCGCCAGCGTATAACAAACTGGTGGGCGATATGCAGCGCCTTGACCAGGTGCTGCGCGAATTGCAGCCGGTGCTGAAAACGCTCAACAGTAAGAGCAACGCGCTGGTATTTGAAGCCAAACCGGGTCAGGATCCGCAGCCAAAGAGGGCGAAACAGTGAAAAAAGGGCTGATTATCGGTGCTGTGCTGCTGCTGGCGGGCTGCAGCAGCACCATTGACACTACTTATTACCAGCTGCCTGCGGGCAGCAATATGGCGCGCGTCAGCAGTGACGCCTCCGCCAGCCAGCCGATGATTTGGGTTGAACAGGTGAGCGTGCCGGATTATCTCGCCGGCAACGGGCTGGTTTATCAAACCAGCGACGTGAAGTACGTGATTGCCGCCAATAATCTGTGGGCCAGTCCGCTCGACCAGCAGCTGCAGCAGACACTGGTGAGTAACCTCGGCCAGGCGTTGCCCGGCCGGCTGGTGGCCAGTCAGCCGCTGGGTGACACGCACGATACGCTCAGCGTGCACGTCACCGGCTTCCACGGCCGCTATGACGGCAAGGTGGTAGTAAGCGGTGAATGGCTGTTGCAACATCAAGGCCGGCTTATCAAACATGGCTTTAATCTGACGCTGCCGCAGACCGAAGATGGCTACGATGCGCTGGTGCGCACGCTGGCGCTCGGCTGGCAGCAAACGGCACAGCAAATTGCTAACAGCGTGGTGACGCTAAATTAGGATTTGTTCGATGCTTATGCTAAGTCCCTGATTTGCCGTTATGTGACGGCGCGCAAATCAGGGACTTTTTTATTGCGGAATCAGCCAGATATGGCAGCGGCACTGAGGGATTTGTGTCGATTTCACGGCAAATTGATGACATTGGCGTGAATTTTGCGCATTGACCTTTCACCCACCACAGGTTAGAACATTACTGTGGTTGAACATTAATTCACCACTCTTTCTTTCCACCAGATTCCACCAGACCTGAAATGAGGGAAACGAGGTATGAAGAGACAGAAGAGAGACCGCCTGGAACGAGCACATTCACGAGGCTATCAGGCAGGCATTACCGGCCGCTCAAAAGAGATATGCCCTTATCAAATGATCGATGCCCGGTCTCACTGGTTGGGAGGTTGGCGACAAGCCATGGAGGACAGGTCGGCGGTGGCTTAGGCACCGTCGGATGTCTGTAAACAGGAAAAAAAACCTCCGCTGCGTGCGGAGGTTTTTGTTGGCGGGTCAGAACGCTGAAGTGTCTTTAAACAGGCCCACTTTCAGGTCAGTCGCGGTGTAAATCAGGTTACCGTCGACGAACACTTCGCCATCGGCCACGCCCATCACCAGCTTGCGGTTGATGACGCGTTTGAAGTGAATTTTGTAAGTAACCAGCTTCGCCGTCGGCAGAACCTGGCCGGTGAATTTCACTTCACCCACACCCAGCGCACGGCCTTTACCTTCCGCACCCAGCCAGCCGAGATAGAAGCCAACCAGCTGCCACATAGCATCCAGACCCAGACAGCCTGGCATCACCGGATCGCCTTTAAAGTGGCAATCAAAGAACCACAGGTCAGGGCGGATATCCAGTTCGGCTTCCACATAACCTTTATCAAATTTGCCGCCGTCTTCGGTCATTTTGACCACGCGGTCCATCATCAACATGTTGTCAGACGGAAGCGGTGGGCCATTCTCGCCAAACAGTTCGCCGCGACCAGAGGCAATCAGGTCTTCTTTGCTATAGGATTCGCGTTTATCTACCATGTTCTCAATATGCCTTCTTTTAGTGAAGCCCGAATATTAGCGAACAGTTGTACGCTGGGCAATGTAATCAGCTGTGGTTGAACCAGTTGAGCCAGCGTAATGGCCAGGGCCGCGGTCGGTTTTCCTGCTGATTGAGCTGAGTAATGCGCTCCTGAATGGTGCTCAGCAGCGAGTCGCCGCTTTCGCTCTGCCAGGCAATACCGGTTAACAGCGGCAGCGCTTCGTCAACGCGCTCAATCGCCCAGATATGGAACTGGCCCTGCTGCACCGCTTCTACCACGTCGTCGCTGAGGCTGAGATGGCGCACGTTGCTGGCAGGCAGAATCACGCCCTGTTTGCCGGTCAGCTCACGCGACTGGCAGATGTGGAAGAAGCCTTCGATTTTCTCATTCAGACCACCCACCGGCTGCACGTTACCAAACTGGTCCACCGAACCGGTAACGGCAATCTGCTGGTTCAGCGGCTGGTTTGCCAGCGCGCTGATCAGTACACACAGCTCGGCCAGCGAGGCGCTGTCACCATCGACTTCGGAGTAAGACTGCTCAAACACCAGCGATGCCGAGAAGGGCAGCTGCTGTTCCAGCTCCAGCTCCGAAATCAGATATGCCTGCATGATCATCATGCCTTTGGCGTGGATGTTGCCGCCAAGCTCCGCTTTGCGCTCCACGTCGGTAAATTCGCCATCGCCCGGGTGCACAACACAGGTGATGCGTGATGGCTCGCCCCACGGACGTGGATGACCAGGGAATTCAATCACCGACAGGCCGTTGATCTGACCGACCACTTCGCCTTCTGTTTCGATCATGATCTGATTTAACAGGATCTCATCGCGCATCCGGTCGGCGAGGAAACTTTCGCGCCACTGGCGTGCTTCCAGCGCCTCTTTCAGCGCCTCGCCATTCAGCGTCTCACCGTGCAGCGCGGCTTCCTGCAACTGACGGCGCAGCCAGCGCGGGCACAGCGGCAGCGTGTCCTGATCGCCGGTCAGACGCACCGCTTCCTGGATCAGCAGCGGCCAGAAATCAGCTTCGGGTGGCGTAAGACCGGCCCGTTCCGCCTGGCATAGCGTCCAGCGGCACCAGTTGGCCATGTCATCCTCATCGACCAGCTGCAGATTCTCTTCGAACTCGCTGTAGAGCGCCATTTCGTGCACTTCAACGTCCAGCTCCTGGAAGCTGGCCAGCGCCTCGCGATCGCCACATAAAATCAGACGCAGCTGCAGCGGCAGTGGGGGAATGGTCACCGGCAGGGGACGGTGCTCGTCCGGTGAGTACCAGTCGAAGCGGCCCAGTTCGATCACTTTGCGCAGGCGTAGCCACAGCAGCGGCTGCGCCAGCAGGGTATTGATCGACAGAATCAGCGTGCCACCGTTAGCCTGATGCAGCAGACCGGGCTCCAGCTGTACGCGATCTTTATACTGACGCACGCAGCCAAACAGCTGCTCGGACTCAATCCAGTCGGCGTAATGCACGCCACCGGTGCTGGTGAAGGGACGGCTGGCATCGACAGGCGGTTGCAGGCTGACGTTGTCGCCCATCACATGGTAATCACCGCCGTACAGCGCGTCCTCGTCAGGCTGAAAGCGCTGCGCTGCTTCGGCAATCCACGCCAGATAGTCACTGTTTTCCTGGCTGCGTAACAGCAGCAGCGGAAAGCCCAGCGTTTGATGATGTAAATGCGCCAGCGCATTCAGCAGACGCGGCTGAACCGCGGCAAGCGTATCGCTATCTTCCAGAGAGACGGTTGAGAAAAGTGATTGGTAGCGTGAGCTATCCGGCTGCAGGGCTTGCCACGTAAGTTGAGTGCTGGTCAAAATATTCGCATTAGTCTGGTTCAGGAAAAGCGCGATTATACAGGATTCAACCCGGTTAAGCACGGCGCACTTCCGGCCTGAACTGTGATGGCCGCAACATGTTTTTCCTTGCTGCATCCGGGAAAAAAGCTGTTATTCTTAGTTTGTTACGTGATCACGATGAGATTCCGATGAAATACCAGCAACTCGAAAATCTTGAAAGTGGATGGAAGTGGAAATACCTGGTGAAAAAGCATCGGGAAGGTGAGCTGATCACCCGGCATATTGAGCTGAGCGCTGCGCAGGCGGCGGTAGAGACGTTGCTGGCGATGGAGAATAACCCGGTTGAGGTCGGTGACTGGATCGCAAAGCATATCCATCCGGAGCTGGAAAACCGTCTTAAGCAGACCATACGCGCGCGGCGTAAACGTCATTTCAACGCAGAGCATCAGCACACGCGGAAAAAATCGATCGATCTGGAGTATCTGGTGTGGCAGCGTCTGGCCGGTCTGGCGCAGCGTCGTAACAGCACCCTGTCAGAGACCATTGTTCAGCTGATCGAAGATGCAGAACGCAAAGAGAAGTATGCCAGTCAGATGTCGACGCTGAAGCAGGATCTGCAGGCGATTCTGGGTAAAGGCGGCGCGGATAACGAATAGCAAAAAATGCGTGTGATAAAAAGCCAAAAAAAACCCCGCCGAAGCGGGGTTTTTTATTGCGCGATAACTTAAGCCTGTGGCTGAGTTACAACGTCTTTGATACCTTTCACGTCGATTTCTACGCGACGGTCTGGCGCCAGGCAGTCGATCAGGGCATTGCGGCCTTTCACGCTGTCACAGGTGTTGCCAGTAACTGGGTTAGATTCACCCATGCCACGTGCAGAGATCTTGTTAGCCGGGATACCTTTAGATACCAGGTAGTCGACAACAGACTGAGCACGTTTCTCAGACAGTTTCTGGTTGTACTGGTCTGAACCGATGCGGTCGGTGAAGCCCAGAACCACAACAGAACCGTCTTTCGGATCCATTGAGCTCAGCTGGCTGTACAGCTGATCCAGAGCCTGCTGGCCTTCTGGCTTCAGGGTAGATTTGTTGAAGGTGAACAGCACGTCAGACTTCAGAGTGAAACGCTTGGTTTCAACAACCGGAGCCGGAGCTGGCGCTGGGGCAACAACTGGTGCAGCAGCTTCGTCCTGACCGAAACGGTAAGAAACGCCGACGCTCAGCATGCTGTTGTCTGGACGCGCACCAACGGTACCTGCGTCACCGATGTTGTTAACCCACTGGTAGTCCAGGCGAGTCGCCCAGTTTTTGGTCAGTGCGTATTCAACACCAACAGCAGCCAGCGGAGAAACGCCGGTGTCGTGGTTGCTGATGCGGCCGTTGTCTGGGTTGGTCTGAGTTGAATCAGCACGCCATACCATGCCGCCCAGACGGGTGTACACGTCCAGATCGTCAGCAATTGGGTAGCTCAGTTTAGCTGCCAGCTGAACGCCCTGTGCTTTGAATGCGCCATTGGTCACGTTGCCTTTGTTCGGCATACGGCCCAGCCAGTCGTAGCCCAGCTCGAAGCCCAGGTATGGGTTAGCCTGGTAGCCCAGGAAAGCACCTGCGCCCAGCTGAGATTCGTGAGTTGGACCGTCGTTGTTTTCGTAACCGTTACCGTAGTAACCAGTATCGTGATACTGAGACCAGCCCAGTTTAGCACCGGTATACCAGGTGTCATCTTTAGGAGCGGCCTGCGCTACGGTAGCGAAGCCAGCCAGTGCCACTGCAATTGCGATAGCTGTCTTTTTCATTTTGCGCCTCGTTATCATCCAAATAGGCAATGAGCAAAAAGGTTGCTCTTGGTTGTAATCCTTCGCCGGGTCTAAACGCTCGCTTATGACTCTACCGAAAAAACGGAGGTTATTGAGCACCCTGGCGAGGTAAAGTCTACAACGAGATTGGAAACTTACAAGTATGATGTGACGTCAGCGGATAAAAAAACAGGGATTTATACACACATTTTAACAAATGACATGGCAAAATTTTCGCTACCAGAAAAGAAAAATGCGGCTAAGCCATTGTCATAGCTGGCGGGAAAAGAATCAGTGGCTTAGCCGCAACTTTGTGAAAAAATAGCGTGAGAAAAATCTTAGTTTTACTTAATGAAACAAATCAGAGGGAATTTTTGCGCTGTTTGGCTGTCTGGACAGAGCAAGATCCCGCCCCTGAGGACGCATAATCAATCCCAGCGCTTCGCCTTCGGCGGCTGCCTGCTCAAGTTCCAGGCGCTCTTCATTGCTCAATTCATAAGGAATCCAGGCGAGTACCACGCTGTAGTTGCCGGTGCGCAACGCTTTCACCATGCTCTCAACCGTGCTTAAACGCTCGGATTCCGTAATATGCATACTCTTTTCCAGCGGTAATCCTGACTGCTGCATCCAGCTGCGGTTCAGTTTGTGCGCTGGCGTCAGCCACAGCTGCCAGCGTGACTGCGTGCTCAGCTGCTTGAGGACCGGCAGTAACAGCAGCGGCATGATGCAGGGCTGCTCGCTATAACGCAGTTCAGTAATACCACCCAGAGAAGGTTGCGTTAAGCCCGTCGCAGCGAAACGGTGAGCACGATCAGCAGGGCCAGAGTATTGAGTACGCATATTTTAATCACTCAGTAATGAACTGTATGAATATACAGTAATGAGTTCCTGGATAAAGATCAACCTCAATTTCTGAAAATGCCTCGCAAATTCCGCACAAGAACCGCGCGTTGCCGCTTTTATTCATTGAACAGCTAAATCGTTTTTTCTATCTTCTAACCAGATGAATCTCTGAGCTTTTTATAGGAAATTTCCCGCGCAAGGAATGAGGAAAAGGGGACGTTATGAAGAAAAATAATCCGGTGGTTGAGCAGTCCAAAGCCCAGTTAGCGGCATTGGGAAAAATTGAATCGCGCACCCAGTTTGGTGGTTACGCGCTGGCGGTCGAAAAGGTGGTGTTTGCTTACATCAATGAGGATGCGCTCTATCTGCGCGCCAGCGAGGCGCTGCAGCACTATGCCGCACAGCGCCCGCTGGAACCGTTGATATATCGCAAGCGCGGCATGCCGGTGACGCTCAGCTACTACAAAGTGGATAAACAGCTCTGGCAGGACGCCGATCAGCTGCTGCGCTTATCGGCCAGTTCGCTGTCTGCGGCGCGCGCCGAGGCGGCGAACAGACTTGTCTTGCTCAGGCTGAAAGATCTGCCCAATCTCAGCCTGCGCATGGAGCTGATGCTGCACAAAGTCGGGATCAATTCTGTTCGCTTACTGTATGAAATGGGCTCGCGTCAGAGCTGGCTGAAGTTGCGGGCGGTGAATAAAGATATCGGCCTGAAAACGCTGCTGGCGCTGGAAGGCGCCATTTCCGGCCATCACCAGGCCGCTTTGCCGGCGGCGGTACGTGAAGAGTTAAGCGCCTGGTATCAGGAAACGCTCCGCCAGCACGCCGCGGCGGAGAGCCTGTTGCCTTAAGCGGCAGCGAGGGTGCGGCGCAGACGGGCAATTTCCGGCAGCAGCGCAACCAGCAGCCCCAGCTGCTGCAACACCAGCGGTGCCTGCGCCTCCTCACTGGTTTTCAGCGCGCTCAGGCGCTGCATCAGTGCCTGCTGCATCGTTTCCGCCTGCGCTTCGCTGACGCGTTCGATCTGCAGCACATCCTCGACGAAGCATACCGCGTCATCTAAAAGCGTCAGCAGTTCGCCCTGCGTCAGCTGCTCCCGGTGCGCGCCCAGCGCCGAGATGTAGCTGAGGAACGAGTGGTTGAGGCACATCAGACGGAACGCATTCTCGCGCAGCGGCGGCTGTTGCTTCAGTTCGCCGCTGATATTGGACACCACGGACGCCAGTTCCGCATCGGCGTTGTGCGCGTCACGGCGCGCCACGCGGTAGGCGAGACGGTTATCTTTACCCTGATGATACTGTTCCAGGATGGCATCAAGATAACGACAGTTGGCATTCAGCGTGCGATCGGCAACCGTCGTCAGCTGACGGAAACGCCAGTCAGGCCAGACAAACGCCACCGCCAGCCAGGCCAGGCCACAGCCGAGCAAGGTATCCACCACGCGCGGCAGGGCGACATCAAAGCCTTCACCCAGCAGATTGAAGCACAGCAACACCAGCAGGGTGATGAACAGCGTCGCCTGCGCGTACTGAATCTGGCGGAAGGCGAAAAACAGCACGCCGCTCAGCACAATCAAAACCAACTGGCCCTCGATAGAGGGCACCAGCCACAGCACCGGCAGGCCAATCGCAATACCGGCCAGGGTTCCGCCAATGCGCAGCGCCAGCCGCCGCCGTGTGGCGTTGTAGTTAGGCTGGCAGACAAACAGGCTGGTCAGCAGGATCCAGTAGCCGCGATGCAGGCCGGTAAGCTGAATGAAGGCGTACCCCACGCATAGCACCAGCGACATGCGCACCGCGTGGCGGAACAACGCCGAGGTCGGACTCAGATGTCGACTGAGGCGCAGCCGGATATCCGCCCAGCCACTCAAGCCTTCACGCGACAGATGGTGATCGCTCTGCGTCAGCGGTTCTGCCAGCCGCTGCTCTGATTCGATCGACGCCAGCTGCGCATCAATGGCGCGTAAGTTGCGCAGCAACCAGAACAGCGGACGAATGTGCGTCGCCTGCGGATCGTTATGTTGCAGGCGCTGGAGGGCGGTCTCCAGCCGTTCAAAGCTACGCGCAAAGTGACTATCGTGGTGCCACGGCTGGCGCAGCACGATATTCTCTGCCAGCTGGCGACAGGCCTGCGCCTGCATGTTCAGCAGCCGCTGAAAGCGAAACAGCACCTCGTTGTAGCGCCAGTCATCGCGCAACAGGTGATATTGCAGATGCGACGAGCTGGCGCGCTCGTGAATATCCTGCGCCACAAAATAGTAATGCAGGCTGCGCCGCGTGCTGCGCGAGCCGCGGTCGCCGCGTAAACGGCTCTGAATGGTGGTTTTCGTCAGGTTGAGCTGCGCCACCAGCTGACTATTGACCATCGCGGTGGCGATCAGCGCCGCGTCATCCTGCTCACCGCCGTCGGGATCAAACAGATTGGCCTTGACTTCCAGATAGCGCGCCAGCTGGGAAAAGCTGGCGGCCAGCTGCTCCTGCACCGGGCGCACCGGAAACATCAGGTGGCCGATAAAGGTCAGCAGGTTGTACCACAGCGCGCCAATCAGCAGCAGCGCCGGCTGCATCCACCACTGCGGAAACAGGCCAATGCCCAGCATGGTGTACACCGCGATCAGCAGGGCACCAAACGCAATGGTGGCGTAGCGCTGCCCCAGCGCGCCCAGTAGAATAAATCCCCAGCTGGAGAGCGCAAGGCCGATAGCAAACAGCCACGGGTGCGGAAACAGCAGCTCAACCGAGACCGAGGCGATGCAGAAGCACACCAGCGTGATGAGCAGGTTGCGCACGCGGCCGGTCCAGCGATCGTCAAGATCGGCCAGCGCCGCCGCCACGACGCCGAGCGTCAGCGGAATGGTCCACTCAATCTGCTGCAGCCACCAGGGAACGGCGGCACAGCCGGCCAGCGCGAAGAAGATGCGCAGCAGGTAGCGCAGGCTGCTGTTGAACAGATAACGGCGCCAGCCGGGCAAAGCGTCAGGCATCATCTTCAGCCTCAGTAGCGGCGCCGCGCGTTGGCTTCACGCGCCGCCTGCGCTTCTTCCACTGACACCACGCGACGACCTACCGGCCACAGCGCGATAGCGGCGATTTTGAAGTGGGCAATGCCGGTCGGAATACCGATGATGCTCAGACACTGCAGGATGCCGGTCGAGATGTGCATCAGGCACAGCCACCAGCCAAAGAAAATCAGCCAGAACAGGTTGAGGAAGGTACCACCGGCGTTCAGCACGTGGCTTTTGCTCTCCGGGCGCAGCACGTCAACGTGAACCGCTTCGTTGCCAAACGGCAGCAGGGACAGTTTGGTGATCTCCCAGCAGGAGCGGGTCAGCGGCAGGGTAAAGATCAGCACGATGCTGATCAGCGTGGCCAGCAGCCAGCCGAAGGTGGTGATAAAGCCGCCAAGAACAAAATTCAGAATATTAAGCACGGTGCGCATAACGCGATTTTCCTTTTGCAATCCGCAATATGTGTCGCCCAGTTTAGCGTGTTTTAAGGCTGGAGCGCTAAGGGTCTGACAGGTAAACTGCGCGATAATTGAATTCCACATGACGGTGCGGAGATGGAACTAAAGGCAACATCCATGGGCAAACGGCTGGCACAGCATCCCTATAACCGGGTGCGATTGCTGGCTGCCGGTGTGGAAGTCAGCGGCGATCGCCACGAGTACCTGATCCCGTTTAATCAGCTAATTGGTATCACCTGCAAACGCGGCCTGGTGTGGGGCGAGCTGGAGTTTTTGTTACCGGAAGAGAAAGTGGTGCGGTTGCACGGCACCGAGTGGCAGGAAACCCAGCGTTTTTATCATTACCTGCAGCAGGCGTGGCAGCAGTGGAGCCTCGAGATGAGCGAAATCAGCGCGCAGGTGCTGAGTGCGCTGCAGCAGGAGATCGTCGCGTTTACCGGCCAGGATCGCTGGCTGAAGCGCAGCGAGCTGGCTGCGGTAAAAGAGACCATCACGCGCCAGTTTTCCGCCTTACCGCTGCCGCTGGCACGGCTTGAGGAGTTTGATAACTGCCGTGCGCTGTGGCGCTTTTGCCAGCAGTGGCTTGAGCAGGGCGAGAGCGCGATTCGGCAGCGCAACCGCGAGTGGAGCGCGCGGGTGATCAGCGATAATCACGCCTTCTTCTCCACCGTTGAAACCACGCCGCTCAATCCATCGCAGTGTGAGGCGGTGGTCAACGGTGAAGACGCGCTGCTGGTGCTGGCTGGCGCGGGCAGCGGTAAAACCTCGGTGCTGGTGGCGCGCGCCGGCTGGCTGTTACAGCGCAAACTGGCGCAGCCGGAGCAAATCCTGCTGCTGGCTTTTGGTCGCCAGGCGGCGGAAGAGATGAACGATCGGATCCAGACGCGGCTGGGTGAGAGCGCGATTCAGGCGCGTACGTTCCACGCGCTGGCGCTGCACATCATTCGTGAAGGCAGCAATAAGCAGCCGGTCATCAGCCGGCTGGAAAGTGACAGCAGCGCACGGCGTCAGTTGCTGATTGAAAACTGGCGCGAGCAGTGCAACAGCAAAAAGGCGCAGGCCAGCGGCTGGCGACAGTGGTTGCAGGAAGAGCTGGCGTGGGACGTGCCGGAAGGTCCGTTCTGGCAGGATGACAAGCTGGCGCAGCGTCTTGCCGTGCGGCTGGAGCGCTGGCTCGGCCTGATGCGCATGCACGGCGGCGCGCAGGCGGCGATGATTGCCGATGTGCCGGAACCGCTGCGCGACAATTTCACGAAGCGCGTCAGGCTGATGGCACCGCTGCTGAAAGCATGGAAAAGCGCACTGAAAGCCGAGGGCGCGGTGGATTTCTCCGGGCTGATCCATCAGGCGATCGCTGTGCTGGAGAAGGGCCGCTTTATCAGCCCGTGGAAGCACATTCTGGTGGATGAATTCCAGGATATTTCCCCGCAGCGGGCGGCGCTGCTCAGCGCGCTGCGCCAGCAAAATCAGCGTACCAGTTTGTTTGCGGTCGGCGATGACTGGCAGGCGATCTATCGCTTTAGCGGCGCGGAGATGAGCCTGACCACCGCGTTTCATCACTATTTTGGCGAAGGCGACCGCTGCGTGCTGGATACCACCTACCGTTTCAACGATCGCATCGGTGACATTGCCAACCGCTTTGTGCAGCAGAATCCGCATCAGCTGCGCAAGCCGCTCAACAGCCTGAGCAAAGGGAACAAGAAATCCATTACGCTGCTGCCGCAGGAGCAACTGGAAGCGCTGCTCGACAAGCTGAGCGGTTACGCGAAGCCGGACGAGCGCGTGCTGCTGCTGGCGCGTTACCATCATCTGCGTCCGGCCATGCTGGATAAAGCCAAAACCCGCTGGCCGAAACTGCGTATCGACTTCATGACCATCCACGCCAGTAAAGGTCAGCAGGCGGATTTTGTCATCGTGCTGGGGCTGCACGAAGGGCGTGACGGTTTCCCGGCGCAGGCGCGCGAGTCGATCATGGAAGAAGGACTGCTACCGCAGCCGGAGGATTTTCCACATGCCGAAGAGCGGCGCCTGGCCTACGTGGCCATCACGCGTGCGCGTCAGCAGGTATGGCTGATGTTTGATAAAGAGCGGCCTTCCGTGTTTGTCGAACACCTGCGCGAACTGGGCGTTGCGCAGAGCCGGAAGGCCTGAGCCATCAGGCTTTCAGGCGTTCCGTCAGGTAGCGCTGATAATCGGGGATCTGGATGGTCACTTCGCTGGCAAACATCGGCGAATGGATAATGAAATCAGCGGTGGCGCGGTTGGTCGCCACCGGGATATTCCATACGGTGGCGAGGCGCAGCAGCGCTTTGACGTCCGGATCATGCGGTACTGCATTGAGCGGATCCCAGAAGAAGAACAGCACATCAATTTTACCTTCAGCAATCAGCGCGCCGACCTGCTGATCGCCGCCCATCGGCCCGCTGAGCATGGCATTTACATCCAGTCCGGTGTGACGATTGATCAGGTTGCCGGTGGTGCCGGTGGCGTATAGCACGTGAGGTTGCAGCGCATTTTGATTGATTCTTACCCAGTCCAGCAGCGAGGCTTTGCAGTGGTCGTGGGCAACGAGGGCGATGTGTTTCTGAACTTTCAGGGTACGAACGGTCTGCTCCATGGGGCTTCCTGTTTCGGCGCGTGCAAACGTAGTGAATGCACGAGTTTACCCCTGGCGTTCAGCTGCTATCAACTTGCGCGTAGGGTTTTCACCCAACTGATAAAACGCTGCCGCGTGGCGGCATCAACACGCTGCAGCCAGCGTTGCAGCGCGGGCATATTACTGGCGTCCTGCCATACCATATCCAGACTGAGACTGGCGTCCGGTACGCTGGCCGCCTGCAGCGCAAAGCGCGGCACGCTGGCCGCCTGCGCCGTACGGTTGTAATTGATCATCGCCTGTTCAACATTGCCGCTGCTCTCACCCGGCAACCGATCGCGAATGCTGGCTATTTCATTACCACGCTCATCAATCAGCTGAAAGTTTAACGATTTATCAAACAGGCTGCGTTCGCGGCGATTATTCAGCGCCGGCAGGCGAATCGCTACGGAATGGGCGTCGGCGGTGAAGGTGACGATCATCAGTTCTGAGCGGAAGTGGGTGGCATCGGCGCAGGGTTTATCCACGCGAAACAGAAACTGATGCTGACCGCGCTCCAGCTCAAGGCTGTCCGCGCCTTTCAGCAGCGAACCTGAGATTTTGCGCCCATCCAGCACCAGCAGGTCGATCTGCGGATCGAGCTTCAGGGTGATGGCATGGCAGGTTGCCGATACGAGCAGCAACAGCAAACCCGTAACAGCCAGAGACAGCTTCATTTCAACTCCCGGAACAGGGGAAAATGGGCGATGTGTAGCAAATTATTACATTATGGCAGTTAATTTACATTTTAACATATTTATTCGTGTCGCCGCGCAAACTTTTCGTGCGCTGCGCTTGCACTTTAGCGCGCAATGGCATCTACACTCAGGCGAGTGAACAAGGAGAAAAACATGAACGATCAAACGATTCGCGATGTCCTGACGCAAACCCAACGCATCGCGCTGGTCGGTGCCAGCGATCGCACTGAGCGTGCCAGCTATGGCGTAATGAAATACCTGCTCGATCAGGGTTATGACGTGGTGCCGGTGAGCCCGAAGCTGGCGGGACAGCAGCTGCTGGGCCAGCCCGTGTATGGCACGCTGGCGGAGATCCCGGGCAAGATAGACATGGTGGATGTGTTCCGCAATTCCGAAGCGGCATGGGGCGTGGCGCAGGAAGCGATTGCTATCGGAGCCAAAACCCTGTGGCTGCAGCTGGGCGTGATCAATGAGCAGGCGGCGGTGCTGGCGCGTGACGCCGGGCTAACGGTGATTATGGATCGCTGTCCGAAGATGGAGATTCCGCGGCTGGGCGTGACGCGGTAAATAAAAACGGCGACTCCGGGTCGCCGCACGATTAATGCCGCAGGCTGGGCGCCTGCAGCTGCTGGCGGATCGAGGCGGCCAGCTCATCCATGGATGGCTGTTCCGGATGTTCGAACGAGGTTTCGCCGGCCAGCTGAATCTCAGCGATATAGGTATGCACCTGTTCGCCTTCCTCATCTTCCATCACCACGTGATACCAGGGGGCCGCACGCAGCGATTCCGTTGCGCCAACCTCATCCAGCTGCGGATCGTCCAGCGAATACTCCGGGTCGACATCCACAATCACGCCGAGCACCCCGGAGAGACGGTGCCGGACCTGCTGTCCAATTCCAAATTTACTGGCAATCATTGTGACCTCCCAAAACTTTGCCCTGCCACCGATATGGGGGCAGGGACAGCGTTTTCAAGTCACAGTACGCGACAGGCAAAGCCTTTCAGATAAAGCCCTTCAGGATAGCTGGCGATCACCGGATGGTCGGCTGCCTGACGGAACTGCTCTATAAATTGTACATCACGACCGGCATCAACAGCGGCATCGGCGATAATTTTCTGGAACAGCTCGGTGGCCATCAGCCCGGAACAGGAGAAGGTCAGCAGAATGCCGCCCGGATTCAGCAGCTGCATCGCCAGCATGTTGATGTCTTTATAGCCGCGGCAGGCACCCATCAGCTGGTTTTTATTCTCAACGAATTTCGGCGGATCCATGACGATCATGTCGAACTTCTCGCCGCTGTCGCGGTAGCGACGCAGCAGTTTGAACACATCGTCACGCAGGAACTGCGCGCGTGAGACATCCAGCCCGTTAAGCGCCACGTTCTGTTTTGCTACGTCAAGGGCGTCCTGCGAGGTATCCACGCTGATCACTTCCCGGCAGCCGCCGAGCAGAGCAGAGACCGCAAAGCCGCCGGTGTAGGAGAAGCAGTTAAGCACACGGGCATTTTCTGCGTAACGACGGGTGGCAAAACGGCTGTCGCGCTGATCGAGGTAATAACCGGTCTTGTGACCGCCCTGAATATCCACCAGCAGCTGCATACCGTGCTCAGTAATCGGTAGCAGCGCAGGCGGCAGTTCACCGCTTACCGGACCCTGCGCCAGCTCCAGTCCCTCTTTCTTGCGCACCGCCACGTCAGAGCGGTCGTAGATGGCGCAGTCGGGATAGCACTGCTGCAGCGCCGAGACGAGAGCCGGGCGCTGATACTCCGCCCCGGCCGACAGCAGTTGCAGCACGAGGAAGTTACCGAAGCGATCAATTGTGACGCCCGGCAGTCCATCGGACTCGCCGGCAATCAGGCGATAGCTGTCCAGCCCGTCGCGCTGTGCCAGCCAGTCGCGCCACTGCTGGGCTTTCTGCAGCGTGCGCACAAAGAAGGCGATGTCGATTGACTCATCCTGCTGCCAGCTCCAGACGCGCGCGCGAATTTGTGACTGGGGAGAGTAGGCGGCGCGGGCCAGCCATTTGCCGTTGCTGTCACAGATATCAATGGTTTCACCCGACTGGGCTTTACCTTCCATACGGGCAACGGCGCCGGAGAACACCCACGGATGGCGGCGGAGCAGGGATTTTTCACGTCCCTTAGCGAGAATCAATCGAACGGTCATGTTTGCTATGCTTACCTGAAAAAATGAGGCGCCATTTTCCGGTGGATGGCGGCAAAATGCAACGCACAAAGGGGAGATCGCCATGGCGACGACAGGTTATAAAATCTGGGTTCACGGCAGAGTGCAGGGCGTGGGTTTTCGTTATTACACCCAGGCGCAGGCGAAAGCGCTGGGCGTCACCGGCTATGCGCATAATCTGGCCGATGGCAGTGTGGAGGTGCTGGCGGCGGGAGAAGCGCAGCAGGTGGAGTCACTGATTGCATGGCTGAAGGCGGGCGGACCGCCCAGTGCCCGGGTCGATAAGGTGCTGGTGGAGCCGCATCAGCTGGCGGAGCGGCCGACGCGGTTTACTACCGGGTGATCACAGACACTTCGCCGGTTTTGGCAGGCCGGCGATTTTTGTGGCCTGTTTGGCCGGACCTTCCGGGAACAGGCGAAACAGATAGCGGCTGTTGCCTTTCTCTTCGCCATATTTTTGCGCCATGGCTTTGACCAGCATGCGCACCGCCGGCGAGGTATTAAACTGCTGATAAAAATCACGCACAAAGTGCACCACTTCCCAGTGCGCTTCACTCATCTCAATCGCTTCCTGCTGGGCGATGGCCTGCGCCAGCGCTTCACTCCAGTCGGCGCTATTTTTCAGATAGCCTTCCGCGTCAGTGGCAATCTTTTTACCGGCAAAAATCACGTTGTTTCCTCATATCGTCAGCGCGCCTATTGTAAAGGCGGCGGCAGATAAAAAGCAAAAACCCCGCCGGAGCGGGGTTTAACGGTGCGTGCTTTACGTCTTAGTCGCGGTTGGCGAAGCCCAGCAGGCTCAGCAGGCTGACAAAGATGTTGTACAGCGAGACATACAGGCTGACGGTGGCGCGAATGTAGTTGGTTTCACCGCCCTGAATGATGTTGCTGGTTTCCCACAAAATGGCACCGGCAGAGAACAGAATAAACAGGGCGCTGATCGCCAGGTGCAGCGCGGGCAGCTGCAGGAAGATATTGGCAACCACGGCCACCAGCAGCACCACAAAGCCGGCCATCATCATGCCGCCAAGGAAAGACATGTCGCGACGCGTGGTCAGGACATAGGCGGAACAGCAGAAGAACACCAGCGCGGTACCGCCCAGCGCCATGGCGATAACATCACCCATACCGGCGGTGAGGAACGAGCTGAGAATCGGACCGAGGCAGTAACCGAGGAAGCCGGTAAAGGCAAACGCGGCCAGAATACCCGCCGGGCTGTTCGCCAGGCGATAGGTCAGAAACATCAGCCCGTAAAAGCCCACCAGCATCAGAATCAGTCCCGGCGAGGGCAGGGCGTAGACGGTACTGAGCGTGGCGGTGACGGCGGAAAACGCCAGCGTCAGGCCAAGTAAGAAATAAGTATTGCGCAGCACTTTATGGGTGCTGAGTAGCGACTGCTGCTGTGACGAGCTAATTATTCTGTCCATCATGCGCTCCTGTTAGAGAGAGAACACCAAATATGGCCTGAGAATACGCAACGGTCAGAGGACAGAAAAGGCGTTTTACCCATCTTTACGCGATAAATTGCTGTTTCACTGAGCAGAATGACGATTAAGACGGCAAAAAAATCATTTTTGACTGTTTTTCAGGCGAACGAATCACTGGATGCTTTACATCGTTCGGGGGGATGTTTATAGTGCGCCTCATTGCGGAGGGGTGGCCGAGCGGCTTAAGGCAGCGGTCTTGAAAACCGCCGATGGGAAACCATCCGAGAGTTCGAATCTCTCCTCCTCCGCCACTTCACACTCTCGCAGTGTGAGGTGACAAAAAGATTTCAGGAGGGATGGCCGAGTGGCTTAAGGCAGCGGTCTTGAAAACCGCCGATGGGAAACCATCCCAGAGTTCGAATCTCTGTTCCTCCGCCATATAAGAGAAGCCCGCAGCGATGCGGGCTTTTCGCTTTTCTGCTTTCCATCCTTCTGAAAAACATCCTGAAGCTTTTCAATCTGCTGCCGTAACCCGACGGCCAGCGCGTTTACTGCTATAGTCGATGCACGGTTTTTGCAAACATCTGGCGATTTTCTCAGGCAAGCTGGGTTACACTGTGCGGTAATTCGCTCTTTGGCGAGCTAATCGCTTGAATGCCAGAGTGTTTCCCTGATGAATTATGGAATAGGCACAATGATCAAGAAACTGAGTCTTTGCGCGCTGTCAGTGATCGCGGCGCTGCCGATGGGTATGAGCGCTTACGCCGCGGATGGCGACATGCAACTGCAGCAGGTCCTGATGCTGAGTCGTCACAACCTGCGTGCTCCGCTGGCCAACAACGGCAGCGTGCTGGAGCAGGCGACGAAAAAAAGCTGGCCGCAGTGGGATGTGCCCGGCGGTGAACTGACCACCAAAGGCGGCGTGCTGGAAGTCTACATGGGTAACTACACCCGTCAGTGGCTGACCCAGCAGGGGCTGGTACAGAACGGCACCTGTCCGGACAGCAGCAACATCTTTGTCTATGCCAACAGCCTGCAGCGTACCGTCGCGACGGCGCAGTATTTCGTCACCGGTGCTTTCCCGGGCTGCGATATCGCTGTCACCCATCAGGATGCGATGGGCACCATGGACCCGATCTTCAATCCGGTAATCACCGATGGCAGCGAAGCGTTTAACAAGAAAGCGCTGGCGGCGATGACCGCAGCTAATGAGAAGCTGGCGCTGAAGCCGGCCTTCCAGCGGCTGGAAAAAATCGTCGATTACAAATCAGCCCCGGCCTGTAACGGCAAGAAACAGTGCGACCTGAGCAGCGGCGACAACACCTTTAGCGCGGAAAATGGCAAAGAGCCCGGCGTCAATGGCCCGCTGAAAGTGGGTAACTCGCTGGTCGACGCCTTCACGCTGCAATATTACGAAGGTTTCCCGGCGGATCAGGTTGCCTGGGGACAAATCAAAACGCCGGAACAGTGGAAAGAGCTGGCGGCGATCAAGAATGGCTATCAGGATGCGCTGTTTACCGCGCCGGAAGTGGCGCGTGACGTTGCCGCCCCGCTGGTGGATTACATCCGCAGTCAATTGGTCGATCAGGATAAAGCCACCGCGCCAAAAGTCACGCTGATGGTCGGACACGATTCGAATATCGCGTCATTGCTGAGCGCGCTGCAGGTTAAGCCATACGAGCTGCCGGGTAACGACGAGAAAACCCCGATTGGCGGCCAGGTGGTGTTTGAACGCTGGCACGATGTGAAGAACAATAAAGATCTGCTGAAAGTGGAGTATGTCTATCAGACTGCGGATCAGCTGCGTAATGCTGATGTGCTGAGCCTGAAGAACCCACCGAAGCGCGTTACGCTGCAGCTGGCGGGGTGTGACACTGACGCCAACGGCTACTGCAGCTGGGATCAGTTCACCAGCGCGCTAAACAACGCGCTGCAGGGTACACCGCTGCAGCCAGCCGCACCGGCACCGGCCGCACAGCCTGCTGCCGCGCCGGCAGCCAGCGATGACGCACAGGCCAAAGCGGATCAGGCCAGCGCAGATAAAGCGGCGGCTGACAAAGCCGCGGCTGATAAAGCTGCAGCGCAGAAAGCCGCTGACGCCAAAGCCGCTGAGGAAAAAGTGAAGGCGGATAAGGCCGCGGCGCAAAAAGTGGCGGACGACAAAGCCAAAGCTGAGAAGGCCAGCGCTCAGAAGGCCGCAGAGGAGAAGGCGAAAGCCGATGCCGCAGCGGCGCAGAAAGCGCAGGCTGAGGCAGCGCCGGCGAAGCCGGAGGCGGACGCGAAACCCGCGCAACAGCCGGCAGCGGCCAGCAACTAAAACGCCAGCAGGGTCGCTATGCACGGCGACCCTGCTGTATTGTTACCGGCAGCGCATTAACGCGCACCGCAGTCAATCGAATAAAACCACCGTTCAGCTCAACGGTGGTTTCATGCCGCTTAACCGGCTACTACGACCAGTTTCTGGTTAGCAAACTCCTTCAGTCCGAGATCGGACAGTTCACGGCCATAGCCGGAACGCTTCACGCCGCCGAACGGCAGCTCAGCCGCGGTATCGCTCTGCGAATTGATAAACACCATGCCGGTCTCAATCTGCGAAGCCATGTTGCGCCCGCGCGCAATGTCCCGCGTCCACACGGAACCGCCCAAACCGTAGTGCGAATCGTTAGCCAGCGCCACGGCAGCACGGTCGTCCGCCACCACATACACCTGCGCCACCGGGCCGAAAAACTCCTGATAGTAAGCCGGGTTATCCGGCGTCAGGCCGGTCAGGATGGTTGGCTGGTAGTAGCAGCCGACGCCGTCGATTACGCGTCCGCCACACTCCACGCGTGCGCCATGCGCCACCGCCTCGTCCACCTGTTTCACCAGCCGGTCACGTGCATCCTGTGACGACAGCGGCCCCAGCGTGGTTTTTTCATCTAACGGATCGCCGGGAGTCGCGGATTGCAGCGCCGCGCTAAATTTAGCCATAAAGCTTTCGGCAATCTTTTCATGCAGAATAAAGCGCTTGGCCGCAGTACATACCTGACCGCAGTTGCTGAGCCGCGCCTGCGCCCCCTGGCGCACCGCTTCATCAATGTCGGCATCGTCCAGCACCACAAACACATCGTTACCACCCAGCTCGAGCGTGGATTTTTTCAGGTGCTTACCGGCCTGCTCAGCCACCGCGCTGCCGGCGCGCTCTGAACCGGTGAGCGCCACGCCCTGCACGCGCGGATCGGCAATCAGATCGGCCACCTGCTGGTTAGAGATAAACAGATTGGTCCACGCGCCCTGCGGCGCACCGGCTTCCAGCACCAGCTTTTCAAACACGTCGGCACAGTGCGGCACAATGTTGGCATGTTTCGCCAGCACCGGATTGCCCAGTGCCAGGTTCGGTGCCAGCACGCGCATCAGCTGATAATACGGGAAATTCCACGGCTCGACGGCCACCACCACGCCAATCGGATGGTATTCGAGCCAGGCATCACCGACATCGCTGGGATAGGGCTGTGCCTGCAACAGCCTTGCCGCGTGTTCGGCATAATAGCGCGCGATGCTGGCGCAGATTTTCACTTCGCCGCGGCTCTGGCCAATCAGCTTACCCATCTCTTTGCTGGCGATGATGGCCAGTTCTTCGCTGCGCTGCTCAATCAATTCTGCCAGACGCTGCAGCACCTGCAGACGCGGCTGAATGTCGCCTTTGCTCCACGGCGAATGGTAGAGCGCATCGGCGGTGTGCAGCGCCTGCTGCGTGTAGCTGTCATCGTGTGATGGCCAGGTTTTCAGCAGCTGATTGTTGGCCGGATTAATGCTTTGATAGGCTGACATAAAGGCTCCCTGACGGCTAAAAATGAGAAGGCGGGACATGCCCGCCTGTGCTTCAGATGTTTTTACGTTCGACCGGCTTATCGTCCCACGTCAGGACGTCCTGGTCGGTTTTCTCAAACGCGCGGAATAACACCTCATCGCTGCCTTGCTGGCGCCAGATCTCTTCGGCAAGCCGTTCGTCATAATTCGCCACTTCGAAAATTGCTTCAGCGATTTCCGGTGAGGTGTGACGTAAGGTCGCCCATTCGCCCACGTGGTGAGCTTTAAACTGTTCTGTTGCCATAACTCTCTCCTGTTGGGAATTTATCCTTTCAGTTTTACCGCCAGACCGGCGACGTATTGGCCCTGATAACGGGCAATTTCCAGTTCTTCCGCAGAGGGCTGGCGCGATCCGTCACCGCCCGCCAGCGTGGTTGCGCCATACGGCGTACCGCCACGCACCTGCGAAATATCAAACAACTCTTTGGTGCCGTAGCCGATGGGCACAATCACCATGCCGTGATGTGCCAGGGTGGTCCACACCGAGGTGATAGTCTGCTCCTGACCGCCGCCGGTGCCGGTAGACGCAAACACGCTGGCAATCTTGCCGTACAGCGCGCCAGAGGCCCACAGGCCGCCGGTGCGGTCCCAGAAATTACGCATCTGACCGGACATGTTGCCGAAGCGCGTCGGGGTGCCGACGATGATGGCATCGTACTGCGGCAGGTCGTCCGGTTTGGCTTCCGCCGCCGGCTGATTAACCTTCCCGCCGACCTGAGAAAATCGTTCGGCATCCATACTTTCCGGCACGCGCAGAATGGTGACTTCGGCACCGCTCACGCTCTTCGCACCGTCTGCCACCGCGTTAGCCATGGTTTCGATATGTCCGTACATGGAGTAATAAAGCACCAGAATTTTTGCCATCGTGTTTTCATCCTGTGGTGTAAGGAACAGAAAGAAGTATAGAAGAGGCTGCGCGCTATGCTGGTCAGCCATTGAACAGTCACGGAGATTGCGCTACGACTTCTGCCGCTAACCGTTTGTTTTTCAGCTGAATATCTCGCCATAAAAACGATGTTAAGCGGTTTATCTGTTGCAAAGTATGAATATGTGCCTGATTGTGCGCATCCATTGGCTATGCTTTAAGCGGGTGTGGCGAGATAGTGCGCACCTGACCTGACACTGTTAGCGCAGTGAAATGTCTTCACCACCTATGCTCAATACCTGGAGGAAATGATGGCTCAACATCGTGGAGGATCAGGCAACTTCGCGGAAGATCGCGAAAGGGCCGCGGAAGCGGGTCGAAAAGGCGGTAAAAACAGCGGCGGGAATTTCAGAAATGATCCGCAGCGTGCTGCCGAAGCAGGTGAAAAGGGGGGACGCAGCCGCGCGAAAAAATAGTGCGTCTGTGACGGTATCCTCGGCCGCCGGGTACGCCCGGCGGTTACAATGATTGCAATTTGCCCGGCTAATCAGCAAAAATGTGCGCCAGTCCTCTATTCTGGTGCGTTATGTCTGCTTCTATTTCCCGCCTCAGCCTGCGTATTACGCGCCAGGAGCTGGTACTTATTTTTATCACGATGGTCTGGGGTGGCACCTTTCTGGTGGTGCATCGCGCCATGGCGCACTCGGGGCCGTTCTTTTTTGTCGGGCTGCGTTTTGCTACCGCCTCGCTGCTGCTGGCCTTTTTCTTTCGCCGCTATTTGCGTCACATTACCTGGCTGGAAATCAAAGCGGGTGCGCTGATTGGCGTGGCGATTGCCGGTGGTTACGGATTGCAAACCTGGGGTATGCAAACCATTTCCAGCAGCCAGTCGGCGTTTCTGACGGCGCTTTACGTGCCGGTGGTGCCGCTGTTGCAGTGGCTGTTTCTGCGCCGGCCGCCGGGCCTGATGGCGTGGCTGGGCATTTTGCTGGCGTTCACCGGTCTGGTGCTGGTGGCGGGTCCGCAGGATGGCAGCCTGACGCTGAATGCCGGTGAGATCGCCACGCTGCTCAGCACCCTCGCCATTGCCGCCGAGATCATTCTTATCAGCCGCTACGCCGGGCAGGTCGATGTGCGCCGCGTGACGCTGGTACAGCTGCTGGTGGCTTCGGCCTGCGCCTTCGTGCTGATGCTGCCCAACGGCGAATCTTTACCCACGCTATCGGCACCGCTGCTGTTTAGCGCGCTGGGCCTCGGCGCGGCCAGCGCGCTGATTCAGGTCACCATGAACTGGGCGCAGCGCAGCGTCTCGCCGACGCGCGCCACAGTGATTTATGCCGGCGAGCCGGTGTGGGCCGGTGTGGTCGGACGCATTGCCGGCGAACGGTTACCGGCCGCGGCGCTGCTGGGCGGCGCACTGATTGTCTGCGGGGTGATTGTCAGTGAACTGCGCCTGCGGCGCAAAAAAGCGGTGCCGGAGCAGGCACCGCAGAAGCCTTAAGGCTGCGGGCGCGCCGCCGGCTGGGTCAGCGCGGCACCGCGTCGCTGCAGAATTGCGTTGAGGATGATGGCACCGAAGGTGGCCGTGCCGATGCCGCCGAGGGTAAAGCTGCCGATCTTCAGCGCAAAATCCCCGGCGCCGAGCACCAGCGTGGTGGCCACCATAATCAGATTGCTGTTCTGGCTAAAATCGACGTGGTTCTGCACCCAGATGCGCGCGCCCGCCACGGCGATTAAGCCAAACACCACAATTGAAGCGCCGCCAATCACCGGGCCGGGAATGGTGTGGATGAGCGCGCCGAACTTAGGCGAAAAGCCCAGCACCAGCGCAATCAGCGCCGCAGCGACAAACGCCAGCGTGGAGTAGACTTTGGTCACCGCCATCACGCCAATGTTTTCGGCATAGGTGGTGACGCCGCTGCCGCCGATGGAACCAGACAGCATGGTTGCCAGGCCGTCGCCGACGAACGCGCGTCCCATCCACGGATCGAGATTACGCCCGGTCATGCCCGCCACCGCTTTAATATGGCCGAGGTTCTCTGCCACCAGAATAATCGCCACCGGTGCGATCATCACGATTGCCTGCATATCAAATACTGGCGCGGTGGTGTGCGGCAGACCAAACCACGCGGCGCTGGCCACGCGGCTGAAATCCACCGGCTTGCCGAAGCCCATCACGTTGGTCAGCAGAGCGTACAGCGCCCAGGCGACAATCAGTCCGACCAGAATCAGCAGCCGCTGCACCATGCCGCGGGTGAACACCGCCACCAGCCCGATGCACAGCACCGTCATCACCGCCATCCAGCTATCAAACATCGAGGCGGAGACGCTGTGCACCGCAATCGGTGCCAGGTTAAGGCCGATGGCCATCACTACCGCGCCGGTTACCACCGGTGGCATCAGCCGTTCAATCCAGCCGGTACCGACTTTCATCACCACCAGGCCAATCAGCGTGTAGAGCGCGCCGCAGGCAATAACGCCGCCCAGCGCCAGCGCCAGGTTGGGATTGAGCCCCTGACCGTTGAAGCCGGTAATGGCGATCACCACGCCGACAAACGCGGCGCTCGATCCGAGATAACTCGGCACGCGACCACCGGTAATGATAAAGAACAGCAGGGTGCCGATACCGGAAACCAGAATCGCCAGGTTGGGGTCCAGCCCCATCAGCAGCGGCATCAGCACCGTTGCGCCAAACATTGCTACCGCATGCTGCAGGCCCAGCACGAACGTCTGCCCAAGCGGCAGAGTCTCGTCGGGGGCAATCAGCCCGTTATCGCTCATGGCTGACTTTTTCTGCCAGCGGGGGAACCAGGAACTCGCCATCGTCTTCTCCAGGGTAGTGGTCGAACCGGGCCGCACGGTGCGGCGTTAGCGGGCGTCCTGCCGTGAAAGGGCATGGTAGCGACGGTCAAACCACATCAGACCGGGCTGGGCATCATGGCGCTCCAGCGCCATCACGTTGCAAAACAGAATGTCGTGTGTCGCCACGCTGACGACCTGCGTGATAGTGCAGTCGAACGCCATCAGTGCCCCCTGCAGCAGCGGTGCGCCGCTGCGCTGCGTGTGCCAGCGGGCGGCGGCGAAACGTTCGGTCATCGGGGTTTTGCCGCCAAACAGCGTCGACAATGACTCCTGCCCGGCGGCCAGCGTGTTCACGCACAGCACGCCATTATCGCGGAAGAGGGGCCACACCGACGCGTTGCGATTGAGGCAAACCAGCAGCGTCGGCGGCGTATCACTGACGCTGCACACCGCGGTGGCGGTAAAACCGGCGCGTCCGGCGGGACCGTCGGTGGTGATGATATTGACCGCCGCGCCCAGGCCGGACATGGCATCGCGGAAAGCCTGCTGGCTCACTTCGGGCAGCAGGGGCAGTTCATGTACGCTCATCATCGGCTCCGTGATTAGCTGGCGCGGCGAGCCGGCGTGGCGGTGTCCGCCAGCCAGCGCAGCAGCAGCGCATTGAAGTTGTCGGCATCGGTCACGCTCATGGCATGGCCGCCCCACGGCATCTCAATCAGGCTGCCGTTGGGCAGCGCCTGCGCCAGCTGTGGCGAGCAGCTCCACGGCACCAGCAGGTCATCCTGACTGCATATCGCCAGCACCGGCTGGGTGATTCGCGAGGCGTGCGGACGGAAATCGGCCGATTTCAGCGCGTGCAGACGCCGCAGCAGGTTCTCCATGCCCTGGAAATGCGCCACGTGATGCACATCCTCCGCGCTGATGCGTGACTGATGGCGTGCCAGCCATTCGGCCGGATAAAGAAACAGCGGCTGCGCGCGCACAAACGCTTCCACACCAACGTTGAGCAGCAGATCCTGGCGCACCTGGAAGCAGCGCTCGGTGTGGGCATCCAGCGCCAGCCAGCCGTTGATCACCACCACGCGTCCCACGCGCTGCGGATAATCGAGCGCCAGCTGCAGGCCAATCAACCCGCCAAGCGCATGGCCCACGATGTCATACTGTTCGATGCCGTGCTCCGCCAGCGCGTCGGCCAGTTCCGCCGCCATCATCGCCATGCTGTAACCTTCCGGCAGCGTATCGGGGCTGCGACCGGTGCCGCGCTGATCGTAGGTCACCACGCGATAGTGCAGCGTCAGTGCCGCCAGCTGCGGTTGCCAGAAAGCGGCCACGCCGCCCAGCCCGGACGACAGTACCAGCGTCTGCGCGTCGGGCGCGCTTAATCCCTGAATGTCCAGATGCATTACGCCTCCTGCCGGCCAATGTGTGCCACGCTGGCGATTTCAATCAGCGCATCGGGTTTCACCAGACCGCACTGAATACAGAAGCGCGCCGGTTTGTCGCCGGGGAAATAGTCGGCATACACCTGGTTTACCGCCGCGTAGTTGCTCCAGTCGGTGATGAAAATCGAGTTGAAAGTGACGTCCTGCAGGCTGCCACCGGCGGTCTCGATCACTTTTTTGATGGTTTCCAGCACGTGGCGGGTTTGCGCCGCCGCATCCCCGACGTGCACCACGTTGTTGTCGGCATCGAACGGCAGCGTACCGGAAACGTACACCACGCCATCGGCTAAGGTGCCGGGTACAAACGGAGCGATCGGCGTCGTGGTGCCGGGAGGAATAATCACTGTTTTAGGCATGACTCAGAGTCCTTATTATTAAGCGTGCAGGTGAAACGGCGGTTACGACTTCAGCGCCTCGCAGAAGGTGTCGGTATCGCTGACCCAGCCAAAAAAGGTTTCAATGTTGAACAGTGCCGCCTGCTGAGCAAACGACGGTCCAGCCTGATGGGTGGCATCGGCCAGCACCACGCCGAAATACTCGAGGAAAAAGCCATCGCGCAGCGTCGATTCCACGCAGACGTTGGTGGCAATGCCGGTAAACACCAGATGACGAATACCGCGGCTGCGCAGCATGCTGTCGAGCGGCGTGTTGAAAAAGCCGCTGTAGCGCGGTTTGGGCAGCACGATATCGCCGGCTTGCGGCACCAGCTCATCCACCAGCGCATAATCCCAGCCGCCTTTTGCCAGCAGCGTGCCGTGCAGCTCCGGCCGCTGGCGCATGGTTTTCAGCGCGTTGGATTTATGGAAATTGGGCGAACCGGCGTCACCGGCTTCGACATACTGATTATCCCAGCCGTTCTGGAACCAGATGATCTGCATCCCTGCCGCGCGGGCGGCGGTGACCGCCTGATGAATCCGGGCGATAACCGGCTGAGTGGTGGAGACATCAAACCCGGCCAGATCAAGATAGCCTCCCTGGCTGGCGTAGGCGTTCTGCATATCCACCACAATGAGCGCGCTTTGCGCCGGCGGCAGGGCGATGGCTTCCGGGCGCGCCGGCAGAGTCACTGCAGGCTGGCTGCTGCTGTGGGCACAAACGACGGTATTCATTATGCAACCTCCTTGTGGGCGTTAATCAGCGCGCGGCGGCACGCCATCAGCGGCTGGATACGTTCACCAAAATCTTCAATGCCCTGCAGGAAATCATCAAAGGTCAGCAGCACGCCTTCGGTGCCTTCCACCAGCGCCACTTCATCCAGCATGCGTGCCACGCTGGCATAAGAACCGACCAGCGTGCCCATATTGATGTTGACGGCAGAGGTCGGATCCGCCATCTGGCGCACATTGGTGTCGCTGCCGGATTTGGTGTCCTGCTGGCTCTGCGTGGTGAGCCAGGCGAGGGCTTCCTCGTCAGCACCGGCTTTGTAGTGTTCCCATTTGGCGCGCGCGGCTTCGTCGCTTTCGGCGGCGATAATCATAAACAGCACGTAGGAACCGACGTCGCGCCCGGTTTTGTCCGCGGCCTGTTTCATGCGTGCGGCAGTGGGTGCAAAGGCGGTCGGGGTATTGATGCCCTTGCCGAAGCAGAAGTTGTAATCAGCGTATTGCGCCGAAAAGGCCATGCCGGCATCACTTTGACCGGCGCAAATCACCTTCATCGGCTTCTGCGGCTGCGGACTGACGCGACAGTCGTTCATGGTGAAGAACTCACCTTTGAAGTCGCTCTGGCCAGTGCCCCACAGGTCGCGCAGCACCGTGACGTACTCCGTCAGGTAGTTGTAGCGGCTGGCAAAATATTCATCGCCCGGCCACAGCCCCATCTGCTCATACTCTGGCTTCTGCCAGCCGGTCACCAGATTGACGCCGAAGCGGCCGCCGGAGATGGAGTCGATGGTGGCGGCCATGCGCGCCACGATGGCGGGCGGCAGCGTCAGGGTGGCGGCGGTGGCGTAGATTTCAATGCGTGAGGTCACCGCGGCCAGCCCGGCCATCAGGGTGAAGGACTCCAGGTTGTGGTCCCAGAATTCGGTTTTGCCGCCGAAGCCGCGCAGCTTAATCATCGACAGGGCAAAGTCGAAGTGATAGTGCTCAGCCTTGAGCACAATCGCTTTGTTGAGCTCAAAGGTCGGCTTGTATTGCGGGGCATGCGTGGAGATGAGCCAGCCATTGTTGCCAATCGGAACGAAAACGCCAATTTTCATGTGAAACCTCTCTGCATTGAACATGGATTGCTTCACGCGCTGCGTTGCTTCCTGCACGCATCCTGCGGGCGGCGCTCGATCACAAAATTGCAAAGCCTGTGCCACAATTTTAAAAGTGATACATAACAATCAGTTAAAATTAGCGATGTGGTGAATCCTGAGTGACTGGTCCAAAACAGACCATCTGGTCAAAACAAATTGCACGTTTTTCATGCGTCACCTGAGCGAAAAAGGTGCAGGGCACAGCATTAGGCAGGAAACAGGGCGTTTGTTATGATGCGATTTCGCAGGATGGAAGAGGTAACAGTGTGAAAAGCGATGAAAAAAAGCCAGGACGCCGATCGCGGGCCGTTGCGGCGAAACGGGCAGCTATTCTGGAAGCGGCATTGGCCTTCTTCTCGCAGTTTGGCATTCACGGCACCAGTCTGGATAAAGTGGCTGAGCGCGCGGACGTCTCAAAAACCAACCTGCTTTACTACTATCCGTCAAAAGAAGTGCTGTATGTGGCGGTACTGAAAGAGATTCTTGATGTGTGGCTGGCGCCGCTGCGTGCGCTGCGTCATGACCAGGATCCGCTGGTGGCCATCCGCAACTATATTCGTCTCAAGCTGGAAGTGTCGCGTGACCACCCGCAGGCATCGCGCCTGTTCTGTCTGGAGATGCTGCAGGGCGCGCCGCTGCTGAAGGGCGAACTGGCGGGGGATTTAAAAGCGCTGGTGGATGACAAAGCGGCGATTATCGAACAGTGGATCGCCGAAGGGCGTATTGCCGGCGTGCAGCCGCAGCATCTGTTCTTTCTGCTGTGGGCGACTACGCAGCACTACGCTGATTTCGCGTCCCAGGTGGAAGCCATCACCGGCCAGACGCTAAACGATGCGGAATTTTTTGCCCAGACGCTGGATAACGTTCAGCGCATGATCATTGAAGGGATCCGCGTGCGCTGATCCCAAAGGCTGACCAGGAGAGTGCATGGATTCGCTATCACAACTAACGCTGGGCGCGGCGGTGACCGTGGCCGTAATGGGCAAACGCGTGCCGCTGTGGCAGGCGGCACTGGCGGGGGCGGTCGCGGGCACGCTGCCGGACCTCGACGTGTTTATCGACCACGGCGATGCCATTCGCAACATGACGCTGCACCGCACCGAGAGCCACGCGCTGCTGTGGCTGACGCTGGTGGCACCGTTACCCGGCTGGCTGGTGGCCGGCGCGACGCGCAGCCGGCAGCACTGGCGCGCCTGGTGCCTCGCCATCTGGCTGGCATTGATCACGCATCCGCTGCTGGACCTGACCACGGTGTACGGCACGCAGCTCGGGCTGCCGCTGACCGATTACCCGTTCGCCATCGGCAGCATGTTCATCATCGATCCGCTCTATACGCTGCCGCTGCTGTTCGCCCTGATCGTCGCACTGTGGCGGCGGGATGCGTGCGGGCTGCGCTGGAATCAGGCCGGATTGCTCATCAGCACGCTGTACCTGGGCTGGAGCATGGTGGCGCAAAGTGTTGCTACCCGACATATTGAGCACCAGCTGACGCAGCAGGCCGTGCAGCCGCAGCAACTGCTGGTGACGCCCACCGCGTTCAACACGCTGGTGTGGCGCACGGTAATTATCACGCCGCAGCGCTACGGGGAAGCATGGTGGTCGCTGCTGTCGCCCGATCGTCCCTTACAGATCCGCTGGTACGATCGCCATCCCGCGCTTTTTGCCCCGTTTAAAGGCCAGTGGCACGCCGAACGCGTTGCGTGGTTCAGCCATGGATTTTATGCCATGCGCCAGCAGGGCAACGACACGCTGATCGTGGATTTGCGCATGGGGGAAGAGCCGGATTACACCTTTACCTTTAATCTCGGTCCCGCCGCAGCGCCGGCAGCAGCACCACAGCGGGAAGATTCGCTGCGGCCGTCGCTGGCGCAGGCGTGGCACAAATTCACAGAACGCTTATAACGAAAAAGGCCCGCATAACCGGGCCTTTTCGTTTAGGTGGATCAGGCTTTACGCCGGCGTAGCAGCCAGCCCATGGTCAGCACCACAAACCACAGTGGCGTCACCATCAGCGCCTGGCGCGTATCTTCCTGCAGTGTCAGCAGCACCAGCACAAAGGCAAAGAAAGCCATGCACACCCAGCACATCAGCTTGCCGAGTGGCATTTTGAAGCGTGACGCCGCATGACGCTGCGGATGCTGTTTGCGGTAGGCCAGGTAGCTGCACAGGATAATGGTCCAGACAAACATAAACAGAATCGCCGAGACCGTGGTCACCATGGTGAAGACCGTCATCACATCCGGAATCAGATAGATCAACGCCACGCCAGCCAGCAGACACAGGCAGGAGAAGAACAGGCCGGTGGTCGGCACCGCGCGCGCTGAAAGGCGGCCAAACGCTTTATGCGCCACGCCCTGTTCCGCGAGGCCATACAGCATGCGACTGGTGGAGAAGATGCCGCTGTTGGCTGAGGAGGCCGCGGAGGTCAGCACCACAAAGTTAACGATGCTGGCAGCGGCCGGCAGGCCAATCAGCACAAACATTTCAACGAACGGACTGCGATCCGGCATGACCTGGTTCCACGGCGTCACCGCCATGATCACCAGCAGCGCCAGCACGTAAAACATGATGATGCGCAGCGGGATCGCGTTGATGGCGCGCGGCAGAACTTTATGCGGATCTTTGGTCTCCGCCGCCGCCGTACCCACCAGTTCAATGCCGACAAAGGCAAACACCGCAATCTGGAAGCCGGCAAAGAAACCGCTCAGCCCTTTCGGGAACATGCCGCCGTGATCCCAGATATTGCTCAGCGCCGCGTGGCTTCCGTTCGGCGAAGGGTAGTGCAGGCTAACCAGCACAATACCGGTGATGATTAACGCCACGATGGCGACGATTTTGATAATGGCGAACCAGAACTCCATCTCGCCAAACAGTTTCACCGTGGCGATGTTCAGGGCAAGGAAAACAAACACGCACAGCAGCGCGCTCATCCAGATCGAGAAGTCCGGGAACCACAGCTGGAAATAAGCGCTGATCGCCACCACGTCGGCGATGCCGGTCACCACCCAGCAGAACCAGTAAGTCCAGCCGGTGAAATAACCGGCCCACGGACCGAGCAGATCGGCGGCAAAGTCGCTGAAGGATTTGTACTCAAGGTTGGAGAGCAGCAGCTCACCCATGGCGCGCATCACAAAGAACAGCATAAAACCGATGATCATATAAACGAAGATGATCGACGGACCCGCCAGGCTGATGGTTTTACCGGAGCCCATGAACAGACCGGTGCCAATGGCACCGCCGATGGCGATAAGCTGGATGTGACGATTATGCAGGTTGCGCCGGAGTTTTTCCGGCTGTTCGGCCTCAACGGGCGCCGCTTTAGATTGATCAACCATAAAAATATCTTTCCTGTCTTGATGTTGTGTCAGCTCTGCTGGCTGTTGAATAACGTGCTGTTGCACAGGGCAAGAGGGCATAAGATAGAGGAAAGGCGGCCACTCTCGGTAATGGTTTTTAAACCTTTGTGCCCTTTTGCGTGCTTTACCGTGTCAGTAAATATTTACATGGCGCGCCGTGCCGTCATTTTGCGTAAATGTTCTGCAAATGAGCCGCTTGCACCACGCAGCGCTGCGCAGGGTTCTACACTTGTCATTTCGATGAACCCGGAAAAAGTGAGGCAGCGTGCGCGCATTGCTCGCGATAGTGCTGCTGGCCCTGTGCGGCTGGTGGAGTTTACCCTGGCTGAAAACGCATCTGCCGCCACAGTGGAATCCGTTTATACCGCTCCAGGTTACCGATCCGCCGGGCTGGATGACGCGCTATAAGCTGCAGCGGCTGAGCAGCGATCCGGCCGCGTGTCTGGCGGTGATGCGCGCGGCCAGCGCGCAGGGCAGAGTCAGTTTCCGTGAGGTGCCGCCGCTGAAGGGCGATTGTCCGATTGATCAACCGCTGCGCATCAGCCGCTTCGGTGAGGTCACGCTGAGCAGCAGTTTTCTTGCCAGCTGTCCGATGGCGGTGGCCAGCACGCTGTATGTCACACGCAGCAATGCGGCGCTGCAGCAGGCCGGCATTACCTCGCCGCTGCGCCGCATCGCGCATGTTGGCAGTTACGCCTGCCGCAATATTTATCACCGCCAGGAAGGACGCCGCAGTGAACATGCGACGGCGGAGGCGTGGGACATCACGGGGTTTCAGCTGGCGGATGGGCGCTGGCTACAGGTAGGCAAAAACTGGCAGCAACCGCCGCAGGCCGCTGCCGGTTTGCACGCGTTATGGCGCAACGGCTGTGCCAGCTTCGGTAATGCGCTGGGGCCGGATTACAATGCGGCGCATGCCAGCCATTTCCACCTTGGCATGCGCGGCGCAGGCTTTTGTCGCTAAACTACACCGCCGGGTTTAATCCGCGTTTGATGAGGAAATGATTTGCCGGCCAGGAGAAAATAAATCCGGTGAGCATCGCCAGCTGTAACATAAACCAGAAGGCGCTGAGCAGGGGATTGAGCTGTTGATTAAGCACATATTTTAGGGCCAGCGTCATAAAGATAAAGATTCCCGTTTGATAAATCAGCAGCGGAAAGGTTTCTGTTTTCAGCGCTAATAATAACGTACGGACAATAGAAAGTTGTTCCCGCTGGCGAATGGCCAGAAACTGAAAAAATAATCCCGCCAGTAACGAAATCATCACGCAAATAACCGCCTGTAACCACAGCGCGGGGCTAATTGCAAAATGCTTGAGCAGAGTGACTATTGGCAGGGTGATGATGTCGCCGAATATACAGGCGGCGGCAGAGAGCGAGGTGGAAATAAAAATGGTTTGCCAGCTGGCATAACCGGTTAATCCGGATGGCAGCAGCAGCGCCAGTTTTCGCTGACGTGACGGTTTACGCCCGAGATACCACCATGCCAGCCAGCCGAAAAACGGCATGTACAGCCCGGTGAGCGGCCAGATGATATTCATGACCGCCAGCGGATGCGGGTGACGCAACAGATCTTTAGCGATCATCAGGGCGGTACACATGCCCACGACCAGAAAGGGTAATGCCAGCTGGTTTAACATAGTCAGTCCCACTCAGTTTGCTGAAATCGCGCCAGCCTGCGGAGCTATGCTGGTGCCTGCCACCTTGCGCCTCTGCTAAAGCGTAGCTGGAAAAGACGGTGCCGGAAATGTCTGCCACAGGTGCAAAGCAGGGAAACACTGCAGAAATAACTGGAATTAAGCCGCGCTGCGGACTTAATCAGCAGGAAGATTATGACGGGCGGTATAAAAAAGGGGAATGGCAAAGATAATAGCGATTAATGATGAGGCGAATGTTTTATCTGCGAAGTCTGGCGTTTAATCAACAGGACGATTGAAAATTCTTCAGAAAAATCTTATTCTGATTCGCACGACTTATCATCCTGATGGTGCCGCTGGCAAACGCATCATAGTTTAATTTCTCATTTGGGTAACATATTGACAACAAGGTAGTTATCACTTTTTGCCCGCAATGCCGCTCTGGTTTCAATCAATATTTTTTCTCTGGTTAATTTATTTTTTACATTAATCGGCACAGATATCCTGTTATGAATAAGGCGTGAAACAGCGCCAGGGCAATAATGACCATCGATAATTATTTCGTCTGGCGAGGCGAAACTGAAAAAGAATTTCAGGCGCTTTCCGAAGTGCTGCAATTGAAATCGCTGCTGCAAAAACATGTTGAGGCCCTTGGATTTGATGCTTTTGCCTTTTTGGTTCAGCATCCGGTGCCTTTTACCCGACCGCGTATTTTTCTCTTTAGCACCTATCCGCAGAGCTGGGTGAAACGCTACGAGAGTGAAAATTACTATGCGGTGGATCCGGTGTTAATGCTCTGCCAGCAGCCCGGTCGCGGCGTGGAGTGGACGCGTGATTTATTTACCGGCGCAGGCAATTTATGGGCAGAAGCCAATGCAGCAGGGCTGGTAAGTGGCTTTTCATGCTCGGCAATGGCGCTAAATCGTGCCATTGGTATATTATCTATAGCATCGCAACAACCCAGCCAGACCCAGCACAGACGCGTTGAGCTGGAGGTGCAACTGCACTTCCTGGCGGAACTGAGTTTGCGTGTGCTGGACCGTCTGAATGACGGCTCAATGGTGGTGTTATCGAATGATTTTAGTCAGCGCGAGCTGGAAATATTGAAATGGACAGCGGAGGGGAAAACCTCAGCCGAAATTTCCCTTATTCTGGCTATTTCTGAACACACGGTAAATTTTCACCAAAAGAATATGCAAAAGCGTTTTAATGTTTCCAATAAAACGCAGATTGCCTGTTATGCCGCAGCCATCGGCCTGATATAGCGAAAAGGCAACTACTAATTTTAGTAGTTCCTAAGCCGCAGTCAGTTGTCTACCCTGCGCCGGAAACTCCGCCAGGCTGGCGCTTAATAAATCATTGCAAACATGGGGATGTCAGGGGCGCATGATGAAAATAATTCAAACACAGCTAAAGGATATGCCGTCCTCTTTGCTGGCCGAGTTGGGCACCTATCGTTACAGCGTCTTTGCGCGTGGCGAGGGCTGGTCAATTCCGCCGCGACTCAGCACGCCGGGACAGGAGTACGATCGCTTCGATCGTTCCGATGTCACCTGGCTGATTGCCTGGACTGCGCGTCAGGGCATTTGTGGCTGCGCACGTCTGTTACCGTGGCACGAGCCGGAAGTGCCGGAGGGCATGGTGCTGCCTTTTGACCAGCAAAAAGTGTGGGAAATGTCGCGCTATTCGGCCCGCCTTGAAGTGGATGCCGAACTGCCGCTGAACATCTTATGGCATTCGGTACAGCTGGCAGAGCTGAGCGGGATGGAGTATTTGATCAGTTCGGCCACGCCGATGCTGGAGAAGATGTTTGAACAGCATCAGGTGGTGTACGAGCCGCTCTCGCCGGGACTGATTCAGTCAGAAGACAATCTGTTTGCCATTCGTATTCCGGTGCAGCAGCCGGCGCTGGCGGAGAAGTATCGCGGCACGCGTCGCTTCAGTCCGGAAGAAGTGCTGCCCTCGCTGGGCGTGTCGGTCAACTGGCAGTCACACAGCTAACGCCCCGCGCAGGATGCGCAGGGCACGCCGCTTACTGACGGTAGGCGGTTTTAATCTGGCGAATAGTGTTGCTGAACACCTCGGCCTGCGGTTTATCAGCCAGCGCGGACTGGACGTAGCGCTCCATGTTGATGATCACTTTACCGGCATCAGCCTGGCCCATGCCTTTCAGGATCAGCGTCACCATCATTTTCAGGCAGGCGACTTCATCCGCCAGCGCCTGGGTATCGCGCGATGTTACGAAATCTTCATCACTCATCATTATCTCCTTTGTGGAATGACCTTGTGCGCACACATTCTTCCCGTGCATAAAAAACAGAGTATATCATACGCTTGATGGAAGAATTTAGGCCACATCATCGACCCGCGCGCAGACGGTTAATTAATTGCGCCGTTCGTTATTTTTTGTGCGCAAAAAACTTCCACGGAAAGATTATTTTTAGGTGCTGCCGACGGAAAGAAGCGAAGGCGGGTTATAAATTATAACTTAATGATATTAGTCACATTTTAACAATTTTATTCCATTATGGTATTGCATCAGCTAAAAAAAACAATCACCGCTGCCTGCTATTTGACATGGGTCATTGGTTTTGAGATTTATCTGGCGCCCCTGATGTTCTTTCCACGCGAAACCCGGTAAGATAACGCCCCTGAAATATATTTTCCCCCACTAACCTGCGGAGTACGTCCCGTTGATCAGCCTGCTTCTTGTTGATGACCATGAACTGGTACGCGCCGGTATTCGTCGCATACTGGAAGATATGAAGGGACTGGTGATTGCCGGGGAAGTGGCCTGTGGTGAGGATGCGGTAAAATGGTGCCGCACACATCCTGTGGATGTGGTGCTGATGGACATGAACATGCCCGGCATTGGCGGACTGGAGGCGACGCGCAAAATCGTGCGCTTCAATCCGGATATCCGCATCATCATGCTGACTATCCACACCGAAAATCCCCTGCCAGCGAAAGTCATGCAGGCCGGTGCGGCAGGTTATCTCAGCAAAGGGGCGGCGCCGCAGGAAGTGGTCAGCGCCATTCGCTCGGTGCACGCTGGTCAGCGTTACATCGCCTCTGATATCGCTCAGCAGATGGCGCTGAGCCAGATTGAGCCGCAGCGCGCCGAATCACCGTTCAGTTGTTTGTCGGAAAGGGAATTGCAGATTATGCTGATGATTACCCGAGGGCAAAAGGTGACGGAGATTTCCGAGCAGCTTAACCTGAGCCCGAAAACCGTTAATAGCTATCGCTATCGGATGTTCAGCAAGTTGAACATCAGTGGTGACGTAGAGTTAACGCATCTGGCCATACGCCATGGCCTGTTCAATGCGGAGCCGTTAATCAGTAGTGAGTGACGTTTTCAATCCAAAAGCCTTTCTCAGCACCGTGACCAGTCAGCCCGGCGTCTACCGCATGTATGACGCGACAGGCACGGTGATCTATGTTGGTAAAGCCAAAGACCTCAAAAAACGCCTGAGCAGCTATTTCCGCACGCAGGTGGGGAGCCGTAAGACCGAAGTGCTGGTCAGCAACATCCATAATATTGATGTCACGGTCACCCATACGGAGACCGAAGCGCTGCTGCTGGAGCACAACTACATCAAGTTGTATCAGCCGCGCTACAACGTGCTGCTGCGCGACGATAAGTCGTACCCCTATATTTTCCTTAGCGGCGATCCGCATCCGCGCCTGGCGATGCACCGCGGTGCCAAACACGCCAAAGGTGAATACTTTGGTCCGTTTCCCAACGGCTATGCGGTGCGTGAAACTTTGGCGCTGCTGCAAAAGGTGTTTCCGATTCGCCAGTGCGAGAACAGCGTCTACCGCAACCGCTCGCGCCCGTGCCTGCAGTATCAGATTGGCCGTTGCCTCGGCCCCTGCGTCGCCGGCCTGGTGAGCGAAGAAGAATATGCGCAGCAAACCGACTATGTGCGGCTGTTTCTGGCCGGTAAAGACGATCAGGTAATTAATCAGCTGGTGCAGCGTATGGAGCAGGCCAGCGTGGGCCTGCGCTTCGAAGAGGCGGCGCGCCTGCGGGACCAGATTCAGGCGGTGCGGCGGATTACGGAGAAACAGTTCGTCTCCAATCAGGGCGATGATCTCGACGTGATGGGCGTGGCCTATGACGCCGGCATGGCCTGTCTGCACGTGCTGTTTATCCGGCAGGGCAAAGTGCTGGGCAGCCGCAGCTATTTCCCGAAAGTGCCCGCAGACACGGAACTCACCGAAGTGGTGCAGACGTTTGTCGGACAGTTTTATCTGCAGGGCAGCGAAGCGCGCACCTTACCGGCTGACATCCTGCTGGACTTCACTCTGCCTGAGCGGGAACTGCTGGCCGCATCGCTGAGCGAACTGGCCGGGCGCAAGGTCAGCATTCAGAGCAAACCGCGCGGCGACCGCGCGCGCTACCTGAAGCTGGCGCGCACCAATGCCGCTACGGCGCTGACGACGCGGCTGGCGCAGCACTCGACTATCCAGCAGCGTCTGGCGGCGCTGGCGACGTTCCTCAAACTGGAGCAGATTAACCGCATGGAGTGTTTCGACATCAGCCACACCTTGGGCGAACAGACCATCGCGTCCTGCGTGGTGTTCAACCGTGACGGCCCGCTGCGCGCTGACTATCGCCGCTACAACATTGAAGGAATCACCCCCGGTGATGACTACGCGGCGATGAATCAGGTGCTGCGCCGTCGTTACGGCAAGGCGCTGGAACCGGAAAAGATCCCGGATGTGATCCTGATCGATGGCGGTAAAGGGCAGCTGGCGCAGGCGCAGCAGGTGTTTGCGGAACTGGATGTGCCATGGGATAAAAACCGGCCGATTCTGCTCGGCGTGGCAAAAGGCAGCGACCGTAAAGCCGGCCTGGAAACGCTGTTCTTTGCGGCGGAAGGCGAGGGCGTTTCACTGCCGCCGGACTCGCCGGCGCTGCATGTTATCCAGCACATTCGTGACGACGCTCACAATCATGCAATTTCGGGCCACCGGAAAAAACGCGCCAAAGTGAAGAACACCAGCGCGCTGGAGAGCATCGAAGGCGTCGGACCCAAACGGCGTCAGCAGCTGCTGAAGTACATGGGCGGCCTGCAACCGCTGATGAATGCCAGCGTCGATGAGATCGCTAAAGTACCGGGTATCTCCTTCGCCCTGGCGGAAAAAATCTACTACTCGCTGAAACACTAACATTGAAACAGGGTGGGCAATGTAGGAACATACGTTAAATCCTACTCACACCAGACAGTTACTGGCATATGCAATTTAACATTCCGACATGTCTTACCCTGTTTCGAGTTGTTCTGATCCCGTTCTTCGTGCTGGCGTTCTATCTGCCATTTCACTGGGCTCCCTTCGCGACGGCGCTGCTGTTTGTCATTGCTGCGGTCACTGACTGGTTTGATGGCTTCCTCGCGCGTCGCTGGAAGCAGACAACACGTTTTGGAGCCTTTCTCGATCCGGTCGCTGACAAAGTGATGGTGGCGATGGCGCTGGTGCTGGTCGCCGAGTATTTCCACGCCTGGTGGATCACGCTGCCGGCCGCCACCATGATCGCGCGTGAAATCATTATCTCGGCCTTACGTGAGTGGATGGCGGAGATTGGCAAGCGCAGCAGCGTGGCGGTATCGTGGATTGGCAAAGTGAAGACCACGGCGCAGATGCTCTCGCTGGTAGCGCTGCTGTGGCGTCCGGACGCGACCGTAGTCGGCGTTGGCGTGGTGGCGTTGTACATCGCAGCGGTGCTGACTTTCTGGTCAATGTTCCAGTATTTAAGCGCGGCACGCGGCGATTTGCTCGATAGCTGATCGATGCGATTTAAAAAGCAGCAAACGGACGCAGTGTGTGGATAATTCTATTGACTCGTTGCGTCAGATAAGTAGAATGCATCGCATCGAACGGCAGCAAGGCTGCAAGAAGCTGAGTAAAATCAGCAAGTTCGGTGAAGCATAAGCAAATGCGGGAATAGCTCAGTTGGTAGAGCACGACCTTGCCAAGGTCGGGGTCGCGAGTTCGAGTCTCGTTTCCCGCTCCAGATATTGCAATACGTCGCAGACGGCTTGCACCTCAGATTAAAAGGCGCGTTGGCAGAGTGGCCATGCAGCGGATTGCAAATCCGTCCACCTCGGTTCGACTCCGGGACGCGCCTCCAGTTTACACCCTGCCCGGGTGGTGAAATCGGTAGACACAAGGGATTTAAAATCCCTCGGCTTATGGTCGTGCGGGTTCAAGTCCCGCCCCGGGCACCATATTTAATACCGAATAAAATCAAAGCAATAAGTAGCAATGTCGTGACCGCCCAAGGGCGGTTTTTTTGTGCCTGAAAAATAAAAACGGGACATAACGTCTGTCCCATTAATCTCAATCCTGTGGCTGGCCGACCGGGCCTTCGCCTTCGCTGGCGCCAGGTACTGACTGCTTGCTGGGCGCATGTGGACGTCCGTCACTGCCCACCGCATCGCTGTGTTGCATACAGCCGGCCAGGGTAACCAATGTCAGTGCCGCTAAGGCTGCTTTCATCAAACCACTCATCTTGCTCTCCTCCTGTTACGAACCGCGTAATCGTTAACGCACTGAGAAATAAGCAAAGCCACGAATCCGCCTTTACGCAAGCGAAGCGCGTACAGTTTTCTTCCTTACTCTTAGCAGTCCTGCGCCAGCGTTTCAACACGACGTCGGTATTCTCCCGGTGTGCAGCCAAACTCACGGACAAACGCTTTGTGAAAGGATGATTCGCTGGCGTAGCCGACGGCCAGAGCGATGTTGATTAACGGGGCTGTTTCGCGCGCCAGTCGCTGAGCGGCCAGTTGCAGACGAAGGGAGGTGAGCACGGCCAGCGGCGTGGTAGCGCTGAGCTGGCGGAACAGCAGCGCGAATGAGGCGCGGGACATAAACACTTGCTGAGCCATGGCTTCTACCGTCCACGGTCTTTCCGGCGCGGCGCACAGCTGGGTGATTAAAGGACCAAGCCGTGGATGCAGAGCGAGGGAGAGTAAGCCAGGTTGCGCTGCGTGAGTTGAAAGCCCATGACGCACCGCCAGTGTGAACAGGCTGCCAATCTGCTGGCTGCGAAGTGCGGCATCACCAGCAGCTGGCAGTGCGTCAGTACTCTGGGTGATGAACGGCAGCACCGCAGCCAGCCAGCGCCCATCGCTGCTTGTGGGGGCGGGTGCCAGCATTAGCACTTCGGGCAGGGCGGTGAGGAAAGCATGCGCCGACGCGGGCAGTTCCAGCAGGCCGCATACCAGTTGGGTTGGCTGCGTATGGCGCTGATAAATACGATGCGCGGCGTTTTGCGGCAGAAATATGACGCTGCCAGCAGGGAGTTTGACACCCGCAGTGACGGGCATATCCAGCATGACCGGGCCACCTGTGACCGTATGCCAGCGCACTGCGCACAGGTGCCCGGCGCTGTGCGGCAGTTGCCACTCACCACTCAGCACGCAGTTCTTATCTATGCTGCCCTGCGGGTTATGCAGCAGCAGCAGTTGACTCAATGGATCCATTTGTTTTTTCCCTTTTCCCTGAACTGCCCGCTTGATTCAGACGCAAAGACAAAAATACCAGCGTTGCGGCGAAATACGGCGCGGCAGCAAACCGTAAGCTTTGGGTGATGACTATTTTTGACGCTTATGGAGAACATCATGAACCATTATCAGGCAGCAATCATCGGATTTGGTAAAGCAGGTAAAACGCTGGCGGCGGCACTGGGGCGCGCCGGATGGCGTGTCGCGATCATCGAAAAATCCCGCGTAATGTATGGTGGCACCTGCATCAATGTTGGCTGTATCCCAACGAAAGCACTGGTACACGATGTGCAACATCATGCCAGTTTCAGCGATGCCATGCAGCGCAAAGCTGCAGTAGTGGAATTGTTGCGTGAGAAGAATTACCTCAACCTGGCCGCCATTGCGCAGGTCGATATCATTGATGGTGAGGCGGAATTTGTGGATGCCCACACGCTGAAAATCACCTCTTCGCAGCAGGTCAGCCAGATTCATGCTGAGCGTATTTTTATCAATAGCGGTGCCGAAGCGGTGTTTCCCGCACTGGAAGGCTTAGTTGCCGGACCGCGCGTGGTTGACAGCAGCGGTATCCTGAATTTAACGCAACTGCCGCAGCGGCTGGGGATCCTCGGCGGCGGTTATATTGGCGTTGAGTTTGCTTCCATGTTTGCCGGTTTTGGCAGCGAAGTGACGTTGTTTGAAAGTGCACCGCAATTTCTGGCGCGGGAAGATGATGATATCAGTGCGGCGATAGCCGGGATCCTGCAGGAGCAGGGCGTTAAGATCGAGCTCAACACTGCATTACAGCGTGTGACCAGCGGTCACGACAGCGTGACGCTGCATACCGCACAGGGCGATCGTGAAGTCGATGTGCTGCTGGTCGCCACGGGCCGTCGCCCGGCGACGAAGGCACTGAAACTGGAAAACGCGGGAGTGGTGACCGATGCGCGCGGTGCGGTGCGCGTCGATAAACAGCTTAAAACTTCCGTGGATCATATCTGGGCGCTGGGCGATGTGACCGGCGGACCACAGTTTACTTATATTTCGCTTGATGATTTCCGCATCGTTTACGATCAGTTGCTGGGTAAGGGTACGCGCACCACCGAAGACCGCGTTAACATCCCATATTCCGTGTTTATGACGCCTGTGTTATCACGCATTGGTTTGACTGAAGCGCAGGCGCGCGCGCAGGGGCGGGATATTCAGGTGGTGACACTGCCGGTCGCCGCGATTCCGCGTGCGCGCGTTGTTGACGATACCCGTGGCATGCTCAAAGCCGTGGTTGATAATGGCAGCCAGCAGATTCTCGGCGTGGCGCTGCTGGCAGCGGACTCGCATGAAGTCATTAACATCGTGAAAACGGTAATGGATGCCGGGCTGCCGTATAGCGTGCTGCGTGACCAGATTTTTACCCACCCAACCATGAGCGAATCGCTCAATGATCTGTTTGCCCTGGTAAAATAATGCCGAACAGGACGCCCGCACCGGGCGTCCCTATCGCACATCTAGCCGAGATTGCCGCTGAGGCGATCGCGGAAATCGCTGCTGCGGTTATCCAGGCCGGTGAAGGTGACGCTGGCGCCGTGCCGCTGGTAGCGGTACTCAATGGCGTCGAGCGCCGCCACGCTGGAGGCATCCCAAATCTGCGCGTGGGTCAAATCGATGGTGACGCGCTGCGGATCGTGGCTGTAGTCAAAATGCTCAAACAGATCGTTGCTGCTGGCGAAAAACAGCGGGCCACGTACCGTGTAGTGCACCTGCTCGCCATCGTCACTCAGCTGACGTTCGGCATGGATCACGTGAGCGATGCGGCGGGCAAACAGCATCATGGCCAGCATCACGCCCACCAGCACGCCAAGCGCGAGGTTACCGGTCCACACCGTGACGGCGACGGTCAGCACCATCACCAGCGTTTCCGACCACGGCATGCGTTTCAGCGTGGCCGGCTGCAGGCTGTGCCAGTTCACGGTTTTTACCGCGACCACCATCATAATGCCCGCCAGCACCACCATCGGAATCTGCGCCATGATCTGGCTCAGACCGGTGACCAGCAACAGCAGCACCAGCGCTGCGGCCACGGTGGACACCCGGGTACGCGCCTTGCCCAGCTCAACGTTGACAATGGTCTGGCCGATCATCGCGCAGCCGGCGATACCGCCGTAAAACCCTGCCAGAATATTGCCGACGCCCAGCGCCCAGGATTCACGCCGCTTGCCGGAAGGCGTATCGGTCATGTCATCCACCAGTTTGGCGGTCAGCAGGGATTCCATCAGGCCGACGAAGGCGACCGACAGCGCGGTGGGCCAGACAATCTGCAGCGTGTGCAGATTAAGCGGCACCAGTAGGGTATTGAAATCCGGCAGGCCGGCGCGCATTGGCCCTTCATCGCCGACGTTGGGCACGCGATAGCCCAGCAGCAGCGCGACAGCGGTGACAGCCACGATAGCCACCAGCGGCGAAGGCACGCTTTTAAGCACTTTGGGCAGCAGCAGCACGATGGCCAGCGTGGCGGCGAACAGCAGCCACACCAGGCCGGACTGGCCCCAGACGTGCGGCACCTGCGCAAAGAAAATCAGTATACCCAGCGCGTTAACGAAGCCGATCATCACCGAGCGCGGAATATAGCGCATCATGCGCGACAGCCCGGCAAGGCCGAAAATGATTTGAATCATACCGCCGAGGATCACTGCCGGCAGAATGTACTCCACGCCATGCGCGTGCACCATTGGTCCGATCACCAGCGCGACGGAACCGGCCGCCGCGGTGACCATTGCTGGCCGTCCTCCCAGAATCGACAGCGTCAGGCACAGCACCACCGAAGCGACAAGGCTGACTTTAGGGTCGACGCCGGCAATCACGGAAAACGAAATCACTTCCGGTATCAGCGCCAGGGCGGTAATCACCCCGGCCAGGCACTCGCGGGTGAAAAGAGAGGGGGAACGCAGCACACGTGCGACCGTGATGTCGCTCGCTGTGGCAGCGGGGCGATCGGCAGTTTGACTCATCTGTTGCAGGCTCTTTTATTGGATGCGCATGCCGTCACGGCATAGCAATATTTAATGGAAAAGTTAACGCTGGCGATGTTACCGGGGGATGACGCGAGGCGCCAGTAAAACGGGGCGATAAGGTTGATTCCATCCCTGGAATCCGCTGCGGCTACAGCGAAAAATCATCCGGGGTCTGGTGAACCACCAGTTCCAGCAGGTGACGGTAGACATCCAGCTGGACGACATCGGCTTCCTGCTCCAGCCGGCCAATCAGGGCGGCAATAATGGCCTTATTGGTCACCGGCATACCGCTGTGCAGGATTTCAGCAATCAGATGGCCTAAGACTTCCATCTCATTGGTTTCACTGTTAACGGCCTGTTTGAAATTGTCAGCGATGGCATCGCTGCTATTGACGGCATTTTGCATGTGTAAGCCCTTAAGATTGGCTGATGGCCCAGCGGCCAGCACAACCAGGATGAAATATTTCCGCGCGGACAGGCGCGAAAAACCTGACTCACCACCCAACACAAAAAGACACCTCTGAAGGTGGAAATCCACAACACCTTCAGAGGCGACGCAACTGCATCATTCGTTACCGAATCGTTAACCGATTCATGGCGGCTAAAGTTATACAGTAACCCCTAATCTGTACAAGCGGCGGCTTGTGCATTTCGTGCTTATCAGGCTAATTTACTCAATATTATAGAGTATTTTGCCGAAAAAAGTTATACAGGCAAGCTGTACACACGACCTGACCGGGCCTTTCCGCGACTTAAGTGAAACTGGTAATCTGCACGCAGCACGACTAAATTTGCTGATGTAAGCAAACTTTTCATTCGCACGTCGCTTAGCTTATAATAACCTTCCCATTTAGTTAGAACTCTAACCATTAGGCCGCTACGCTTTGACTGACCATCCACAACCGTTCTCCCGTCTGTTGCATCTTACTGCCCATGCGTGGCGGCTGGCGGTTGATCGCCGCCTGAAAGAGAGCGGTTTGAGTATGAGTAGCTGGCTGGCAATTGCCAGCGTGGCGACCGCCAGTGAACCGCCGACGCAAAAGGCGCTGGCACAGCTATTGGGGCTGGAGGAAGCCAGTGTAGTGCCGCTGGTCGATCGGCTGGTGAAACAGCAGCTGCTGGCACGGGTGCAGCCAAAGGAAGATCGTCGCAAGCGCCTGCTGGTGTTAACCGAGCAGGGCGGCGAGGCGTTCGCTACGGTGAAAACGCAAGCGGATGCGCTGCGCGCCCAGCTGCTGGCCGATATCGATCCCGCCGCGCTGGCAGTGACCGAAAACGTGTTGCAGCAGCTGCTTGAACGCTTAGGAAACGTATAGCCGTGGCGAAACGTAACCCGTATGCGCCTCGCGAATGGCTGCCGCACGAAAAGCCGATGCTGCCGGGATCGCCCTCGACACCGCTGCATGCGCCATCGAAACGCATCGCGTTTGGTCTGATCGGCCTGCTGATCTCCATTACCGGCGCGCTGAGTAATGCGCTGGTGACCGCCAACCTCACCAATCTGCAGGGCACCTTCGCCGCGTACAGCAACGAAATCGCCTGGCTGCCGGCGGTCTACGTGATGGGCAATATCTCCATTAATCTGTTGCTGGTGAAGTTCCGCCAGCAGTTTGGTCTGCGGCTGTTTACCGAAGCTTTTCTGGTGCTGTACGTCATCGTGGCGTTTTTTCACATCCTCGCTAACGATCTCAGCTCGGCGATTATCGTGCGTACCGCACACGGCATGGTGGGCGCGGCGCTCAGCTCGCTGGGCATCTATTATCAGATCCAGGCCTGGCCGGCGAAGCACCGTCTCAAAGCGCTGGTGATTGGTATCACCGCCTCACAGCTGGCGATTCCGCTGGCGCGGCTGTTCTCCAGCGAGCTGCTGCAGCTGGAGGAGTGGCGCGGCCTCTATCTGTTTGAGCTGGGCCTGGCGATGATTGCGCTGGGCTGCGTGCTGGTGGTCAAGCTGCCGCCGGGCGACCGTATCAAAGCGTTCGAAAAGCTCGATTTCGTCACCTTTATGCTGCTGGCACCGGGCATGGCGTTATTGTGTGGCGTGCTGTCACTCGGGCGCATTGAGTGGTGGTTCAGCACACCCTGGCTTGGTGTCTGTCTGGCGCTGGCGCTGGTGCTGATTGTCGCGGCGGTGGTGCTGGAGCATAACCGCGCTAACCCGCTGATTAACACCCGCTGGCTGAGCAATGGCATGATCGTGCGGCTCGGCATCGTGATGATCATGATGCGCATCGTGCTGGCCGAGCAGAATACCGGCGCGGTGGGCTTTCTGCAGCAGCTGGGCCTGCTCAACGATCAGATGCGCGGGCTGGCGCTGGCGATCATTGCGGGCGTGATCTGCGGCATGATTGCCAGCGCGCTGACCATCAAACCCAACCATCTGAGCTGGCCAATCGTGGTCTCGCTGGCCGTAATGATTGTCGCCTCGCTGATGGATGCGCAATCCAGCCCGGTAACGCGCGCCAGCAATCTCTACTTCAGCCAGTTTCTGCTCGGTTTCAGCAGTGCTTTTTTCCTTGGGCCAGCGATGCTGCTTGGCATCGGCGGCGTGGTGACTCAGCCGAAAAATCTGGTGAGTTTTGTCGTGCTGTTTGGCATGAGCCAGAATCTTGGCGGGCTGATTGGCTCCGCCATTCTCGGCACCTTCCAGACGTGGCGTGAAAAATATCACTCCAGCCTGCTGGGCGATCAGCTGTCGCTGCTCGATCCCAATGTGGTGGATCGCCTCAGCCAGTACAGCGCGCTGTTTCGCAGCCAGCTGGCGGACAGCGGCCTGCTCAGCGCGCAGAGCAGCAGTCAGCTGCAAACCGTGGCCACGCTGCAGGCCAACGTGCTGGCTTATAACGATACCTATTTACTGACCGCCGCGCTGGCAATGATAACGCTGATGTGGGTGCTGTGGCGCCTGACGCGGCTGCGTTATCTTAACTGGCGCCAGGCGCGACATAATCTGACTGAGCAACAGCAGCAGGCTGCGCCAGCAAACCGAACGGAGACCCCATGAGTCAACAGGACGATCTACAGGCTGCGGAGCGCGAGCGCACCAACCGCCGACGCATTCTCTCTATCGCCGCCGGGAGCGGTATCGCCATCGTGGGCGTGCTGGTGATTTTATACGCCTGGCAGCTATGGCCCTTTACCAGCACTATCCAGTCAACGGAAAACGCCTATGTGCGCGGCCAGGTGACCTTTATTAGCCCGCAGGTCAGCGGCTACCTGACGAACGTTGAGGTAGTTGATTTGCAGCCGGTGCGCAAAGGACAGCTGCTGATGACCATTGACGATCGTATCTATCGCCAGCGCGTGCATCAGGCGCAGGCACAGCTGGCGATGAAGATTGCCGCGCATAATAACAACCAGCAGCAGCAGAAGAGTGCGGAGGCCACTATCGCCAGCAATAAAGCCGCGCTGGAGAATGCCAAAGCGCAGGCGCTGAAAAGCAGTCTGGATTTGAAGCGGGTGGAAAATCTGGCGGCGGATGGCTCGCTGTCGGTACGCGAGCGTGACGCCGCGCGCGCAGCCAATGCGCAGGCTCAGGCCCAGCTGCGCCAGGCGGCGGCGCAGGTGGCGGTCTCGCAGCAGAATCTGCAAACCACCATCGTCAACCGCGCGGCGCTGGCCGGCGACGTAGCCAGCGCGCAGGCGGCACTGGAGCTGGCCAATATCGATCTGGACAATACGCGCATTATCGCGCCGGACAGCGGCCAGCTCGGTCAGCTGTCGGTGCGCAAAGGCACCTACGTTACTGCCGGCACGCGGCTGACCTCGGTGGTGCCGGATAATAAATGGGTGATCGCCAACCTGAAGGAAACCCAGCTGGCGCGCGTGCGCCCCGGCCTGCCGGTGTCGATCCGCGTTGATGCGCTGGACGGCAAGCGCTTTGACGGCCGCGTTGAGTTTATCTCGCCCGCCGCCGGATCTGAGTTCAGCGCTATCTCGCCAGATAACGCCACCGGTAACTTCGTGAAAATCGCCCAGCGTATCCCGGTGCGCATCAAAATTCTTGGTGATGAACTGCAGCAGCTGCGGCCGGGGATGTCGGTGGAAGTCGACATTGATACCGCCGCCGAACCACACCGGGATGCGTTATGAAGCGGCCGTTACTCGCGGTGCTCATCGCGCTGCTGCTGACCGGCTGCGCCCGCGAAGTGGAGCAGGCCCCGTCGTCGCTGCCGATTCCGCCCGGCTGGCGCCAGCAGGTCGGGCCCGCCGCCGCGCCGGAAGCGCAGTGGTGGCGCAGCTTTGGTGATGATCGCCTCAACTGGCTGGTGAACCAGGCGCTGCAGCACAACAGCGATATTCTCATTGCCCGGTCGCGCGTCGATCAGTATCGCGCCGAGCTGCGCGCTGCGCAGGGCGATAATTTCCCGACGCTGTCGGCGGGCGTGGCGGCAACCCATCAGCGTGCGCTGTCGGCGGCAACCGGCCAGCCGTACGAAAGTGCAGTATTTCAGGGACTGCTGCAGGCCAATTATGAGGTCGATTTATGGGGCAGCCGCAGCAACAGCATTCGCGCGGCAGAAGCCACGCTGGCGGCGCAGCGCGCGGCGGCCTCGGCGGCTGAATTGACGGTGGCCAGTTCGGTCGCGTCCGGTTACCTCAGCCTGTGCGCGCTCGACGAGCAGCTGCGCGTCACCAAGGCCACGCTGGAAACGCGGCAGAACTCGCTGAACCTGGCGCAGCGTCAGTTCGAAACCGGCTATACCTCGCGGCTGGAATGGATGCAGGCGGCGTCGGAGTATCAGACGGCGAAAGCGCAAATTCCTCAGCTGCAGCATCAGATCGCCCAGCAGGAGAACGCGCTCAGCATTCTGGTCGGCATGAATCCGCGCCAGATCGCGCGCAGCAGCCAGTTCGACCAGCTGCGACCCCACGCACTGCCGGCGCTGCTGCCGTCGCAGCTGCTGAATCGCCGGCCTGACATTGTCCAGGCGCAGCGCCTGCTACTGGCGAGCGATGCGTCGCTGGCGGCGGCACAGGCACAGCTGCTGCCATCGCTCAACCTGACGGCGTCCGGCACGCTGCAGAGCAGCCAGCTACACGATCTGCTGGATAATCCGTTCCGCCTGTGGAGCATCGGCGGCAGCGTGCTGGCACCGCTGCTCAACCGCGAAGCCCTGACCGCGCAGGTGGATGTGGCGATGGCGTCGCGCAACCAGGCGCTGTACGGCTACGAAAGGGTGGTGCGCAACGCCTTTGCCGAGGTGGATAACGCACTGGATGCCATCACGCGCAGCCAGCAGCAGCTGACGGAACTGCAGGCGCAGGAACGCTACGTTGCCGAGGCGTGGCGGATTGCGCGCAACCGTTATCAGAATGGCTATGCGTCCTATCTCGATGAGCTTGATGCGCAGCGCACGCTGTTCAGCACCCAGCTGAATATTGTGGCGGTGAAAAACACGCTGCTGCTGGCGCAAATCGATCTCTACCGCGCACTTGGTGGCGGCTGGCAGGGTTGATCATCACGCCGCAGCCGCCTGGCTGCGGTCATAAATGACGTCTAAAGCCCGTTCACCCCGCTTTCACAACAGCACCAGCCCGAACTTAAGTGGTTCATGCTTTTTTTTACTTGTCTTTACAATTAGTGGTATTATCCGCGGCGCTTTACACAGTCTGAACGGAACTATGCAGGGGTTATTGCCTGCACGGCCGCGTGGTTGCGCGGCTTGCCATGACAGGGGAAGAAAAGGAAATGATGAATAAAAAAGCCACGCTGGTACTGTTGGTTGCAGCGGTATTAATCACCGGCTGTGCATCGCGCACGGCACCGATCCAGAACGTCAGCCAGACGGTCGCACAGAGCTACAGCGATCAGCAGATGCAGCGCGCTATTGTGGAAGCTGGCGCGGCCAATCACTGGGTGATCTCACCGGCGGGTCCGGGCGTGATGAATGGTCTGCTGGCAGAACGCGGCCACACGGCGAATATCCGTATCACCTACACTGCTAACAGCTACCGCATTGATTACGTCAGCAGCACCAATCTGAAAGCAGGCAGTGGCCAGATTCACCGTAACTACAACCGCTGGATTCAGAACCTGAACCAGGGCATCCAGACCCGTCTGGCGGTGCAGGCGGTAAAATAAGTCATCACGCGCGCCGCTAACAGTTAATCGTAAAGTTAGCCGGCACGCTGCCGAAATAGAAACAGGCGGACCCGATGTCCGCCTGAGAACTCGGCGACATCCGCGTGAGGCGGATGACTGGAATAGAGAGCAGGGAAGGGATGCCGCGCAGCGAAAATCTGACCATCCCTGAGGCTGAAGAAAGAATGCAGGTATGAAACTCGCTTACTCCCTTGTTGACTGGCATGCCATCGCGCCGGGCCACAGCAGCGCCGACGACTGGCAGCGCTGGGCGCAACACGCGCCGGTACTGGATGCCTGCCTGGCTATCGCCAAACCTCAGTTTTTACCGATGATGACTGCCCGTCGTCTCAGCCCCGGCAGCCGTGCCGCCGTTGAGTGCGGCCTTGCGCTGCTGGCCCGACAGTCGGTTGACGCCGTGGTATTTACCAGCCGCCATGGCGAACTGGAACGCAATCTGCGTATTCTGCGTACGCTCGCGGACGGCCAGCCGCTATCCCCCACCGACTTCGCGATGTCCGTGCACAACTCGGCGGTCGGCAGCCTGACCATCGCCGCACGTCAGCCATTGGTGTCATCGTCAATTTCTGCTGGCATCGACAGCTTCCAGCAGGGCCTGCTTGAGGTTACCACGCTGCATCAGGCCGGTTACCAGCAGGTGCTGCTGGTGGATTTTGACGGGCTGGTGCCCGACTACTACCGTCCGTGGCTGCCGGAGATCGATACCTTTAATGCACCCTACGCGGTTGCGCTGCTGCTGCGCGCCGGCGAAGCGTGGCGCTGTACGGCGACCGCCGCCCGCGCTCAGCCCGATGCGCTGCCGCAGAGCCTGCAGTTTCTGCATGCGATGCTGAGCGAAACGGCGGATTTCACCCTGGCCGGCGAGCGTCATCAGTGGCGCTGGGAGCGTGCTCATGGCGGATAACGCTATGCCGATGCGCCAGCGGCGCGGTGGCTACTATTACTGGCGGCTGGTGATGACCGCGCTTTGCTTTAGCCTGTTCAGCATTGGCGGTCTGTTGCTGTCGCTGATCTGGTTCAACCTGCTGCTGCTGATTCAGCGTGACGGTCTGCGCCGGCGGCAGATCGCGCGCCGCAGCATTGCGTGGAGCTTTCGCTGCTTTCTGCGCTTCTGCCGTTTTGTCGGCGTGTATGACTATCAGATGCTGGGCGCAGAAGCGCTGCGTCAGGATCGCGGCTGCCTGATTGTCGCTAACCATCCGTCGCTGATCGATTACGTGATGATCGCCTCGCTGTTACCCGAGATGGATTGCCTGGTGAAGGCCGACCTGCAGCACAACATTTTCTTCCGCGGCGTTATTAAATCAGCCGATTACCTGATTAACAGCGAGGCGGAGACGCTACTGCCGGATAGCCAGCAGCGGCTGGCACGCGGCGATACCATTCTGATTTTCCCCGAAGGGACGCGCACCCGCTACGGCCAGCCGCTGCAACTGCAGCGCGGTGCGGCAAATATTGCGGTGCGCGCCGGATGCGATCTGCGCGTGATTCATATCACCTGTACCCAGCGTATGCTCGACAAGCAAAGCCGCTGGTATCAGATTCCGCTGGTTAAACCGGTTTTTACGGTACGCGTACAATCGCGTATTGCCAGCCACGCCTTTCACGAAGCGGATGAGGATGCGCAGCCGCTGGCCGCGCGCCGTTTGACGCGTTATCTGCAACAGGCGCTGGTGCCTGAAGAGACAAAGTAAGTTATGCAAGCACTGATTGACGACATTAAAACCATGATTATCGACACGCTGAATCTGGAAGATATCAGTCCGGATGATATCGATAGCGACGCACCGCTGTTTGGCGAAGGGCTGGGGCTCGACTCGATCGATGCGCTGGAGCTGGGACTGGCGGTGAAAAACCGCTTCGGCGTGCAGCTCTCCGCCGAGAGCGAAACGCTGCGGGCGCACTTTTTTTCCGTGGCCACGCTGGCCGCTTTTGTTGAACAACAGCAAGCCTGAGAACCGTCGACATGAATAAACAAGATATTTACCAGGAAGTGGCGACGCTGCTGACTACGCTGTTCGAAATTGATCCGGACGAGATCCGCCCGGACGCTCGCCTGTATGAAGATCTCGAACTCGACAGTATTGATGCGGTTGACATGGTGGTGCATCTGCAAAAACGCACCGGGCGTAAGATCAAGCCAGAAGCCTTCCGCGCGGTGCGCACCGTACAGGACGTGGTTGACGCCGTCGACCAGCTGATGCGCGACCAGGCCTGATAAACGCCATGCACAGGCTGTTGCAGCTGCTGAACGCGCTGGCGCTGATCGCCTGGCCATTGCTGGTATGGCTGGCGCTGACTCACCCGCAGTGGCGCGGCGTGCTGGTGCTGCTGGCGCTGGTATTTGCGGCGCGCATCTGGAGTCTGCGTCAGGCACAGGGCGCGCTGAACCGCACGCTGCTGCTGCTGGCGCTGATCGGCTGCCTGCTGTCTCTCGCCAGTATCGTGTTGCGGGCGCAGCATCTGCTGCTGTGGTATCCGGTGGTGGTGAATGGCCTGTTGCTTCTGCTGTTCGCCGCGTCGCTGTTCAGCCCGATGCCGCTGGTAGAGCGCCTGGCGCGCCTGCGTGAACCTCAGCTGCCGCCGCGTGCCGTCCGTTATACCCGACGCGTGACGCAGGTGTGGTGCGGGTTTTTTATTTTCAACGGCAGCGTGGCACTGACCACCTGCCTGCTGAGTCATATCCGGCTATGGACACTCTGGAACGGGTGCATCAGCTATGTGCTGATGGGCGCGCTGATGGGCGGCGAATGGCTGCTGCGTCAGCGCATGTGGAAACACGCATGAAGGCCGTGGCGATTCGCGACTGGCTGCAAGGTGCCGATCGTCTCGTCGCCTGGCAGGGGCAACAGCAGCATACGCTGGCGCAGATGCGGCAGCAGGTGCTGGGCTTAACCCATCAGCTACAGGCGCAGCCTGGCGCACGCTGGGCGCTGTGCTTTGACAACAGTTACCACTTTACCGTGGCGCTGCTGGCGAGCTGGTACGCCGGCAAAACGCCGGTCATCCCCGGCCACTGCCGCGCAGCGCAGCTGGAAGAGATGCACGACAGTCTTGATGGCGTGATCAGCGATATGCCGCTGGCGGTCACCCTGCCACAGCTACGCTGGGACGGCGCGCTGGCGCAGGGCGCGCTGCCAGAGATAGCGGCGCAGGCGAGTCTGGTGCTGTTCACCTCCGGCTCAACCGGAACGCCGCGTCGCGTGGTCAAATCACTGCGCGCTATGGATCTGGAAGCTCAGTGGCTGGCCGATCTGTGGGGCACGCGTCTGCAGGCGTGTCACGTCATTGCCTCGGTAAGCCATCAGCATCTGTATGGCCTGAGTTTTCGCATTATTCTGCCGATGGCGCTCGGCCTGCCGTTCGCCGCGCAGCAAATTTTTTATGGTGAGCAACTGGCGGATCAGCGTGCCGATCGCCGCTACGCCTTTATCAGCAGTCCGGCGTTTTTGCGCCGGCTGGATACTGCGCTGGTGGCGCCGCCCTGTGCACTGATTGTCTCCGCGGGCGGCGCGCTGCCGGGCGCGGATGCGCAACGCGCGCAGCAAACGCTGGACTGCGCGGTGGATGAAATTTATGGCAGTACCGAAACCGGGGTGATCGCGTGGCGCCGGGCCAGCGATGACGCTGCGCTGTGGCAGTGTTTCCCCCACGTCTCGCTGCGCGAGATCGCGCCGCAGCGCTGGCAGGTCTTCTCAGAACTACTGGAGAGCCGCGCGGGCTGTGCGCTGGACGATCGTATCGTGCAGCAGCCGTCGGGCCGGTTTCAGCTGGCAGGGCGCCAGGATCGGGTGGTGAAAATTGAAGACAAGCGCGTGTCGCTGAGCGAAGTAGAGCGTCGCCTGCTGGCGCTGCCTGGTGTGGAAGATGCCGCCGCGCTGGCGATTCAGCGTCACGGCCGCCATGCCATCGCGGTGGTGCTGGCGCTGCCCCAGCTGCCAGACGCCGCCACGCTGCACCAGCGTAAACAACAATGGAAACGCGCGCTGCAACCCTGGCTGGAGCCGGTCGCCATGCCGCGCTACTGGCGGGTGGTGACGGCGATTCCGGTCACCGCGCAGAGCAAGCGCGCATGGCCGCAGATAGAGGAATTGTTTGATGTTACCGGTTGAATTAGACGCGCAACAGCAGGATGGCACGCTCACCCTGCGCCTGCTGGCGGCTGCCGACCTGCTGTGGTTTCGCGGCCACTTCCCGACGCTGCCGATTCTGCCAGGAGTGGCGCAGCTTGACTGGGTACTGCACTACGGCCTGACGCGCCTGGCGCCGGGTAAGAGCTTTGCCTCGATTGAAAACATCAAATTCCAGCAGCCGGTGCCGCCGGATGCGCAGCTGGAGCTGCAGTTGCAGTGGCTGCCGGAAAAGTCGCTGCTGAGTTTTCGCTACGCGCTGCTGCGCGGTGCGCAGGCTGAGGTCGCCAGCAGCGGGAAGATTCGCCTGTGCTGAGTGCCTCTTTTGCGCCCTGCGTGCTGATTCCCTGCTACAACCACGGTGCCATGCTGGCGTCGGTGCTGGCGCGGCTGGCCCCGTTCAACCTGCCGGTGATCGTGGTCGACGACGGCAGCGATGCCCGGACCAAACAGCATATCGCTGCGCTGGATGCGCCGCAGCTCCGGGTGCTGACGCTGCCGCACAACCAGGGTAAGGGAGCGGCGGTGATTGCCGGACTGCGCGCCGCCGCGGCCGCGGGCTTTAGTCATGCGCTGCAGCTGGACGCCGACGGACAGCATCAGGTGGAGGACACACCGCGCATGCTGGCAGAGGCCGAACGCTATCCGCACTGCCTGATCTCCGGCCAGCCGCAGTACGATGCCTCAATCCCGAAATCCCGGCTCTATGGACGCTACATCACCCATTTCTGGGTATGGGTGGAAACGCTGTCGTTTTCGCTGAAAGACAGCATGTGCGGTTTCCGCGTCTATCCGCTGGCAGCGTCGCTTGAGCTGTGCGATCGCCGCGCTATTGGCCAGCGCATGGATTTTGACACCGAGATCATGGTGCGCCTCTACTGGCAGGGCACGCCGAGCCGGTTTATCCGCACGCGCGTGACCTATCCGCCGAGCGGCGTCTCACACTTTGACGCGCTGCATGACAACCTGCGTATCTCGTGGATGCACACCCGCCTGTTCTTTGGCATGCTGCCACGCATCCCGCAGCTGCTATCCCGCCGGCGTCAGCAGGCGCACTGGGCAGCGACGCCAGAGCGCCGCGGCCAGTGGGGGCTGCGCTTTATGCTGTGGCTGTACCAGCGTGCCGGCCGCCTGCCGTTTATTCTGCTGCTGTGGCCGGTGGTGGCGGTGTACTGGCTCAGCGGTCGCGCGGCGCGGGCGGCGTCGCAGCAGTGGCTGACGCGCGTACAGGCCGTGGCGCATCAACAGCAGATTGCGCTGCCGCGGCCGCTCAGCAGCTATCGCCACTTCCTGCGTTTTGGCAACAGCATGCTGGATAAAGTCGCCAGCTGGCGCGGTGACCTGAAATGGGGACGCGATATCGACTTCGCGCCCGGTGCGGAAACGGTGATTCGCGCCGCTGAAGGCAAAGGTCAGCTGATTCTCGCCTCGCATCTGGGCGATATCGAAGCCTGCCGGGCGATGGCGAAGCAGGTCAGCGGTCTGGTGATCAACGCGCTGGTGTTCACCGACAACGCCCAGCGCTTCCGCGCAGTGCTGGAGAGCATTGCGCCGCAGGCGGGCGTCAATCTGCTGCCGGTCAGTGATATCGGCCCGGACACCGCAATTTTACTGCAGCAAAAGCTGGATGCCGGTGAGTGGGTGGCCATTGTTGGCGACCGCACCGCCGTGCAGCGTCAGCGCGGCGGCGAACGGCGCGTGGTGTGGAGTGAATTCATGGGCCAACCGGCACCGTTCCCGCAGGGACCGTTTGTGCTGGCGGCGGCGCTGCGCTGTCCGGTGCTGCTGATGTTCGCGCTGCGCCAGCAGGGCAAACTGCGCGTGCACTGCGAGGCCTTTGCCGATCCTTTACCGCTGCCGCGCAATGGTCGACAGCAGGCGCTGCAGGCGGCGGTCGATCGCTACGCTGCGCGCCTGCAGCATCATGCCCTGCTGGCACCGCTGGACTGGTTTAACTTTTACGATTTCTGGGCTCTGCCCGAAGAGGAGCAACGCGATGCGTGACGCAAGCTGGCGCGCGGAGATTGAACGGGTGGTCTCGTTTCATGACTGCGATCCGATGGGCGTGGTGTGGCACGGCAACTATTTCCGCTACTTCGAAGTGGCGCGTGAAGCGCTGCTGCGCAGTATCAACTACAGCTATGCAGAGATGAGTGCCAGCGGCTACGTCTGGCCGGTGGTCGATACCCGGGTTAAATACCGCCTGCCGCTGCGCTGTGAAGAGGCCATTCGTGTTGAAGCCAGCATCAGCGAATATGAAAACCGGCTGCGCATCGATTATGTCATCCGTAACGCTGCCGGGCAGGTGACCACCAAAGCGCACACGCTGCAGGTGGCGGTCAGCGCCAGCACGCAGGAGATGTGCTTTGTCTCGCCGGATATTCTGCTGCAGCGTTTGGGGGTGTCATCATGATTCGTCTGGTCTGCCTGCTGCTGACGCTGCTCAGCGCCAGCGCCAGCGCGGTGACGCTGGAACAGCTACAGCAGCGCTTTGCCAGCCAGCCGGTGATTCGCGCCAGCTTTATTCAGGTGCGCAGCATCGCTGGCATGGCGCAGCCGCTGGTGTCGCGCGGCCAGCTGTTGATTGCTCAGCAGCAGGGGCTGTGGTGGCACCAGGCGACACCGTTCCCGATGACGCTGATTCTGGATGATCACCGCATGGTGCAAAGCATGAGCGGCCAGCCGCCGCAGGTGATCACCGCAGACAGCAATCCGCAAATGTTCCAGTTTAACCATCTGCTGCGCGCGCTGTTCCAGGCGGATGAGCAGGTACTGCGCGAGAATTTTGTGCTCGATTTCCGCGATGACGGTGGCGACGGCTGGCAGCTGAGCCTGACGCCGAAAGCGGCACCGCTGAATAAGATCTTCAACCGCATCGATCTGCAGGGCGCGGCGTATCTCAACCGCATTACGCTGGATGACCGCCAGGGCGATAAAACGGAAATCACTCTGAGCGATACCCGTACGCAGCCCGGCCAACTGACTGATGAAGAGCGAGCCCGTTTTGCCGCAGCGCAGTGAGATTTTTGCCGCGCGCGCCTGGCTGGCCGTCTGTCTGCTGCTGATGCTGGCGCTGGCCTGGTTACTGCCGCGCAGCCACATTAACAGCAGCGTGCTGGCTCTGCTGCCGCAGCAGAATCTTGGCCAGGCACCGGCAGAGATTCAGCAGGGCTTTATGCAGCGGCTCGACCGCCAGCTGGTGTGGCTGGTGAGTGCGCCCGGTGCGGACGGTGAAGCCGCCGCTGCGTGGTGGCAGGCGCAGCTCCGGGCACTGCCGATGCTCAGTGAGGTCAGCGGCGCGCTGGATGATGATCAGCTGCAGCGCTGGGGAAGCTTTGCTTATCAGCATCGCAACGGGCTGATCGATCCGCTGACGCGTGCGCGACTGCAGCACGGCGGCGGCGCGCAGGCCGACTGGATTCTGGCGCAGCTGTTTTCGGCGTTTGCCGGGGTGAGCAGCAAAGAGCTTGCCGGTGACCCGCTGCTGCTGGTACGTGGCGCGCAGCTGGCGCTGCAGCAGAACGCCAGCAAAATGGTGCTGCACAACGGCTGGCTGACGGTCAGCGATGCGCAGCAGCGCCGCTGGTATTTTCTGCACGGCGAACTGGTACATAACGCCTTCAGCATGGCGCAGAGCCATCAGCTGGTCAGCGCGCTGCATCAGCTTGAGCAGCAGTTGAAACAGCGCTGGCCGCAGGCGCAGCTGCTGACGCGCGGCACGGTGCTGTTCAGCGACGATGCCAGCCAGCGCGCGCAGCATGATGTTGCCACGCTGGGCAGCGTGACGCTGGGCGGTTTGCTGTTGCTGGTGTGGCTGGTGTTTCGCTCACTGCGGCCGCTGGCGCTGAGCGTGCTGTCGGTAGCCATCGGGGCGATGGCCGGCACCGTATTCACGCTGCTGTTTTTTGGTGAGCTGCATCTCACCACGCTGGTGATGAGTCTCAGTATTGTCGGCATCTCGGCCGATTATACGCTGTACTACCTGACGGAACGCATGGTGCACGGTGAGCACGCCACACCGTGGCAGAGTCTGCATAAAGTGCGCGGTACGCTGCTGCTGGCGCTGGGCACCACGGCGATCGCCTGGCTGCTGATGTTGCTGGCACCGTTTCCCGGGCTGCGCCAGCTGGCGGTATTTGCCGCCAGCGGCCTGAGCGCCTCGTGCCTGACGGTGATCTGTTTCTATCCGTGGCTGGTGCGCGGCCTGCCGGTGCGACCGGTGCCGATGATGGTGTGGCTGGCGCGCTGGCTGGCCGCGTGGCGCCGCCAGCGCGGGCTGCGCGTCGGGTTACCGCTGCTGGTGGCCCTATACGCGCTGAGCGGCATCTTACAGCTGCGCGTCGACGATAATATTGCCCATCTGCAGAGCGCGCCGGCGCAGCTGCTGGCGCAGGATCGCCAACTGGCGCAGCTCACCGGGCAGCAGGCCGATCAAACCTGGTTTGTCGTCTGGGGTGATAACGAGCAGCAGGTGTTGCAGCGGCTTAATGCGCTGGCGCCCGAACTGCAGCGCGCGCAGCAGCAGGGCTGGCTGGCGAGCTATCGCCTGCTGCCGCTCAGCACGCTGGAACAGCAGCAGCATGATGTCGCGCTGTTACAGCAGGCGGCCCCGACCATCATGGCGCGTCTGCAACAGGCCGGTATCCATCTGGCGCAGGCCAGTCTGCAGCCGATGCCGGTCAGCGTGCAGGCGTGGCTGGCGAGTCCGCTGAGTGAAGGCTGGCGGCTGCTGTGGCTGTCGCTGCCTGACGGACGCAGCAGCGTGCTGGTCCCGGTGAGCGGCGTGACCAACAGTGCGGCGCTGCAAAAGCTGGCGACAGGGCAGGCAGGCGTGAGCTGGGTCGACCGCAAAGCCCGTTACGATGAGCTGTTTGGCTTCTGGCGCACGCTGCTAAGCGGCCTGCTGGCGCTGGCGCTGCTACTGATCACCGTCAGCTACACCCTGCGCCTTGGCCTCAAAGCCGGGCTGCGCAGCGCGCTGCCGTCATGGCTGTCGCTGGCGGCCGCGCTTGCCACGCTCGGCTGGCTGGGGGCCAGTCTGAATCTGTTTGCGCTGCTGGCGCTGATTCTGGTGCTGGGCATTGGCATCAATTACACGCTGTTTTTCAGTAATCCACGCGGCACGCCGCTGACGTCGATGCTGGCGGTGACGCTGGCGATGATGACCACGCTGCTGACGCTGGGCATGCTGGTATTCAGCAGTACCAGCGCTATCAGCAGCTTTGGTACCGTGCTGTGCAGCGGAATTTTTTGTGCATTTTTACTGGCGCCGCTGGCGCTGGCGGGCGGAAAAAGGAAATCACGATGAGAATGGGTGCGTTACTGCTGGCGCTCAGCCTGCTGCTGAGCGGATGTGCGTCTCACCATGACGAGTCCAGCCGGCCCACGGCCTGGCTCAAACCTGGCGTGCGCGTCACGCTGCCGGCACCGGGCATCTCGCCCGGCTTTCAGCAGCAGCAGTTGCTGACCGGCCGCGTGAAGGGCAAAACCCAGTCATTGCTGGTGCTGCTCAGCGCGGATGCGCAGCAGATCTCGCTGGCCGGGCTGTCGTCGCTTGGCATCCGGCTATTCCGCGTCACTTACGATCAACAGGGGATTCATACCCAGCAGATGATGGCGCTGCCCGACCTGCCGCCAGCCAGCCAGGTGCTGGCCGATATTATGCTGAGCTACTGGCCGGTCAGCGCGTGGCAGCCGCAATTGCCGTCCGGCTGGACGCTACGCGATGTGGGCGATCGGCGCGAATTGCGCGATGCTTCCGGCCAGCTGATCAGCCTGATTCATTATCTGCAGCGCGGGGAACAGCGTGAGCCGATTAGCGTTGATCAGCGCGCCTTTGGCTATCAGATTCACATCCAGCATCTGGACGCCTCCTCATGATTTACCTGTCGGCTTTTGGCATGGTCAATGCGCTGGGCAGCAGCCTGGCGCAGATTGCCGCCCAGCTACAGCAGGGCACAGCGCCCGGCATGCAGCCGCGTGACGGCTGGTTAGCGCAGGGCAAGCGCTGCTGGCTGGGTGAAGTGCCGGGCGCGCTGCCGCCGGTACCGGCTGAACTGGCGGCGCATGATACGCGCAACAATCGATTGCTGCTGGCGGCGCTGCAGCAGTGCCAGCCAGCATTGGATGAGGCGATTACGCGCTATGGTCGCGCCCGCGTGGCCATCGTGCTGGGCACCAGTACTTCCGGCGTGGATGAGGGCGATCGGCAGACGGACGGCGGTCATGCCGGTTATGACTACCGGATGCAGGAACTGGGCGATCCGTCGCGCTTTCTGGCGCACTATCTGCAGCTGGATGGCCCGGCGTACACGATTTCTACTGCCTGCTCCTCCAGCGCGCGCGCCATCATTAGCGGGGCGCGGCTGATTGCTGCCGGTCTGGCCGACGTAGCGCTGGTGGGCGGTGCGGACTCGCTCAGCCGCATGCCGATTAACGGCTTTGCCAGCCTCGATTCGCTGTCGGAACATCACTGCGCACCGTTCAGCGCCGGGCGCGACGGTATTTCGATTGGCGAAGCAGCGGCGCTGCTGCTGCTGACGCGCGAGCCACAGCCGCTGGCGCTGCTGGGCTGCGGTGAATCGTCAGATGCCTGGCACATGTCAGCGCCGCATCCGCAGGGCGTGGGCGCGGAAGCCGCCATGCGCATGGCGCTGCAGCAGGCCGGTTTGCAGCCGCACGAGGTGGGCTATATCAATCTGCACGGTACCGCCACGCCGCTGAACGATCAGGTTGAAGCGGCGGTGATTCACCGTCTGTTTGGCGATGCCGTGCCGTGCAGTTCCACTAAGCACCTCACCGGCCACACGCTGGGCGCAGCAGGCGCCACCGAAGCCGCGCTGGCGGCCCTGATTATCCAGCAACAGTTGTCGCTACCGCCGCAGGATTTTTCGCACGCGACGCAGGATAGTACGCTGCCGCCCTGTGGACTGCTGACGGTGGCACAGCCGCTGGCGCGCCCGGTGATTGCCTCCAACTCCTTTGCCTTTGGCGGGAACAATACCTGCCTGATTGTAGGATATTCGCATGAATGATTTTTTGCCGGTGGGCGATTACCTGCCGCACCGCGCGCCGCTGCTGCTGCTTGAGCGCGTGCTTGACGTCACGCCAGACAGCGTTGTCTGTGCAGTCACGGTGAGCCCGCACGGCGTGCTGGCACCGTTTCTCACGCCGCAGGGCGAGCTGCCGGCGTGGTTTGGCGTCGAGATCATGGCGCAGACCGTGGGCGTCTGGTCCGGCTTTCATGCCCGCCAGCGCGGTGCCAGTGACATCCGCCCCGGCATGCTGCTGGGCGGGCGCGGCTATCGCGCCAGTGCGTCCACCTTCGCGGCACACAGTGCGTTGCAGATTGAGATGCACCTGCTGATGCGCGATGACAAGCTGGGCAGTTTTGAGGGCGAGATCCGCTGCGGCACCAGCCTGCTGGCCAGCGGACGACTGAACACCTACCAGCCCGACGACGACGAATTAACCCGATTAGCGCAACAAGGAACCGAGTGATGACCCGCAGCGTATTAGTAACCGGGGCCAGTAAAGGTATTGGCCGTGCCATGGCTTTACGTCTGGCCGCCGACGGATTTGATATTGTGGTGCATTACCACCGCGACGCCGCCGGTGCGCAGCAGACGCTGGCGCAGATCGTTGCCGCAGGCGGCCGCGGCCGCACGCTGCAGTTTGACGTGGCACAGCGGGAAGCCACGCGTAACGCGCTGGAGCAGGATATCGCCGCGCACGCTGCTTATTATGGTGTGATCAGCAATGCGGGCATTACCCGCGACGGTGCTTTTCCGGCGCTCACCGAAGACGAATGGGACAGCGTGATCCACACTAACCTCGACAGCTTCTACAACGTGATTCATCCCTGCGTCATGCCGATGATCGGCCTGCGCCAGGGCGGACGCATCATTACCCTCTCTTCGGTATCCGGTATGATGGGCAACCGCGGGCAGGTCAACTACAGCGCGGCCAAGGCCGGTATCATCGGCGCCACGAAAGCGCTGGCGATTGAACTGGCGAAACGCAAAATCACCGTTAACTGTATCGCGCCAGGTTTGATCGATACCGGCATGACCGATCTTGAGCCACAGGTAATCGACGAAGCGCTGAAAATCATTCCGATGAAACGTATGGGCGCGGCAGAAGAAGTCGCTGGCCTGGCCAGCTATCTGATGTCGGATATCGCTGGCTACGTTACGCGTCAGGTGATTTCCATCAACGGAGGGATGTTGTGATGCAGCGGGTAGTGGTTACCGGTATGGGCGGCGTCACCGCTTTCGGTGAGAGCTGGAGCGCGGTGGCGCAGCGCATTAAACAGGGCCAGAATGCGGTACGTAAAATGCCGGAGTGGCAAGTCTATGATGGCCTGCACACGCTGCTGGGCGCGCCGATCGACGACTTCACGCTGCCGCCGCACTACACGCGTAAACGCATCCGCGCCATGGGCCGCGTCTCACTGCTGGCGACGCGTGCCACCGAGCTGGCGCTGGAGCAGGCCGGCCTGATTGACCATCCGGTGCTGACCAGTGGTGAAACCGGCATCGCCTATGGGTCTTCGACCGGCAGCACCGGTCCGGTGAGCGAGTTCGCCACCATGCTGACGGAAAAGCACACCAACAACATCACCGGTACCACCTATGTGCAGATGATGCCGCACACCACGGCAGTCAACGCCGGACTGTTTTTTGGTCTGCGCGGTCGCGTGATCCCCACGTCCAGCGCCTGCACTTCCGGCAGCCAGGCGATTGGCTACGCGTGGGAAGCCATTCGCCATGGCTATCAGACCGTGATGGTCGCGGGCGGGGCAGAGGAGCTGTGCCCCTCGGAAGCCGCCGTGTTCGATACGCTGTTTGCCACCAGCCAGCGTAACGACGCGCCGCACACCTCGCCGGCACCGTTCGATCAACAGCGCGACGGTCTGGTGATTGGCGAAGGGGCGGGCACGCTGATTCTGGAATCGCTGGCACATGCGCAGGCGCGCGGCGCGACCATCTATGCGGAGCTGGTCGGTTTTCACACTAACTGTGACGCGGCCCATATCACTCAGCCGCAGCGTGAAACCATGCAGATTTGTATTCAGCGCGCGCTGGACAGTGCAGGGGTGACGGCAGCGCAGATTGGTTACATTAACGCACACGGTACCGCCACCGATCGCGGCGATATTGCCGAAAGCCAGGCGACGGCAGCGATTTTTGGCAATCGTACGCCCATCTCTTCGCTGAAAAGCTACTTCGGTCACACGCTGGGTGCCTGCGGCGCGCTGGAAGCGTGGATGAGTATTGAGATGATGCGTGAGGGCTGGTTTGCGCCCACGCTGAATCTGACGCAGCCCGCCGCCGAATGCGGTGAGCTGGATTACATCACTGGCGCGCCCCGGCAGCTACAGACCGATTACGTCCAGTCAAACAACTTTGCTTTTGGCGGTATCAACACCTCACTGGTGTTTAAACGCTGGCGCGACGCCTGAGTCTCTCCGTTTACCCCTCATTCCCGTCGCCCGGCGGGAATCTTCCTCCCCGATGATGCCTCTGGCGGTGATACACCGCCGGATTTCGCTTGCATTTAGCTGTACGCTGCGCATAATCGCAAACCGCAATAATAATGATTCTCAGTATAATTTACATCAGGGGATAACCATGCGCAGAACGCCTTTCAATCCCGGAATGAAACCGACGCTGCTGGCCATGCTGGTCAGCGCCGGTTGTTTGCCAGTGATGGCTGCTACCACTAACACCAGTAACGCACCTCAGGGCGCTAACGAACAGCAGACGCTGACCGTCACCGCCACGCCGCAGAGTGAATTCAAACCCGGCGGCAACGACTTAGTACCGGCCTTTCTCGACGGCCAGATTGCCCACGGCGGTCGCCTCGGCATGCTGGGCGAGCAAAACGCCATGGACGTGCCGTTCAACGTCATCGGCTATACGGCAAAAATGATTCAGGACCAGCAGGCGCAAACCATCGCCGATGTGGTGCGCAACGATGCGGGCGTGCAGAACGTCAAAGGTTACGGCAATTTCGCTGAAACTTACCGCATTCGGGGGTTCACTCTCGACGGCGATGATATGACTTTCGGCGGTCTGCCGGGCGTGGTGCCGCGCCAGGTGATGGACGCTTCGCTGATCGATCGCGTGGAGATCTTCAAAGGCGCCAACAGTCTGGTTAACGGCGCAGCCAGTTCCGGCGTCGGCGGTATGATCAACCTCGAGCCGAAACATGCCGAAGATACGCCGATCAATCGCGTTGGCCTCGATTACACCTCCTCGTCTCAGGTTGGCGGAACGCTGGACGTGGGGCGTCGCTTTGGCGATAACAATCAGTTTGGCGTGCGGGTTAACGCCGTGCATCGCGAGGGCGAAACCGGCGTTGACGGCGAGAAAAAACGCACCACGGCGGCCTCGGTCGGTCTTGATTATCGCGGCGATCGGCTACGCACCTCGCTGGACGTTGGCTATCAGAAGAAAACCTTCCATGACGGCTTACAGGGCGTGAAATTCGCCAGCGCCGGCGTGATCCCGGCGGTGCCGTCAAATTCGCACAACTACAGCCAGAAATGGGTGTACAGCGATATGGAATCTGAATTCGGTATCGCCAAAGCAGAATACGATATTACCGACAGCTGGACGGCCTATGCCGGTCTCGGCGCACAGCACGCTCATGAAACCGGCAACTACGGCGCGCCGACCATTACCAACAGCAACGGTGACGGCACCATCAGCAGCTTCTACTCCAACCGTATTCAGGACAACATGAGCGGCATGGTGGGGCTGCGCGGTGAGTTCCACACCGGTTTCGTCAGTCATAAAGTCAACGTAGGTTACTCGGCGCTGACCACCAATGCGAAAAATGCCTACGACATGTCGCTGGTGGGCACGCCATTTAATATCTACCACAGCGGCGACGTGGCTGAACCGGCGGCCACCTTCGCCGGCGGCAAGTTCTCCGATCCGCTTACCACTTCGCGCACCCGCACCCAGGGCTATCTGCTGAGCGATACGCTCGGATTACTGGACGATACGCTGCTGGTGACCGTCGGTGCTCGCCATCAGAAAGTGGTGGTGCGCAGCTATAACTACAACACCGGCGCGGAAAGCGTTGATTCACGCTTCACCAACGACCGCTGGATGCCAACGTACGGCGTGGTTTACAAGCCGTGGAAAGAAGTGGCGCTGTACGCGAACCATACGGAAGCGCTGCAGCCTGGTGAAGTGGCCCCCAAAGACGCCGTCAACTATGGCACCGTGACCGGCGTGGCGCACTCGAAGCAGAATGAGATCGGTGTGAAAACGGATTTCGGCCGCATCGGCGGCTCGCTGGGGCTGTTTGAAATCCAGAAACCGTCCGGCCTGATCAACAGTGACAATGTCTACGTCATGGATGGCGAGCAGCGCCATCGCGGCGTGGAAGCCAACGTGTTTGGTGAGCCGGTGCTGGGCCTGCGCCTCAACGCCAGCGCCACCTGGATCGATCCGGTGATGAAGAAAACCGCCGGCGGCACTTACGATGGCAAACAGGCGATTGGCGTGCCGCGCTACACCTACGTGCTGGGCGCGGAGTATGACATCAAGCCGGTGGAGGGGCTGACGGCCACGGCGCTGCTCAACCACAGCGGCTCTCAGTATGCCAACTCGGCCAACACCCTCAAGCTGGACAGCTATACCACGCTGGATCTTGGTATGCGTTACCGCATGAAGGTGAATCAGAACGATCTGGTGTGGCGCGTGGCGGTCGAAAACGTCACCAATGAGAAGTACTGGTCAAACGTTGATGACACCGGCACCTATCTCGCGCAGGGCGACCCGCGCACGCTGAAAATCAGCATGAGCTACGATTTCTAAGCGGCCACCACGGGGCGTAGTGACGCTCCGTGGTCTTTTCCGACAGAAATAGTGCTGTACGTTGGCCGCTATTCCATTACACTCTGTGCGGCAATCCCGCTGAAAAACGCCTCTTTCCTGTTGAGTCATCATGAGTTCACCCGCGCCACCTGACGATCACGACGAACCTTTACGGCAACCGCTGGATGATGCGCACTTCGCCATTGTGGTACTTGCAGTGACCTCGGTTACCCTTATAATCTTCGTCCTGATGCTTACATTATGGATGAGCTGAGGCCAGCAACCGACTACGGACGCCCGCAAGGAGATGTCGATGGAATCCCGGGATGACAAACTGATCGCCATCATTGGACTGCTTTCCGCCTGCCTGATCGGCGTAGTGTTCCTTTTCACCATGACCTGGCTGACGGACGTGCGCCATCCAGCCGATCCGTCACTGGATGTACAAACCTGCCCGCCCAAAACCGCCAGCCCGGTGCAGCACTCTTAATCCTGGGTGCGCCATTTAATCTGCTGACTGCGTAACTCCAGCGCCAGCGCTTCGTGCAGGGTGCGATTGCCATTGGGATCGCCCAGACCAAACAGCGCGCCAGGCGAGCGCCGATCGTCAGCCCACGCCGGATACTCCACCACCGGATAGAGCGAAATGCCTTCCAGCGCCACGCCCTGCGCTAAGGCCAGCCGCGCTTCCTCACTGACATGCCGCAGCCAGGTCGCGCGCGCGTCGCCTTCCGCGCCGGTTTCCGCCAGCAGCAGCGGGCGCTGATAACGCTGCCAGCACTGCATCAGCAGCCGGTGCAGTGGCTGACGCTGCGGGTGGTCGGGCGGAATGGTGTCGCCGGAGAAGAACCAGTGGTTGTCGGGATAATAGTTCAGCCCCAGGATGTCGAGAAAATCGGGCTGACCACCCAGCTCCGGCGCATCGCGTCCCGCCAGCCAGTCCCAGGCTTCAAACTGCGCCTGATGCTGGCTGTCGGCATAGGGTTTGCTGTCGGGGTTATGCGGATCGGCGGCGATCTGCACCAGCGGGTCGGTCAGCACGAAGCGGGCGTCCGGATAGACGTCGCGAATGGCGTGCATGGCCGTCAGCGAGGCGCGCACCAGCTGACGTTTCAGTTCGCGACCTCGCGCGCTGGCGTAGGGATCGAGCCACGAGACATCGGCGCCGGCCCAGGACCAGAAGGATATCTGATTGATAGGCGTAAAGAACGGCTGCTCCACGCCCTCATCCCGCATCAGCTCAGCCATGGCGCGCGCGAAGCGGCCAAAGTGCTCCACAAACGCCGGCTTCCAGATATCGAGATGATCGGGGTAGCCAAAGTGCGCCAGCTCCCAGATGATTTGTAAATCATGGCGCGCCGCCGCGTGAATCATCGGCAGAAAGGTGCGCCAGTCGTATTCACCTGGCGTGGCCTCAATCAGGTGCCAGCGGGCGCCGTCGCGCGCGGTGCGCAATCCTTCCTGCGCCAGCGCGGCGTAATCTTTCTCCAGCAGCATGTCGTGGCCGCTGCTGATGACCATATCCAGTCGTCGCCCGCCGCTGCGGCAGGCGGTAGAGCAGGGGAAGCTGCCCTGAAAAAAGCTGCGAAATAGCCGGGGCTGATGGCGCGGGGATAGCTGAGTCATGATCTTCTCCTCACGAAGAACGCCGGATGCAGAACGCCTGGCTAAGTCTAGACTAAATTAACGCCGCACCTGACGCGGAAGTAGACGGCTCTGATTGCCTTTACGTGCGGTGATACCAACAATAACAGCTTCAGGGTAAGCAGGGATTGAGTATGAGCGAAGCGGCACTGCGTTCCTCACGCGAACGGCCGGGCGACGGGCTGAGAGAACATGCGCAACAGCAATGTGCCCGTCATCCGGGACTGAGCGGCATTCATCCGCTGAACGATGGGCTGGATGCATTTGCGGCACGCTATCTGCTGATGGGCATGGCGCAGCACACCATCGACGTTCAGTATTACATCTGGCACAACGACATGTCCGGACGCCTGCTGTTCAGCGCGCTGCTGGATGCGGCGGAGCGCGGCGTGCAGGTGCGCCTGCTGCTGGATGACAACAATACGCCCGGGCTGGATGAAACGCTGGCTGAACTCGATCGGCATCCGAATATCGCCGTGCGGCTGTTTAATCCCTTTTCGTTTCGAACCCTGCGCGCGCTGGGCTATCTGACCGACTTCGCCCGCCTGAATCGCCGGATGCACAACAAAAGCCTGACCGTGGACGGCGCGGTAACGCTGGTGGGTGGCCGTAACATCGGCGACGAATATTTTGGCACCGGCAATGAGCCGCTGTTTACCGATCTCGACGTGCTTGCGCTGGGGCCGGCGGTAGATGAAGTGGCGGAAGATTTCGCCCGCTACTGGCACAGCAAAGCGGTATCGCCATTGCGCAGCGTCGTGGACACCGGCGCACCGCCGCATGAAGCGGTGCGTTTACCGCCGGAGTGGCAGCAGAGCGAGGCGGTGCAGCGCTATCTGGCGCGGCTGGAGAAATCCTCGTTTGTCAGCCAGCTGGAGCAGGGCTCGCTGAGCATGACCTGGGCACACACGCGGCTGTTAAGTGACGATCCGCGCAAAGGGCTGGGCAAAGCGAAGCGCTCCTCTTTGCTGCCGCAGCGCATGCTGGAGGTGATCGGCACGCCGCAGCAGCAGTTCGATATCATCTCGGCCTATTTTGTCCCGACCCGGGCCGGCGTGGCGCAGCTGCTGGCGCTGAAGCGGCGGGGCGTTAAGATCGCCATCTTAACTAACTCGCTGGCCGCCAATGATGTCACCGTGGTTCACGCCGGCTATGCGCGCTGGCGCAAGAAGCTGCTGCGTCACGGCATTGCGCTCTACGAACTGAAGCCGCAGGCCAATGCCGCGGATGCCCCGCACGATCGCGGCCTGACCGGGAATTCCGGCTCCAGCCTGCACGCCAAGACTTTCACCGTCGATAACCGCAAAGTGTTTATTGGCTCGTTTAATTTCGATCCGCGTTCGGCGGTGCTGAATACGGAGATGGGGCTGGTGATTGAGAGCGAAGCGCTGGCGCAGCAGACCCATCAGCGCTTCAGCAGCGGCATGCGCGACCGCGCCTGGGCACTGCGACTGGATAAGTGGGGCCGCGTTAACTGGGTGGAGTACAGCGGCGAAGCGCGGGAAGTGGTGCATAAGCACGAGCCGCAGTGCACGCTGTTGCAGCGTTTGCTGGTGCGGCTGGTATGGCGTCTGCCGGTGGAGTGGCTGCTATAGCCGGGCTGCAACGCGCGCAGCCCGGCGGGTAAGTACGCCGTTACGTCTGCGCGGAGGTCTCTGGTTTGCGCTGCGGCTTGCCGGAGAACAAAAAGCGCAGCAGCGGGATACGCAGATGAATCTCGTACAGGGCAAAGGCAACGCCAAACACCATCAGCAGGCCGACAAAGAAGCCCAGCGTATTACTGCTGATGTGTGGCGTAACGTAGATGCCGTACAGGATGGTCAGCGGATGGTGCACCAGATAAATAAACAGCGACGCGTTCACCAGATACATGATGCGCGGCGAGTGGCTGTTCAGCAGCTTGTGGCCGAAGCTAAAGCAGACGTTCAGCATACACAAGCCCATCAGCGTAGAAATGATGGCATCAAGCTCGTACAGCCAGCCTTCACCGCTGCTGTAGCGCTGATTCAGGCTGTACGCGATAAACACCGCAATGGCACCAAAGCACATCACCGGATTAAAACGCACAAACAGCGCTTTCAGCGCCTGATGTTTCCAGCTCAGCGCACCCAGCATAAAGAACGGCAGGAAGAACAGCGACTGCATAACCGCAATGCTGAACAGGCCATCCATTAACAGCGCGGGAGCAAAGTGGAAAATCAGCCGGCGGAAGGCGCACCACACCAGCGCATAGGCCAGCAGGGCCAGCGTCAGCTTGCCCCAGCCAACCTGCTGATAATCGATGCGGCGCTGCTGATCGCGCAGCCAGCGGAAGCTCAGCATGCCAAACGCGGTGAGAATCACCAGTACCAGTAAAAACCACAGGTGCGAAATCAGATCCCACATCAGCGCGTTGTACTTGTCATAAAGCGAGAAGTTTGCCCAGTCGCCGACTTTGCTGGTGAGATTTTTCAGCATAAAAAACTGTGGCAGGGTAATGAGCGGCACCGCAGTTAACAGCGGAATGCCGACGCGCTCCAGCCGCACCTTCAGCCAGCGGTTGGGCTGATAGCGCAGATAGAGCATATACGAGAAATAACCTGAAATAACAAAGAACACCTGCATGCGGAAGGCGTGAATAAAATCATTCAGCACCGTCAGCCACAGTGAGGCGTCCTGGCTGTTAACCGACCAGCGTTGGGTCGAGTAAATCAGCGAGACGTGGAAAGGCACGCCCAGCAGCATTAAATACGCTCGAATCGAGTCGAGGAAATATTCACGTTCGGGTTTGGCTGAACTCATAAGCTTCCGGTTTGTCAGTTTACTTGCCGGTTTCACCCTGAAACCGGATTATGCCGGACGAAATTCTACCGGCTGTAAACAGCGTATACTATCAGGTGAATCTGTTTCTTAATCTTCCGGGTTTAATTATCCGAAAAGTACACTTTCGGCTTACGAATCAGGGGAACAATCTTTTACATAAGCTGTCGGAAAACCGAATAATCCTTTAAGATAAATGGGTTTGATCTAAGCACACGAAAGGGGGGGATGTGCTGACTAAAGTGAAGAATAATGGCGGGCTGGTGAAGATGCGCTGGGTAGGCGCAGCAGTTCTGCTGGCGTTGTACGCCAACAATAGCTGGGCGTTCAACATTGATGATGTGGCAAAGCAAGCTAAGGCGCTGGCAGGGAAAGGTTTTGAAGCGCCAAAAAGCAATTTACCCTCTCAGTTTCGTGAAATGAAGTTTGCTGACTATCAGCAGATCCAGTTTAACCACGACAAAGCATACTGGGGCAAACTGCGCACGCCGTTTAAGCTCGAGTTCTATCATCAGGGCATGTATTTCGACACGCCGGTGAAAATCAATGAAGTCACCGCGTCTTCGGTACGTGAAATCAAATATAACCCTGACTACTTCAATTTCGGCAACGTGAAACACGATGCCGATGCGGTGAAAAATCTTGGTTTTGCCGGTTTCAAAGTGCTGTATCCTTTAAATAAAAAGGGTAAAGACGATGAGATCACCAGCTTCCTGGGTGCCAGCTATTTCCGCGTGATTGGCGAAGGCCAGGTGTATGGCCTGTCGGCGCGTGGTCTGGCGATTGATACCGCGCTGCCTTCCGGTGAGGAGTTCCCGCGCTTTAAAGAGTTCTGGATTGAGCGGCCGAAGCCGCAGGATAAACAGCTGGTGATTTATGCGCTGCTGGATTCTCCGCGCGCCGCCGGTGCCTATCGCTTTGTGATCCAGCCGGGCAAAGAGTCCACCGTGGACGTGCAGTCTAAAGTGTATCTGCGTGACAACGTCGGCAAACTCGGCGTAGCCCCACTCACCAGTATGTTCCTGTTTGGCGCTAACCAGCCGTCGCCGGTCAGCAACTTCCGTCAGGAGCTGCATGATTCGAACGGCCTGTCGATTCACGCCGGAAATGGCGAGTGGATCTGGCGTCCGCTCAATAACCCGAAACACCTGGCGGTCAGCACCTTTACCATCGAAAACCCGAAAGGCTTCGGTCTGCTGCAGCGTGGCCGTGACTTCAGCCATTACCAGGACCTGGACGACCGCTATGATCTGCGTCCAAGCGGCTGGGTTGAGCCGCAGGGCGACTGGGGCAAAGGCCGCGTAGAGCTGGTGGAAATCCCGACGGCAGATGAAACCAACGATAACATCGTGGCCTTCTGGACGCCGGAGAGCCTGCCAGAGCCAGGCAAAGAGATGAATTTCAAATATCGTCTGCACTTTACGCGTGATGAAAACCAGCTGCATCAGGACGATGTGGCCTGGGTGAAAGACACGCTGCGTTCTGCGGGCGATGTGAAGCAGTCTAACCTGGTGCGTCAGCCGGATGGTTCCATCGCCTTTACCGTGGACTTTGTCGGTAAAGCGATGAGCAAGCTGCCGGAAAACACCCAGGTGGCGCCGCAGGTCAGCGTCGGTAACAACGCCGACGTGGTCGAGCAGAGCGTACGCTACAACCCGGTCACCAAAGGCTGGCGTCTGGTGCTGCGTCTGCGCGTGAAAGACAACAAGCAGCCGACCGAAATGCGTGCGGCGCTGGTGAGCGGCGACAAGACATTGACGGAAACCTGGAGCTATCAGTTACCTGCCAATGAATAAATCGACTTATTTACCTCAATCTTACGTGGAGGCGCTGCCGCTTGATGCGGCAGCACGCGCCACGCTCAGCGCCACGCTGCAGAATGCGCAGGCGTTTCATGCCATTCACAGCGCGCTGGGGCAGGATATCGCCGCCAGCGAACGGCCGGACGATGCGCCGCTGAAATCGGTCTCGTCGCGCGTATCCATGGCGTGGCCGGATTCGCTCGCCGATGGCCAGCAGCTCAGTAAAGATTATCTCGACCGCACCACGCTGAAGGCGATGCCGCCGGTGAAGCGTTCGCTGATGTTCCCTGAAGCCTGGCGGACTAACCCGATTGCGCGCGCCTGGGATTCCCTGCGCGGGCAGAAAGGCAATCCACGCTATGCCACGGTGGAAGAGCAGAAAGCGGAAGACAAATGGCGCCACGTGGGTTCCATGCGTCGCTACGTGCTGCTGATTCTGACCATTCTGCAGACCGTGGTCGCCACCTGGTACATGAAAACCATTCTGCCGTATCAGGGCTGGACGCTGCTCGATCCGGTCGAGCTGTTTAACCAGAACTGGCTGCAGTCGGTGGAGCTGATCCTGCCGTATATTCTGCAGACCGGCATCCTGTTCCTGTTTGCCATCCTGTTCTGCTGGGTATCGGCTGGTTTCTGGACCGCGCTGATGGGCTTCCTGCAGTTGCTGATCGGCCGCGATAAGTACAGCATCTCGTACTCGACCACCGGGGATGAGCCGCTCAATCCGGAACATCGCACCGCGCTGATCATGCCAATCTGTAACGAAGACGTGGAACGCGTGTTCGCCGGTCTGCGCGCCACCTGGGAGTCGGTGAAACGCACCGGTAACGCGGAGCATTTCGACGTTTACATCCTGAGCGACAGCTACGATGCCGACATCGCCATCGCCGAGCAAAAAGCGTGGATGGAGCTGGTGCGGGATGTCGGTGGGGCAGGCAAGATCTTCTATCGCCGTCGTCGCCGCCGCGTGAAGCGTAAAAGCGGCAACATCGATGACTTCTGCCGTCGCTGGGGCAGCAACTACAGCTACATGGTGGTGCTGGACGCTGACAGCGTGATGAGCGGTGAGTGTCTCACCGGTCTGGTGCGCATGATGGAAGCGAACCCGAACGCCGGTATTATCCAGTCGTCGCCGAAAGCGTCAGGCATGGATACGCTGTATGCGCGCTGTCAGCAGTTCGCCACCCGCGTTTACGGGCCGCTGTTTACCGCCGGTCTGCACTTCTGGCAGCTGGGCGAATCGCACTACTGGGGGCACAACGCCATCATTCGCGTGCAGCCGTTTATTGAACACTGTGCGCTGGCACCGCTGCCGGGTGAAGGCTCCTTCGCCGGTTCGATCCTGTCACATGACTTCGTGGAAGCGGCGCTGATGCGTCGTGCCGGCTGGGGCGTGTGGATCGCCTACGATCTGCCGGGTTCTTATGAAGAGCTGCCGCCGAACCTGCTGGATGAGCTGAAGCGTGACCGTCGCTGGTGCCACGGCAACCTGATGAACTTCCGCCTGTTCCTGGTAAAAGGCATGCACCCGGTGCACCGCGCGGTGTTCCTGACCGGCGTGATGTCCTACCTGTCGGCGCCGCTGTGGTTTATGTTCCTTGCGTTGTCGACCGCCCTGCAGGTGGTGCATACGCTGATGGAACCGACCTACTTCCTGCAGCCGCGTCAGCTGTTCCCGGTGTGGCCGCAGTGGCGTCCGGATTTGGCGATTGCGCTGTTCTCCACCACGCTGGTGCTGCTGTTCCTGCCAAAACTGCTCAGCGTGGTGCTGATCTGGTTTAAAGGGGCGAAACCGTACGGTGGCGCATTCCGCCTGTTCCTGTCGCTGCTGCTTGAGATGCTGTTCTCGGTGCTGCTGGCACCGGTGCGCATGCTGTTCCACACCGTGTTTGTGGTCAGCGCCTTCCTCGGCTGGGAAGTGGTGTGGAACTCGCCGCAGCGTGACGATGACGCCACGCCGTGGAGCGAAGCGTTCCGTCGCCATGGTTCACAGATGCTGCTGGGCATTGTCTGGGCCGTCGGGATGGGCGTGCTCGATCTCAACTTCCTGTGGTGGCTGGCGCCAATCGTCTTCTCGCTGATTCTGTCGCCGTTTGTCTCGGTGATGTCGAGTCGCGCCACGGTCGGGCTGAAGAGTAAGCGCGCCAGGCTGTTCCTGATCCCGGAAGAGTATGAGCCGCCGAAAGAGCTGGTCGACACCGATCACTATCTGCAGCTGAACCGGGAACGTGCGCTGAAGCATGGCTTCATGCATGCGCTGTTCAATCCGGCGTTCAACGCGCTGGCGACGGCGATGGCGACATCGCGCCATAAGCAGAGTGCACTGCTGGATCACGCACGCGATCGCCGCGTCGATCAGGCATTGAGCGATGCGCCGGAAAAACTGAATCGCGAACAGCGTCTGCAGCTGATCAGCGATCCGGTGGTGCTGGCGCGCGTGCACACGCGCTTGTGGGAAAGTGCGGATAAATATCATCAGTGGGTAGAGAGTTATCAGAAACTCACGCTTAACCCGCAGGCGCTGCCTCAGCGCGCCTGACAGGCTAACGGTGATGAAAAAGCGGCAGCGATGCCGCTTTTTTTATGCCTGCGCTTCAGCGGAGTGCTTAACGCGCCTCACACAATCTTTACGCATAAAGACATAGCGGTTTAGCTGTACCCGCAGCTAAAATGGCGCGATGACACGTGCCAGCGTTCCTGAGCACATTTAAACAGTCACTGACGCACATCAGAATCAGGGGTGTCAGTTCAGGGTGAGTAAATGCAGTGAAATATTGCCTGAAGTTAATTGCGCTGTGCGCCGCCATTTTACTGCTCACGGGCTGTGGCAGCATTATCAGCCGGACCGTACCCGGACAGGGGCACGGTAACCAGTATTATCCGGGCGTGCAGTGGGATGTGCGTGACGGGCCGTGGCGCGTGCTGACCATTCTCGATCTGCCGCTGTCGCTGGTGATGGACACGCTGCTACTGCCGGTTGACGCACAGCACGGCCCGTACGAGTAACTTACGCCCAGTTGTCTGACGGACTGTCGTCGTCTTCCCACTCTTCGGCCGCTGCTTCGCCTTCTTCCAGGTCGCGCGGCGGCTCCAGCTGAAATTCGCCTTCGTCCCATTCGTGCAGGGTATTTTCCGACTGCCACTCCTGGCGCAGCTCAATTTCATCGAAATTACCGTCGAACACCGCCTGCGCCGCTTCACCGCTGCAAATTGGCAGGCATTCGCCCTGGCCGTCTTCATCAGCGAAAAACTCCGCCTGCCACATAATGTCGCCATCCTGCATTACGTACTTCTGCAGCGCAAACTGGCTGACACTGGCGTCATCCTGCTCCAGCTCAGGCTGGCTGGCGAGAAACTCTTCGCGTGCGGCTTCAATGGCTTCTTCTAACGTACTATACAGGCTCATCTGCAACTCCTTGTCAGTGCAAAAAGGGATTTCACAGAAGAATAGACGAAAATTGGCGGCTGTCAGGGCGGGAGAGAACAATGACGGGGTGGATGCGTAAAAAGTCATCCACCCGCGCCGGTTACATCATTTTTTGCGGAAAGTGCAGAACCGGTCGTACCGACTCGCGTAACACGGGTGCAGAATAACGGATGCAGCATTTAATACAGGGTTTCACCTTTTTAAAATTAATTCGTGCGGTGGCCAAAGCCTGATTTAAATTATAGAGCGTACCGATGAACACCATATCCTCCTTAACCGGCAGACGTTTACACTCTTTCCGATGCAGCAGATGGTAACCCTCCTGATCGGTACTGATCGTCACGTAGTAGTAGATACCTTTATTCATATTATGTGTCCTGAATATATTCGCTGTGTGTAATCTTTTTATATTTTTAAACGCGCAGTTAACGAGCTAACTGTCAGGGTCGAAACTAACTGGATTCGATCGGGCTAACCAATTCCATAAAGATATATTAAAGATGAATTTTTAATCAAAAAAGAATATGGCGGTTAACTTTCAGACAAATACTTGTTTAATCAGTAAAATTTATTAGATAAGTAAACAAGACGGCAAGCCTGAGTAAAATTAAATAGGAAAAGGCCTGGAAGTCATCAAAATCAGATCCGCACCCGCCATATTTTACGCGTGTTGCCTTACAAACTCAGGCACTGAAAAGCAGCGGCGGGCGAGGGAGAACGCGTTGGCGTAGCAGCAAAAAACTGTGATTAATGCGCAAGATAGCAGCGGGTGGCGTAAAGGGTGTCGTTGATGTAAGTGTCGCCGTGTGGAAGGCATAGCAGTTCAGGCTGGGCCTTTTTTAGCGCGCCACTGCGCAAAGAATCACGTGAATTAAGGCAAATGTGCGGTAAATAACGCAGGGCATTGATAATACCCCGCAACCGATTAATAGCGTGAAGGCTGCCCTTCGGGCCGGGTTTTAAAGCGGCGATGCAGCCACATATACTGCTCAGGCGCCAGCAGCACCGTCTCTTCCACCACTTTATTCATCACGATAGCGGTATCCAGTTCACTCTCCAGTGAGAATTTGTGGCGGATATCCGGCATCATTTTCAGTTCGTAGCCGCGGCCGTGCGGCAGGCGGCGTGCCAGAAACGGCACCACGCTCGGATTAGCCAGACGAATCAGCATATGCGTGCCGGTGGTGGTCGCGGCTTCCTGAACGGCAAAGAACGGGGCGAATACACTGCTGCGCGGGCCGTAGTCGTGATCGGGCGCATACCAGATGATGTCGTTGTTCTTCATGGCGCGGATCATGCCTTTCAGATCTTTGCGATCCAGCATGCTTTTATTGGAACGCATGCGTCCCCAGGTTTGCAGCCAGTCCAGTAACTTGTTGTCGTTAGGGCGATACACGCCAATGCCCGGGTTGTACATGCCAAACACGCGCGCACCCAGTTCCAGCGTCAGGAAGTGCATGCCAATCAGCAGGATGCCGCGCTTTTGTGCCAGCGCCTCGGTAACGTGCTCCAGGCCGCTGGTGCTGACCCATTTACGAATACGCCAGTCCGGCCAGAACCACGCCATGCCGGTCTCAATCAGCCCCATTCCCACCGATTCGAAATTGTGCTTCACCATGGCTTCACGTTCGCTGGTCGGCATATCCGGGAAGCACAGCGCCAGATTGCGTTGCGCGACCTGAACACGACGCTTCATAAAACGCATGGCAAGGCGTCCCAGCCCGCAGCCAGTCACGTACAGCAGCGGGTAGGGCAACAGCACCAGCACATAGAGGAAACCGATGCCCAGCCAGGTCAGCCAGTAGCGTGGATGAAGGAGTTCGCGGGTAAATTGCGGAAGTTGCGTCATGGAAATATCAATGTCCTGCGTCGTGTACCAGAGAGTCCGGTTTCTGTAATTGGCCGGGATTATGCCATTTTTTCTCTCTGACTGAAATCAACCATCCGTGCGTCAGCGCACGGCGAACAGCATTTCTGCGCAGATATTGGCGAGCATAACGCAGAACCCCGTCGATTGTGGCTGACGGCAGGAGAATTGCACCAGAGGCTTTGCATCACGCTCAATTCAGGTATCATATGCGCGCTAAATTTCTCTGATTGCTAACAGGTGTTCACCATGCCAGTGTTACACAACCTCGTTTCCAATAAAGAGCTGAAAGAACGTATGCTGGCCGAAACCGAGCCGCGTACCACAGTCTCTTTTTATAAATACTTCCAGATCGCCGATCCACAGGCATTCCGCGACCGTCTCTATGTTGCCTTAACCCAGCTGAAGGTATTCGGCCGCGTCTACGTGGCGCAGGAAGGGATTAATGCGCAAATCAGCGTGCCGGCCAGTCGCTATGAGGCGATGAAGGCGATGCTCTATGCCTTTGACCCGGCGCTCGACAATCTGCGCATGAACATCGCGCTGGATGACGACGGCAAATCGTTCTGGGTGCTGCGCCTGAAAGTGCGCGATCGCATCGTGGCTGACGGTATTGAAGACGGTAGCTTCGACGCCAGTAACGTCGGTAACTATCTCAAAGCGGCCGAAGTCAACGCCATGCTCGACGATCCGGATGCGGTGTTTGTGGATATGCGTAACCACTACGAATACGAAGTGGGCCACTTCGACAACGCGCTGGAAGTGCCAGCCGATACGTTCCGCGATCAGCTGCCGATGGCGGTGGATATGCTGCAGGCGCAGAAAGACAAAAAAATCGTCATGTACTGTACTGGCGGCATCCGCTGTGAAAAAGCCAGTGCGTGGATGAAGCACAACGGTTTTGATGATGTTTACCACATTGAAGGGGGCATCATCGAATATACCCGTCGCGCGCGCGAGCAGGGTTTACCGGTGCGCTTCAAAGGCAAAAACTTCGTGTTTGACGAGCGTATGGGCGAGCGTATCTCTGACGATATTCTCTCCAGCTGCCACCAGTGTGGTGCGCCGTGCGACAGCCACACCAACTGCGTCAATGACGGCTGCCATCTGCTGTTTATTCAGTGCCCGAGCTGTGCGGAAAAATATCAGAACTGCTGCAGCCCGCTGTGCATGGAAGAGGCGAAACTGGCGCCGGAAGAGCAGCGCGCGCGCCGCGCTGGCCGTGAAAATGGCAACAAAGTGTTCAATAAATCGCGCGGTTTACTCAACATGACCATGGCGATCCCCGCGCCAGACAAAAAGTAACGGCTTAACAGCCTGGCGCATTGCCCGCCAGGCTGTACTGCTGATTACTGACGCACACCTTCGACTGAAATGATCAGCTCGGCTTTTTGCGAGGCCGGACCGAGATCTTTGCTGATGTTGAACTCTTTCAGCACGATTTCGCCGCTGGCGGCAAAGCCGGCGCGATAACCGCCCCACGGATCCTTGCCTTCCCCAATCAGCTGCGCATCCAGCGTGATCGGCTTCGTTACGCCGTTGAGCGTCAGGTTGCCGGTGATCTTATACTCCTTGCCCTGTTTTTTAACCTCAGTCGAGCTGAAGCTGGCCTGCGGGAATTTGCCGGTATTGAGGAAATCCGCGCTGCGCAAATGCTTGTCGCGCTCGGCATGGTTGGTATCGAGGCTGTTGGTATTGATGGTCACGTTGACCTTGTCCGCGGCCGGATTGGCTTCATCAAAGGTAAAGCTGCCATCAAAATCTTTAAAGCTGCCGTACAGCCAGCTGTAGCCAAGATGCTGAATGCGGAACTGGACAAACGCGTGCTGACCCTCTTTATCAAACTTATACTCAGCCGCGCTGGCACTCAGGCTGGTCGAAAAGAGGGCAGCGGCGCTGAGCGCCAGCAGGGTTTTCCTGATCATATTACTTTTCCTTTTCAGAGGTTAAGGGGATGCGGTAACCGAGCATCCGTTTCAGCGTCATGTCGCGATCGACAAAATGGTGTTTCAGCGCGGCCAGGGCGTGCAGGGCAGACAATAGCACCAGAGCCCACGCCAGCCATAAATGGACCTCACCGGCGACATCGGCCTGCTCACCCGCGCCGGTAAACAGTGCCGGTACCTCAAACCAGCCAAACACTGAGACCGGCTTGCCGTCTGCGGTAGAGATCAGATAGCCGCTGATCAGCAACACCAGCAGCAGGCCATACAGCAGCCAGTGCGCCGCATGGGCGGCACGGCGTACGTGCGGCGAGTAACTGGTGAGCGGTGCCGGCGGTGGCGATATCACGCGCCAGCACAGGCGCAGCATCAGAGCAGCAAACAGTAAGATGCCGATGCCTTTGTGAATCTCAGGGGCGCTGTGATACCAGCCGTCGTAATAGCCAAGTCCGACCATCCATAAACCCAGCGCGAACATACCGTAAATCGTCAGCGCCATCAGCCAGTGCAACGCAATGGTTAACGCACCGTAATGCCGTGGAGAATTACGCCACATAGTTAAGCCGTTATCAGGAAATAAGTGGTAATGAGAATCTACAACCTGAAATAGAAAATCAATCGTCCTTACTTTTCTATAACTTTGAATTTACGGGTTCGATATATATGGCGAAAGGCTGGCGGTGTAATTCAATAATTCTGAATAGATAAGCAAATAGCCGTTTTAGCCCTGGCGGCAATGGCTATTGCTACACCAAATGCGCCATAACTGCGGGCGGAAAGTAAATCTGTGTCAGGAAAGGTCAATAACTGCCAGTGCGCTCCGCACCGGCAGCAACAACATCAGGCAAAACGCGTAAGTGAGAAGGGCGTGAGGTCAAAGGAGAACGGTTTATTCTGCGCAAACTCGCTGGCCAGTTCACCCAGCACGCTGGCGAATTTAAACCCGTGGCCGCTCAGGCCGGTGATAATCAGTCGGTCAGGCTCGCCGGGCAGGGTATCGATAATAAAGTCTTCATCCGGCGTATTGTCATAGCTGCAGGCTTCGCCATGCAGGCACACACCTACGCCTGGCAGAAACTGGCGCAGGAAGCTAAAGGCTTCGTTACCGTCAGCGGCGATGCTGCCGAACGGTTTGCGGTCCGCTGGCGTCTGCATCGGCTGACCGCCATCGTGGCGTCCCACTTTCAGGGCATTATTGTCTGCCGGGAAGCCGTAGAAATGGCTGCCATCCGGCATCTCTACCGTAAAGCCGGGGAACTGGTTATTTTCGCTGTAGCGCCCATCGGCCTGATACCAGGCAAACACCTTGCGCACCGGCGTAACGGGCAGATTGTCCACCAGCTGACTGACCCAGGTGCCGGCGCTGATCAGCAGCTTGCGCGCGCGGAATATGCCATCGCTGGTGGTGACCTGCTGCAGATCGCCCTCGCGGCCAATCGCGCTGACCGGGCAGTTAAACAGCTGCGCGCAGCCGGCCTGTTCCGCCAGTTGTACCCAGCTGCGTACCGCCTGTTCGCATTTCAGGAAGCCAGAGTTGGGCTCAAATACACCTACGTAGCCGTCCGGAACGCTAAGCTGCGGCCAGCGTTTACGCACCTCATCGGCCTGTAACACCTGCACCGCCAACTGCCAGCGGTTAGCGCTGTCGATCGCGTTGTGAATGAAATCCGAGCTGGCCGGCGCCAGATTAAGAATGCCACTGCGGTGCATGATGCGTTCGCCGCTCTGGCGCTCCAGCTCATCCCACAGCGTCTGGGCGCGCAGCACCAGCGGCACGTAGCGTTCACCTTCGCCGTAAGCGTGACGAATCAGGCGGGTTTCGCCGTGATGCGTCCCCTGGCTGTGGGGCGGGTGCGCGCTGTCGATCATCAGCACCGACAGGCCCGCCTGGGTTGCGTAGAAACCCGCGGCAGCTCCGACGGAACCACTTCCCACCACAATCAGATCATAAACCATGACGACATCACTCCTGCAAAACGGCGATTTTTTTCAATAGCATATCAAAAGAGTGCGCCCATGAAAAAGGCACCCTGTAGGGTGCCTTTTCACGCGATGGTGATGATTAGTGCTTGCGATTATCGCGTAGGTATTGCTCAGTGGACTCGATCTTTGCAATGCCAGCTTCGAGGATAGAGATAAACTGTCTGGCTACGTCAGTTGTCAGCCAGTATGTTGGGCCCACGTCAGCTTCTTCTTCTTTCTGGTCCTGCGATGATAGCGAGTGCAGGCGGATCATCATGGCGTCATAGCTGTCAACGGTGCTGATATCCCATCCCACCAGCGGATGGGTCTGGATGACGTCTTTACTTCTGTCCATTATAACCTCCTTATTACTCGTTAAACGAAGTGCTTTCGAGGTTCAATGCGTCTGTATCTTGCACTAGCGAGATAATTATAACATGGAATTAACAGTACAGTAGTTAAAAAGTGTGGTGACTAAAAACACAGCAAAATAAAAGCAGCCAAAAGCCGGTTTTCAACGAATAAATAAACGTCTTACGCAGCTGGGTATTTATTGTCGCAGCGCAACGTGTCGTCATACCGATTATCGGCATCTCAGCATTAAAACTTTAACGGGCTGAACGCCAGGGTAAAAATCTGAAATTATCCCTGCGACTCGGCAGGCAACTGCCCTTTGCGTCGATGGATCTCGTCCGCCAGCCGGGCAAAATGCTGCTGTAACTGAGCGTCATGATTTTGGTTTTGCGCTTCGAGCGTCAGATTGTGAGCCAGCAGCTGGCTGGCGCGATCGTCCAGACAGAAGGTCAGCGTAGCAAAGGCATTTTCCAGCACGGTCAAACGGCGTTGCTGTTCAGCAATGAAGGCCAGTAATTCCCCAAACGTCATCGCCTCTTCTGGTTTTTCAGTAGTCATGTGCAACACACCTCCTGTAAGCACGACGAGGCAAGAATAGGACATCGTTTAATCAGAGTCTAGCTGGCGCGGGTTTTTCTGGCGAGCGGGAAATAAAAACAAAAAAGCCGGGCGGCGGGCCCGGCAAAAACGGCACAGTGGCGGTTAATCGGTAATAAACCAGTCGTCAGCGCTTTCCCAGGTTTCCTGCAAAATATCGCTGATGCGGTCGCGTGATTCTTTACAGCCGCCAAACACGCTGAGCTGGTTACCACCGGCATAGCGCACTTTGACGTGATGATTGTCGTCGGGAAAATCGCGGGAGATACGGCGAGTGAGTTCAGCGCTCAGTGCATCCAGTGCACCGGCGGGAAGGGGCTGAGTCTTTGCTACGGTAATTTCAACACGCATAAACGCCTCCGGGATAATATACTGGTTATTTGTACAGTATAAAATTCCCGAAGGCAAGCGGCAGATGATTATTCTTTGATGCGCCAGTTAAGGGTTTCACCGGCGAGGAACGGAACCAGCGTATCGTCAGCGACCGTGATGCTCTCCTGCACCGTCCACGGCTCACGCACCAGCGTCAGGGTACCGTCGTTGAGCGGCAGGCCGTAGAACCTGGGGCCGTTCTCAGAGCAGAAGGCTTCAAAATGCTCCAGTGCGCCAAGCTCTTCAAACACGGTCAGATAAGCGGGCAGCGACGTCGGCGCATTAAATACGCCAGCACAGCCGCAGCTGGCTTCTTTCAGATGGCGCAGGTGCGGTGCCGTGTCGGTGCCCAGGAAGACACGACGGTTGCCGCTTGCCACCAGGTTACGCAGCGCTTCCTGATGAATGTTGCGCTTCAGAATGGGCAGACAGTAGAGATGCGGGCGCACGCCGCCCACCAGCATGTGGTTGCGGTTGAACATCAGATGCTGTGGCGTAATAGTCGCGCCAAGCAGTTCGTTACCGGCGGCTACATATTCCGCAGCTTCCTTCGTGGTGATGTGTTCCATCACCACTTTCAGGCCCGGGAACTGCTGGCGCAGCGGCTGCAGCACGGTTTCGATGAAGCGCGCTTCACGATCAAAGATATCAATGTGCGCATCGGTGACTTCGCCGTGCACCAGCATCGGCATACCGATTTCCTGCATGCGCTCCAGCACGCTGGCAATTGAAGCAATGTTGGTGACGCCATGGCTGGAGTTGGTGGTGGCGTGTGCCGGATAGAGTTTTGCCGCCGTAAAAATACCGCTGCGGAAGCCGCGTTCGATTTCGTCCGCATCGAGCGAATCGGTGAGGTAACAGGTCATCAGCGGCGTGAAGTGATGCCCAGCAGGCAGCGCCGCCATGATGCGTGCGCGATACGCTTCGGCAGCCGCAACGCTGGTGACCGGCGGAACCAGATTTGGCATGACAATCGCACGACCATTCACCGCGCTGGTATAGGGCAGCACTGCATTGAGCATCGCGCCATCGCGCAGGTGGATGTGCCAGTCGTCAGGGCGGCGAATCGTGATTTGCTGGGGTTGGGCTGTCATTCAAAAAGGCTCCGGCTGAGGTGAAAACGAAATGGCTCGTTTAGGCCGGGGACTAATCATAAGGGGGCGGGCAACCGTTTGCACGGGATTTTGCAGTGCGGCAGAGAAATAACCGCAGGCGCGGCAAATTGCGTAGCAGCGTGGCAGGCGCGGGCAGAATAATGCCGGCATCCTGCCACGCTATGCAGGGCCGCCACTGAGAACGGCCGCTTGCAACGTTAATCGGTAAACGGAATCACCAGCTGGCCAGGCTTCACTTCCAGCCCTTTAGCCAGTTTCTTCGCCAGCGCCTCACCTTTGCTGCGGTCGGCGCTCAGCACGTAGGCGGGTTTTTCATTGAAATAGCGCTTGAGGGATTCGTTCAGATACGGCGTAAGGGTTTTCATGATCGACGCCATCTTCTCAGGTTGCACCTGCGCGTCGACGATTTCGAGGTCCTGCAGATAGATGGCGCCCTGCTGCGCGTTATACACCGGTTGCGCTTTCATCTTCAGCTGCATTTCGGCCTGCTGCGGACCAAACAGCGAGCTGACGTTGATGTTGGCTTTACCAGACAGCGTCACTTTGCCGGGTTCTTCACGGCCAATCTGGCTGCTCAGGTCGGTCAGTACAATATGGGCATTCACCAGCCCGGACACGCCGATGTCTTTCTCGTAGTTGTTGCGCTTTTGCAGCGCCTGATTCACTTCCTGCTCGCTGATGGTGTATTGCGTCAATTGGTTACAGCCGCTGAGCAGCACGGCAAAAAACAGGGCAAACAGCCCGGGAAACGCCTTTTTCATCATTTCTTCTTCCTGGTTGATACGGCCAAACAGCCTTAAGCCTGCCTGATTCAGGGCCAGGTGTCACCAGGAGAGAGATGAGAAACGCAGCCGCGCGCTTCTCATCACAGCGCCATCAGGCCGCAATCGACGACAGCAGATTCACCTGCGTCTGTTTCGCCATATTATCGCGGTAGTCGGCGACACGGCTCGGCCATTCGATACCGGAAACCAGCGTCAGCGAGCGCAGCAGCGGAAACAGATGAATGTCATCCTCAGACAACTCGCCGTTCACCGCATTGGGTTTGACGATCAATTTATCCAGCTGGCGCAGATCATCACTGATATTTTTGATGAAACCCGGGGCATGCTTACGCAGTTCGGCAAAGTCACCGAGGCTGGCCTGTTTCTTTTCGCGGAAGTAATCACGCGCTTCGGGGGTGGCAAATTCAGCAAACGCGGCCTCAGCGATGCGCGGCAGCAGCAGCTTGTTGATGTAGCCATTGACCCGTCGCAGCCAGTCGGCGATGGCGGGATTTTGCTTGCCGGTCAGCAGCGGCTGGCGATCCTGATTATCGACAAAGCGCACGATATCCATGCTCTCCGGCATCGCACTGCCATCGGCTTTTTGCAGAATCGGTGCCATTTTCTGGCCAATCAGCTTTTTCGGCGTTGCTTCATCATCATTGAGCATCACAATCAGCTCAACCGGCAGGTTTTTCAGGCCAAATATCATGCGTGCTTTGACGCAGAAAGGGCAGTGATCGTAGATGTAAAGTTTCATCCCGTTTCTCCTGTGATTCTCAGGGTGACGGAGGTCACCCTTTTTCCGGACGTGCGGGAAGTATGGAAGAGAACGCCTGAACCGGCAAACTAGCTGCTGAAGATCGCCGGTGCCACCTGGCGCGGCTGGAACTGCCACCACAGCGCCAGCAGCGTGATCATACCGACGGTGCTGAGCAGCATCCACGGCAGCTCCGGCAGGGCCAACTGCTGGCCCATATCGAACATCCAGCCGCCACCGGAGTAGCCAATCAGCCCGCCAATCGCCAGGCCGAGCCGGCTGAACCCCATGTAGCTGCCGCGTGCCCGGGCGCTGGCCAGGGAGGCACTCAGGGTTTCACGCGCCGGTTCAGCGATGATCGATCCGAGATAGAAGACGGCGATCAGCAAAAACAGCGACGGCAGCGAATCGGTCATGCCAACCGGCAGCAGGCTGAAGGTCATCAGAAACAGCCCGGCCATCAGGCGCGTCTCGAGGCGGAAGCGCTTTTCACTCCAGCGCGCCAGCGGATAGAGCAGGCTGAGTGACAGCAGCGCTTCAATCGCGTACATCCACTTCACCGCCGCCGGTGCGCCCGCCACCTGATTGACCATGACCGGCAGCATCAGCATCACCTGCACGGCGAGAATGTAATAGCCGGTCAGGGTAAAGACATACAGGCGGAAACGGCGGTCGCGCCACACGCGCTGCATTCCCTCGCGCATGGCGATACGCTCCGTAGAGATGCGCCATGCTGGCAGCCACATGGCGTTAAAGATGGCGGCGACGACAAACACCGCCGCACCGACCCAGCACACCAGACGGAAATCCCACGCCAGCAGCCAGCTGCCAATCAGCGCGCCCAGCACCGCGCCGGCGCTGTCCTGCATCATCAGCAGCGAAAAGAAGCGTCCGCGCTCGCGTGCCCGCACCAGTTTCACCACCAGCGCGCTGCGTGGCGGATCGAACAGCGTGCCGCCCAGTCCGGACAGCAGGCAGGCCAGCCACAGCAGCCACGGCTGATGCGCCAGCGCCATGCAGGCGAAACCGGCAGCGCGCATCAGCATGCCGGTAACGATCAGCGGGCGTGCGCCAAAACGGTCTGCAATCGCCCCACCGAAGATGCCAAGCCCCTGCTGCACCAGCTGACGCAGGCCGAGCGCAATGCCCACCAGCAGCGCGGCCCAGCCAAGCTGTTCCACAAAGTGAATGGAGATCAGGGGAAACACCACAAAGAATCCCATTACCACCAGCATGTTATCGACTAACAGAAACGTTTTTCCAAGGCGTCGTGCCCGCGCAACCCGTGACATGCTGAATCCTGAGCAAGTGAGAAGGAAAAGTGACCAGTTGGTCTATTTTCTGCCTGCTCCGGCGGGAAAAATAGCGTTTTCAGGATGATATTTTTTTATCCAGCCTGAAGAGAAATTAATCCTTAATCGGAATCAATTGCCGTGAGCGATGCGCGGGGTTTTACCGCAGCCGGGGTGACGGTTATAGTGAGAAGTAACGCCGCTGGCGTACATCTTTCTTTCGTTATGGATTTCAGGAGTCATGATGTTTGGCTATCGCTCTGCTGGCCCGCGCGTGCGGCTTACCACCGATCGTCTGGTGGTGCGTTTAGTACATGAACGCGATGCCTGGCGTCTGGCGGATTACTACGCCGAAAACCGCGCCTTTCTTAAACCCTGGGAACCGGTGCGCGATGAGAGCCACTGTTATCCCTCTGGCTGGCAGGCGCGCCTGGGTTTAATTGCCGACATGCATAAACAGGGCTCCGCGTTCTATTTTGTGCTGATGGACCCGGAAGAGCATGAAGTGCGCGGCGTCGCCAACTTCAGCAATGTGCTGCGCGGATCGTTTCATGCCTGCTATCTCGGCTACTCGCTGGGAGAGAAGTGGCAGGGGCAGGGCATGATGTTTGAGGCGCTGCAGGCGGCGATTCGCTACATGCAACGCCAGCAGCGCATTCATCGCATCATGGCCAACTATATGCCGCACAATCAGCGCAGCGGTGATTTGCTGGCGCGCCTCGGCTTTGAAAAAGAGGGCTACGCCAAAGACTATTTACTGATTGATGGCCGCTGGCAGGATCATGTGCTGACGGCGCTTACCTGGCGCGAATGGAACCCGGATCGTCGCGGACAATAATAAAAGGAACACGTAATGAAGATGGCTCTCTCCGCGCAGGCATTGCGCGTGATCGGCTGCCTGCTGGAGAAGCAGGTCACCACGCCGGATCAATATCCGTTATCCCTCAATGGCGTGGTCACCGCCTGTAATCAGAAATCTAACCGTGAGCCGGTAATGAACCTGAGCGAAAGCGAGGTGCAGGCACAGCTCGATGAGTTGGTGAAAAAGCATCTGGTCACCGCTAACAGCGGTTTCGGTCAGCGCGTCAGCAAATATGAACAGCGTTTCTGCAACTCGGCGTTTGGCAATCTGCAGCTGAATGCCGCCGAAGTGGCGGTGCTGACGCTGCTGTTCCTGCGTGGCGCGCAGACGCCGGGTGAACTGCGTACCCGCAGTGGTCGTCTGCATGAGTTTCAGGACATGGCCGAGGTGGAACGCACGCTGGAGGGGCTGACAACGCGCGACGACGGCCCCATGGTGGTGCGTCTGGCACGCGAGCCGGGCAAGCGTGAAAGCCGCTATATGCACCTGTTTGGTGGCGAGGTGGTGGATGAGCTACCCGCGAGCCACACAGCGTCGCCTGAACCCGACGATCTGGCCGTGCGCGTTGCTCAGCTGGAAGCGCAGGTGACGCGCCTTGATGCTCAGCTGCAGCAACTGCTGCAGCGGGAGGCGTGAAATGACGCTGCGTATTGGTGTGGTGGGGCTTGGCGGTATCGCGCAGAAAGCCTGGCTGCCGGTGCTGGCGCAGGCCAGCGGCTGGCAGCTGGTGGGCGCGTTCTCGCCCAGCCAGGCGCGGGCGCAGCCGATCTGCGACAGTTACCGTATTCCTTATTTTAGTCAGCTGGATGCGCTGGCGGCGGCCAGCGATGCGGTGTTTGTGCACAGCAGCACCGCCAGCCATTTTGAAGTGGTGCAGGCGCTGCTGCTGGCCGGTAAAGAGGTTTGTGTCGATAAGCCGCTGGCCGAAACGCTGCAGCAGGCGGAGACGCTGGTGGCGCTGGCGGAAAAGCGCAAACGCAAACTGATGGTGGCCTTCAACCGGCGCTTTGCACCGCGCTACCAGCAGCTGAAAGCGCAGCTGCCGGGCGCGTCCTCGCTGCGCATTGAGAAACACCGGGCAGACAGCGTCGGCCCGCACGACCTGCGCTTTACCCTGCTGGATGATTATCTGCACGTGGTCGATACCGCGCTGTGGCTGGCCGGCGGCAAGCTCAGGCTGGAGCTCGGCCATATCGACACCCATGATGACGGCGCAATGCTCTACGGTGAGCACCATTTCTCAGCCGGATCGCTGCAAATTACCACCAGTATGCATCGCCGCGCGGGCACGCAGCGTGAAGTGGTCAGCGCCATCTGCGACGGGCGTTACATCGAAATTAATGAGATGCGCGACTGGCGTGAAGAGACGCTTAGCGGCCTGCGCAGTGATGTCCCGCCGGCGTGGCAAAGTCATCTGACCCAGCGTGGCTTCAGCGGTGCGGCACACCATTTTATCCAGTGCGTGGAAAATCAGACGATGCCTGAAACCAGCGGTGAACAGGCGCTGGCGGCGCAGCGTCTGGTGGAAAAACTGTGGCGCGACGCCGTACAGGAATAATCACTTGTAACACTCAATGCTGGTCATTTCCCACCGCAGCAGTAGACTATCGCCGGACATCGCAGGATGTCCGCGCTAAGTTGCTCATTTATCCGACACTTTTCAGGATGCGCCACTCATTATGAATTTGCTGAAATCGCTGGCTGCGGTCAGTTCGATGACCCTGTTTTCCCGCGTGCTGGGCTTTGCCCGCGACGCCATTGTGGCGCGCGTTTTCGGGGCTGGCATGGCCACCGATGCCTTTTTCGTGGCGTTCAAACTGCCCAATCTGCTGCGCCGTATTTTCGCCGAAGGCGCCTTTTCACAGGCCTTTGTGCCAATTCTTGCCGAATATAAAAGCAAGCAGGGCGAAGACGCCACGCGGGTGTTTGTTGCCTATGTATCAGGCCTGCTGACGCTGGTGCTGGCAGTGGTGACAGTGCTGGGCATGGTCGCTGCGCCCTGGGTGATTGTGGTGACGGCGCCGGGTTTTGCCGATACCGCCGACAAGTTCGCCTTAACCAGTTCGCTGCTGCGCGTCACCTTTCCTTATATTCTGCTGATCTCGCTGGCGTCGCTGGCCGGGGCGATTCTTAATACCTGGAACCGCTTCTCCGTCCCGGCGTTCGCGCCCACGCTGCTGAATATCAGCATGATCGGCTTTGCGCTGTTTGCCGCGCCGCACTTCCATCCGCCGGTGATGGCGCTGGCGTGGGCAGTGGTCGTGGGCGGGCTGCTGCAGCTGTTTTATCAACTGCCGCACCTGAAAAAGATTGGCATGCTGGTACTGCCGCGCGTCAACCTGCGCGATGCCGGCGTGTGGCGGGTGATGCGCCAGATGGGCCCGGCGATTCTCGGCGTATCGGTGAGCCAGATCTCGCTGATCATCAATACCATTTTCGCCTCGTTTCTGGTCTCCGGCTCGGTGTCGTGGATGTACTACGCCGATCGTCTGATGGAGTTTCCCTCTGGCGTGCTGGGCGTGGCGCTCGGCACCATCCTGCTGCCGTCGCTGGCGAAGAGTTTTGCCAGCGGCAACCACGATGAATATTCCCGTCTGATGGACTGGGGCCTGCGTCTGTGCTTCCTGCTGGCGCTGCCGAGCGCGGTTGCGCTGGGCATTCTTTCCGGTCCGCTCACCGTGGCGCTGTTCCAGTACGGCAAATTTACCGCTTTTGATGCGGCGATGACCCAGCGCGCGCTGATTGCCTATTCGGTTGGGCTGATGGGGCTGATCGTGGTGAAAGTGCTGGCGCCGGGCTTTTATTCGCGGCAGGACATCAAAACGCCGGTAAAGATTGCTATCGCCACCTTGATCATGACCCAGCTGATGAACCTGGCGTTTATTGGCCCGCTGAAGCACGCCGGTCTGTCGCTGTCGATTGGTCTGGCGGCCTGCCTGAATGCGGCGCTGCTCTACTGGCAGCTGCGCAAACAGCAAATCTTTCAGCCGCAGCCGGGCTGGCACGGTTTCCTGCTGCGTCTGCTGGTCGCCGTCGCGGTGATGGCTGCTGCGCTGCTGGGCATTCTGCAGGTGATGCCGGCGTGGGAAGAGGGGCAGATGTGGTGGCGGCTACTGCGGCTGGCGGCGGTTTGCGCCATTGGCGGCGGCGCTTACTTCGTGATGCTCGGTTTACTGGGCTTCCGCCCGCGCGATTTTGCCCGCCGCACGGCGGTGTGAGCCACAATAAAAAAGGGTCGCCTGGCGTGGCGACCCTGATTCAGCAGACCCGCAGCACGGCTGCGTTTAGCCTTTGCGGCTCAGCGTGGTCTGGCCTAAACCACGACCGTCCGGGCCGTAAAATGACTGGGTCTGATGCGGTTTCAGCACCGACAGCGCCTGTTCGGTAAAGGTCATCTGATGCTGCAACAGCATGCCATTGTGCTGATTGGCGTCGCGCAGACGCTGGGTATGTTGCTGAATGCTGTGCCAGCGGCGTGCGATATCACTGTGACCACGATAAGGCGCTTTGGTACCCAGCGACAGCTCGGTTTTGCGGCGCATCTCGTCCAGATAATTCAACGTCGTCAGCAGCGCGCTTTTATCTTCTGTAATGCGCTGCAGCAGGTTGCCATTAATCCGTCCGGCAGAAAGTTGCTGCTGCTCTTCATCCATCACGACGTTAAGCGAACTCAGCACATCCTGCATTTTATCTAAGGTGGTCAGCAGATTATCCATCGGGACTATTTACCCTCTAAAAACGCCCTGGTATCGGCGATCAGCGCATCGGCGATCTTACCGGTATCCATTTTCAGTTCACCATTACGAATGGCGGTCTTCAGCTGCTCTACGCGCGCTGTGTTAATATCTTTGCTGCCCGGCTGCATCAGCTGCGCCTGAGCGGGACTCAGCGTCACTTCCGCACCATTCTGGCTGGTGCTGGTGGCCGGTGCGCTGTTCTGACGCACTTTTGCCTGGTTGTCGCTGCTGTCACGGGTTTGTACAGTGCTCACCGGTTTTAAAGGCTGCGTTCTGTCGATACTCATGGTGTGGCTCCTGTTAGGGTCAGTTGGGGATCAGCCAACTGAGTCAGCATAGGGTAATATCATTGTTGATATCTCTATCGGCAGAACAACAGCGTTCTTTAACGCTTTATAGCGATATCAGAATATTCCCATCCTCGCTGACACGACCGCTTACCACCTGGCCATTGCTCATGCGCACGCGCACCGTCTGCGCCGCGCTGGCATTGTTTAACGCACGACCTTCACTGCTGGCATTAAAGCCGTTGCCGCTGGCAATTACCATCACATTCTGACCGGCTTTCACCCGCCACGGCTGGCGCAGCATGGTGGCCGTCACCGGCTGGCCTGGCGCAATGTCACGCAGGGCAATGGCGTCCACCAGATTGCTGCTGCTGAGCAGCGCGCGCGCCGGCAGCGTGTCCAGCCGGCCACTCTCCAGGCGGAAATCACTGGCGCTGACGTTGCTGCCGCGTGCCAGCTGACGATTGGCCACCAGATACTCGCCGGTCACCTGCACCTGCACCTGCAGATAGCGACGATTCTGGCCGCAGCTGGCGGCAATGCTCAGATTGCCCCACTGGCGACTGTTACCCGGCAGCAGCAGCTGCGGTGTGTCGCAGGCGGGCCACTGCGTCTGCGGCGTGCGGACCACCACGGTCATACCGGCGGCGTGCTGCGGATCGCGCGCCTGAAAGAACTGAGTCAGCTGCGCGCTGAGATCGGCGGCATAGCCGGGCGTCGCGAAGGCCAGCCACAGCAGGGCCAGCAGGGAAGAAGTTGTACGCATCAACGCCTCCTGTCGAAAAGATGGCATTGAGTCTACTCCGCGCACCAAAAATTCAAGGTGAAAAATAGCCACGATTTTTGCTGCTATTCAGACGATAGCCCTTGCTTTTGTCCCATTAAGCTGTCAGCTCGAAATTCTCATTCGCGGAGGAAGCATGCTCGACAAACTCGATGCCGCGCTGCGATTTGGTACAGAAGCATTAAACCTGCGGGCGCAGCGCCAGGAGATTCTGGCGTCTAACATTGCCAACGCCGATACCCCTGGCTACCAGGCGCGGGATATCGACTTTGCCAGCCAGCTGAGCAAGGTGATGCAGAACGGCCGTGCCGAAGGCAGCAGCCTGGCGCTCAATGTCACGTCATCACGTCACATTGAAGCGCAGACCAACTCACAGCCCGCACTGGATCTGCTGTACCGCATTCCCGATCAGCCTGCCGCGGATGGTAACACCGTGGATATGGATCGCGAGCGTACGCAGTTTGCGGATAACAGCCTGAAATACCAAACCGATCTCACCCTCATCAGTAGCCAGATCAAAGGCATGATGAGCGTTCTGCAGGGGCAATAATCATGGCATTGCTGAATATCTTTGATATCGCCGGTTCTGCGATGACTGCACAGTCACAGCGGCTCAACGTCAGCGCCAGTAACCTGGCCAACGCCGACAGCGTCACCGGGCCGGACGGCCAGCCGTACGTGGCGAAGCAGGTGATTTTCCAGACCGATGCCGCTCAGGGCGCGGCCACCGGCGGCGTCAAAGTAGCCGGTGTCGTGAACGACCCGACGCCCGCCAAACTGGTGTATGACCCGGGTAATCCGCTGGCTGACCAGAAAGGCTACGTCAAAATGCCTAACGTCGACGTGGTCGCCGAAACCGTTAACACCATGTCCGCGTCGCGCAGCTATCAGGCCAACGTCGAAGTGCTGAACACGGTGAAGTCAATGATGATGAAAACCCTCACCATGGGTCAGTAACGGAGACGCATTATGAGCCTTGCAGTAGGGATTAAAGACAACCTCGACCCCACGGTCCTCAGCTCCAGCAGCAGCACCGGCAGCGGCAACAGCGCGCAGGATCTGCAAAACCAGTTCCTGAACATGCTGGTGACGCAGCTGAAAAATCAGGACCCGACTAACCCGATGGACAACAGTCAGCTGACAACCCAGCTGACGCAGATCAACACCCTGAGCGGCATTGAAAAACTCAATACCACGCTGGGATCGATCTCCGGTCAGATCAGCACCAGCCAGTCGCTGCAGAGCTCAACGCTGATCGGCCATGGCGTGATGGTGAAGGGCAGCCAGGTGCTGGTCGGCAGCGGCACCAGCACGCCGTTTGGCGTGGAGCTGGGCACCGCGTCGACTGCCACCAGCGTCACCATCAAAGATGGCAACGGCAGCGTAGTGCGCTCCATCGACCTCGGCGGTCTCAGCGCCGGCGTTCACACCTTCTCGTGGGACGGCAAGATGGACGATGGCAGCGCCGCACCGGACGGCAAATATACGGTTTCACTCGCCGCCAGCAATGGCAGCACCCAACTGGTGGCACAGCCGCTGAACTACGCCTATGTCAACGGCGTCAGCACCGTGAATAACACCGCAAAACTGGATCTCGGCACCATGGGCTCCGCGACCCTCGATGAAATTCGTCAGATTCTCTGACTAACCTCTTAGCAGGAGAAATAGCATGTCATTTTCACAAGCGGTGAGCGGCCTGGGCGCTGCCTCCAGCAACCTCGACGTTATTGGTAACAACATCGCCAACTCGGCGACGGCCGGCTTTAAATCCAGCACCATCGCGTTTGCCGATATGTTCGCCGGTTCGAACGTTGGTATGGGTACCAAAGTCGCAGCGGTGATTCAGAACTTTAACGACGGCACCACCACCTCTACCAGCCGTGGGCTGGACGTGGCGCTGAGCGGCAACGGTTTCTTCCGTCTGACCGACGCCAGCGGCGGCGTGTTCTATTCGCGCAACGGCCAGTTCACGCTGGACGAAAACCGTAACCTGGTGAATACCCAGGGCCTGACCGTGACCGGCTATCCGGCTAACGGCACCCCGCCAACCATTCAGGCCGGTGCCAACCCGGTGGCGCTGAGCATTCCGACCACCCAGATGTCGGCGCGCGCTACCACTACCGCCACCATGGTATCCAACCTGAACTCAACCGATGCGGTGCCAACCGGCGGTGCGTTCACGGCAACCAACGTGGATACTTACAACGCCAAAAGCACCGTGACCGTGTACGACTCGCAGGGTAACGACCACGCGCTGGATCTGTACTACGTCAAAACGGCCGACAACAACTGGACGGTGCACGCGATTGATTCCACCACCGGTCAGGCTGCCGGTAACTTCAACATGGTATTCGATACCAGCGGTAACCTGACCTCGGCCAGCACCGTGGCGCTGACCATTCAGGGTGCCAACGGTGCTGCGGCCAACCAGGCCGTCAGCCTCAGCGTGCTCGGCAGCCTGCAGCAGAACACCGGCAAAACCAACTTCGGTAACCCAACCCAGGATGGCTATGCGCCGGGCGATCTGACCAGCTACACCATCAACGATGACGGCACCATCACCGGGACTTACTCCAACCAGAAAACCCAGCTGCTGGGTCAGATTGTGCTGGCGAGTTTCTCTAACCCGGAAGGGCTGAAGTCCGAGGGCGATAACGTCTGGTCGGCAACCAACTCCTCGGGCCAGGCGGCAGTCGGTCTGGCAGGCACCGGTACCTACGGCAACCTGACCTCCGGCGCGCTGGAAGCGTCCAACGTCGACCTGAGTAAAGAGCTGGTGAATATGATCGTTGCCCAGCGTAACTATCAGGCCAACAGCCAGACCATCAAAACGCAGGACCAGATTCTTAACACCCTGGTCAACCTTCGTTAATACGCTAACGGGATTGCTTTATGGATCACGCAATATATACCGCGATGGGCGCGGCCAGTCAGACGATGGAGCAACAGTCTGTCACCGCCAGCAACCTCGCCAACGCCTCGACGCCGGGCTTTCGCGCTCAGCTCAATGCGCTGCGCGCGGTGCCGGTCAACGGCTGGTCGCTGCCAACACGTACGCTGGTCGCCGCTTCCACACCGGGTGCCGATATGTCGCAGGGCTCGCTCGATTACACCGAGCGTCCGCTCGATGTGGCGGTGCAGCAGGATGGCTGGCTGGCGGTGCGTACCGCTGACGGCAGCGAAGCTTATACCCGCAACGGTAACATGCAGATCAGCCCGACCGGCCAGCTGACCATTCAGGGCAATCCCGTGATGGGCGATGGCGGTCCGATTGCCGTGCCGCAGGGCGCGCAACTGACCATTGCCGCCGACGGCTCCATCACTGCGCTTAACGCCGGTGACGCGCCGAACGCCACGGTGCAGCTCGGACGGCTGAAGCTGGTACGTGCCACAGGCCAGGAACTGACGCGCGGTGATGACGGCATGTTCCGTCCCAGCGCCGCCACTCAGGCACAGCGCGGCGCGGCGCTGCCGAATGACGCGACCGTGCAGGTGATGCCGGGCGTGCTGGAGGGCAGCAACGTGAAGCCCGTGGAAACCATGGTCGACATGATCGCCAACGCCCGACGTTTCGAGATGCAGATGAAAGTGATCTCCAACGTCGATGAAAACGAACAGCGGGCTAATCAGCTGCTCAATATGAGCAGCTAAGGCTTAAGGAAAACACAATGATTCGTTCTTTATGGATCGCGAAAACCGGTCTTGACGCACAGCAGACCAACATGGACGTCATCGCCAACAACCTGGCGAACGTCAGCACCAACGGCTTTAAGCGTTCACGCGCGGTGTTCGAAGACCTGATGTACCAGACCCTGCGTCAGCCGGGTGCGCAGTCGTCAGAACAGACCACGCTGCCGTCGGGCCTGCAGATCGGTACCGGTGTGCGTCCGGTGACCACCGAACGTCTGCACAACCAGGGCAACCTGTCGCAGACCAGCAACTCAAAAGATGTGGCGATTAATGGTCAGGGCTATTTCCAGGTGCAGATGCCGGACGGCACCTCTGCGTATACCCGCGACGGCTCGTTCCAGGTGGACCAGAACGGCCAGCTGGTGACCAACGCCGGTTTCCCGGTGCAACCAGGCATCACTATTCCGGCGAACGCCACCAGCATCACCATTGCGCGTGACGGCGTGGTGACGGTGACACAGCAGGGGCAGACGCAGCCGGCGCAGGTTGGCCAGCTGACGCTCAGCACCTTCATGAACGATGCCGGACTGGATAGCGTCGGGGAAAACCTTTATCAGGAAACCCAGGCTTCTGGCGCACCAACTGAAAGCACGCCGGGCCAGAACGGGGCCGGTCTGCTGTATCAGGGTTACGTGGAAACCTCCAACGTCAACGTGGCGGAAGAGCTGGTGACCATGATCCAGACGCAGCGCGCTTATGAGATCAACAGCAAAGCGATCAGCACCTCCGATCAGATGCTGCAGAAGTTAACCCAGCTGTAATGCCGGGATCGTTGGGCCAGCGCGTCTGGCCCGATTAAGAACATGAAAAAGGTCAGAACTCCGTGGCGAAGCAAGTGATTCTCAAGCCTGGGCATTGGTTAGTAGCCACGCTGCTACTGACCCTTAACGGTTGTGCGCTGGTGCCGCGCACGCCACTGGTACAGGGTGCGACGACGGCTGAGCCGACGCCATCCGCACCGCCGGTGGTGAACGGTTCCATTTTTCAGGGCGTGGCGCCGCTCAACTACGGCTATCAGCCGCTGTTTGAGGATCGTCGTCCACGTAACATTGGTGACACCCTGACCATCACGCTGCAGGAAAACGTCAGCGCCAGCAAAAGCTCTTCAGCCAATGCCAGCCGCGACGGCAGCAACAGCTTTGGCCTGAGCGCCATCCCAACCGGCCTGGCCGGACTGGTGGGCGCCGGCGGCGAAAAAGCCGCGCTCGATGCCAACGGCAAAAACGATTTCGCTGGCAAAGGTGGCGCGACCGCCAACAACACCTTTACCGGCACCATCACCGTCACCGTTAACCAGGTGCTGTCGAACGGCAACCTGCGCGTGGTCGGCGAGAAACAGATTGAAATCAACCAGGGCACCGAATTTATTCGCTTCTCTGGCGTAGTGAACCCGCGCACCATCAGCGCCAGCAACGCGGTGTTGTCAACGCAGGTCGCCGATGCACGTATTGAGTACGTCGGTAACGGTTATATCAATGAGGCGCAGACCATGGGCTGGTTCCAGCGCTTCTTCCTGAACGTCTCGCCGATGTAAGAGGTCATGATGAAAAACACTACACTGCTGCGTTTGGGCCTGGGCCTGTTGCTCGGCATCAGCAGCCTGATGGCGCAGGCCGATCGCATCCGCGATCTCACCAGCGTGCAGGGCGTACGCGATAACCAGCTGATTGGTTACGGTCTGGTGGTTGGCCTTGATGGCACCGGTGACCAGACCACCCAGACGCCGTTCACCACGCAAACGGTGAGTAACATGCTGTCGCAGCTGGGCATCACCGTGCCTGCCGGCACCAACATGCAGCTGAAAAACGTGGCGGCGGTGATGGTCACCGCCAAACTGCCGTCGTTTGCCCGTCAGGGACAGACGGTTGACGTGGTGGTGTCCTCTCTGGGTAACGCCAAAAGCTTGCGCGGCGGTACGCTGCTGATGACGCCGCTGAAGGGCGTCGATAACCAGGTTTACGCGCTGGCGCAGGGTAACATTCTGGTCGGCGGGGCGGGCGCCTCGGCCGGCGGCAGCAGCGTACAGGTTAACCAGCTCAACGGCGGCCGCATTACCGGTGGCGCCACTGTGGAACGTGAGCTGCAGAGCAACTTCGGCAGCCAGAACACCATCAACCTGCAGCTTAACAACGAAGATTTCACCATGGCGCAGCGCATTGCTGATGCCATCAACAGCCGTGGCGTGGGGTCAGCGCTGCCGCTGGACGCCCGTACCGTGCAAATCCGCGTGTCGCCGAATAACAGCTCGCAGGTACGTCTGCTGGCGGAGATCCAGAACATCGACGTGTCGGTGCCGCTGGAAGACGCCAAAGTGATCATTAACTCGCGCACCGGTTCGGTGGTGATGAATCGCGAAGTGACGCTCAACACCTGTGCGGTGGCGCAGGGCAACCTGTCGGTCACGGTTAACCAGCAGCAGAACGTCAGCCAGCCGGATACGCCGTTTGCCGGTGGTCAGACGGTTGCCACCACGCAAACGCAGATCGATCTGCGTCAGAGCGGTGGCGCGCTGCAGCGGGTTAACGCCAGTGCCAACCTGAACAACGTAGTGCGGGCGCTGAATGCGCTGGGTGCGACACCGATTGAGCTGATGTCGATTCTGCAATCGATGGAGAGCGCGGGCTGCCTGCGCGCGAAGCTGGAAATTATCTGATGACCGATACGCAATCGCTGATGAACGCGGCGTATGACAGCCGCTCGCTGAACGAACTGAAACGCCAGGCTGCCGTGGACCCGAAAGGCAAAGCGCTGCAGGTGGCGAAGCAGGTCGAAGGGATGTTCGTGCAGATGATGCTGAAGAGCATGCGTGAAGCGCTGCCGCAGGATGGCATGCTGAGCAACGATCAGACGCGGCTTTACACCTCGCTTTACGATCAGCAGATTGCGCAGGAAATCGGCAAGCGCGGGCTGGGTCTGGCCGACACCATTGTCAAACAGATGCAGCCGGCGCAGGCACCGGACGAAAGCGCCGGTACCGTGCCGATGAAACTGGATAACAGCTTCATCTATAGCAGCATGGCGCCCACGCAGCTGGAGCAGATGGTGCGCAAAGCGGTGCCGCGTCTGCCGGTCTCGCCGGCCAGCCTGCCCGGTGACAGCAATGAGTTTATCGCCCAGCTGGCGCAGCCGGCGAAAGTGGCCAGCCAGCAGAGCGGCATTCCTCACCATCTGATCCTGGCGCAGGCGGCACTGGAGTCCGGCTGGGGCCAGCGGCAGATCCTGACGCGCGACGGTAAGCCGAGCTACAACGTGTTCGGGATTAAAGCCAGCGGCGACTGGAAGGGCGAAACCACCGACATCATGACCACAGAATACGAGGGCGGTGAAGCGAAGAAAGTGCGCGCCACCTTCCGCGTTTATGGCTCCTATTTTGAAGCGCTCAGCGACTACGTCCGGTTGATTTCCAGTAACCCGCGCTATGCGGCAGTAGCGAACGCACCGAGCGCCGAGCAGGGTGCGCGCGCGCTGCAGGCGGCCGGCTACGCGACTGACCCGAAATATGCGCAGAAACTGGTAGGAATGATCCAGCAATTCAAAAACATGGGCGAAAAAGTGGTTAAGGCTTACAGCCAGGATTTCACCGATCTGTTCTGATTTTTCCGCTCAAGTTTCGCTTAAGCACGCCGATAACCTTCACATGCCGCGGGCGTTGTGGCCCGCGCAATCGCACTGATGACTGCCAGCCCGGTTAACGGGAAAAAGGAACCGAGATGTCCAGCATAATTAACTCCGCGATGAGCGGGCTGAGCGCCGCACAGGCCGCATTAAGCACCACCAGTAACAACATCAGTAATTACACCGTGGCCGGTTATTCGCGCCAGACGATTTTGCTGTCGCAGGCCAACAGTACGCTGCAGGGCAGCAACTATTATGGCAACGGCGTCAATGTGACCGGCGTGCAGCGTGAATACGATGAGTTTATTACCGCCCAGTTGCGCGGTAACAGTGCCAACTACAGCGCGGTCAATTCACAGTACAACCAGATTTCGAATATTGATGATCTGTTGTCGACGTCGACCACCAGCCTGTCTGACTCGATTCAGAGCTTTTTCACTAACGTGCAGAACGTGGTGAGTAACGCAGACGATCCTTCTGCGCGTCAGTCTATGCTGAGCTATGCGCAGGGACTGGTAAACCAGTTCCAGACTACCGCACAGTATCTGACCAGCATGCAAAACAGCGTCAATACGGACATCAAAGCCAGCGTCGAGCAGATCAACACCTATTCCAGCCAGATTGCCGATCTCAACACGCAGATCGCCAAGCTGACCACCGGCGGCGGCTCTGCGCCTAACGATCTGCTCGATCAGCGCGATCAGCTGGTCAATAACCTGAATGGCCTGGTCGGCGTAAACGTTTCGCAGCAGGACGGTAATTACATCGTCTCGATGGGCAACACCACGCTGGTCAATGGCAGCAAAACCACCTCGCTGATCGCCATGCCTTCCAGCAGCGATGCGTCGCGCATTACCGTGGGCTATGTCGATAAGCAGGCCGGTAACGTTGAGATCCCGGAAAAAACGCTGACCACCGGTTCGCTCGGGGGCCTGCTGGCGTTCCGTACCCAGGATCTGGACAACGCGCAGAACCAGCTCGGGCAGCTGGCAGCGGCATTCACCACCAGCTTCAACCAGGTGCACAGCCAGGGCTATGACAGCAAAGGCAACACCGGCATCAACTTCTTCAATATTGGTAGCCCGACAGTGGTGACCAACAGCAAAAACACCTCTGCCGCTACCGTCAGCGCCAGCTGGACCGACACCGGGGCGATGAAAGCCTCTAACTACAGCGTGAGCTATGACGGCAGCAACTGGTCGGTGACGCGTCTTTCCGACAACGTGAAAGTGACGCCGACCATGGGCAGCGACGGTGCCGGCAATACCACCATGAGCTTTGACGGACTGTCATTAACGGTAAATGGAACGGCTAACGCCAAAGACAGCTTCCTGGTCAAACCGGTGCAGGATGTGATTAGCGGCATGTCAGTGGCTATCACCAGTGAATCGCAGATCGCGGCAGCTTCGGCTGCGGGTGGCGCCAGCGATAACCGTAACGCGCAAAAGCTGCTGGACCTGCAGGATGCCAAACTGATTAACGGTAACGCCACGCTGGCGCAGGGTTATGCCAGCCTGGTGAGCACCGTCGGCAACAAAACCAAAAACCTCGAAACCGCCGCCACCACCCAGAAGGGCGTGGTGACGCAGCTGACCGAACGTCAGCAGTCGGTTTCTGGCGTAAACCTCGACGAAGAGTACGCCAACCTGAGCAAATATCAGCAATTTTACATGGCGAACGCGCAGGTACTGCAAACCGCCAATACCATTTTCGATGCTCTGATGAGCATTCGCGGTTAATACGGGAGGCCTGACCGATGAGACTCAGTACCAATATGATTTTCGACCAGCAGGTGCGCGGCGTCACTGACGCGCAATCCTCCTGGCTGAAAGCGGGTGAACAATTGTCAACCGGTCGCCGCGTGACCAATCCGTCTGACGATCCGATCGCCGCTTCGCGCGCCGTGGTGCTGTCGCAGACGCAGGCGCGCGACAGCCAGTTCGCGCTGGCGCGTTCGTTCGCGAATCAGGGCCTGTCGCTGGAAGAGAGCACGCTGAGTGATGTCACGACGGCGATTCAGTCGGCGCAGTCCACGCTGATCAGCGCCGGTAACGGCTCGCTGAGTGACGATGACCGCGCGTCTTATGCTACCCAGCTGGAGGGCATTCGCTCGCAGCTGCTCAACCTGGCCAACAGCAAAGACGGGAACGGCCGCTACCTGTTTGCCGGCTATGCGTCCGACAAGCCGCCGTTCACTGAAGATGCCAGCGGTAAAATCATCTATAGCGGTGGCAGCGACGCGATCACTCAGAAAGTCGACAGCGAACGCACCATGACGGTGGGCCATACCGGTAATTCAATTTTTGACCAGCTGACCAGCAACGCCAAGCCGGAGCCGGATGGCAGCCCCAGCCAGACTAACCTGTTCGATATGCTGGATGACGCCATTGCAGCGCTGAAAGTGCCGCAGAATGACGCTGACGATGCCACTAAACAGACCTTCAGCGCGGCGATGGACAAGGCCAACCGTGGCTTCAGCAACTCGCTGAACAACGTGCTGGCGGTGCGTTCTGAGATTGGTACCCAGCTGGACGAACTGGATACGCTGGATGCAAAAGGTGACGACCGCAAGGTGACGCTGAAAGATCAGATGAGCACGCTGGTTAACGTCGATTACACCGAAGCCATTTCTACCTACACCATGCAGCAGCAGCTGCTGCAGGCGTCGTACACCACCTTTAGCGATATGTCGAAGATGTCGCTGTTCCAGATGAATAAATAAACCTGACTGTTTGAGCGTACTTAAACCGGGTACGCTTAGTTTTTCCCACTGCCTGCGAGGGCCGTGGGATTTTTTTTGGCTTTTATTCAGAGTGTTCAGTCAGGTGGGAGGGGAGAATGCGGGCAATAAAAAACCCCGGACCAGCCGGGGTTTGGAGACGGTAGGCTCTACAGCAGAGGTTTACGCGCTTTCCGGACGGGTAGCCGGTGCGGTAGCCTGATGCGTGGCGCTATGACCGCCGGCTGAACCGCGTCCTTCGAAGTTGAAGGCCGGACGGACCCAGTCACTGTGACGCACGGGCTCAGGTTCCCATGCTGGTGCCGGTGCTTTGGTCATCGGTGCCGTAGCGTGATGCTTGAAGCGGGTCTCAGCATGGCTGACCCCGGTATCACGGGCGGCAACCGGTGCGTGCGGTTCGGTGACCGGCGCGACAGGTGCTTCGGCCGCTACCGGCGCGGACAGCACTTCTTCTACCTGCGCTTCAACCGCGGGTGACACCTCGATCGGAGCCTGTTCCGCTGCGCTAACCGCTTCGGTAACCACTTCGGTAACCACTGGCGGCGTCTCTTCGGCAGGCGTAACAGCCGGTTGCGCTTCTGCTGCGGTTTCCTGTGCAACTGCTTCATCGGCTGCGGAAATCACTGCTGGCTGGTGATCAACCGGTGCCGCCACTGGCGTCAGGTCATCAGTATTCACCACCGGCACCTCAGTGTGCGCCTGCGGCTCAGCCTGATGCACCACTTCTGGCGCTGGCGTTTCTGGCTGTGCCACGGCAGCGGCTTCGACAGCCACAGGCAGTTCTTCCGCCGGGGCGGCATCCTGATAGCCATAGTCTGGCATTTCGTTCAGCGCCTGGTTAGAGGTGAAGTGCTCGTGAGTCTGCGTGACCGGATAGGTGATCCACACTTTGCCTGACGCCATCTCTGGTGAGGCAGCTGCTGTTTCCAGCGGCATCGCAGACTGCGTAGGGTAACGCTCGTCACGATAGCGACGACGACGCTGACCGCTGACGCGCAGATGACGCGGTGAGCGACGTGAACGGCGCGGCATGTTGGCCCCGTCACGGTTCTCGCTGTCATCCTGCTCATCCTGAGCGGTTTCAACTTGCTCTTTCAGCTGGGCGCGCTGGCTGTTTTCCTGCACCGCTTCAGTAACGGCGGCGGCAGGCAGCTCAGCAGGGATCGCCTCAGCGTTGTCACCTACGCGCACGCGCTGACTGAGCTGGCGCTGTTTGCGACGTGGCATAACCTGAACGCGTTCGTCTTCCTGCGCAACGCTGTCATCAACGCTATCAACAACAGGCACCTGCTCAGCAACTTGCGGTTCCTGCTGCGCACGCTTTTCTTCCTGACGACGACGCTGACGCTCAGCACGCTGTTCGCGACGCTGTTGCTGCTGCTCATCACGCTGCTGCAGTTGCTCTTCAGTCAGCGCCGGACGCTCGCCACGCGCGTCATTCTGACGCTTGTTACGGCGGTTATCCTGATCGCGTGGCTCGCGGGCTTCACGAGGCTCACGGGGTTCACGCGGCTCGCGCGCTTCACGTGGCTCACGGCCTTCACGGTTCTGCGCATGCTCACCGTTACGCGGCGTGCGCTCGCGGCGATTGTTGTTGTTGCGACGGTTGTTACGACGCTCACCACGCTGCTGCGTATTCTCACCGTCAGCCGTTTTCGCTTCGGTCTTCTCTTCAGCAGGGGCCGCGGCGGGGGCATCACCAGCAAACAGTTTTTTCAGGCCACCCAGCAGGCGCGCAACAAAACCGGTGCTGACCGCCGCGGGTGCTGCGACCGCCGGTTTGGCTTTGACGTCAACCGCTGCCGGCTGGCTCTCTTCGCTCACTTCAACCGGAGCCGGTGGTGCATCCGGCATCACGAAGGCGGCCAGTGCTGGCTGCTCCGGACGACGACGCTCAGCGTGCTCTTCTTCCGAAGGCAGCGCCATCTCAGCTTCATGCAGTTTCGGCAGGTGATAGGAGAGGGTTTGCGTCTCTTCACCTTTGCGCACGCGCAGCACCGAGTAGTGCGGCGTTTCCATCTGATCGTTTGGCACGATAATGGCACGCACGCCGCCCTGACGTTTCTCAATCGCACTGACCGCTTCACGTTTTTCGTTCAGCAGGTAAGAGGCCACCTGAACCGGCACAATGGCGTGCACTTCTTTGGTGTTGTCTTTCAGCGCTTCTTCTTCAATCAGACGCAGGATCGACAGCGACAGCGATTCGTTATCACGAATGGTGCCGGTACCGCTACAGCGCGGGCAGACGTGATGGCTGGACTCACCCAGTGACGGGCTGAGGCGCTGACGCGACATCTCCAGCAGACCAAAGCGTGAAATGTGGCTGATCTGGATACGCGCCCGATCCTGACGTACCGCTTCACGCAGACGGTTTTCCACGGCGCGCTGATGGCGCACCGGCGTCATATCGATGAAGTCGATAACAATCAGACCACCGAGGTCGCGCAGACGCAGCTGACGGGCAATCTCGTCGGCGGCTTCCAGGTTAGTGTTGAAGGCGGTCTCTTCGATATCGCCACCGCGTGTCGCGCGGGCGGAGTTGATATCGATGGCGGTCAACGCTTCGGTGCTGTCGATAACGATAGAACCGCCGGACGGCAGACGCACTTCGCGCTGGAACGCCGATTCAATCTGCGATTCGATCTGGTAATGGCTGAACAGCGGAATTTCACCGGTGTACAGTTTGATTTTGCTGCTGAAGTCCGGACGACCGAGCGCGGCGATGTGCTGACGCGCCAGCTCCAGCACTTTCGGGTTATCGATAAGGATTTCACCGATATCCTGACGCAGGTAGTCGCGGAAGGCGCGGACAATCACGTTACTTTCCTGATGAATCAGGAACGGTGCCGGGCGGCTGTCTGCGGCTTTTTTGATGGCTTCCCAGTGCTTCAGACGGAAGCTGAGATCCCACTGCAGTGATTCGGCAGATTTGCCGACGCCAGCGGTACGCACGATCAGGCCCATGCCGTCCGGCAGCTCCAGCGCTGACAGCGCCTCTTTCAGCTCGGTACGGTCGTCACCTTCGATACGGCGGGAAATGCCGCCAGCGCGCGGGTTGTTGGGCATCAGCACCAGATAGCTACCGGCCAGCGAAATAAAGGTGGTCAGTGCTGCCCCTTTATTACCGCGCTCCTCTTTATCGATTTGTACGATCACTTCCTGGCCTTCACGCAGCACATCTTTGATGTTCGGACGGCCATGCGCGTTGTAATTAGCAGGGAAGTATTCGCGGGAAATTTCTTTCAGAGGGAGGAAACCGTGACGCTCGGCACCGTAATCAACAAACGCAGCTTCGAGGCTGGGTTCAATACGGGTGATTTTACCTTTGTAGATGTTGGCTTTTTTCTGCTCGTGTCCGGGGCTTTCGATATCCAGATCGTACAGACGTTGTCCGTCAACAAGGGCAACGCGCAACTCCTCCTGCTGAGTTGCGTTGATTAACATTCTTTTCATCGTGACTTACTCGTTATTCTCACATGAGTGATAAAGCTGCGGGCATCGTTACCCTGGACGAGAATCAACCGATGGCCCCGTGTCTGCATGCACTGACGTCAACCTCACGGTTGTCGGCGGCTAAAGGGGCGCAAATCTTGTCGGTGGCCTGTTTTTCATAAGGAAAACCAGCGCCTGAAGGTGGAAGTGCTACAGAGTATTCAAAAATCCACACATCCCAGTCTGTCGTCCAGGCCGCAACCCGCAGCCCGCTAAGTGCCTGATTAAACATCACGTCTTACGCCATTGCTGCGTGTCCGTTTCATCCGGCAAAATACCTTAATTTCGCTCTTTTTCCTGCCTGACTCTTTCCAGGACAGAAACCTCTGCATTATTCCATTGCTTAGCAACTTATAGCAAGGCGACTTTTACCGAGCTGTGAAGTTTGTTCATCCTTAACCTGTTCATTTGCAGGGGTAATCATCGCATCGTTGAAAAAGCCAGCATTCTGGCCGCTTAACGCGGCGATAAAGTCAGAGTTAAGCACAGAAAAAGGGGTGGCGCTATCCGGGGACACTATTTAGAATCGCCGCCATGAAAACAGAGAATCCCGGCGTACAGTTTGTCGCCATCACGGCTGAAAATGCCGGTCAACGTATTGATAACTTTTTGCGCACTCAGCTGAAAGGGGTGCCGAAAAGCATGATTTACCGCATTCTGCGCAAAGGCGAGGTGCGGGTTAATAAGAAGCGCGTAAAACCTGAATATAAGCTGGAAGACGGCGACGAAGTGCGCGTGCCGCCGGTGCGCGTGGCCGAGCGTGAAGAGCAGGCGGTGTCGCCCAAACTGGATAAAGTAGCGGCGCTGGAGTCATGCATTCTGTATGAAGACGATTATCTGCTGGTGCTGAACAAACCGTCCGGCACCGCGGTGCACGGCGGCAGCGGGCTGAGCTTCGGCGTGATTGAAGGGCTGCGCGCGCTGCGCCCGGAGGCGCGTTTCCTTGAACTGGTGCACCGTCTCGATCGTGACACGTCTGGCATTTTGCTGGTGGCGAAGAAGCGCTCGGCGCTGCGTTCGCTGCACGAGCAGTTGCGTGAGAAGGGCATGCAGAAGGATTATCTGGCGCTGGTGCGCGGCGACTGGCCATCGCATCTGAAAGTGGTGCAGGCACCGCTGCTGAAAAACATTCTGCAAAGCGGCGAGCGCGTGGTGCGGGTCAGCGCGGAGGGCAAGCCGTCAGAAACGCGCTTTAAAGTTGAAGAACGTTTTGGCCTGGCGACATTAGTTAAAGCCAGTCCGGTGACCGGACGTACGCATCAGATTCGCGTGCATACCCTGCATGGCGGGCACCCGATTGCCTTTGACGATCGCTATGGCGATCGCGAATTCGATCGCCAGCTGGCACTAACCGGTCTGGCGCGGCTGTTCCTGCATGCTGCCGCGCTGACGTTTACCCATCCCAACACCGGCGAAAGTCTGCGTATGGAAGCGCCGCTGGATAAGGCACTGAAGCACTGCCTGTCCCAGTTGCGCCAGCAGAAAAAAGCCTGACAGCGTGGCATCAGCCCAGCGGATTGATGCCCGCCTGCCTTAACAGGCCATTCAGCGCGATCAGCGGTAAGCCAATCAGGCTATTGGGATCGCGCCCCTCCAGCCGTTCGAACAGACAAATCCCCAGTCCCTCACTTTTGAAACTGCCGGCGCACTGCAGCGGCTGCTCCAGCTCGACGTAGCGCGCGATCTCTGCCGCGCTCAGTTGCCGAAAATGCACGGTAAAGGGTTCACACAGCACATGCTGCTGCGCGCTGGCGGGGTGAATCAGCGCCAGGCCGGTATAAAAGGTGATGGCTTTACCGCTCGCCAGCGCCAGCTGCTGGCAGGCGTTCTCTGCGGTATGCGGCTTGCCGGCGATGTGGCCATCCAGTACACAGACCTGATCGGACCCAATGATCCAGTGCGCAGGATAGCGCGCGGCCAGCGCCTGCGCTTTGGCGATGGCCAGACGCTGCACCAGCTGCGGCGCGGCTTCTCCCGGCAGCGGCGTTTCATCGCTTTCAGGGGCGGCAGTGATAAATGGCAGGCCGAGCTTGCGCAGCAGCGCCTGACGAAACGGAGAGGTTGAGGCTAAAACCAGCGGTGTCATCATTTTTTTGCAGAAGTGATAGCGTAAAGATGACAGGCATTTTAAACTATGCGCCGCACTGGATGCGACTAACGGGTGAAAGATGCTGTAAACCGGCCTTTTTCTTTGACTCTATGACGTTACAAAGTTAATATGCGCGCCCTATGCAAAAGGTAAAATTACCCCTGACGCTCGATCCGGTCCGCGCCGCGCAAAAACGCCTGGATTATCACGGTGTTTACGCACCTGAATTGGTGGCGCGCCTGGCCGAAACGGTCGTGAGTGTGGACAGTGATGTGGAATGTGCCATGTCGTTTGCGGTTGACAACCAGCGCCTCGCGGTTCTGCAAGGAACAGCCGATGTGCAGGTAACGTTGTTATGTCAACGCTGCAACCAACCGTTCCCGCATGCTGTGCACGTAAGCTATTGCTTCAGTCCTGTCTCTTCTGATGAGCAGGCCGAGGCACTGCCGGAAGCCTACGAGCCGGTCGATGTCAACGATTTCGGTGAAATCGACCTGCTGGCGGTGATCGAAGATGAACTCATCCTCGCGCTGCCGGTCGTTCCGGTGCATGATTCTGAACACTGTGAAGTGTCCGACGCGGACATGGTCTTTGGCCAGCTGCCTGAAGAGGCGGAAAAACCAAACCCATTTGCCGTATTAGCCAGTTTAAAGCGTAAGTAATAGGAGTAAGGTCCATGGCCGTACAACAGAATAAACCAACCCGTTCTAAGCGTGGTATGCGTCGTTCGCACGATGCGCTGACCACTACCACTCTGTCAGTAGATAAAGTTTCTGGTGAAACTCATCTGCGTCACCATATCACTGCGGATGGTTACTACCGCGGTCGCAAGGTTATCACCAAGTAATTCTTTGCGGTTACGCAAGGCGATACCTTGACACGTTTGACCCTGGCAGTTGATGCCATGGGCGGGGACTTCGGTCCCTGCGTGACAGTGCCTGCAGCCTTGCAGGCACTGGCCTCTCATTCGCAGCTGGTTCTTCTTCTGGTCGGCGATCCCGACATCATCTCGTCATTTCTTGCCAAAGCGGATTCCTCGTTACTGGGGCGTGTGCAGGTAATCCCTGCCGAATCGGTTATTGCAAGTGATGCCAAACCCTCGCAGGCGATTCGTAACAGCCGCGGCAGTTCCATGCGCGTGGCGTTAGAACTGGTGAAAGAGGGGAAAGCGCAGGCGTGCGTCAGTGCCGGCAATACCGGTGCGCTGATGGGCCTGGCAAAATTATTACTGAAGCCGCTGGATGGCATTGAGCGTCCGGCCTTGATGACCGTGCTGCCGCATCAGCAGCACGGCAAGACGGTGGTGCTGGATCTGGGCGCTAACGTCGATTCCGACAGTGAAATGCTGGTGCAGTTTGCAGTGATGGGTTCGGTGATGGCGGAAGAAGTGCTGGAAATCAGCCAGCCGCGCGTCGCGCTGCTCAACATTGGTCAGGAAGAGACGAAGGGGCTGGAGACGATCCGCGCCGCATCGTCGGTGCTGCGGGCCTCGCCGCAGATCAACTATATTGGTTACCTTGAGGGGAACGATCTCCTCACCGGCAAGACGGATGTGCTGGTCTGTGATGGCTTCGTGGGTAATGTCACGTTGAAGACCATGGAAGGCGTGGTAAGAATGTTTCTTTCTCTGCTCAAATCGTCAGGTGAAGGAAAAAAACGGGCCTGGTGGCTGAAATGGCTGGGACGCTGGATCCAAAAGCGTCTGGCTAAACGTTTCGGTCATCTCAACCCCGACCAGTACAATGGCGCTTGTCTGTTAGGATTGCGCGGGACAGTGATCAAGAGCCACGGCGCGGCGAATCAACGCGCGTTTGCCGTGGCGATAGAACAGGCAGAGCAGGCGGTGCGCAAGCAAGTTCCCGAGAGAATTGCCGCGCGCCTTGACGCTGTATTAGCCAGGAGTGACAAAGCGTAGATGTTTACCAAAATTATCGGTACGGGCAGCTATTTGCCTGAGCAGGTTCGCAGCAACGCGGACCTGGAAAAAATGGTGGAGACTTCGGACGAGTGGATTGTCACCCGGACCGGTATTCGTGAACGTCGCATTGCGGCACCGGATGAAACGGTAGCCAGCATGGGCTTCACCGCTGCCCAGCGTGCGCTGGAAATGGCGGGCGTGGAAGCCAGCGACGTTGGCCTGATCATCGTGGCAACCACCTCGTCCAGCCACGCCTTCCCGAGCTCAGCGTGCATGATTCAGCAGATGCTGGAAATCAACGACTGCGCCGCCTTCGATCTCGCAGCCGCCTGTGCCGGTTTTACCTATGCACTAAGCGTGGCCGATCAATACATCAAAAACGGTGCGGTGAAGCACGCGCTGGTAATCGGCGCGGATGTGCTGGCACGCACCCTCGATCCTGAGGATCGCGGCACCATCATCCTGTTTGGTGATGGCGCGGGTGCCGTGGTGCTCGGCGCAAGCGAAGAAGCGGGCATTCTCTCCACACATCTGCATGCCGATGGCCGCTACGGTAAGCTGCTGACGCTGCCGTACCAGGATCGCGCGCATCAGGATGAGCCGGCTTACCTCACCATGGCCGGCAACGAAGTGTTTAAGGTCGCGGTCACTGAGTTGGCGCATATCGTCGATGAAACGCTGCAGGCGAATAATCTCGATCGTGAACAGCTTGACTGGCTGGTGCCGCATCAGGCCAACCTGCGCATCATCAGCGCCACCGCCAAAAAGCTCGGCATGGGCATGGATAAAGTGGTGGTGACGCTGGATCGACACGGCAACACCTCGGCAGCGTCGGTGCCAAGCGCGCTGGACGAAGCGGTACGTGATGGCCGCATTAAGCCCGGACACCTGATTTTGCTCGAGGCCTTTGGTGGCGGTTTCACCTGGGGCTCGGCGCTGGTTCGCTTTTGATTGACAGGAACGCAAGATGACGCAAATTGCTTTTGTTTTCCCGGGACAGGGATCGCAGACCGTCGGCATGCTGGCCGATCTGGCAGCGGAAAATCCACAGGTTGAAGCCACTTTCCGTGAAGCTTCTGACGCGCTGGGTTACGACTTATGGCAGCTGGTCCAGCAGGGCCCGGCTGAAGAGCTGAACAAAACCTGGCAGACCCAGCCGGCGCTGCTGGCAGCCTCGGTCGCGATTTATCGCGTCTGGCAGAGCAAAAATGGCGCGCAGCCCGCGCTGATGGCCGGACACAGCCTCGGTGAATACTCTGCGCTGGTGTGTGCGGGCGTGCTGAATTTTGCTGACGCCATCAAGCTGGTAGAACTGCGCGGCAAACTGATGCAGGAAGCGGTGCCGGAAGGCACGGGCGCCATGCAGGCGATTATCGGTCTCGACGACGCGGCAATTCGCAAAGCCTGTGAAGAAAGCGCGCAGGGCCAGGTGGTTTCGCCGGTCAACTTCAACTCGCCGGGTCAGGTGGTTATCGCCGGCAATAAAGAAGCGGTTGAACGTGCTGGTGCCGCCTGTAAAGCGGCCGGCGCCAAGCGCGCGCTGCCGCTGCCGGTCAGCGTGCCGTCACACTGCGCACTGATGAAACCTGCGGCGGATAAGCTGGCGGTGGCGCTGGAAAGCGTGACCTTCAATGCGCCGTCGGTACCGATGGTCAATAACGTTGACGTTAAGTGCGAAAGCGACGCCGCGGCGATTCGCAGCGCGCTGGTGCGTCAGCTGTACAGCCCGGTGCGCTGGACTGAGGCGGTTGAGTTTATTGCTGCACAGGGCGTGACTGAACTGCTGGAAATCGGTCCGGGTAAAGTGCTGACCGGCCTGACCAAACGAATTGTGGACAGCCTGACGGCTGCAGCGGTGAACGATCCGTCGTCACTGGCTGCGGCGCTTGGCCAGGAATAAGAGGAAAATCATGAGCTTTGAAGGTAAAGTAGCGCTGGTGACCGGCGCCAGCCGCGGTATCGGACGTGCCATCGCGGAAACGCTGGCGGCACGCGGTGCAAAAGTGGTGGGTACTGCCACCAGCGAAAGCGGCGCGGAAGCCATCAGTGCTTACCTCGGCGACAAGGGCAAAGGTCTGCTGCTGAACGTGACCGATGTGGCCTCTATTGAGAGCGTGCTCGAGAAAGTTCGCGCCGAATTTGGCGAAGTTGACATTTTGGTCAATAATGCAGGCATTACGCGTGACAATCTGCTGATGCGCATGAAAGACGATGAGTGGGCGGATATCCTCGATACCAACCTGACATCGGTGTTCCGCCTGTCGAAGGCGGTCATGCGTGCCATGATGAAAAAGCGCGTGGGCCGTATCATTACCATCGGTTCGGTAGTTGGAACCATGGGTAACGCGGGTCAGGCAAACTATGCTGCAGCAAAAGCAGGTTTGATTGGCTTTAGCAAATCACTGGCGCGAGAAGTTGCGTCACGTGGCATTACCGTAAACGTCGTGGCTCCGGGCTTTATTGAGACGGACATGACGCGTGCACTGAACGAAGATCAGCGCTCGGGCATTCTGGCAGAAGTGCCGGCAGGTCGTTTAGGCGACCCGCAGGAGATTGCCAATGCTGTTGCATTCTTAGCCTCTGACGAAGCCGCCTACATCACGGGTGAGACGCTGCACGTCAATGGCGGCATGTACATGGTCTGATAATCACGAAATCATTTGCATTATCTGCGGTAAACACCGCAGAATAACGCAAAATCGTGGTTCGACCAGCCGGGATTTTGTTGCATCTTTTTCAACATTTTATACACTACGAAAACCATCGCGAAAGCGAGTTTTGATAGGAAATTAAATAGTATGAGCGATATCGAACAACGCGTTAAGAAAATCGTAGCTGAGCAGCTGGGCGTTAAAGAAGACGAAGTGGTTAACGGCGCTTCTTTCGTTGAAGACCTGGGTGCAGATTCTCTTGACACCGTTGAGCTGGTAATGGCTCTGGAAGAAGAGTTTGATACTGAAATTCCAGACGAAGAAGCTGAGAAAATCACTACCGTTCAGGCAGCGATCGACTATATCAATAACCATAAAGGTTAATGAATATCTTCAGGCGGTCATTCGACCGCCTGAGTTTTATGTTTGCCCCACATAGCGTCATTATTTCCCTCCCTGGAGGACGAACGTGTCTAAGCGTCGTGTAGTTGTGACCGGTCTTGGCATGTTGTCTCCTGTCGGCAATACCGTAGAGTCTACCTGGCGTGCTCTCCTTGCCGGTCAGAGCGGCATTAACCTGATCGACCATTTTGATACCAGTGCCTACGCAACGCGTTTTGCGGGTCTGGTGAAAGATTTTAACTGCGATGAATACATCTCGCGCAAAGATCAACGCAAGATGGATGACTTCATCCAGTACGGCATTGTGGCCGGTATTCAGGCTATGGCGGACTCCGGTCTGGTCGTAACCGACGAGAATGCCGGACGCATCGGTGCGGCTATCGGTTCCGGCATCGGCGGTTTGGGTTTGATCGAAGATAACCATACCTCGCTGGTCAATGGCGGTCCGCGCAAAATCAGCCCATTCTTTGTGCCTTCAACCATCGTTAACATGGTCGCTGGCCACCTGACCATTATGTACGGCCTGAAAGGCCCGAGCATCTCGATTGCGACCGCCTGTACGTCTGGCGTGCACAATATTGGTCACGCTGCCCGTATCATCGCGTACAACGACGCGGATGTGATGCTGGCCGGCGGTGCTGAAAAAGCCAGTACGCCACTGGGCGTGGGCGGTTTCGGCGCGGCGCGTGCGCTCTCTACCCGTAACGATAATCCGCAGGCGGCGAGCCGTCCGTGGGATAAAGATCGTGACGGTTTCGTGCTGGGCGACGGTGCCGGTATCGTGGTGCTGGAAGAGTACGAACACGCGAAAAAACGCGGTGCGAAGATTTATGCGGAAATCGTTGGTTTCGGCATGAGCAGCGACGCTTACCACATGACATCACCACCGGAAGACGGTTCAGGTGCAGCCGCAGCGATGGTTAACGCGCTGCGTGACGCGCAGCTGGATCCGGCGCAGATTGGCTATGTTAACGCGCACGGCACCTCAACGCCGGCCGGTGACAAAGCAGAAGCGCAAGCGGTGAAGTCAGTGTTTGGTGCGTCAGCGCACAGTGTGATGGTCAGCTCGACCAAGTCGATGACCGGTCACCTGCTGGGTGCGGCGGGCGCGGTAGAAGCGATTTATTCGATTCTGGCGCTGCGCGACCAGGCGGTTCCGCCAACCATCAACCTCGACAATCCTGACGAAGGTTGTGATCTGGACTTCGTGCCGCACACGGCGCGCCAGGTCAGCGGACTGGAGTACACGCTGTGTAACTCCTTTGGATTCGGCGGCACCAACGGCTCGCTGATCTTCCGCAAGGTATAAGCGCTATCCAGCCGAACAGAGGCCCGCAATGCGGGCCTTTTTTATATTTTGTCACGCAGTGGCGTGGAATGTTACGCGCCACAGTGCTATTCAACGCTGACGCCAGCGGCAGAGGAGAAGCGCATGTGGATTAACGGAGTGGCACAGGACACCCTTTCTGCCCGCGATCGCGCGGTGCAGTTTGGTGACGGCTGTTTCACCACGGCGGCAGTCAGAGAGGGCCGTATCCAGCTGCTGGAGGCGCATCTGCAGCGTCTGCAGGACGGCTGCCAGCGTTTGCTGATGGCCGCGCCGGATCGCGCCTTACTGGCGGAAGAGATGCGCCGCGCGGCGGCGGGCCAGCGCGAAGCGGTGCTCAAAGTGATCCTGACGCCCGGCGCGGGCGGACGCGGCTACAGTCGCGCCGGCTGCACGCAACCCACGCGTATCATCGCGCTCGCCCCCTGGCCACAGCACTACGCCACGCTGCAGCAGCAGGGCGCGCGGCTGGTGACCAGCCCGGTGCGGCTGGCGCAGAACCCGCTGCTGGCCGGCATCAAACACCTCAACCGGCTGGAGCAGGTGCTGATTCGCCAGCAGCTGGACGCGTGCGACGCTGACGAAGCGCTGGTGCTTGACACCGCCGGGACGGTAGTGGAATGCTGTGCGGCCAATTTATTCTGGCGCAGCGGTGAGGTCATTTTCACGCCGCGCCTCGCGCAGGCGGGCGTTGATGGCATCATGCGTCGTTATCTGCTGGCGCAGCTGGCCCAGGCCGGTCACGACTGCCAGCAGGTGGAGGCCAGCCGAACGGCGGTGTTAAGCGCCGATGAAGTGGTAATCTGTAACGCGCTGATGCCAGTATTACCCGTGCGGCAAATAGACGACGTCACCTTTGCCGCACGTACGCTGTACCAGCAACTGCTCGCCAGTTGCCAGACGATGGAAGCATCATGACCCGAATGAAAAAAATAGTTGCCGGCGCCGTAGTCATCGCTGGCCTGGCTGCCGCATTTAGCTACTGGCAGATTAAACGCTTTGCCGCGACGCCATTAACCATTCACCAGGAAACCCTGTATACCCTGCCGGCCGGCAGCGGTCGCGTGGTGCTGGAAGCGCAGCTGGAGAGCCAGCACATCATTCTGCAAAGCATCTGGTTTGGCCCGTTGCTGAAGCTGGAGCCCGATCTGGCTAACTTCAAAGCCGGGACGTATCGCCTTGAGACCGGCATGACGGTGCGCCAGCTACTGCAGTTGCTGGCCAGCGGCAAAGAGGCGCAATTTCCGCTGCGCTTTGTCGAGGGTTCCCGGCTGAAAGAGTGGCTGGCTGAGCTGCGTAAAGCGCCATACCTTAAACACACGCTGCCGGATGATGAATTTGCCAGCGTTGCGGCCGCGCTTAAGCTTGATGTCAGCCAGCTGGAAGGCGGTTTCTATCCGGATACCTATCTGTATACTGCCAACACCAGCGATGTGGCACTGCTGGAGCGGGCGCACACGCGCATGAACAAGCTGGTGGATGAGATCTGGCAGGGGCGGATGGCCAGTCTGCCGTATAAAACGCCGCAGCAGATGGTCACCATGGCGTCGATTATCGAAAAAGAGACCGGCGTCAGCGAAGAGCGCGCGCGCGTTGCCTCGGTATTCATCAATCGCCTGCGCACCGGTATGAAACTGCAGACCGATCCCACGGTGATCTACGGAATGGGCGACAGTTATACCGGTACGCTGACGCGCAAGGATCTTGAGACGCCGACCGCGTACAATACCTATACCATCAGCGGCCTGCCGCCGGGACCGATTGCCATGCCGGGGCGCGCCTCGCTGGAAGCGGCGGCCCATCCGGAGAAGACCAATTACCTCTATTTCGTCGCGGATGGCAAAGGCGGTCACACCTTTACCACCAATCTGGCCAGTCATAATAAAGCCGTGCAGGTTTACCGGCTGGCGATGAAGGAAAAAAATGAAAAGTAAGTTTATCGTCATCGAAGGGCTGGAAGGCGCGGGCAAAACCACCGCGCGTGAGGCGGTGGTTGCGGTCCTGCATGAGCAGGGCATTGAAGACGTGGTCTTTACCCGTGAGCCGGGCGGCACGCCTTTGGCCGAACAGCTGCGCGTGCTGGTGAAGCAGGGCATTGATGGCGAACAGGTGAGTGATAAAGCCGAGCTGCTGATGCTGTATGCCGCGCGGGTGCAGCTGGTAGAAAACGTCATTAAACCGGCGCTGGCACGCGGTGCCTGGGTGGTGGGCGATCGTCACGATCTTTCGTCGCAGGCTTATCAGGGCGGTGGTCGCGGGCTCGACACCCAGCTGATGACCACGCTGCGCGATGCGGTGCTGGGCGATTTTCGTCCCGACCTGACGCTCTATCTCGACGTCACGCCGGAGATTGGCCTGCAGCGTGCCCGGGCGCGCGGCGAACTGGATCGCATTGAGCAGGAGTCGCTGAACTTTTTTACCCGCACACGCGAACGCTATCAGGCGCTGGCCGCTGCCGATCCGACCATCAAAACCATCGATGCGACACAGCCGATTGATAATGTGACAGCGTCACTCAAAACCGTGCTGCGTCAGTGGCTGGCGGGTCAGGCGGCATGAACTGGTATCCGTGGCTGAACCAGCCATACCGACAGATCATTGCCCGCCATCAGAGTGGACAGGCACATCATGCGCTGCTGATTCAGGCCATCGACGGCATGGGCGACGATGCGCTGGTGTGGGGCGTCAGCCGCTGGCTGATGTGTCAGCAGCCGCAGGGACTGAAAAGCTGCGGCCAGTGTCACGGCTGCCAGCTGATGCAGGCACACACCCATCCGGACTGGTATCGGCTGGAAGCGGAAAAGGGGAAAGCCTCACTCGGCATTGATGCGGTTCGCGACGTCAGTGAAAAGCTGTACCATTTTGCCCAGCAGGGTGGCGCGAAAATTGTCTGGCTGCCGGATGCAACGCAACTGACCGAAGCCGCCGCCAACGCGCTACTGAAAACGCTGGAAGAGCCGCCCGCCAACTGCTGGTTTTTCCTCAGCGTGCGCGAGCCGTCGCGACTGCTGGCCACGCTGCGCAGCCGCTGCATGACATGGCATCTTTCGCCGCCGGAAGAGACGCACAGCCTGCAATGGCTGCAGAAACAGCAGCCGCAGCCGGAAGCGATACTGCGCGCGGCGCTGCGTCTGAGCAACGGGGCACCTGCTGCGGCGCTGGCCTTGTTACAGCCGGACCGCTGGCAGGCACGGCAAACGCTGTGCGACAGCCTGAACAGCGCACTGAGCGGCGATATCCTGCAGCTGTTGCCGGCGCTCAACAGCGACGATGTGGCGGTTCGCCTCGGCTGGCTGCTTTCGCTACTGGTGGATGCGATGAAGGTGCAGCAGGGCGCCAGCAACTGGCTGAGTAATGGCGATCGCCCGGACGTGGTGACGCAGCTGGCGCAGCAGTTCAGCAGCAGCGCGCTGAATGCCAGCGTGCAGCAGTGGCTGCAGTGTCGCGAGCAGCTGCTGCACGTGGCGGCGCTTAATCGTGAACTGATTCTGACCGACCGTCTGCTTGCCTGGGGACGTTTGCTGTCTCCCGCGACGGTCGGCTAAGGGTAAAAGAGAAATTTATGTTTATTGTTGATTCGCACTGCCATCTTGATGGCCTTGATTATGAAACCCAGCACCGCGATCTGGATGACGTGATTGCCAAAGCGGCGGCGCGGGATGTGAAATTTATGCTGGCGATTGCCACCACGCTGCCGGATTACTACAAAATCAAACAGCTGGTCGGCGATCGTGACAACATCGCGCTGGCCTGCGGCGTGCATCCGCTCAATCAGGAAACGCCGTATGACGTGGAAGAGTTTCGCCGTCTGGCAGCGGAAGAGCAGGTGATTGCGCTGGGCGAAACCGGGCTGGATTATTTTTACCAGCAGGAGACCAAAGCGCAGCAGCAGGCCTCGTTCCGTGAGCACATCCGCACCGGCATTGCGCTGGACAAGCCGATTATTGTGCACACCCGCGATGCGCGCGAAGACACGCTGGCCATTCTGCGTGAAGAGCAGGCAGAGCGGTGCGGCGGCGTGCTGCACTGTTTCACCGAAGACAAAGAGACGGCAGCGCAGCTGCTGGATCTAGGGTTCTACATCTCCTTCTCCGGCATTGTGACCTTCCGCAACGCCGAACAGATTCGCGAAGCAGCGCGCTATGTACCGCTGGATCGCATTCTGGTTGAAACCGATTCACCCTATCTGGCGCCAGTACCGCATCGCGGCAAAGAAAACCAGCCGGCCTTCACCCGCGACGTAGCTGAGTATATGGCCGTGGTGAAGGGCGTCGATCTTGAGACCCTTGCGGCCGCCACCACGGAAAACTTCTCCCGCCTGTTTAAGGTGCCGATGAGCCGACTCGGCGGCTAACGCGCTTTATTTCAAACTCTGTAATTAATCTGAAATCACTCATCTGCGCTGCGTGTTTCGCGGCGCAGGCAGTGATTTATTGCTGTTTATAGCAGCAAGTCAGTAAGAAATGACTGAAATTTCAGCGCTGTGTTTGGTGAAACGTGATAGCCGTCAAAGTAACGTGTCGTCATTTATTTTACCCTTCGTAATAAATCAAAAGACGCTCAGCGTCACCCCGGCTAAGGATCCTCCCCCTTTGCCATGCGCACTGCGCTAAAAAATGCACTCATACTCAGGAGCTTCTATGTTCAAGAACGCATTTGCGAACCTGCAAAAGGTAGGTAAATCGCTGATGTTGCCGGTATCGGTTCTGCCGATTGCCGGTATTTTGTTAGGTGTTGGTTCTGCTAACTTCAGCTGGCTGCCGGAAGTGGTTTCCCACGTGATGGCCGAAGCGGGTGGTTCGGTGTTTGCTAACATGCCGCTGATCTTTGCGATCGGTGTGGCACTAGGCTTTACCAATAACGACGGCGTGTCGGCGCTGGCCGCCGTGGTCGCCTACGGCATTATGGTGAAAACCCTGGCTGTGGTCGCGCCGCTGGTGCTGCATCTGCCGGCAGCCGAGATCGAAGCCAAACACCTCGCCGATACCGGGGTGCTGGGCGGCATTATTGCCGGTTCGATTGCGGCCTACATGTTCAACCGCTTCTACCGTATCAAGCTGCCGGAATACCTCGGCTTCTTCGCCGGTAAGCGCTTTGTGCCAATCATTTCCGGTCTGACCGCGATTTTCACCGGTGTGGTGCTGTCCTTCATCTGGCCACCTATTGGTACCGCGATTCAGGACTTCTCCCAGTGGGCGGCCTATCAGAACCCGGTGGTGGCGTTCGGTATTTACGGTGTTGTTGAGCGTGCGCTGGTACCGTTTGGTCTGCATCACATCTGGAACGTTCCTTTCCAGATGCAGATTGGTGAATTCACCAACGCCGCTGGTCAGGTCTTCCACGGTGACATTCCGCGCTACATGGCGGGTGACCCGACTGCCGGTAAACTGTCTGGCGGCTTCCTGTTCAAAATGTACGGCCTGCCGGCTGCGGCTATCGCCATCTGGCATTCTGCTAAACCTGAAAACCGCGCCAAAGTGGGCGGCATCATGATATCCGCCGCGCTGACCTCGTTCCTGACCGGTATCACCGAACCGATCGAGTTCTCGTTCATGTTCGTGGCACCGATCCTGTACGTGATCCATGCCATCCTGGCGGGCCTGGCGTTCCCAATCTGTATTCTGCTGGGCATGCGTGATGGCACCAGCTTCTCACACGGTCTGATCGACTTCATCGTGCTGAGCGGCAACAGCAGCAAAATCTGGCTGTTCCCGATTGTCGGTATCATCTACGGTCTGGTGTACTACACCGTGTTCCGCGTGCTGATCGCAAAACTGAATCTGAAAACCCCGGGTCGTGAAGACACGGCGATGGAGCAGAGCAGCGCGACCGGCAGTGAAATGGCGGGCAAGCTGGTCACGGCGTTCGGTGGCAAAGAGAACATTACTAACCTTGATGCCTGTATTACCCGTCTGCGCGTCAGCGTGGCGGACGTAGCGAAGGTGGATCAGGCTGAACTGAAAAACCTCGGCGCGCGTGGTGTGGTGGTGGCCGGTTCCGGTGTGCAGGCGATTTTCGGCACCAAGTCCGATAACCTGAAAACCGAGATGGATGATTATATCCGCAGTATGTAAGTGACATGACGGCAGGCCGGGCCGGTGCGGTGAAGCGGCGTCAGATCGTAAAGACGCCAACACCATCCCTGGGGCTCGGCCCGCGACATCCCTGTCGCGGGACGCTTTACTCCTCTGCCGCCGCTTCACCGCACTGCAACTTCGGTGCGACAAAACCCCTCATCCGAGGGGTTTTTTATTTTACTGCCGCCAGACACCGCCGGCCGCGCCGCGCCAGCGTGAAAAAGTGATGCAAAGGCAGCCATTTAATGAAGAAAAGTGGTCCTGAGGTTGAAAGAAACGGAATTCCTCACGCATACTGCCTGACTGAACTCAGGCTTAAGGAACTGCACCATGGCTGAAGAAACCATTTTCAGTAAAATCATTCGTCGCGAAATTCCCGCCGACGTGGTTTATCAGGACGAACTGGTCACCGCCTTCCGCGATATCGCGCCCAAAGCGCCTACCCATATACTGATTGTCCCCAACGTACTGATTCCGACTGCCAACGATGTGCAGGCGGCGCATGAGCAGGCGCTGGGCCGCATGGTCACCGCCGCCGCAAAAATTGCCCGTGATGAAGGCATCGCCGGGGATGGCTATCGCCTGATCATCAACTGCAACCGTCACGGTGGGCAGGAGGTTTACCACATTCATATGCACCTGGTCGGCGGACAGCCGCTGGGCCCGATGCTGGCCATCTAACCTCAGGCGGACCTTGTGATGCGTCAATGGCTGAGCGGCTTGCTGTTGCTGACCCTGGTGGGCTGCAGCAGCGATAAGCCGATGATCAACACCTCCCAGTCGCTGGTGATGGAGTCTGCCGTACTGTCGGCGGGCATCATCACCGATGAGCCCGCGCTGACCAGCCGCGACGGCCAGCAGCGCGCCGCCAGCGTGCTGCAAAATCTGCGTGAAACGCCGGTCACCGTGCACTATCGTTTCTACTGGTACGATGACAAAGGGCTGGAGATTGAGCCGCAGGAGCCGGCGCAGACTCAAACCGTACCGGCGCACGGCAGCGTAGAAGTGGCCTCGCAAATGGGTAACCCGACCGCCAGCAAGGTGCGTCTCTATCTTTATCTTTGAGGAGTAACCTGTGATTCGCAGTGTACAACGTTCCGGCGCGCTACTGTTTGCGCTGATGCTCACCGGTTGTGTGGTGAAACAACAAACCCCGGCGCCGGTTGAACCGACGCAGCCGACCACACCAACCCAGCCAGAGCAACCGCCCGCGCAGCCGGTGCCGCCGCCGCAAACTGTGCCGCAGCCGCCGAAGCTGAAAACCATCAACTGGAACGCCAGCGTCCAGCCGTTAGTCGCCAATATGGTGCAGTCGGCGGGCGTCAATCCGGGCAGCGTGCTGCTGGTGGATCGCATCAAAAACAGCACCAACGGCTCGCTGCAAACGGAAAAAGCCACGGCAGCGATTGAGAACGCGCTGGCGAATAACGGCAAGTTCAGCCTGGTCTCAAACGATCAGCTTAATCAGGCGAAGCAAACGCTCGGCCTGTCGCCAGAGGATAGCCTCAACTCGCGCAGCAAAGCGATTGGCCTGGCGCGCATCGTCAACGCGCAGTATGTGCTGTACAGCAACGCGCAGGGCGATGTGAAAGCCCCTGCGCTGCAGATGCAGCTGATGCTGGTGCAGACCGGCGAAATCATCTGGTCGGGCAACGGCGTTGCACAACCCTGATCCCCGGCTGCAGCATCTGGTTCAGCAACAATGGCCGACGGCGCAAGCTGCCGGTCATTTTTTCGCGCTGCCAGGACTGAGCGGTAACAGCGTGCAGGTACGCAGCGAGCAGGGCGATCTGCTGGCGCGCCGGACGCCGCCACAGCCCATCCCGTTTGTCAATCGCCAGCGCGAATACCGCATCCTGCGTCAGCTGCGTGCCACGGCGCTGGCGCCGCAGCCGCTGGCGTGGCAGGCGCCGTGGCTGCTGCAGCGCTGGCTGCCCGGTGAGGTGCTGTCGCCGGATCAGTTCAGCGCGCAGCGCGCAGCGGTGCTGACGCTGCTGCTGCGCCTGCATCACCAGCCGCTGACCGGTTATCGCTTACGGCTGGCGCCGTTGCTGCAGCGCTACTGGCAGCTGTGTCAGCAGCGGCACTGGCGCTGGCAGCGGCGCTTAAACCAGTTGCTGCAGCGCGGTGAACCGTCGCCGCTGCGGCTGGCACCGCTGCACATGGACGTCCATCCCGGCAATCTGATTGCCACGCCGGATGGCCTGCGTTTAATTGACTGGGAATATGCTGCGGATGGCGACGTGGCGCTGGAGCTGGCCGCTGTCGGCGCGGTGGATGGTGTACAACACGATCACTGGATAACCGACTATGCCGCCGAGGCGCGGCTGTCGGCAACGGCGCTGCGGCGTCAAAGCCGGCGCTGGCAGCCTTGGCTGCAGCTGCTGATGGCCAGCTGGTATCAGCTGCGCGCCGAGCAGAGCCATGACCAAACATTGCAACGGCTGGCGCAAGCCAGCTGGCAGGATCTTTAATTCAGGAACCGAAACATGACGATGACAACGCCCGGACCGCTGATGCTGGACGTCGAAGGCTACGAGCTGGACGCCGAAGAGCGCGAAATTCTGCAACATCCGCTGACAGGCGGACTGATCCTGTTCGCCCGCAACTTCCATGATGTTGCGCAGCTGGCGGAGCTGGTGCGCCAGATTCGCGCGGCGTCGCGCAACCGGCTGCTGGTGGCGGTCGATCAGGAAGGCGGGCGCGTGCAGCGCTTCCGCGACGGTTTTACTCAGCTGCCGGCGATGCAATCCTTCGCCGCGCTGCATGACATGGCGCGCGCCGGCGAGCTGGCGCAGCAGGCCGGCTGGCAAATGGCGGCGGAAATGATCGCCATGGATATCGATATCAGCTTTGCGCCGGTGCTGGATATCGGCCACATCAGCGCGGCCATCGGCGATCGCGCTTTCCACGCCGATCCGGTGATTGCGCTGCAGATGGCGCGCCAGTTTATCCACGGCATGCACGAAGCCGGCATGAAAACCACCGGCAAGCACTTCCCGGGCCACGGCGCGGTCAGCGCGGATTCGCACAAAGAGACGCCGCGCGACACGCGCGATGCGGCCACGCTGCGCCAGCACGACATGGCAATCTTCCAGCAGCTGATTGATGAGCAGCTGCTGGATGCGGTGATGCCCGCGCATGTTATCTATACTGAAGTGGACCCGCTGCCGGCCAGTGGTTCGCCTTACTGGCTGCAAACGGTGCTGCGGCAGGAGCTGGGCTTCAACGGGGTGATCTTCTCAGACGATCTGTCGATGGAGGGCGCGGCGGTGATGGGCAGCTATGCGGAACGGGCTCAGCAGTCGCTGAATGCCGGCTGCGATATGATCCTGGTGTGCAATCAGCGTGCTGGCGCGGTGAGCGTGCTGGATAATTTGACGCCGATCCAGGCGACGCGCGTCACGCAGTTATACCATCAGGGACGTTTTGACCGTCAGAGTTTGCAGGCCAGCGAGCGCTGGCGGCAAAATCAGCGTCAGCTCAGTGACCTGCAGGATCGCTGGCTGGCGCACAAAGCGTCGGGCAGATAATCGCCGCTGCCCGGATCTCACTCCACGCTGAGGATAATCATGATCATCTATCTGCACGGTTTTGATTCCAACAGTCCGGGCAACCATGAAAAGGTGCTGCAGCTGCAGTTTATTGACCCGGACGTCAGACTTATTAGCTACAGCACCCGCCATCCGAAACACGATATGCAGTTTCTGCTGAAAGAGTGCGACAAACTGCTCCAGCAGGGCAGCGATGCGCATCCGTTGATTTGTGGCGTCGGCCTGGGCGGCTACTGGGCGGAACGCATCGGCTTCCTTTGCGGCATGCGCCAGGCGATATTCAATCCCAACCTGTTTCCCGATGAAAACATGGAAGGCAAGATCGACCGGCCGGAAGAGTATCTTGATATCGCCACCAAATGCGTCAGCAACTTCCGTGAAAAGAACCGCGACCGCTGCCTGACCATTTTGTCACGTCACGATGAAGCGCTGGATAATCAGCGCAGCGCGGCCGCATTGCACCCGTACTACGAGATCGTGTGGGACGAGGAGGCCAGCCACAAATTCAAAAATATTGCCCCGCATCTGCAACGCATCAAAGCGTTCAAAACCCTTGCCTGAGTGCTGCTGCGCCGTGTGATGCGGCGCACAAAACGTGTAACATTCTGATAATGCAGTGCAAAGATTGATGTACATCAATTTTCTTATGTCCGGATGATTATGCCGTGCTATTCTGCCCTCAGCTCGCGATTAAATGTCGCCAACCCTATGTTTATTAAGGTTTTATATAACCATTAATTAACTTTTGGTTTACAACTTTGAGGGGGTCTTCATTGACTACAAGCATGGAAAAAATCGTCATCGTCGGTGGCGGTGCCGGAGGGCTGGAGCTGGCAACACAGCTCGGCCATAAACTCGGCCGCAAAAAAAAGGCGGAGATCATCCTGGTCGATCGTAACCACAGCCATCTGTGGAAACCGCTGCTGCATGAAGTGGCGACCGGTTCGATGGATGAAGGGATTGATGCGCTCAGCTATCTGGCGCATGCGCGCAACCACGGTTTCCAGTTCCAGCTGGGTTCGCTGACGCAAATTAATCGCGACACAAAAACCATTGAACTGGCGGAGATCCGCGACGCGGAGGGTGGGCTACTGGTACCGCAGCGCGAACTGGCGTATGACCGTCTGGTGATGGCGCTGGGCAGCACCTCGAACGATTTCGGCACGCCAGGCGTGAAAGATCACTGCATCTTCCTCGACAACCCGCATCAGGCGCGTCGGTTCCATAATGAGATGCTCAACCTGTTCCTGCGCTTCTCTGCCAGCGAAGGGCAGCTGCAGAAAGTCAATATCGCCATTGTCGGCGGCGGCGCGACCGGCGTCGAGCTGTCGGCAGAACTGTATAACGCAGTGAAACAACTGCACAGCTACGGCTATAAAGGTCTCGACAGCAGCGCGCTCAACGTTACGCTGGTGGAAGCCGGCGAGCGTATTCTGCCTGCGCTGCCGCCGCGCATCTCCGCAGCGGCGCATCAGGAGCTGAGCAAGCTTGGCGTGCGCGTACTGACGCAAACCATGGTCACCAGCGCAGCAGCCAACGGTCTGAATACCAAAGGGGGCGAATTCATCGAAGCCGATCTGATGGTGTGGGCGGCGGGTATTAAAGCGCCAGACTTCATGAAAGAGATTGGCGGGCTGGAGACCAACCGCATTAATCAACTGGTGGTCAAAGAGACGCTGCAGACTACGCTGGACGACGATATTTACGCCATCGGCGACTGCGCCTCCTGCGCGCTGCCAGGCGGCGGATTCGTGCCGCCGCGCGCGCAGTCGGCGCACCAGATGGCGTCGCGAGCACTGGAAAACATCCTCGCCCAGCGCAAAGGCAAGCCGCTCAAAGCCTACGTGTATAAAGATCACGGCTCGCTGGTGTCGCTGTCCCGCTTCAGTACCGTCGGCAGCCTGATGGGGAACCTGATGCGCGGTTCGATGATGGTGGAAGGGCGTATTGCGCGTTTTGTCTACATCTCCTTGTACCGTATGCACCAGATTGCGCTCCATGGATACTTCAAGACCGGTCTGATGATGCTGGTCGGCAGCCTCAACCGCGTGCTGCGTCCGCGTCTCAAACTGCATTGATGGCTGGCGGGCGGTCATCCCCGCCCGCTGCGTGCCCGGCTGCCGTAACCGGCTGATTGCCGTTCAATCAGCGCCAGGTTACGGCGCAATGACACTGCCGCTCAGAACTCTCCTAAAAGCTGGTCCTGCTGGCTTTCCGCTGCGTTTCCTCCATTAATCTGATGTTGCATTTTCGGACCATCTGTAAAACTTATGCCAACGAACACGGCGCGGCGCGCACGCCGGTTATGCCTCGGTAACCCGGGATCGGGTTGCGGCAGGAATGCGCGGTAACAACTTCAGGAGGACATTCCTGTGAATAAATCAATGTTAGCGGGTATTGGAATCGGCGTAGCAGCAGCGTTGGGCGTGGCCGCCGTCGCCAGCATGGATGTGTTTGATCGTGGCCCGCAGTATGCTCAGGTCCTTTCGGCAACGCCAATCAAAGAGAGCATTAAGCAACCGCGTCAGGAGTGCCGCAACGTTACCCTCACGCACCGTCGTCCGGTGCAGGATGAGAACCGCATCGCCGGTTCCGTACTGGGTGCCGTGGCCGGTGGGGTGATTGGTCACCAGTTCGGCGGTGGCCGCGGCCGGGATATCGCGACCGTAGCCGGTGCGCTGGCAGGCGGCTACGGCGGTAACCAGGTGCAGGGTGCGCTGCAGGATCGTGACACTTACACCACCAGCGAGCAGCGCTGCAAAACCGTGTACGATAAACAGGAAAAAATGCTGGGTTATGACGTGACCTATAAAATAGGCGACCAGCAGGGCAAAATCCGCATGGAGAATGACCCTGGCACCCGCATCCCGCTCGACCGTAATGGTCAGCTGATCCTGAATTCGAATCAGGCCTGATTGGGCAAAGCTACTTCACAGCAGCAGTAACAAAAAAAGCGCCGCAAGGCGCTTTTTTTTATGCTCTGGCTACAGCACCGTAGGCAGCAGCGCGTCGCATAGCGCTGCTGCGTAACGGCTGGGCGATTAAACCCGGTTCTTCGCCAGCTCGGCGACGAAATTCTGCACCCATTCCATGCGCGTTTTGCGTTCGCTCAGATCGCGGGTGAATTTCAGTCGTGTCGGGCCATCCAGCTTCCACTGCTTCGCATCTTTCTGCAGCAGGCCGATCAGCCAGCCGGGATCGACCTGATTCTGCGGCGCGAACTCAAAGAAGCCGCCTTTTTCGCTGGCTTCGATTTTACGCAGCCCCAGCTGGCGCGCCACCAGGCGCAGCGCGGCGATATCCAGCAGGTTGCGCGCGGCGTCGGGCAGCTTGCCGAAGCGGTCAATCATCTCAATTTTCAGCTCGGCCAGCTCCTGTTCATCGGCCGCACTGGCGATGCGTTTATACAGCGACAGGCGCGTATTGACGTCCGGAATAAAATCATCCGGCAGCAGGGCAGGCATGCGCAGCTCAATCTCGGTCTGATTGCTGGTGAGATCTTCCAGCGACGGTTCACGTCCGGCCTTGAGTGCATCCACCGCGTTTTCCAGCAGCTCCATGTAGAGCGTGAAGCCAATGGTCTCCATCTGACCGCTCTGATCTTCACCCAGCAGTTCACCGGCACCGCGAATCTCCAGATCGTGCGTCGCCAGCGCAAAGCCAGCGCCCAGATCTTCCAGCGAGGCAATCGCTTCCAGTCGCTTCTGGGCATCGGTGGTCATCGCTTTCGGGTGCGGCGTCAGCAGCCAGGCATAGGCCTGATGGTGCGAACGGCCGACGCGGCCACGCAGCTGATGCAGCTGCGCCAGACCGAAATGGTCGGCGCGCTCAATGATGATGGTATTGGCGCTCGGCACATCGATCCCGGTTTCGATGATGGTGGTGCACACCAGCACGTTGAAACGCTGGTGGTGGAAATCGTTCATCACCCGTTCCAGATCGCGCTCGCGCATCTGACCGTGGCCGATGGCGATGCGCGCTTCCGGCACCAGCTCGGCCAGCCGCTGCGCTGCTTTCTCGATGTTCTCGACGTCGTTGTAGAGATAGTAAACCTGGCCGCCGCGCAGCACTTCACGCAGGATCGCTTCGCGCACCACCAGGCTGTCATACTCGCGCACGAAGGTTTTCACCGCCAGACGGCGCGCCGGTGGCGTGGCGATAATCGACAGATCGCGCATGCCGCTCATCGCCATGTTCAGAGTACGCGGAATCGGCGTTGCGGTGAGCGTCAGAATATCGACGTCAGCGCGCATCGCTTTGATGCGCTCTTTGTGACGCACGCCGAAGCGATGCTCTTCATCGACGATCAGCAAACCGAGATCGCGCCACTTCAGATCGCTCATCAGCAGCTTGTGGGTGCCGATCAGAATATCAATTTTGCCCTCGCTGGCCTGCTCCAGCACCTGCGCCTGCTCTTTGGCGCTGCGGAAGCGCGACAGCATCTCAATGCGCACCGGCCAGTTGGCGAAGCGGTCGCGGAAGTTGTCGTAATGCTGCTGCGCCAGCAGGGTAGTTGGCACCAGCACCGCCACCTGTTTGCCGTTCTCCACCGCAAGGAAGGCAGCGCGCATCGCCACTTCGGTTTTACCAAAGCCAACATCGCCGCACACCAGGCGGTCCATGGCCAGCGGCTGGCACATATCGCTGAGCACGGCGTTAATTGCCTGCGCCTGATCCGGCGTGGTTTCAAACGGGAAACCTTCGCAGAACAGCTGATACTGCTCGCGGTCGTGCTTAAAGGCAAAGCCGGCCTTGGCCGCGCGCTGGGCATAGATATCCAGCAGCTCAGCGGCCACGTCACGGACTTTCTCCGCCGCTTTCTGGCGCGCGCGTGACCAGGCATCGCTGCCCAGTTTGTGCAGCGGCGCATTTTCATCGGCACCGCCGGCGTAACGGCTGATCAGATGCAGCGATGACACCGGGACGTAAAGTTTGGCATCGCCGGCATAGGAGAGCATCAGATACTCAGCCACGATACCGCCGGCTTCCAGCGTGGTCAGGCCGATGTAGCGGCCCACGCCGTGTTCAAGATGCACCACCGGCTGCCCCGGGTGCAGCTCGGCGAGGTTGCGAATCAGTACGTCCGGATTGATGGTGCGGCGATTGTCCTGACGGCGGCGGCTGACGCGCTCACCCAGCAGGTCGCTTTCGCAAATCAGCGCGCGCTGGCGCTGGGTGTCGATAAAGCCGCGCTCGCTGGCGCCAATCATCAGGCTGTAAGGCTGCCCATCGGCCTGCTCGAAGCGATCGATCGGCTGCGGGCGCAGTTTGATGCGGGACAGCAGCTCCTGCAGGCTCTCGCGGCGACCTTCGCTTTCTACTGAGAAAATCACCTGACCGGTAAACTGTTCGAGGAACTGACGCAGCAGATCGAGCGGCGCTTTGGCCTGCGCCTGCACCGTCAGCTCCGGCAATGGCTGATAGCCCAGATTACTGTTCGCGGCTTTCTCCGGCAGCGTTTCAGCGCTGAGCTGCATGCGCGGCCAGTTTTTCAGCTCGCTCAGCAGCGCATCCGGGCGCAGCCACAGCGTGGCCGGTTCCAGCAGCGGGCGCATAGGATCGATGCGACGATTTTCATAGCGTGCGTTAGCATCCTGCCAGAAACGTTCAGCGCTGGCGTGCAGATCGCCGCTGTTCAGCACCAGCGTGCTGGCGGGCAGATAGCTAAACAGGGTAGGCAGTTCCTGCTCGAAAAACAGCGGCTGCCAGTACTCAATCCCGGCCGGCAGCGTGCCTTTGCTCACCTGCTGATAGACGTGCTCGGGTTCGCGCCGCACGTCGAAGGTTTCACGCCAGCGGCTGCGGAACAGCTCAATGGCCGCTTTGTCGGTGGGAAATTCATGCGCCGGCAGCAGGTTGATGGCGCTCACCGCCTCCAGCGTGCGCTGTGAGTCGACGTCAAACAGGCGCAGGCTGTCGATCTCATCATCAAAGAAATCGATGCGGTAAGGCTGATCGCTGCCCATCGGGAACAGGTCGAGCAACGCGCCGCGCGTCGCGTACTCGCCATGCTCCATCACCTGATCGACATGGCGATAACCGGCCTGCTCCAGCTGGTCGCGCAGCGCATCGCGCGACAGCTTCTGGCCCTGCTGCATCACCAGCGCATGGCCGTGCAGGAAGCTGTGCGGGCAAACGCGCTGCATCAGCGTGTTAACCGGCAGAATCAGCATGCCGCGCGTCAGGGTGGGCAGCTGGTACAGGGTGGAGAGACGGGCGGAGATAATGTCCTGATGGGGCGAGAAGCTGTCGTAGGGCAGCGTTTCCCAGTCAGCAAGATTGGTGACCGGCAGATCGGTAAACTGTCTGATCTCCTCCTGCAGTCGCAGGGCCGATTGCATATCCGGGGTAATCATCAGCACCGGACCGTGGTGGCGTTCGGTGATGCTGGCACACTCAACCGCCTGCGCGGCGCCGACCAGCTGGCCGAGCTGACGATGGTCGCCTGCTTTTGCAGGCAGGGTATAACGACGCTGTTCCGACATAAGGTCCGACATTCTCTCCTCAGTTTCCAGGGCGTCATCATTCCACATTCCGCCGTGAGGATCATCTCTCCTTTCTGAGTTTATGTCAGGGCGCATGAATGCGCACCTTACATCAGCGGCACCCTGAAGGGCCGCCAGTATGGCCAGTTGCCAGGTCGTCATTGATGGCGACCTGGCCGCGTCACGTTATTTACTGGATTGCTGTGTGTAGTGCATGCGTGGACGATCCACATTGGCCCATGACAGCTCGCGCTCGACATGGTAGCTGTTGTTGCCATCGTCCCACTTCACATAATAACCGGTTAGCGCGTCTCCCTGCTCAAAGACATTGACCACTTCGCCTTTGATCTCGCCAGATTTATGTTTAACGATACTGCCTTTAGGAAACCTGCTCATGGTAAGAACCTCCGTACTGCGCTTACTGTGATGCGAAAACCGGTACTGCAAGCTAAGTCTAACCCACCTGCTGATGAATAATCGTACTAATAGCGTCACTATTTTGTCGTAATTTTGTGCATTGTCGCGCAGCAGGACGCATTTTGACGCAACTTTGCAACTGACTCAGCGGGTTAGAGGTTTCATAAAGCAGACGGCTCCTTTATCATCGCTCTACTTAATTTTGGGCAACGGCCAAGACGGATCTCATGTATCAACCAGTCGCGTTATTCATCGGTTTGCGCTACATGCGTGGACGTGCTTCAGACCGTTTCGGTCGTTTCGTCTCCTGGCTCTCGACTATTGGTATCACGCTCGGCGTGCTGGCACTGGTGACGGTGCTGTCGGTGATGAACGGCTTTGAGCGCGAGCTGGAAGGCAACATTCTCGGCCTGATGCCGCAGGCGCTGGTGACCAGCGACACCGGCAGCATCAATCCGCAGCAGATGCGCGCACAGGATCTCAAACTGCAGGGCGTGACGCGTATTGCGCCGCTAACCACCGCAGATGTGGTGTTGCAGAGTGCGCGCAACGTGTCGGTGGGCGTGATGCTGGGCATCAATCCTGACGAACCGGATCCGCTGACGCCTTATCTGGTCAACACCCAGCAGAGCGTGCTGCAGCCGGGCCAGTATAAAGTCATTCTCGGTGAACTGCTGGCCTCGCAGCTGGGCGTGAAGCGCGGCGATCAGCTGCGCCTGATGGTGCCATCGGTCAGTCAGTTTACCCCAGTGGGGCGCGTGCCGAGCCAGCGCATCTTTACCGTTGCCGGTACCTACGCAGCCAATAGCGAAGTCGATGGCTATCAGATTCTGGTGAACCAGCAGGATGCCTCGCGCGTGATGCGCTATCCGCTCGGCAACATTACCGGCTGGCGCCTGTGGCTGGATAAGCCGCTGAATGTCGATGCGCTCAGCCAGCAGCCGCTGCCGCAGGGGCTGACGTGGAAAGACTGGCGCGAACGCAAGGGCGACCTGTTCCAGGCGGTGCGCATGGAGAAAAACATGATGGGGCTGCTGCTCAGCCTGATCATTGCCGTGGCCGCCTTCAATATCATTACCTCGCTGGGCCTGCTGATCATGGAGAAGCAGGCGGAAGTGGCGATCCTGCAAACCCAGGGCTTAACGCGGCGGCAAATCGTCGCGGTATTTATGGTGCAGGGCGCCAGCGCCGGTATTATCGGCGCGCTGCTCGGTACGCTGCTGGGCGTGCTGCTGGCCAGCCAGCTCAACAATTTAATGCCGGTGATCGGCCTGTTCCTTGATGGCGCCGCGCTGCCGGTAGATATCAATGTCTGGCAGGTGATCACTATTGCGCTGGTCTCGATGGCCGTGGCGCTGCTCTCTACCCTCTATCCGTCATGGCGCGCTGCCGCCGTTCAACCCGCTGAGGCTTTACGTTATGAGTAATACCCCTTTGTTGCAGTGTCGTGACCTGTGCAAACGCTATCAGGAAGGCAGCGTGCAGACCGATGTGCTGCGCAATGTGGCTTTTAGCCTGCAGCCGGGCGAACTGACGGCCATCGTCGGCAGCTCCGGCTCCGGCAAAAGTACCTTACTGCACCTGCTGGGCGGGCTGGATGCACCGACCTCCGGTGACGTGGTGTTTGACGGGAAATCGCTTAACGCCATGTCGTCGGCGGCCAAAGCAGAGTTGCGCAACCGGGAACTCGGCTTCATTTATCAGTTTCACCATTTGCTGCCGGACTTCAGCGCGCTGGAGAACGTAGCCATGCCGCTGTTGATTGGCAAAACCGGCAAAGCCGAAGCGGAAGCGCGCGCACGCGAGATGCTGGCGGCGGTTGGTCTGGAAAAGCGCGCGGCGCACCGGCCTTCTGAGCTGTCGGGCGGTGAGCGTCAGCGCGTGGCGATTGCCAGGGCGCTGGTGAACCGGCCGCGGCTGGTGATGGCCGATGAGCCCACCGGTAATCTCGATGCGCGCAACGCCGATGCCATTTTTGAACTGCTCGGCGAGCTCAACGTGCAGCAGGGCACCGCGTTTCTGGTGGTGACGCATGACCTCAACCTGGCGAAGCGCCTGAGCCGTCAGATGGAAATGCGCGACGGCCAGCTGAGCGATCACCTGACGCTGGGAGCGATCTGATGGCGTCCTCTTTATCCCTGCTGCTCGGGCTGCGCTTCAGCCGCGGCCGGCGGCGCGGCGGCATGGTGTCGCTGATCTCCATCATCTCGACCATCGGCATTGCGCTTGGCGTGGCGGTGCTGATCATCGGGCTGAGCGCGATGAACGGTTTCGAGCGGGAGCTCAACAACCGCATTCTGGCCGTGGTACCGCACGGCGAAATTGAGGCGGTTAACCAGCCATTTCGCAACTGGCAGCCGATGATTGCGCCCATCGAACAGGTGCCAGGCATCGCCGCGGCGGCGCCTTACGTTAACTTTACCGGATTGATTGAGAGCGGTGCGAAGCTGCAGGCGCTGCAGGTGAAGGGCGTTGATCCGCAGCAGGAGCCGCGCCTCAGCGCGCTGCCGCGTTTTGTCAGCGGCGATGCCTGGTCGCAGTTCAGCGCCGGCAGGCAGCAGATCATTCTGGGCGGCGGCATCGCCAAATCGCTCAACGTAAAGCAGGGCGACTGGATCACCATCATGATCCCGAATAATGATGGCGAGAACAAACTGCTGCAGCCAAAACGCATTCGTCTGCAGGTGAGCGGTATTCTGCAGCTGAGCGGCATGCTGGATCACAGTCTGGCGCTGGTGCCGCTGGCCGATGCGCAAAAGTATCTGGATCTGGGCGACAGCGTCAGCGGCATTGCGCTGAAGATGAGCGATCCGTTCCAGGCACAGAAGCTGGTGCGCGATGCCGGCGAAGCCACCCACTCCTATGTCACCATCCGCAGTTGGATTGGCACTTACGGCTATATGTATCGCGATATCCAGATGATTCGCGCCATCATGTATCTGGCGATGGTGCTGGTGATTGGCGTGGCCTGCTTTAATATCGTGTCGACGCTGGTGATGGCGGTGAAGGACAAGAGCAGCGATATCGCCGTACTGCGCACGCTGGGGGCGAAAGACGGCCTGATTCGTGCCATCTTTATCTGGTATGGCCTGCTGGCCGGGCTGCTGGGCAGCGTCAGCGGTGTGGTGGTCGGCGTGCTGGTGGCGCTCAATCTGACGCCGGTAATGCGCGTAGTGGAGCACCTTACCGGGCATCAGCTGCTGGCGGGCGATATCTATTTTATCGACTTTCTGCCGTCCGAGCTGCACTGGCTGGATGTGGCCATCGTGCTGGCAACGGCGATTGGCCTGAGCCTGATTGCCAGCTGGTATCCGGCGCGGCGTGCCAGCCGCATCGATCCTGCCCGCGTGCTGAGCGGTCAGTAAAGACAAAACACGCAGCCGCCTTCGCGGCTGCGCACATTTTCAGCGTCTGCGGCATGCAGCCGTCATACCCAGCCGCTATTATCGGGTCTGAGTAACCCGGAAAACACCCGCAGCGCGGCGTTCAGCGCCGCAGATTAAGGAGCCTTTATGCGCCAACCGCGCCGCCGCCTTCGACTCGCCCGCTACAAAAAGAACCGCCGCAAAGTGCATCAGCGCTTTCGCCAGCGCATCTTTGAGCGCGATCGTCAGGTCGAACTTGCCGCCCATCCGCAGCCGCACGTGGTGGTGCTGACCGGTGCCGGAATTTCGGCAGAATCCGGCATCCGCACCTTCCGCGCGGAAGATGGCCTGTGGGAAGAGCATCGCGTGGAAGATGTGGCGACGCCCGAAGGCTTTCGCCGCGATCCGGCGCTGGTGCAGGGGTTCTACAACGCGCGCCGGCGTCAGCTGCAGCAGCCAGAAATCCAGCCTAACGCGGCGCACAAAGCGCTGGCCGAACTGGAGCAGGTGCTGGGCGATAATTTCCTGCTGGTTACGCAGAATATCGATAACCTGCACGAGCGCGCCGGTAGCCAGCGCGTGCTGCATATGCACGGTGAGTTACTGAAGGTGCGCTGTGAGCACAGCGGTCAGGTGCTGGCGTGGACAGAGGACGTCGGTCCGGACGATCGCTGTACCTGCTGCCAGTTCCCGTCGCGGCTGCGTCCACACGTGGTGTGGTTTGGTGAAATGCCGCTCGGCATGGAGGAGATTTATCAGGCGCTGGAACAGGCCGATCTGTTTATTGCCATTGGTACCTCAGGCCACGTCTATCCGGCGGCAGGCTTTGTGCACGAGGCGAAACTGCAGGGGGCGCACACCGTGGAGCTGAATCTGGCCCCCAGTCAGGTCGGTAACGAATTCGCTGAAGCGCATTACGGCTTAGCCAGCGAAGTGGTGCCCGAATTCGTGCATACTTTTTTGCGCGGCTTGTATAAATAGTCAGCGTACTGCGCGTTTCCCCTCATCCCGGCCTTCTCCCGGCGGGAGAAGGGGAAAAACGCGCCGGACTGAAACTCAGGCTGAATCCAGTACGGTCTTTCCCACAGGCCGAATCCAGCATGAATGAACCCTCTCCCAATGCCGAATCCTGCACAAATGAACCCTCTCCCTCTGGGAGAGGGCAGGGTGAGGGCCAGGCTGCACAACCTCCACCTCAGAACCTCACCGTCCCGCTTTCAGCTTCTGGAACAGCGTTTCGTACTGCACGCTGGCGGCACCGACATCGTTCTGCCACTCGCCGTTTTTGATCACTTCAGCCGGCGGATAGAGTGACGGATCGCTGGCCACCTCGGGCGGCAGCAGCTTTCTTGCCGCCAGGTTGGGCGTCGGATAACCGATGGTTTCTGCCACTTTAGCCGCCACATCCGGGCGCAGCAGGAAGTTAATCAGCTTCAGCGCGCCCGCTTTATTTTTCGCATTCGCCGGGATCGCCAGGTTATCCATCCAGAAAATCCCGCCCTCTTTCGGCCAGATAATCTGCAGCGGCGTGCCAGCCTGGCGCGCCACCCAGGCGGAGCCATTCCAGATCATGCCGACGTTGACTTCGCCTTCCATAAACGGATTGCCGGGATTATCCGAGTTGAACGCCAGCACGTTCGGCATCAGCTTTTTCAGCTCTTCATAGGCGGCTTCAATCTGTTTTGGATCCTGCGTATTACCGGAGTAGCCGAGCTTGCGCAGCGCCATCTGGAACACTTCACGCGCGTCATCGGTCAGCAGCAGGCTCTGCTTATACTGTGGTTTCCACAGATCGGCCCATTGGGTCAGGGTTTTCGCATCCACCTCGTCGGTATTCACGCCAATCGCCGTTGCGCCCCAGATATAGGGAATGGAATAGTCGTTGTTCGGATCAAACGGCTTGTTCAGCAGGTCGGGATCGAGGTTGCGGAAGTTGCTCAGCTGTGACTTGTCGATCTTCTGCAGCATGCCCTCGTTGCGCATTTTGGCGATGAAGTAGGTCGACGGCACCACCAGATCGTAAGCGCCTGCTTTCCAGGTTTTCAGCTTGGCGTACATGCTTTCATTGGATTCATAGGTGGAATAAATCACTTTGATGCCGGTCTCTTTGGTGAACTGCTCCAGCAGCCCGGGCGGCACATATTCGGTCCAGTTATAGAAGTAAAGCGTGTTGTTGTCATCCGCCTGAGCGCTTTGCATACCCAGTGCCAGCGCCCCAGCCGCCAGCCAGTGAGACCACTTTTTCATCGGTTATCCTCTATTTGGTTTTATCACGCAGCAACAGCTGACTGGCTGCCACCAGCAGCAGCGACAGCAGCATCAAAATGGTAGCCAGCGCGTTCACCTCCGGCGACACGCCCACTTTCACCATGGAATAAATTTTCAGCGGCAAAATTTCGAAGCCGGGACCGGTGACAAATGACGACACCACCACATCATCCATCGACAGGGTGAAACTCAGCAGCCAGCCCGCGGCCACTGCCGGCAGCGCCAGCGGCAGCAAAATCTTGCGCAGAATAGTCACTTCGCTGGCGCCGAGATCTTTTGCCGCCTCCAGCATGCGCACGTCAAAGCCTTTCAGGCGCGAATAGACGGTAATCACCACAAACGGCAGGCAGAAAGTGATGTGGGAAAACAGCAGCGACCAGAAGCCGAGCGAAATCCCCAGCAGCATAAACAGCACCAGCAGCGAAATCGCCATCACGATATCCGGCGACATCATCACCACAAATAGCATACCGCTGACAAACGGCTTGCCGCGAAAACGGTAGCGGTACAGCGCCACGGCGGTGAGCGAGCCGATTAGCGTCGCGCAGCTGGCCGACAGCACGCCCATGATCAGCGAATGCTGCGCCGCCTGAATCAGACTGTCGTTATTGACCAGCAGGCGATACCACTGGGTGCTGAAGCCCTGCCAGTTGATGCCGAAGCGCGAGGCATTGAAGGAGTTGACGATCAGGATGATGATCGGAATGTAGAACCAGGCATAAATCACGGCCATGAAGCCGTAGCGTAATCCGCGCGCCATCATTGCAATTCCGCCTTGTGATTCAGCAGACGCGCTGCGCGCCAGTAAACCAGCAGCATCAGCCCCATCAGCAGCGTCATGACAATGCTGGTGGCGGCACCAAACGGCCAGTCACGAATATTGAGGAACTGGCTTTTGATTACGTTACCAATCAACAGATTCTTTGCTCCGCCCATTAAATCCGCTACGTAGAACAGCCCCATCGCCGGGATAAATACCAGTAGCGCGCCGGCAACGATACCGGGCAGGGTCAGCGGCAAAATGATACGGATGAAGGTCTGTAGCCTGCTGGCGCCAAGATCGCGCGCCGCTTCCAGGCAGGATTTGTCCAGCTTCTCAAGGCTGGAGTAGAGCGGCAGCACCATAAATGGCAGCAGAATATAGATCAGTCCGAGGATCACCGCTTCCGGGGTAAACATGATGCGAAACGGCTTGTCGATGACGCCGAGCCACAGCAGAAATTCATTGAGCCAGCCGCGCGTGCTGAGAAAAATTTTCAGACCATAAATGCGAATCAGAGAGTTGGTCCAGAACGGCACAATCAGCAGAAACAGCATCAGCGGGCGCATACGCGCTGGTAGTCTGGTCAGGCACCAGGCAAAAGGGTAGCCGAGCAGCAGGCAGCACAGCGTGGCGATGCAGGCCATGTTGAGTGAGTGCAGCAGCACGTCGGCATACAGCGGATCGAGGAGCCGGCCATAGTTGTTCAGGGTGAACACCATGCTGACAAAGTGCGCGTCGTCGCGCGTCAGAAAACTGGTGACGAAGATCATCAGATTCGGCAGCAACACGAACAGCGTCAGCCAGCCGACGATCAGCGCCACAATGGCTTTCTGCAGACGATTACGCATCCGTTTCATACGGCAGCACCACCTCCCAGTTTGGCACCCAGCTGACCGCCATTTTCTGGTTCAGCGAGTGGTCAAAATCCGGATCGTCCTCATTAAAGAACTCGCTGACGGTGAGCAGCTTGCCGTTCTCCAGCTCAACGGTGGATTCCAGCGTCATGCCTTTATAGTTGCGCTCACGCACGTAGCCGATCAGGTTTTCGCTGCGGCTGTCGTGATCAATCTCCTCGACGCGCAAATCTTCCGGCCGCAGCAGCACATGCAGCCGGTCGCCGGGTTTGACCGGGAACGGGCAGTGAATATCGCACTCACGGCCTTCGACGCGCGCCCGTACCTGCGGCGCGTGCGTGCTGCCGATCACTTCTGCATCAAACACGTTGATTTCGCCAATGAAGCGCGCCACAAACAGGTTCGCGGGCTCTTCGTAGATCTCGCGCGGCGTGCCGTCCTGCTCGATGCGCCCGTCGCGCATCACCACAATGCGGTCAGACATGCTCAGCGCTTCTTCCTGATCGTGCGTGACAAACACAAACGTGATGCCCAGCTTGCGCTGCAGCGCTTTTAGCTCGTTTTGCATCTGGCGGCGCAGTTTGTAATCCAGCGCGGAGAGCGACTCATCAAGCAGCAGCACTTTGGGCCGGTTGACCACTGCGCGCGCAATCGCCACGCGCTGCTGCTGGCCGCCGGAGAGCTGGTGCGGCCGGCGCGCGGCAAAGCTTTCCAGCTGCACCATCGCCAGCGCCTCGTTGACGCGCTGCGTCAGCTCTGCCGCCGGGGTTTTCTGCATGCGCAGGCCAAACGCGACGTTTTCAAACACCGACATGTGCGGAAACAGCGCGTAACTCTGAAACACGGTATTGATATGGCGATGCTCGGCGGGCGTTTCAGTGATGTCGCTCTCATCCAGATGGATACGTCCGCTGTCGGCGTTTTCCAGCCCGGCGATCAGGCGCAGAATCGTGGTCTTACCGCAGCCGGAGGGGCCAAGCAGGGTGATAAATTCGCCATGACCGATGGTCAGGTCGAAATCCGGGATGATGGTTTTGCCATCGAAAGCTTTACTGATGCCAGAAAGCGTAACCAGCGCCTGCTGCGCGCGTGTTTGCGTCATTTTAGTCACTCAGTCTGATGAGAATCAGGTTACAGCATAGCCGCCGGCGACAGCTTGCCGTGATGAAGGGCGCGATAATACCTGAAAAATGCGCCATTGCCATGTTCAGACACGGAATAACCTTGAAAAGTCTGCAAATTGCTGGAGTATGCTCATCGGGCCAGCCGGACGGGTGGCTGGCAGGGCGAATTTCAGCGCACGATTGGGCTGAGAGGGCTAACCTGAAGGATAATGATTTGACGCAACATGGCGATAATCAGGCCCCATGATAATAATGCAGGTTCTTAAGAGGGATGACAGATGGATCAATTACTTGAGCGTTTTCTCAGTTATGTGGCAGTAGAAACCCAGGCAAAACCTCAGGCGCGGCAGGTGCCGAGCAGCGAAGGGCAGTGGACGCTGGCGCGTCAGTTACAGGAAGAGCTTATTGCGCTGGGTTTTGTGGACGTCACCTTAAGCGATCATTGCTGTGTGATGGGCACTCTGCCGGCAAACGTCGACTGGCCGACGCCGGTGATCGGTTTTATTTCCCACATGGATACCTCGCCGGATTTCACCGCGAAAAATGTCAATCCGCAGATCATTGAAAACTATCGTGGCGGTGACATCGCGCTGGGCAACGGGGATGAAGTGCTCTCGCCGGTGATGTTCCCGGTGCTGCACAAGCTGACCGGGCATACGCTGATCACCACCGACGGTAAAACGCTGCTGGGCGCTGATGATAAAGCCGGTATCGCTGAGATCATGACGGCAATGGCCGAGCTGGCCAAAGGGGATGTGCCGCACGGCGCCATTCGCGTGGCCTTTACTCCGGATGAAGAGATCGGTCGCGGCACGTCGCACTTCGACGTTGAGGGGTTTGCGGCTGACTGGGCTTATACGGTTGACGGCAGCGATCTCGGCGAGTTTGAGTTCGAGAACTTTAATGCCGCGACGGCGCTGGTCAAAATCACCGGTAACAATGTGCATCCCGGCAGTGCGAAAAACGTGATGGTGAACGCGCTGGACCTGGCGATGCGCTTCCACGCCGAGCTGCCGGCCAAAGAGAAGCCGCAGTTTACCGACGGCTATGAAGGCTTTTTCCACCTGCACACTATTAAGGGATCGGTAGAGCACGCCGAGCTGATGTACCTGATTCGCGATTTTGATGCCGACAGCTACGAACAGCGTAAGCAGCTGCTGCAGGAGATTGGCCGCCGCGTCAGTAAAGGCCTGCAGGCTGAGTGCTCCATCAAGGTGGAGATCAGCGACAGCTATCGCAATATGCGGGAGAAGGTGGAACCGCATCCGCACATCATTGAGCTGGCGCTGCAGGCGATGCGCGACTGCGGTATCGAACCGAACGTGAAGCCGATTCGCGGCGGCACGGACGGATCGGCGCTGTCATGGAAAGGACTGCCGTGTCCGAATCTGTTTACCGGCGGCTACAATTACCACGGTAAACATGAGTTTGCGTCGCTGAATGTGATGGCGAAGTCGGTTGAGGTGATCGTGCGCCTGGCCGCGCTCGCGGCGGAGAAGAAGTAGGGCGGAGAGGGGCTTGCCCTCACCCTAACCCTCTCCCGCCTGCGGGAGAGGGGACCGATCGAGCGGGTATCAGGTTTTGTTTATTGCCTTAATCACTGCTTTACCCATCTTGTCGCAAGGCGAGCACGGTTTTCTCCCTCTCCCGCGGGCGGGAGAGAGGACCGTTCGAGCGAGAATCAGGCTCTTCATTTGCCCATGCCGCCGCCGGCGCTTTACTGCAATCGTCGCACGGTTTTCTCCCTCTCCCGCGGGCGGGAGAGGGCCGGGGTGAGGGAAACGGGCGCAGAGGACCTGATCAACTCAATCAGCAAAAAACCAGTACCCGCTGTTCACCAGTGCCGCCAGCTGAGCCAGCAGCGAAGGGTCATCCAGCGCATCGCCGAAATCTTCCAGCGTCAATACGTGTTTGTGTGCCAGCGCAGCCAGTACCGACGGATGCGCGCACTCAACGCGCTCACCGTTGACGTACACCGCGTCGCCCAGCGTCAGCACGCGCAGGCCGCCGAGGCGCGTCAGCGCATCACCCTGCTGCAGCGCGTCATAAATCTCATCCGGCTGATACGGCGGTTCCGGCGGAGCCACATCCAGCTCGTGACGCGACTGGGAAATAAATTCGCCAAACCACTGGTTAAACTGCTCCGGCTGATTAATCACATCCAGCATCACTTTGCGGATCCCTTCTACTTCCGACGGCAGAATCCGCGATGGGCAGTCACGCGCCGGCACATCCGGATCGCTGAAGCGGTAGCTGCCCAGCTCATGCGCCAGCATGTAATCCGCAAAGCCGCTGATTAGCTCGCGTCCGTTAGGTGCGCGGAAGCCGACTGAATAGTTGAGCGCGTTCTCCAGCGAATAGCCTTCATGCGGGAAACCCGGTGGAATATACAGAATGTCGCCTGGTTCCAGCTCTTCATCGATGATGGCGTCGAACGGTTCAACCTGCAGCAGATCCGGATGTGGGCAGTGCTGTTTCATCGGCACTTTTTCGCCTACGCGCCAGCGACGGCGGCCAGTGCCCTGAATAATAAACACATCGTATTGATCAAAGTGCGGGCCTACGCCGCCGCCCGGCACTGCGAACGAGATCATCAGGTCGTCGATACGCCAGTCGGGCAGAAAGCGGAACGGGCGCATCAGCGCAGCAGAAGGTTCATGCCAGTGGTTCACCGCCTGGACCAGCAGCGACCAGTTGCTTTCACCCAAATGATCGTAGCTTTCAAACGGACCATGGCTGACCTGCCATTTGCCGTTGTTGTGGCTGACGAGGCGGCTGTCCACCTCGTTTTCCATTGCCAGACCGGCCAGCTCATCCGGAGAAATCGGATCAATGAAGTTTTTGAAACCCCGTTTCAGCACCACCGGGCGTTTTTGCCAGTAGCGCTGAATAAAGTCGGGCCAGTTGATGTCGAGCTGATAGTCCATGCGAGGATTCCGGTTAGGGCCATAATTGCTGCCAAGTATAACAGCCCGCGTCCGGTTCTACTCGCGGTGATGTTCAACTTCCTGCCGCTGAAAAATCACCTCCATGCGGGCGCCGCCGAGCGGGCTGGTCGTGGCGATTACCTGACCGGCATACTGCTCGAGAATATCGCGCACTACCGCCAGTCCCAGTCCCTGACCGGGACGCAGCGTATCGGCACGCTGGCCGCGCACAAAGATCAGATCGCGCTTGCTTTCGGGAATGCCGGGGCCATCGTCGTCAATGAACAGATGCAGCGCGTTTTCCGTCTGGCGCGCGCTGACCTCAATAAATTCGAGGCAGTATTTGCAGGCGTTATCCAGCACGTTGCCCAGCACTTCCATAAAGTCATTTTGATCGCCGATAAAGGTCAGCTCCGGCGAAATATCCAGCGTGATCTCAACGCCCTTGCGCTGATACACCTTATTGAGCGCGGAACACAGGCTATCCAGCAGGGCCGAGACCGAATGCAGATCGCGCTGTAGCGGGTTGTGATCCGCCTGCATGCTGGCGCGATGCAGGTAATAGCCAATCTGCTGCGAGATGCGGCTGATCTGCTCGAGCATGACCGGCTCAGCCTGTTCGATGGTCAGCTCTTTGCCACCGCGCAGCGAGCGCAGCGTACTTTGCAGCACCGCCAGCGGCGTTTTCAGGCTGTGCGTCAAATCCGACAGCGTGGTGCGATAGCGCGTGTAGCGCTGCCGTTCGTTGGTGAGCAACAGATTGAGATTGCGCACCAGGCTGCGCAGCTCCTGCGGCGGGTTGTCGTCGAGATTTTCCCGGTGACCGGTTTCCAGCTCGCGCACCTGCGAAGTCAGGTGGCCAATCGGACGCAGGCTCCAGTGTGCCGCCAGCCACAGCAGCGGAATCACCAGCAGCAGATTGGCCGCCAGCACATAGCTAAACCACGACCACACCACGTCTGAGTGCTGCAGCTCCTGCGGGATCGAGTCCACCACCACAATGGTCAGCGCCGGGAGATTGGTGGTCGCGTCGTAGCGGTTGACCGCCACCGAGTGGGTGAAGGTGTCGTTGCTGTCACTGTCCAGCGCGTGCAGCCGCTGCTGTGCCTGCGGATTGTTACCCATCGCCGCCATACTGGTGCGATTGCTGGTATCGATCTCGTAAAAGTCTGGCTTCATCAGCCAGTCGCGGCGAATGTTTTTGCGGATTTCCGGCACGTCGCGCTGCTGCCACAGCAGCTTACCGCGCTCGTCATAGATGAACACCAGCGTCGGGAAATTGAGCGTCATGCGTTCCGGCTGGGCGATGGTGAGCTTGTTGTCTTTCCACTGCGCGAGGGTAAAGAACAGATTGCTCTCGCCGCGCATCACGCGATAGGTATTTTTATCAAAGCTGACGACGTAGCCAATAACCGCCACCATGCCATACGACAGCGACAAAAACAGCACGATCGCCGCCGTCGCCAGCAGGAAACGCGCGCGTAAGGAGAAAGGGCGCTGACGGCGGAGCAGCTTCATAAATCAGAGATCAAAGCGGTATCCCTGGCCACGTACGGTGTTGATCACTTCGGTCGGGTGCAGCGCGAGAATTTTTTTGCGCAGCCGGCCCATCAGTACATCAATGGTGTGGCTTTCGCGCAGTTCCGCATCGGGATACAGCTGCAGCATCAGCGAGTCTTTGCTGACCACTTTACCGGCATTGCGGATCAGTGTTTCAACAATGGTGTACTCAAACGCGGTCAGCTTGACCGGCGCGTCATTCACCGTAAGCTCGCGGCGCGACAGGTCAACCTGGAACGGCGGCATGGAGATAATTTGCGAGGCGTGCCCGCTGTTGCGGCGCATCAGCGCCTGTAAGCGGGCGGCGACCTCTTCAATGTGGAATGGCTTGGTCACGTAGTCATCGGCACCGGCTTCCAGCGCTTCAACTTTCGCCTGCCAGCCTTCGCGCGCGGTCAGCACCAGAATTGGCTGACGAATGGCATCGCCACGCCAGCGGCGAATCAGCGACATGCCGTCTTCGTCGGGCAGGCCGAGATCGACCAGCGCGATATCGGGAATGTGTTCCTGCAGGAAATAGTCGGCTTCTTTGGCGTCTTCGGCGGCATCCACCTGATGACCCATGTCACGTAACTGGACTGCGAGGTGATGGCGCAGCAGGGCATTATCTTCCACAACCAGAACACGCATAGAATTTCCTTACCTTCAACTCAGTGATGATGGCGAAAAGTATACGCTACGCCAGCTAAACCGCAGATTAACACTCCGCTGTGATGCACTGGCAGGGGAACCTCAGCCACCACGTGACGTGCGTGACTGAGGTAACACCAACTTGCCATAGCCTGAGTTTTCAGAGCAAGGAATTACTTCAGGTCGTCAACCATCTGAATCGCGCGGCCGAGGTAGTTGGCTGGCGTCATCTGCTTCAGGCGCACTTTCTCTGCTTCCGGCAGCTCGAGGCTGTCGATAAATGCCTGCATACCGGCCGCGTCAACGCGCTTGCCGCGCGTCAGCTCTTTCAGCTTCTCGTACGGCTTTTCAATGCCGTAGCGGCGCATCACGGTCTGGATCGGCTCAGCCAGGACTTCCCAGTTGTGATCCAGCTCGCCCAGCAGGCGATCGCGGTTCACTTCCAGCTTGGAGATACCTTTCAGCGTGGCCTGATAGGCGATCAAGGCATAGCCGACGCCGACGCCGAGGTTACGCAGCACGGTAGAATCGGTCAGATCGCGCTGCCAGCGTGATACCGGCAGTTTGCTGGCCAGGTGCTGCATCACCGCATTGGCCAGCCCCAGATTCCCTTCGGAGTTTTCGAAGTCGATAGGGTTAACCTTGTGCGGCATGGTTGAAGAGCCAATTTCGCCAGCAATGGTTTTCTGTTTGAAATGGTTCAGGGCGATGTAACCCCAGATGTCGCGGTCAAAATCAATCAGGATGGTATTGAAGCGCGCGATGCAGTCAAACAGCTCGGCGATGTAGTCATGCGGCTCGATCTGCGTGGTGTACGGGTTCCAGCTGATACCCAGCGAGGTCACAAACTGCTCGCTCAGCTGATGCCAGTCCACTTCCGGATACGCGGCGATGTGCGCATTGTAGTTGCCCACCGCGCCGTTGATTTTGCCCAGCACTTCCACCTTGCTCAGCTGACGCAGCTGGCGTTCCATGCGGTAGGCCACGTTGGCCATCTCTTTGCCCATGGTGGACGGCGTTGCCGGCTGACCGTGGGTGCGCGACAGCAGCGGAATGTCGCGATACTCCTGCGCCAGGCCCTTCACGGCGATAATGATCTGGTTCCAGAACGGCACGATCACGTCGCGGCGTGCGGTTTCCAGCATCAGCGCGTGTGACAGGTTATTGATATCTTCGGAGGTGCAGGCGAAATGGATAAACTCAGACACCGCGTGCAGCGCCGGCACGTTGGCTACTTTCTCTTTCAGAAAGTATTCGACGGCTTTCACGTCATGGTTGGTGGTGCGTTCAATGGTTTTGATGCGCGCCGCATCTTCTTCGCTGAAACCGGCGACAATTGCATCAAGGAAAGCGTTTGCGTCGGCATCAAATGCAGGAACTTCCTTGATCTCTGCGGTCGCGGCCAGTTTTTGTAACCAGCGAACTTCAACCTCAACGCGGAATTTCAGCAAACCGTACTCGCTGAAAATCGCACGCAGCGGGCTGACTTTATCGCCGTAACGACCATCGACAGGTGAGACGGCGGTCAGAGAGGATAATTCCATCAGTGCAACTCCTGAATCGTTAACGATATAGGGCAGGGCGGCGCTTAATACGCCGGACCCAGCCGGGATAAAAGGGTTTTCGCTTCGCGCAGCAGACGCTGGCGCGCAAACATCAGCTGCAGACGACCGCCGCCGACCTGCTGCCACAGCACCGCCGCGCGGATACCGGCCAGCAGCGCAGCGCGAACTTTACTCTGCACCTGCGAATTCTGCAGCACCTGCGGTGAGCCGGTCACCTGAATGCGCGGGCCGAGCGGGCTGATCACATCGACGTAAATGCCGGCCATGGCGCTGGTGATGGTGTCTGATTCCAGTTCGTAATGCGCCAGCTGACGATCAAGCTGGCCGATGCGCTGCGCCAGGGTGTTTAGCGCGGTTTTGTTACCGTGCAGTTTACGCTCCAGCACCATCAGGCTCAGGGTATAACGCGTCAGGTCGGCGCTGGCACCCTGCCGGCTGCCGCTGTTCAGCACCGCCATCAGCGCTTCCAGCCCGGGGCGCAGGTTGGCTTCATCGTTGCCAAACACCGCCAGCGTTGAGCCTGGATTTAAATCCAGCAGGCTGCGCAGCGACACCTGCAGCGCCGCGTTGTTGCAGTGCCCCTGGTGTGCCAGCTGCTGCACCAGATGGGCTGCCTGGCAAACGCCGGCCAGCGCCAGCGTTATCTCATAATAGTTTTTAGCCACGCTTCACTCCTGTAGACGCGTCGGCAGTGCCGACTCAGGCCTCTGTCAGCGGCAGGCGCTGTTCAATAATACCGCCACCAAGGCACACGTCACCGAGGTAAAATACCGCGGACTGGCCCGGAGTGACGGCCGCGACCGGCTCATCGAAACGCACTTCAATGCGATCGTCGCCGTGCGGAATGATCTCGCAGGGAATGTCGCTCTGACGATAGCGGGTTTTCACCGTGCAGCGTAGCGCAGTGGTTACTGGCTGGCGATCGACCCAGTGCAGCTGCTGTGCTATCAGGCCCACCGACATCAGGCGCGGATGATCGCCGCCCTGTGCCACAATCAGCGTATTGCGCGCGACATCTTTGTCGACCACATACCACGGATCGTCATTGCTCTCTTTGCGTCCGCCGATGCCCAGCCCTTTACGCTGACCCAGGGTGTGATACATCAGCCCCTGGTGTTCACCGACCACTTCACCGTCAACGGTTTCGATGACGCCCGGCTGGGCCGGCAGGTAACGACCGAGGAAGTCGCGGAATTTACGCTCGCCGATAAAGCAAATACCGGTGGAGTCTTTTTTCTTCGCCGTAATCAGATCGAGCTGTTCGGCGATGCGGCGCACCTCAGGCTTCTCCAGTTCGCCGACCGGGAACAGGCTCTGTGCAATCTGCTGGTGGCTGAGCGTGTAGAGGAAATAGCTCTGATCTTTGTTGCCGTCGAGACCGCGCAGCAGCTGACTGGTGCCGTTGACATCGGCACGGCGCACATAGTGGCCGGTGGCAATGTAGTCTGCGCCGAGATCGTCTGCAGCGAATTCGAGAAACGCTTTGAACTTGATCTCTTTGTTACAAAGAATATCCGGGTTTGGCGTGCGTCCGGCCTTATACTCTTCCAGAAAGTGCTCGAACACGTTGTCCCAGTACTCAGCGGCGAAATTGATTTTGTGCAGTTTGATGCCGAGCTTGTCACACACGGCCTGTGCGTCAGCCAGATCGTCAGCAGCGGTGCAATACTCCTCGCCATCGTCTTCCTCCCAGTTCTTCATGAACAGGCCTTCAACCTGATAGCCCTGCTGCTGCAGTAACCAGGCGGAAACGGAAGAATCGACGCCGCCGGACATCCCGACGATCACTTTTTTCTGGCTGTTGTCAGACATGACGCACTCTTGATTACGATAAAAACAGGCGGCGCATTCTATCACGCGGAAGCGTTGTGCGCACCCTCATGAAACGGCCACTGATACGGGGCTATCAGCTGCAGCGGATAGCGGGCCCCCTGCTGCCACAGCCGCACGCTTTCGGCCACCAGCGGCGAACGCAGCGTCTCTGCGCTGAGAATCTGCGCGGGCGACAGCCACCAGCAGCAGTCAATATCGCTGTCGTGTGGCGTGGTGGTCACGGTGGCAGGCAGATCGAGGCCAAACAGAAAACGCACAAAAGGTGTATGGTCCGGGGCGATCCACTGCTGCACGCCGAGAAAATAGTCGGGCTGCGCGCTGATGCCGGTCTCTTCGTACAGCTCACGTTGCGCGGCTTCCAGCAGCGTTTCATCGGCCTCAAGATGGCCGGCCGGCTGATTCCAGGTAACGCGGCCGTCGACGCGCTCTTCCACCACCAGTAATTTGCCCTGCGTGTGCACCATACAGGCGACGGTTACATGAGGTTTAAACATCGTTCCTCCCAAATAGTTAACCTGACGTTATCGAAATGTATAAATTACGTCCGGTCGCTGATGTCGCGCCATTCGCCCGGTGCCAAATCCTGCAGCTGGTACTCACCCATGGCAAAACGGACCAGGCGTAATGTCGGAAAGCCAATGTGCGCCGTCATCCTTCGGACCTGGCGATTGCGCCCTTCATACAGCGTGATTTTCAGCCAGCAGGTGGGGATAGCTTTGCGCTCGCGAATCGGCGGGATGCGCGGCCACAGCCACGCGGGTTCAGGCACCACTTCTGCGCCCGCCGGCAACGTTGGGCCATCGTTGAGGGTGATGCCACTGCGCAGGCGGGATAAATCTGATTCCTGCGGTACGCCTTCCACCTGAACGTAATAGATTTTGCCGGTGCGCTTGCCCGGCTGCGTCAGCTGCGCCTGCAGTGCGCCATCGTTGGTCAGAATCATCAACCCTTCGCTGTCGCGGTCGAGACGGCCTGCGGCATACACCTCGCTCACCGGCACAAAATCTTTCAGCGTGCGGCGGCCAGCCTCATCGCTGAACTGCGGCAGAACATCGAAAGGTTTGTTAAAGAGTATGACGCGACGCGGACCTTTTGGCCGCGTGTCACGCCGCGCGGGCTGGCGCGCCGGGGCAGCAGGGCGCTTATGCTGGTGAATTCGTTGAGAAGTTTTTCGCATGGGCTTTGCAGTTGGTAACAATCGGCGCATTATAGCGCGAAACTGCGGTGATTGGCGTGGCGGAAATATTCAAGTAGTATTGACGCGCATCTTACAAATCATTAACAAAAAATCGCTCGAAGGAGAGGTTAATGGAAAGCAAAGTAGTTGTTCCGGCGGAAGGTCAAAAAATCACCCTGGATCAGGGCAAACTGAATGTCCCGAATAACCCGATCATCCCCTACATTGAAGGTGACGGTATTGGGGTTGACGTTTCCCCGGTGATGCTGAAAGTGGTTGATGCCGCTGTGAAGAAAGCCTACAACGGCGAGCGAAAAATTTCCTGGATGGAAATTTACACCGGCGAAAAATCCGTCGAACTCTATGGCCAGGATGTCTGGCTGCCGCAGGAAACCCTCGATTTAATCAAAGAGTACCGCGTGGCCATTAAAGGCCCACTGACTACCCCGGTAGGTGGCGGTATTCGTTCCCTGAACGTGGCACTGCGCCAGGAACTGGACCTGTACGTGTGTCTGCGTCCGGTACGTTACTACAAAGGTACGCCAAGCCCGGTTAAACGTCCTGAAGATACCGACATGGTGATCTTCCGCGAAAACTCCGAAGATATCTATGCCGGTATCGAGTGGAAAGCCGGTACGCCGGAAGCGGACAAAGTGATCAAATTCCTGCGTGAAGAGATGGGCGTGAAGAAAATTCGCTTCCCGCAGCAGTGTGGTATTGGCGTGAAGCCGTGTTCAGAAGAGGGCACGAAACGTCTGGTGCGTGCCGCGGTTGAATACACCATCACCAATGACCGTGATTCCCTGACGCTGGTGCACAAAGGCAACATCATGAAGTTCACCGAAGGCTCTTTCAAAGACTGGGGCTACCAGCTGGTGAAAGAAGAGTTCGGCGGCGAGCTGATCGATGGCGGTCCGTGGATGAAGTTCAAAAACCCGAACACCGGTAAAGAGATCATCGTTAAAGATGTGATCGCCGACGCCTTCCTGCAGCAGATCCTGCTGCGTCCAGCCGAGTATGACGTTATCGCCTGTATGAACCTGAACGGTGACTACATTTCTGATGCCCTGGCGGCACAGGTAGGCGGCATTGGTATCGCACCGGGCGCCAACATCGGTGACGAGTGCGCACTGTTCGAAGCTACCCATGGTACTGCACCGAAGTATGCGGGCCAGGATAAAGTGAACCCAGGTTCCGTGATCCTGTCTGCAGAAATGATGCTGCGTCACCTGGAGTGGTTCGAAGCGGCTGACCTGATTGTTAAAGGCATGGAAGGCGCAATCGCTGCCAAAACCGTGACCTACGACTTTGAGCGTCTGATGGACGGCGCTAAGCTGCTGAAATGTTCTGAGTTTGGTGACGCGATCATCGCGAACATGTAATTTGCCCTGAGCAAATGCAACATGAAAGGGAGCCGCAGGGCTCCCTTTTTTTATGCTGGCAGCGGGAAGGACTTCTGTCACCGCCGGTTTGCCATGCATGACGACCGTGCGATGCGTGGCTTTATTCCGCCGGAGGCTGTAACTGACCGATCTGGCTATCGCGCGCCTGCGACAAACGCCAGAAATCATTGCCGGCCGGATGCTGGTAAATCCGCAGCGAAAACTGACCGACGATGGCGTAGATGAATTCAAATATCGCCGACTGGGAATTCTCGTAATCAACCCACAGCACCGAGGAGGTAAAGCAATAAACCTCTACCGGCAATCCCTCCGGTGAGGGTTTCATCGCGCGCACCACGATATACATATCTTTTTTAATATCGTCGCGCTGCGCCAGCCAGGCGGTGAGATAGTGACGGAACACCGTGAGGTTGGTGATGCCGTTTTCGGCAAACCAGCGGTCACCGACCACGCTGCTATCGCGGCCATCCATCAGGATTGAAAGCTGCTCACTGACGCCGCGAATCTGGCTCATCTGCTGCACCATTTGCTGATCGAGAAAGCGAATCGAGGTCTGGTCGAGATGAAAGCTGCGCATGATACGCCGCGCGCCGGAGGAGAACATCGCCTGCCAGTTGGTGTAGGTTTCGGTCAGGAAATTTTTGGTCGGGATCCGCGACAGCGTATTGTCCCAGTTGCGGATGGTAATGGTATGCAGAGCGATATCAATCACTTCACCGCTGATGCCGTTATCCGGCATTTCAATCCAGTCGCCGAGCTGCAGCACATCGTTCGATGACACCTGAATATTGGCCACCAGCGACAGCAGGGTGTGCTGAAACACTAACATCAATACCGCCGCGACCGCACCCAGACTGGAGATGATAATCACCGGCGATTTGTTCGACATGATAGCCAGAATCATGATGGCGGAAATGATGTGCACCAGGATCTTACCGATCTGGATATAGCCTTTTATCGAGTGGTTCTTACGCTTCGACTTACGCGAATAGGAGTTATTAACGATCTCCAGCACTTCGTTAAAGAACAGCGACAGATATACAAAAAACAGAATGCCGCAGATGGTTTTCACCGCGATCAGCAGATGCTCGGGCAGGTCCGGCATAAACTGCAGCAGGTAATAGACGGTGATCACCGGAATAAAATTCGACAGCTTTTCTGAGAGCCGGACGTCTTTATCCAGCGGCACCTGGTTTTTATGCGTGCTAAAGAACACGCGGCGCACCACTTTTACCACGAAGAACTTGCAGATCAGATGGGTGACCATGCCGGCAACCAGTAACAGCAGCAGGCTGAAGGTGGCGGAGAGCACCGTGTTGCCTTCAATAAACGTTTGTATGTCGCGTAAGTAATTCATTTTAACCACATGCCGGCCGGTTGAGGCGGGAATTCAAACATAAAGCGGCCACGGACGATAAGCGACGCGTGCGCAATAGTGTTGCTACGAGACCAGCGCTTTGCGTGCCGCCTCGGCAAGAAAATGGCTGCGGCTGCTGTAGCGCGCGTTATTACTGACCATCTTATCGATCTTCTCAATCAGCAGATGCGGCATAGTGATATTGATGCGCTCGGATTTGCCCAGATAGCGGGTGACATCAATATCAACGTAGATCCACACGCCGGGCTGGCTAAATTCCTGCTGCCAGTGCTGCGCCGGCTCCGGAATCAACAAGCCTTTCTCCGCCATCAGTTCAAAGTGGGCATGCAGCGCAGATTGCGCATCCTGCAGCGTTTGCTCGGGCGTATCACCGGCAAAATAACAGCCGGTGACATCCGGGAAATAACCACTGGCCGAGCCGTCAGCGTCAATCTCTACCAAAGCGGGAAACAGCATCATGTCACCTCTGAGCAAGCGGAATAAAACCAGCATGGATCAATCCAGCCTGGCGTCTTTCAGAATCTGCATCAGCGTGCCTGTCTTCATATCCTTCTGCGGATGCGGCACGGTGATCAGATGAGCAAAATCCGGATGTGAGAACTGATGATGACTGCCGCGTATGCGCTCCAGCTTCCAGCCATTCTTTTGCAGCAGTTTAATCAGCGTCGCGCTCTTCATCGGACTTCCTGTAGGTGAAATTATACACACAATACACACTGATGCAAGGCGGTCTCTGCCATCACATCGGCGGGTCATGGCCAAACTAACCGGGACGGCCATGACAGGCACCCGTTGATGCTGCGTTCTGCGTGCTGTTTTCCACGGCTTTTTCCCGCTGCGATAGTGGTTTGCGTAAAACTTTGAAACAGTTAACATCCCGGCACTGGCGCGCGTGCCATTTGCGGGCTGAACCGCTATCTTCAGCCTTCATCAATCCGGAGGTGCTATGCAAGGTGTGATCAAGTTTGTAAAAGGCTGGCTGATTTTTTCCCTGCTGTGGGGCATTTTCATGTGGTTTGTATCCTGGCAGGCACAGGGCAAAACGCCGGGCATGATGATTGTCATGAGCCTGTATGCCGGTTTGATTTATCAGGCATTAATGACCATGGTGGCGCGTTATAAAGCGCGGCGCGCACAGGCCTGATTATTCACAACTGCCGACATAGCTTTGCGTCGCGCTGACGCTAATTTGCATGCCATCCGGCAAGCTGAGCGCTCACTAATCAGCGTGTAAGGCGGGCAGGATGGGAAGAACGTTACTGACGGGATGGTTTTTTTTGCTGCTATCACTGGCGGCCAGTGCACAATTACCGATGGGGCCTGTGGTGATAGCGGGGCAGCATGGGCGCCACCTTGCCGGGCACAGCAGTACGGCAGATGTCGCCGAGACGCCGGATGAACATATTCAGGAACGACGGGACGGCGTGCCGCAGCGGCATTGAGTATCGGGGCCGCACGGGCCCCGATCGCCGGGGATTATTTACGGCCCAGCAGGAAACCGACAATCACGCCGATGCTGGCGGCAACGGCCAGTCCGGTCGCCGGGTTGTCGCGTACCGATCTCACCACGCAGTCTGCTGCATCCTGCACCGCATAACTGGCCTGCGCCGGATAGCGTCGCGCGGCACCGCGTGCCTGATGACGGCGTGAACCGGTGAACTCGCCAAATTTTTCCTGTACGGCACCCGCCGCTTCATTCAATTTTGCTTCCGCTTTATCGGTCATATTGACTCCCTGAGAGTGGTGAATGTCTCTTTCAGCGTAGACAGAGAAGTGCAGACCAGCAACCTGGTGGCTTTTCAGGATGTAACAGTGGTTTGCAGGAATCGGCATTGCTGTCCATACCTGGTAAGGACCACGTTAAGCTGCACGAACCTCACGCAGCGCCCACTGAACGGAGGAGAAATGAAACGCGATATCCTGAATGAAGACGATTACGATGAAGTTTGCCGGGTGATTGGCGATGCGGTGATTGTCCTTTCTGAGTGCGGTCATGAAACCAGACGGGAGGAGATTGCCCGTTTGCTGCAGCGTACGCGCCACGATCGCGCCCACGACGAACGCGATGAACAGCGTATGCTGGAGCACGCGATTCGTCTGGTACGGCCTTGAGCGCAGGGCGTCACGCGGACGCCCTCACTGCTGGCCGCGATACGCCGGGTACCAGCTCACCAGGAAGTGGCGCAGATGATCAAAACACCATTCGGCATCGTCCGCCTGCTGGCAGTAATAGCGAATGGTGACCTTCTCATAGCGACGATGGCGCTGCTGCAGCGGCGACCAGTTCCAGTCCAGCACCGCGCGCGCATAGTTGACCAGCGCGTCGCGCGGCATGCTGTGCTGCTGCTCCTGGCGGCGCAGATACATCTCAAAGAACTGATCGAGACTCTGTGTCTCTTCGCTGCTACAGTCCAGCGTGGGGCGGAACGCCACATCGAGAAAGCCGCACACGCCGTCTGCGCGCTGCTGCCAGTCACAGGCCAGCGTCATAAACAGGCCATCCTGCAGATTGACCTCTTCCAGCAGACGACGCAAATTTTCAGAATGTTTACCGGCGGCGATCTCATCAATGCGATCGGTTTCCAGCGTCAGGTCAAAACCGCACGGGTTGACCGAGCCATCCGCGTCTCGGGTGGCCGGAAAGGGGAAATCGATATAACCGTTATTGTCCAGACTCTTTTCCATAATGCAGGTCCGCAGCATGACAAACGCTGACAATAAACCATCTGCGCGCGCCACGCACGGCTTATGGACACGTCCAGGTAATCATGGTGTTACGCGCCGGGTTGATCAGGCGGAACTGCTGGTCGCTGAGCCGCTGTGCATAAAAGCCTTCCGGCGTCACGGCAGAAGGGACATAGCGGAAACGGTCGGTGGAGTGCAGTGCGCCGCTGCTCAGCGTTACGCCATCGCGCGCCACCGAAAACGAATTCACTAAATCGAAAATGCGCCCTTCGGTGTGGCCCAGCGACTGACCATAGAGCGTTGCGACCTCGCCGGGGCAATCGACGCCTTTCGGCGTGGAGCTGCAGCCAGCCAGCAGGATAAGTGTGAGTAGAAAACTGAGTCTTAACATGGTCCTGTTCCTGGTGCATTCCCTGATTTATGCTGGCCTGACGATGCGCGCCACTGATCCGATCATAGCATGTCTGACGCCACTGCCCATTTGCCATTTGTTTAATCGTTAAGCGGTAAGCATGTAAAGGGGTGACTTTGCTAGCAGATAAACGTTATTCTTGCCAGCGTTGCGCACCAGGTAAGCAAAACAAGGGTAAATCCATGAGAGAAGAAGAAGCCAGTTTAATGATTCTTCAGCACGCGATTGATAAGTTAGACGCCGACAAAAAACAGCAGGTGATGAACTGCGTGACGGCGATCCATGAAGTTATGCAGCGTTTCGATCCAGACGATGCCGGACTGGCGCTGATGCTGGTGGCCGCGCAGGTCGCGGCAGAGTAGCTCCATCCCATCCCGGTCTTAACCATTTATTTCACCCACCAGCCAGCGGTGAATCACCCGCACCATATATTGCTGCTGCTCTGCCGTTAACGGCTGATGCGCAGCAATGCCATGCCATTTTGCCAGACAGCCGCGGCAGCAGGTTGCCGTGGCGTGCTGGGCGATAAACACCGGATGGCCGCGCATTGGCGTCTGTTTGCCATCATTCTTTGGTTCGGCTGCGGCCAGTCTTTGCTGGATAAAATCGGCCGCGTGTTGATCGATCACCGCCGGGCCTTTCTCAATACAGTACTGTCGCTCTTTCGCGCCTAAATGGAAGCGGCGGCGAAACGGCGATTGCGCCAGCCGCGCGAATAATGCCTGTTCATCTCGCATAACATCCTCCTGACGCGATCTTAGCGCATTTTACTTAACTCGTTACAAAGATATCCCGATCGCATAAAACCTCACAAAATCAGTGATGTGGAGGCGTTCTTCCTGCCCGCACTGGCTGACCCGCGGTCGCAGATTACCGCACCGGCGGCGGTTGTATGTTACCCTCTGGCCAATTAAATTCCTGTAAAATCATGATCTAACCTCAGTGGAGAACCCCCCATGAAGGCGATAACCCTTGCCGCGCTCCTGATGGCCTGCCAGATTGCCCCCGCGTGGAGCGAAAGCGAATTCCAGATCACCTGCCCGGGCCGCCCCACCATGACGGTATCGCGTGCCGCTTACGGGCTAAGCACGCTGATGTGGCCAACCCGGCATTTCCAGATTGCCGCCGGGCAGCAGCGCACGCATCTGCAGGACGGCGATAAGGTCGCCATTACCCGTTTCCGCAATGGCGATCAGTTGATCGTGAATAAAAACAGCGGCGAAACCTTTTTCGTCTACGCCGACAGCGATAAGCTGTTGCCCTGCAACCGTACGGAAAAACGCGATGCTGATATTCTGTCGCTGGAGCGCTACGACGACCGCCAGCACCCCTCTTCATAATGCCGCCACAAGGAGCCGACCATGCAATTAAGCGTTACGGATAGCGTCACGCATCAGGATCTGGATGAAATGCGCCTCGGCCTGAACGCCTTCAACAGCCGCTTTATTGACATCAATGAGATGAAAGCCATCGGTGTGTTCATCAAAGACGGCGCCGGGAAAAAGCTAGCGGGGCTGACGGGTTCAACCTATGGCAACTGGTTACGCATTGATATGCTGTGGGTCAGCGATGGGTTACGCGGGCAGGGCGCCGGCAGCCAGCTGATTCAGGCTGCCGAACAGGAAGCCCGCGCACGCGGCTGCCGTTACGCGCAGGTGGATACCGCCAGCTTTCAGGCGCGGCCGTTTTATGAAAAGCTTGGCTATACGCTACGTTTTAGCCTTGATCACTACCCGCGCGAACATCAGCGTCACTATCTGAGCAAGACGCTGTAATCACAGCAGTGGCTGCTGGCGCAGGTCCAGCGGCGACTGTTCCGCTTCATCAATCGCGGCCAGCCAGCTCTGTAAATCGACCTTCGCCCAGGAGAGATGCCCGCGCGTGGTGCTCATCAGCACCACATCCGGACGCAGCGAGCGGTACAGCTCCAGCGACTGCTGCAGCTCCGCAGGATTACTGTCCGGCACCAGCACGCTAATCCAGCGATGGTAATCCCGCGTCAGGGTGTCGCCGACAAACAGGTAGGTCTGGCCGAGCGGTGAGTGATACAGGTAGCTGCAGCTGCCCGGCGTGTGGCCCGGCGTGGGCAGCAGGTGAAAGTCGCCAAAGTGCACGTCCTGATGCGTGAAGGTTTCGTCCGGCTCAATCACCAGGCTCACCGGGCCGAGCGATCGGCTGTGGCAATACAGCGCACTATTGAAGCGCTGCTGAATGGCCCGCGCGCCCGGCGCGGCTTCGTGCCAGTGGGTAAAATAGTGGCGAATCACGCCGCCCGCGTCCGCGAGCACTTCATGATCCAGCAGCTGCTCAACGCGGCCAATCAACAGGTTGCCGCGCGGATGGCGCAGCATAAACCCGTGCATCATTAAATCATTTGCCGTCTCTTCGGCGGGAAATTCCGGCGTGGAGATCCACAAGTCTTCGTACAGCGGCTTCAATAGCGGTCTCCTGCGGCAACACGTCAGCGCAACGTCGGATGGCCGGTAAAGGCTAACCGCGCGGCGCCCTGGTCAATCTCAAGCGTGGCGCTGGCGCCGAGCGGCAGCGTCACGGTATCGGCATCATGGCCAAACGGCAGATCGCTGATTACCGCAATCTGGTACTCATCACGCAACCGCTGCCACACCGTGGCGAAATCAAAGCCGTTGTCGTAATCGGACAGGGCGGTGCTGGTGAAGCTGCCGGTGACAATGGCTCGCTGTCGCGCCAGAATACCGCTCTGCTGCAGCTGAATCAGCATACGCTCAATGCGGAACGGATGCTCATTCACATCCTCGATCACCAGAATGCCGTCTTCAATCTGCGGCAGCCACGGCGTGCCAATCAGGGAGCAGATCATCGCCAGATTGCCGCCCCACAGCGTGCCCTGCCAGCGGCCGCGATCCGGACTGGCGCTGTGCCACGCCAGATTGACTGTAGGAGATGTTAGCGCCTGCCAAAAGTGGCTGACGGTAAATTCAGATAAAGCCTCCGCGCCAAAATTGCCGGCCAGCATCGGTCCGCTGAAGGTGATCAGCCCGGTTTGCGCCAGCAGTGCCAGCTGAATAGCGGTGAAATCACTGTGGCCGCACAGCGCGACAGGCTGATTAAGCAGGCGACGCTGCAGCGCCACATAGTCGAGGTGATCGAGCAGGCGTGAGGCACCATAGCCGCCGCGCACCGCCAGTACGATATCCGGCAGCGACGCCAGCGACGCCAGCGCATTCACATCCTGCAGGCGCTGCGCGTCATCACCGGCAAAACGCTGCCAGCGGCGCGTAATGGCTTCCGGGTTTTGCAACTGATGTCCTTCCGCCTGCAGGCGCTCCACCGCGCGCCGGGCGGCGTCCTGATTGTGGCAATAACCGGAAGGGGCGATGAGGCGTATTGAACGAGGGGCGAGCATAACTTCCATCCTGCTGTCTGTTGGCCTGCCGATGATGACGAAATGCGTTACCGAAGTCACGGTAGCACAAGGTTTTTTACGTATTTAGGATAAACGGTAATTTTACCTTTTACCGTCATGGTTATGATAGCTTGCGCCAATCTTATAGCGGAACCAAAAATCAGTGAAAATTCGACTACTTATGCTGTCTGCTTTGCTGCTGGCTGGCTGTGCCAGCGAGCCGGAAAAACCGGTGACGCCGGAGAGAAATACGCCATTAACCCAGGCGCCGCCGTCGAAAGTGAATGATGCATGGTCACTGTTTACCGAAGATGCCGCCAGTCATTATGGCGTTGATGAAAAGCTGATCAGCGCCATTATTAGTGTCGAATCCGGGGGCAACCCAACCGTGGTAAGCCGTTCTAATGCGGTCGGGCTGATGCAGATCAAAGCCGCCACCGCCGGACGCGAGGTGTATCGCGCACAGGGACGCCACGGCCAGCCGAGTAACTCCGAGCTGCGCGACCCGGCGAAAAATATTGATATCGGCGCGGCCTATATCCGGATTCTGCAGGATTCCGCGCTGGCGGGCATTCGCGATCCGCTGACGCTGCGCTATGCCACCATTGTTTCCTATGCCAACGGCGCCGGCGCGCTGCTGCGCACCTTCTCGCGCGACCGCGATCGCGCCATTGCAATGATCAACGCCATGACGCCGGATGAGTTCTACCAGCACGTGCAGAACAAGCATCCGGCCGCCCAGGCGCCGCGCTACCTGTGGAAAGTCACCACCGCCTATCGCACCATCGGCTAATGCCGCTGGGGGGACTCAGTGCTGTGCGCGCTCTGCCGCAGCCTCATTTGAGGCATCGCTGAGGTTAATGCGCGGCAGCACGCCGCCGGTGAACTCCACGCGGCGCATCGGGAAGGCGAAACGAATCTGTTTCTGCTCCAGCTGCGCCATCAGTTGCAGGTTAATCTCCTGCTGAATGTCCATGTATTTGTTGTAATCGGCGCTCAGCACGAAATAGACCACCTCAAACGTCAGCTGCGATTCGTCAAACGACAGGAAATGGGCGCGATCAAAACGCGTGTCCGGCACGCCTTCAATGATGCGTTGCACCATGCCGCCAATCTGCCGCACTTTCTCCGCCGGCGTGCCGTAATTAATCCCGAACTTAAACACGATGCGCCGCTGCTGCATGCGTTTGTAGTTGTGGATGGTTTGCTGCAGCAGAATAGTGTTGGAGCAGACAATCTGTTCGCCGCCGAGACTGCGCAGCCGGGTGGTTTTCAGGCCAATGTGCTCAATGGAGCCAGCGATGTCGCCGAACACAATAAAGTCGCCGTGCTCAAAGGGCTTATCGAAGCCAATCGCCAGCGAAGCGAACACATCGCTCAGCACCGTCTGAATCGCCAGCGCGATGGCGATACCGCCGACGCCAAGGCTGGCCACCAGCGCGGTGATATTGATCCCCATATTGGAGAGGATCGCCAGCAGCATCATCACCCACACCACGACGCGCAGCAGAATGCCGAGGATCACCGTGGTGACCGGATTGCGCACGTGCAGCGGATCGCGCAGCAACGAGTGCAGCCACAGGCGAATGCCGCCGTCGATCCACAGCGTGAGCTGCAGAATCAGCGCCAGGAACCAGCCGTGGGCGATGGCGACGCTCCAGCTGTCCGGCAGATCGACAAATTTCAGCGTGATCAGCAGCGAGAAGATCAGCAGCAGCAGCTGACTGGTGCTGCGCAGAATCTCCACCAGAATGCCGGTGAAACGCACGTGGCGCTGTTCGCTATAGTGGGCGATACGGTTAGAGACAAAGCGGATGACGGTGCGCAGCAGCCAGTAAACAATCAGCGTGCCGAACACGATGATGGCGCTATTAATCCAGAAGTTTTGATTGAGAAAGATAAGTTGTAAACGATGGGCAGAAAGCCAGTTTTCCATTGGGGAGAATCTCCTTGCTGGGAGCCGGTGAAAAGAATGTGCAAGGAGAAAGCATAGACTACGCTGGCGTCGCGCGGGACGCCGGCGGTTTACTGGAAGCGATTGGCCTTGTCGCGCGCCAGCCGTTCCAACGCAAAAATCACCTGCTGCAGCTGACGCTCCTGCACTGGTTCGATGGCGGTAAAACGGAAGCTGAGTCGCGGCGTGATGCGGGTTTCGTTCTTGCTGGTCACGGTGCTGCGCTCGCCGATGTGCAGCAGCTGTGCGGTCACTTCGAACTGGCCATATTCGCCCAACTCAACGCGCAGCTTTTTGAAGGTATCGCCACGGTTAAGACCTTCCGGCAGCGCCTCATCCAGCAACACGCCGACGCCGCCGAGCGACAGATCCTGCAGGCGAAAGCGCGCGGTGCTGCCGTCCGGCCACTGGCTGTGGCAGTAGAATACTGGTTCGAGCGGCGCGTTGACGCGAAAGAATTCCCGGCGCTGAATCTGCCACACCAGGTCGGGCAGCGCGGCGGCAAAGGCGGGCAGGCCGTCATAATCGATGCGGGTTAATCCCTGCAGCCCAAACTCCACTTTGGCACCGTGGGTTTCGGCCGCAATATTCACTTCGCCGCCCTGCAGTGCCAAATCATTGTCCAGCGCGTTGCTGCCGAGATCAAAAATCACCCGATCTTCATCCGCGGCCAGCAGCCGGCTGATGAACTGACCACGGGAGAAATTGACCATCAGCAGGGTTTGATAACGCAACAAATCCTTCATCACGTTCAACACCGCCAGCGTACCGCGCTTGAGATATTGTTCTTTATCGGCGTCTTTCACGTCCTGCTCCACCTGTCCGATTGCTATTTTACGAGTGCCACTGCTCTTCGTCGGTTATCGACCGGGGCGGTAAAAGCTTTAGCCGGCGTGAACGAATTCATCATGATGTTGATGTAGCAGAGAAAAAATTCCCGGCTATACTTAGCGCGATGAACACCTTGATTCATAACGTAAGGAGCAGCAAATGGGTATTCTTTCATGGATTATTTTTGGTCTGATTGCCGGGATTATCGCTAAATGGATCATGCCAGGTAAAGATGGCGGCGGATTTATTTTGACCGTAGTACTCGGGATTGTCGGTGCGGTGGTGGGCGGCTGGATCAGTACCCTGTTCGGCTTTGGCCGGGTCGACGGCTTCAACTTTGGCAGCTTCGTGGTCGCGGTGATCGGTGCCATTGTGGTGCTGTGGATCTACCGTAAAGTCCGCAGCTGACGCCAAATCACGATTCAACAAGATCCGCAGTCCCGTCCGGGGCTGCGGATTTTTTTATGTCGTCAGAAATCGTAGCCGATTGTGGCGGTCAGCGTCCGCTCCGCGCCGCGATAGCAGTAACCGGTGCCGTAGCAGGCTGCCAGATACTTTTTATCCGTCAGATTGCGGGCATTCAGCTGCAGCCAGGCACCTTTCAGATCCGGCTGCCACGCACCCAGGTCGGCGCGCAGTGAGGCGTCAAACAGGGTCACCGACGGCAAACGGGTGGTGTTTTCGTTATCGGCCCACTGGCGGCCAATATAGCGCACCCCGGCACCCGCGCTCAGGCCGTAATCAAACTGATAATGCCCCCACAGCGACGCCATGCTATTTGGCGTGACGTACGGCGTATGGCCATCGTTGCCGTCCACGGAATCCTTAAAGCGCAGATGGTTGAGCGTATAACCGGCGACGGTGCTGAACCGTTCGGTCAGCTGGCTGCGCGCCTCCAGTTCAATGCCCTGTGCATGCACTTTGCCGGACGGGGTGTAGGTGCCGTCCTGCACGTTACGGTTGGCCACATCGTTCTGCGTCAGATCGTACAGGGCCACGCTGTAGAGATCGCGCGTGCCGTTCGGCTGGTATTTCACCCCGGCTTCATACTGTTCTGAGGTGGTCGGTTTCAGCTGATTCCCGTCGGGATCGGTCAGCGAAGCCGGGGTAATCGCCTGGCTCCAGCTGACGTATGGCGACACGCCGTTGTCAAAGGCGTACAGCAGCGCGGCGCGGCCGCTGACGTGATCGTCCTGGCGACGACTATTGCCATTCTCTGACACGATGCGGTCATAGCGACCAGACAGATCCAGATGCCAGCGCTGCCACGCCATCTCATCCTGCAGATAGAGGCCGCTCTGATAGTAGCGGCGCGTCTGCGCTGTCCAGAGGTAATCCGGCTGGCTGCCGATGGCCTCGCCGCTCCAGGCATTCAGCGGTGAGGCAGCGCCGCTGGCGTCGCTCAGATCATTTTTGTAGCGGTGATACTCCGCGCCGAGCGTGACGCGATGCTGCAGCGCACCGCTGGCAAACTCCGCCTGCAGCTGGTTATCGGTCGCCCACGCGCTGAGCGAAGAGCGCTCACCGGAGTAGTAGCGGTTGAGCAGGTCCGGATTGTCGCTGTTCCAGCCAATCTGGTACACCTGGTCGAGCGCCACGTTGGAATGGCTGTAGCTGCCGGTGCTGTGCACCGACCATACCTCATCGAAACGGTGCGAAAAGTCGTAGCCGTAAATCTGCTCATGACGTTTGAACTGATCCAGCGCGCTGTCGCCCTCATAGAAGCCGTCGCTCAGCCAGCGGCCATTGTGGCTGTACAGCGTGCCTTCCGCCGGCACCGAGCCGTGATAGCCGCCTGAGGGATCTTTTTGCAGATAAGCACGCAGCAGCAGGCTGGTGTCTTCATCCGGCTGCCACAGCAGCTGGGGTGACAGCGCGTATTTCTCTTCGCGCGTGTGGTCGTACTGGGTATCGCTGTTGCGCATGATGCCGGTCAGGCGGTACGCCCATTGATCGTTAATCGCGTCGGTGTAATCAAAGGCGGCGTTGTTACTGGCATTGCTGCCGGTGGCGAAGCGTAAATGGCCCTGTGAAGCAAACTGCGGCCGCTTCGTGACCATGTTCACCAGCCCGCCCGGCACCGTCTGGCCATAAAGGGCAGAAGAGGGGCCTTTAATTACGTCGATGCGGTCAAGGAACCAGTTATCCACCTGCAGGATGTTGAAGCTGCCGCCGTCGCTCATCACGCGCAGACCGTCAAGGAAGGTGTTGTCGACATCACCGCCGTGGAAACCGCGCAGCGAAATGGTGTCGTAACGCGTGGCCGCGCCACCAAAGTTGGTGAAAACCCCCGGGGTATAGCCCAGCGCCTGGTTCAGATCCTGCGCGCCCTGATCGTCAATCTGCTGACGCGTCACCACGGAAATGGACTGCGGCGTGGTGAGGAGTGGACGATCGCTTTTCGTGGCGCCGCTGCGGGTGGCGAGATAGTCCGCCGTGGGCGAGGTGGCGCTCTCCTGCGGCTGTGCGGTGACCACCAGAGAGGGTTCGGCTACGCCGAGTGCCGGAAACGCCAGCGCCAGCGCGCACAGCAGCCGGCCACGGTTAAGGGGGAAAAGCGCGGTCATAATGATTCCTTTGGCAGAGAATAAAAGCCGCACCACACCAGCGCGGCGGTTAACGATGAGAAAAAGAGTCATTTTAAGATTGAGAATTATTATCTTTTAGTAAGGGGTGTTTCAAGATGTAAAAGATAAGTAATGGAAAAGTGTGATGCGCAGGGGATGCTGCAGCGCCGGGCGTGGTCATCGCCTGGCTGTGGCATCGGGCCTGAGAAGCAGGTGCGCACGGCGGCGCACCTGACGTCAGGGTTATTTCGCCGAGTTTAGCGTCGGCATTGAGGGGATGTCGCGCGTGCTGTTACAGGTTTTATCTTTCGGACAATACTTATCCAGCAGCTTCAGCGTTACGCCGTTGGTCCAGCCAAAGCCGTCCTGCAGCGGATACTCGCCGCCACCACCACCGCCCAGCTGGGCGCCGTCGACCACATACTTCTCGACCAGCTTGTGCTCGCGATCGTAAGTTTGCTGCACATTTTGCAGGAAGCGCTGACCGATCTGCTGCGCCAGCTGGTTCTGCTTGTAGTGCTCCAGACCTTCGACCGCTACCCACTGCAGCGGGGCCCAGCCGTTAGGCGCATCCCACTGCTGGCCGTTGTTTACCGTCGTGGTGACCAGCCCGCCCGGTTTCAGCAGCTGTTTTTCCACGGCGGCGGCGGTGCGTTCCGCCTGTTTGTCGCCCGCCAGCTGCATATACAGCGGGAACAGCGTGGCGGCGGTGAGCTGATTGTGCACCTGCTTTTTCTGGACATCGTAGTCGGCATACCAGCCCTGTTTGTCATCCCACAGGTAACGATTGATCGCCGCCTGGCGCTTCTCAGCATCCGCCGCAAACTGCTGCGCTTTGTCATTCTGCTTTGCCAGCTTCGCGGCTTTCGCCAGCGTCTGCTCCAGGTGGAACAGCAGGCTGTTGAGGTCCACCGGGGCCAGCTGGGTGGTGCGAATCGAGGCCAGATTGTGCGCATCGGTGAACCAGCGTGAGCTGAAGTCCCAGCCCGAGGCGGCGCCCGCGCGCAGATCGCGATACACCTGCTGTTTATTGCGCTCAGGCGCTTTTTTCGCGGTGTTGACATCGTCCAGCCAGGATTCGGTGCGCGGCACGTCACGGTCATCCCAGTAGCGATTGAGCAGGGTGCCGTCGCTCAGCTTCACCACGCGCTTGCTCGCCTGGCCGGCAGCCACCTTGTCGCTGTCCGCCATCCAGTAGTCATACTCTTTTTGCAGCTGTGGCAGATACTGGCGGTAGACGTCGTCTCCCTTGTGGCTGGCCAGCAAATCCACCATCAGGCTGAAGAACGGCGGCTGCGAGCGGCTGAGATAATAGCTGCGGTTACCGTTAGGGATGTGGCCGTACTTGTCCAGCTCGCTGGCGAAGTTGTCCACCATATCCTGCACCCGATCCCAGTGGCCGCTCTCTGCCAGCCCGAGCATGGTGAAGTAGCTGTCCCAGTAATAGACTTCGCGGAAACGCCCGCCCGGCACCACGTACGGTTTCGGCAGTGGCAGCAGCGAATCGTACTGGCTGGCCGTTGGCGTGCTGCGCGTCAGCACCGGCCACAGGCCATTGATGTGCGCGCGCAGGCTCTGGCCGGCGGGCGGCACGTATTTATCCTGCGCTTTGGGCAGGATGAAGTTGGTGTCCACGAAGCGTCTGAGATCGAAATTACGCTGATTTTTCTGCATCTGCCAGTCGGCGAGAATCGACGCCGGGTCATATTTGGGGACCGCATCGGCAAAGGTTTTCTGGTCCGGATAAAATCTGGCCTGCTGCACGGCACTGAATAGTGGGCCGAGTCGCACATCCGGCGGCTGCGGCTGGGCGCTGAGCATGCGGCTGTTATCCTCAGCGTGCACAGCAGACGCGCTCAGCAGCGCCGCGCTGAGCAATAGGGTAAGACGCGCAGGCGTAAACACTACATTTTTTATCATCGGTTTTTCTCCTTGTCCGAAAAGGTGGTGCGCTAACGCATTGACCACCCGAACAACTTTAGACGTTAACGCGCCGCTTAGCCTTTTGCAGCGGCGGAAATGTGAAGCCTTCGCGATTAATCGCCGGAAAATTGCGGTGCCGCGCGGGTTTTTACTTGCCCTGCGCCGCTATTTGACTGAGGCTGAAAGAAAAAAGGAGAGCAGTATGGAGATCATCTGGTATCACCCGTCGCTGAATCCGCAGCCGTGGCTGGACGGCATGCGCCAGCGACTGCCAGCTGTGCGCATCCGCCAGTGGCAGCCGGGCGACAGTGCCCCCGCCGACTACGCCATTGTGCGATCGCCGCCGGTGGAGATGCTGGCGGGACGGGCGCTGCGTGGCGTATTCGCCATGGGGGCCGGCGTGGACGAAATTTTGCGGCAGCTGCGCACGCACCCTGAGATGCTGGCTGACGCGGTGCCGCTCTACCGGCTGGAAGACACCGGCATGGCACGCCAGATGCAGGAGTATGCGAACTGGTGCGTGCTGGGCTGGTTCCGCCGCTTCGCCGACTATCACCAGCAGCAGCGACAGGCGCTATGGCAGCCGCTGCCGGACCGCGAACGTGCTACTTTTACCATTGGCGTGCTGGGGGCCGGCGTGCTTGGCCGCAGCGTGCTGGAGAGCCTGCGCCAGTGGGGCTTCCCGCTGCGCTGCTGGAGCCGCTCGCCGAAGCAGATTGCCGGTGTCACCACCTTTCACGGCCGCGACCAGCTGGCGGATTTTCTCACTGACAGTCAGGTATTAATTGATTTGCTGCCCGCCACGCCGGAAACCAGCAACCTGATCGATAGCGCGTTTCTTAGCGCGCTACCGCGCGGCGCCCGTTTCCTTAACCTCGCGCGCGGTGCGCACGTGGTAGAGGCCGATCTGCTGGCGGCGCTGGAGAGCGGTCAGCTGGCCGCCGCCGCGCTGGACGTATTCCAGGTGGAACCGCTGCCGGCCGCGAGTCCGCTGTGGTCTCATCCGCGTGTCATGATTACCCCGCATAATGCCGCCACCACCTTGCCGCATGAGGCGATGGACTATATCGCCGGTGCCATCACGGCACTGGAGCAGGGCCAACAGCCGCGCGGTCTGGTCGATCGCCAGCGTGGCTATTAATTCAGCAGAGGAGAAGAGGATGTATCCCGTCGATTTACATATGCATACCGTGGCCAGCACCCATGCGTACAGCACGCTGCACGATTACGTCGCGCAGGCGAAACAGAACGGCCTGAAGCTGTTCGCCATTACCGATCACGGTCCGGACATGGCCGATGCGCCGCACTACTGGCATTTTGTCAATATGCGCATCTGGCCGCGCGTGATTGACGGCGTCGGCGTGCTGCGCGGCATTGAAGCCAACATCAAAAATCAGCAGGGTGAGATTGATTGCAGCGGGCCGATGCTGGATGCGCTGGATTTGATCGTCGCTGGCTTCCATGAGCCGGTCTATGCGCCGCGCGACAAGGCTCACCACACCGAAGCGATGATCGCCACCATGGCCAGCGGACTGGTGCACATCATCAGCCATCCGGGCAACCCTAAATTCCCGGTGGATATTCGCGCCATCGCGGAAGCCGCCGCGCACTACGATGTGGCGCTGGAGATCAACAACTCGTCGTTTACCCATTCGCGTCCGGGCAGTGAACCTAACTGCCGCGCGATTGCGGAAGCGGTGCGTGACGCAGGTGGCCGGCTGGCGTTTGGCTCCGATTCGCACACCGCCTTTACGCTCGGTGATTTCGAACACTGCCTGCGTATTACGCGCGAAGTGGATTTTCCGCAGGATCGCGTGTTAAATGTCACGCCGCGTCGCCTGCTCGACTTTCTCGAACAGCGCACCGGCAAACACATTGCGGAATTTGCCGACTTTTAACTTTTTTGCCTCAAGGAATTCTGTTGCATGAATGAGTTTTCCATTCTCTGCCGCGTCATCGGCTCGCTGTTTAATCGCCAGCCGCAGGACCCGCTGCTGGTGCCGCTGTTCACCCTGCTGCGCGAAGGCAAACTGAAAGATCAGTGGCCGCTGGAGCAGGATGAACTGCTGACCCGGCTGCAGCAGAATAGCGATCCGCAGGCGCTGGCGGCGGATTACAACGCGCTGTTCGTCGGCAGCGACTGCAGCGTACCGCCGTACGCCTCACAGTGGCCGAACGGACCGCAGGAAGCCGAGGTGCGGGCGTTTTTAACCTCACGCGGTATGCCACTGAGCGAGTCGCCGGCCGATCACTTCGGCGTGCTGCTGCTGGCGGCCTCCTGGCTGGAAGATCAGTCTGCGGAAGATGAGGCGGCGGCCCAGCTGGCGCTGTTCGATGACTACCTGCTGCCGTGGTGCGGCGCCTTCCTCGGTAAAGTGGAAGCCCACGCCACCACCGCGTTTTATCGCACGCTGGCGGCGCTGAGCCGTGAGGCGATTCAGGCGATGTATGACGAACTGCGTGAAGAGGGCGACGACGCCTGAGTCGTCACCAGCAGGGATGGCTGCTGCCGGGCAGCTGCGCCGGTGCCGCGCACAGCATCGGCGTACCGGGCAGATAAGCCGCGGCGCGCAGGCGCTCGCCAATTCCCCAGCGATTGATCTCCAGCGCGCTCAGCGCATCGTGCGGCTGCGGCGTAATGCCACGCTGTTCGCCTTGTGGCGCTGCGCCGTGTTGCTGAAGCAACAGCGCGGTACGCGCCAGCGACAAACGCGCCTGCCAGCCGGTGCCGTTGATTCGGCGCTGGCGTAATCCTTCCAGCACCGCGGCCGCCATCATATAGCCGGTGGCGTGATCCAGCACCTGCACCGGCAGCGGCGTCGGTTTAACGCCTGCCTGCCAGCGCATACCCTGTTCGGCGATGCCGCAGGCCATCTGCACCAGGCTGTCAAAACCGCGCCGGTTGCGCCACGGCCCGTGCCAGCCCCAGGCGTTGAGGCTGACATCCACCAGCCCCGGCGCCAGCCGCTGACGGCTCTCCGCATCCAGCCCCAGCTTTTCCAGTGCGTCCGCGCGGTAGCCGTGCACCAGCACATCCGCATGCTGTAGCAGCGTAATCAGCCGATCGCGCCCGGCGCGGGTTTTGATATCCAGCTGCGCGCAGCGTTTGCCGCAGTTGATCTCCTCTTCCAGCGTCGGTTCACGCCAGTCGGGCGGATCGATGCGCAGTACCTGCGCGCCGAGGCTGGCCAGAAAGCGGGTCGCTACCGGTCCGGCAATGATGCGCGTCAGATCCAGCACCCGCACGCCCAGCAGCGGCCGCGCCGGCAGCAGCGCCCAGCCCGGCGTGGGCGCTTCGCCGGTTGCCCGTTGGGCAATCAGCGCTTCTTCGCTTACCGCCAGCCCCTGCGCGTGCTGCTGCCACTGCTGTGCGCTGCGCATCCAGGCGGCACAGCCGCCGGCGTCGACCACGGCCTGCTCCAGCGCGTGTCCCTGCCAGCGTGCCACCCCCGCCGCCAGCGATGACCGATCGGCGTGCTCGCCCAGCACGCGTGCCATGGCGGCGCGATGATGCGGTGCGTTGGTGTGCAGGCGGATCCAGCCATCCTCGCACGGATAGTCACCGGCCAGCGCATCCCACTGGGCGGCTGCTGGACGGTTCAGCGGCGTCAGGCTGTGCTGAAACCAGCGCGAGGCCAGCCGGACGTTGACGCTGACCGGGGCCGGACGCCCCAGCAGATCGCTCAGCGCCTGGCTGGCGAGGCCGATGCTGGTGGCGGCGAGTTCGCTAACGGCAAAAGCCGAGGGGAAGCTGTCGGTCTGAAGAAAGTGGATCGTCGGCGCGTGTTCCGCACCCCGCAATCCCTGCCACAGTTGCTGCCACAATGCGGCAGCGCGTTGAGAATCCATGCTAAACCTCCGGAAAACACGCGAGCTTCAAGCATAGCAGAGTGGATTAGCGGCGGCGCAGGCGCGGAAAGCGGGCATGCATGCGCAGGTTACGCAGGTTAATCACCGCAATCGCCGTCCCCAGCACCACCAGCGAGGCTCCAAGGATTTTGAAGCTGTTCATGCTGTCACCCAGCACCAGCACGCCCATCAGTACCGCCAGCACCGGCGTCAGCAGCGAGTAGGGCATGATCAGGTTGACGTTATATTTTTTCAGCAGCGCGTACCACAGCGTGTAGGCGACAATCGACGAGGCGAGGGCGCTGTACAGGATGCCAAACCAGCCGCGCCAGCCGGCCTGACTCAGCGCGGTAAACTGCTGCGATTCGGTCAGCCACGAGGCCGCGCCGACAATCGGCACCGCAAGGAAAGAGATCCAGCCGGTGAGCGTCAGCGGTTTAATCGGCGGTGACTTTTTCACAATCATGTTGCTCACCGCCCAGCCAGTGGCGCTGCACAGCAGAATACACAGCACCCACCACGCCGGAATTGTCGGGCTGCCGGAGAGCACCACCACCCCGGCCAGCGAGATGGCGATACCGCACAGCTGCACCAGCCGCAGTTTCTCCTTCAGCACCACCATCGCCAGCAGCATGGCAATCGGCGTACCCAGCTGGACCACAATGGCGCCGGTGCCGGCATCGGTATAGCGCATGCCGACAAACAGCAGCGAAAAGTGCATGAAGCCAAAGGTAAACGCCAGCGTCAGCAGCCACGGCAGCTGGGCGCGCGTGATGCGGCAAAACGGCACCAGCACGATGGCCACCACCACAAAGCGCATCCAGGTGAGAAACAGCGGCGGAAGCTCCAGCAATCCCCACTTCACCGCCACGTTATTGAAGGCCCAGATGCAAACTACCATCAGAACCAGAAAAAAATGCCGCACCGCCACGCTGCTGTCCTTTGTTTTATCGATGTTGTCACCGTCTAATGATGGCACGAAGGCGATCGGTTGGCGCACGCGGGCGACGCTTTTTTTCGTAATGGCATTAGCTTATGCCGAAAAATCCAGGACAGATGGCAAATTTACTGTCAGAGTGGATGTCCGAAACACGATCATTTGAGGACCGTATTCGGCATGACACAGACCCGCACCTTACCCCTTGCTCTGATTCAACTCGAAACGCCGCCGCCGCAGGTGGTGGCAAAAATTGGTGAACAACCGCAGTGGTTTATTGAAGCCCTGGCGCTACAGCCGGATGATTATGTCATTGTGCGGCCGCATCTCGGGGAAGAGCTGCCGGCTTTCTCTGGCATCAGCGGTGCGATTTTCAGCGGTTCGTGGGCGATGGTGACCGATCACGCCGACTGGAGCGAGCGCACCGCCGCCTGGATTCGTGCGGCCATCGACGCGCAACTGCCGCTGCTCGGCGTTTGCTATGGTCATCAGCTGATGGCCTATGCGCTGGGCGGTAAAGTGGGCGATAACCCGAAAGGCTGGGAGCGCGGGCTGAAAACCCTGACGCGCACCCCGCACCGCGATCCGTGGCTGGCACAGTTGCCGGAGGCCTTCCCGGCGTGGTTGTCGCACCGGCAGTCGGTGCTGGTACCGCCGCCGCAGGCACAGGTGCTGGCGCGTTCAGCGCTGGATGGTTGCCAGATCCTGCGCTATTCGCCGCAGGCGCTGTCAGTGCAGTTCCATCCGGAGTTCGACCATAACATCATGACCGCCTGTCTGCCTTCCGGCGTCAGCGATGATGGCGCGCAGCTGTCAGGCGAAGACTGGGCGCGCGAGCTGCTGCAGCGTTTCTGGCAGCAAACGCGCCCGCAGGCGCAGGCTCAGGGCGCGTAATGCCGCGTGCAGCGATAAACCCAGGCGGGTGGCATATTTTTCAGCACCCGCTGGCGCTGCCAGGTGAAGTAGCGTGACAGGCTGGGCTGGGTCAGCGAGGTGTACTGAAACTGGACAAACACGCCGCGCGGTCCCAGTCCTTCATGCACCGCGCTGAGAATGGCGTCGCGCGTTGCGGGCGGCAGTGACAGCAGCGGCAGGCCGGAAAAAATCACGTCGTACTCCCCGGACAAATACTCTGCGGAGCAGGCGCGCACCTGCATGCGCGCATCGTTCCAGCGGCGTAACCCTTTTACCAGTTCGGGACTGATTTCAAACACATCCAGCTGCGCCTGCGGTGCCATATGTGCCAGCAGATGACGGGTCAGCACGCCGTCGCCGGCGCCCAGCTCGGCAATGCGCAGGCTGTGCTCCCAGTTGACCGTTTCACACATGGCGCGACACAGGGCGGCTGAAGAGGGCGTGATGCTGCCCATTTTGCGCGGATTGCGGATAAATTGCTGAACGAAGTTCGCTTTGGCACGCATTACCATCAGGGCTGAAGCCAGCATCTTGTTCTCCTGTTCACGGGTCTGCTTCATATTGACCGCACAAATCGCACATGTTCCGCTTTTCATCACGCTTATGGGCAAACTCGGAATTATCTGTCTGCGACAGGCGCAGGTTATGGCGTGACGGCAGGGCAGTTTCTTAATGCCCTCTTTTCCTTCGATGCGGTCACAGTTTCCCGCTGAGCGATCTGACAGGCTGGCATTGTTCGCTCAATGTTAATAACAAGTTTAAATGTTGTTAATCGCCACTCTGTCCCGCAAGGAGAAACACCATGCGTTACGCTGCTCCGGGAGAAACCGGTTCTCTCATCCACCTGCAATCGCGTTATGGCAACTTCATCAACGGCGAATTTGTTCCGCCGGTGAACGGTAACTATTTTGTTAACACCACGCCGATCAACGGCTCGACCATCGGCGAATTCCCGCGCTCGGATAAACAGGATATCGACAACGCCGTGGCCGCCGCACAGGCCGCTGCGGACGCATGGGGCAAAACCTCGCCGCAGGCGCGTTCGCTGCTGCTGCTGAAAATTGCCGACCGGCTGGAAGCCAATCTGGAAGCCATTGCGGTCAATGAAACCTGGGATAACGGTAAGCCGGTGCGTGAAACCCTGGCGGCTGATTTGCCGCTGGCGGTTGACCACTTCCGCTACTTTGCCGGCTGCGTGCGCGCCCAGGAAGGTACTGCGGCAGAAATCGACGAGTTCACCGCTGCCTACCACTTTCACGAGCCGCTTGGGGTTGTCGGACAAATTATTCCGTGGAACTTTCCGCTGCTGATGGCGGCGTGGAAACTGGCGCCGGCGCTCGGTGCCGGTAACTGCGTGGTGCTGAAGCCCGCTGAACAGACGCCGCTCTCCATTACCCTGTTGATGGAGCTGATTAAAGACCTGGTGCCGCCGGGCGTGATTAACGTGGTGCACGGCTACGGCAAAGAGGCCGGCGAGGCGCTGGCTTCGCATCCGGGTATCGCCAAGATCGCCTTTACCGGATCGACCGCCACCGGCGGCCACATTCTTGAGCTGGCGGCCAAAAGCCTGATCCCGTCCACCGTCGAGCTGGGCGGCAAGTCGCCCAACATTTTCTTCGAAGATATCATGCAGGCGGAGGAGAGCTTCATCGAAAAAGCGGCCGAAGGCGTGGTGCTGGGCTTCCTCAATCAGGGCGAAGTCTGTACCTGTCCGTCACGCGCGCTGGTTCAGGAGTCGATTTTTGAGCCGTTTATGGCGGCGGTGATGAAGCGCATCCAGACCATTAAGCGTGGCGATCCGCTCGATACCGAGACCATGATCGGCGCGCAGGCCTCGCAGCAGCAGTTCGACAAAATTCTCTCTTACCTGGAGATTGCGCAGCAGGAGGGCGCGCAGGTGCTGCACGGCGGCGGGGTGGAGAAAATCGGTGAGGCGTTTGCCAGCGGTTACTACATTCAGCCGACGCTGCTGAAAGGCGATAACAGCATGCGCGTCTTCCAGGAGGAGATTTTCGGACCGGTGGTCGGCGTGCTGACCTTTAAAGATGAAGCGGAAGCGATTGCCATCGCCAACGATTCGATTTATGGCCTCGGTGCGGGCGTGTGGACGCGCGATATTAACCGTGCTTACCGCGTAGGTCGCGCGATCAAAGCCGGTCGCGTCTGGACCAACTGCTATCACCTCTATCCGGCGCACGCCGCGTTTGGCGGCTATAAAAAATCCGGTATTGGCCGTGAAACCCACAAAATGATGCTCGATCACTATCAGCAGACCAAAAATTTGCTGGTCAGCTACAGTACGCAACCTCTCGGCTTTTTCTGATTTAACCGGCAGCGGTGCGCGCCGCTGCCGCCTTCATGGCAACGTCACACAGCTCTGTCACAGTGCTGACAGAAAAAACAGATTATTCCCCCTGTTATTAAGACGCGTCTTGTCGATATTAAGAGGCGTGAGTTTATACAGTAACGCACCGTTTTTAAGGAGAGAAGATGAACACCCTGTACCACTTTCAGGAGCAGCACGACGAAGTGCTGGATGCGGTCGAAGAGAATATCATTACTGTAAATCTGCCGGGTCGCCAGGCGATCTACGTGATTGGCCAGAACGACGACGATGCCGATCTGTTGCTGGACGTGCAGCTGCGCGGTGTGTGAGCGCCGCAGGGGCTGGCAGACAAAAAAAATCCGCAGCTTTTACGCCGCGGATTTTTTTATTGCAGGCCGGCTTATTTCACGCAGGCAGCACACTGGTTGTGGATCTGCTGGAAGAAGTCATTGCCTTTGTCATCCACCAGGATGAACGCCGGGAAGTTCTCCACTTCAATTTTCCAGATCGCTTCCATGCCCAGTTCGGCATACTCCACGCACTCCAGACTCTTAATGCTTTGCTGCGCCAGCACCGCCGCCGGGCCGCCAATACTGCCCAGATAGAAGCCGCCGTGTTTATGGCAGGCATCGGTGACCTGCTGGCTGCGGTTACCTTTGGCCAGCATCACCATGCTGCCGCCGTTAGCCTGCAGCAGATCGACGTAGGAGTCCATGCGGCCGGCGGTGGTCGGACCGAGTGAACCGGACGCGTAACCTTCCGGCGTTTTCGCCGGGCCCGCATAGTACACCGGGTGATCTTTGATGTACTGCGGCAGACCTTCGCCGTTGTCGATGCGCTCTTTCAGTTTGGCGTGCGCAATATCACGCGCCACGATGATGGTGCCGTTCAGCGACAGACGCGTTGCCACCGGGTAAGCGGAGAGCTGGGCGAGGATCTCGCTCATCGGGCGATTGAGATCGACGCTGACCACTTCGCCTTCGCCCTGCTGACGCAGCGCTTCCGGGATATAGCGACCCGGATTGTCTTCCAGCTTCTCGATCCAGATGCCTTCGCGGTTAATTTTGGCTTTGATGTTGCGGTCAGCCGAGCAGGAAACGCCCATGCCCACCGGGCAGGATGCGCCGTGACGCGGCAGACGCACCACGCGGATATCGTGAGCAAAATACTTACCGCCAAACTGCGCGCCGAGGCCGAGTTTCTGCGAGGCTTCCAGCAGTTCCTGTTCCAGCTGCACGTCGCGGAACGCCTGACCGTGTTCGTTACCTTCGGTCGGCAGCGAATCGTAATAGTGGGTTGACGCCAGCTTCACGGTTTTCAGCGTGCTTTCAGCGGAAGTGCCGCCGATGACAAATGCAATGTGGTACGGCGGACAGGCCGCCGTGCCGAGCGACATCATTTTATCGATCAGGTAGTTTTTCAGCTTCGCTGGTGTGATCAGCGCTTTGGTTTCCTGATACAGATAGGTTTTGTTAGCAGAACCGCCACCTTTGGCGATGCACAGGAATTTGTATTCGTCGCCGTCAACGCTGTAGAGATCGATCTGCGCCGGCAGGTTGGTGCCGGTGTTGACCTCTTTGTACATATCGAGCGGCGCATTCTGCGAGTAGCGCAGGTTATCTTCGATAAAGGTGTTGTAAACGCCCTGAGACAGCGCAGCTTCATCGCCACCGCCGGTCCAGACGCGCTGGCCTTTTTTACCCATGATGATGGCAGTACCGGTGTCCTGGCAGGTCGGCAGCACGCCCTTGGCGGCGATTTCCGAGTTGCGCAGGAACTGCAGCGCCACGTATTTGTCGTTCTGGCTGGCTTCATCGTCCGCCAGAATCGACGCCACCTGCTGCTGATGTGAGGCGCGCAGCATAAAAGAGGCATCGTGGAACGCCTGCTGCGCCAGCAGCGTCAGCGCTTTCGGGTCGACTTTCAGGACCTCTTCGCCGTCAAAGTTGGCCACCGAAACATGGTCGCGGCTCAGCAGATAGTACTCGGTATCATCTTTGGCGAGAGGAAAGGGATTCTGGTAGTAGAAGGGTTTGTTCGACATGTTGGCTCACTTAGCTTCGTGTTGCCCGCCAGCATGACGGGCGACAAATTAGGCGATCTGTTATTCGATTTTCTCTCGCCAGTCCGCGGCAAGAGCTGACTGGCGAGTATCATACCACTTTAACGTTGTTACGCGGCTGCGTTTTTAACATCAAAGCAACATCATCAGAACATCATCACCATCCACGGATAGGCAATGACCATCAGCGCCACCAGGAACAGGGCACCAAAGATGGTACCGAGACGCCAGTAGTCTTTGGTTGGCAGGTAGCCGCTACCGTAGTAAATCGGGCTTGGGCCCGTGCCGTACGGGGTGATAATGCCCATCACACCCAGTGAGGTACACATCATCAGGCAGAACACCGGCATGTTGATGCCCGGAATCGAGGCGGCAATGGTCAGCATGGCAGGCAGCAGGGCGGTGGTGTGCGCCGTGGTGCTGGCGAACAGATAGTGCAGCAGGTAGAAGGCCACCAGCAGTACCACTGCGGAAACCTGCGGGTCGTAGCCGTGCAGCAGCAGCGCACCCTCTTTACCCAGCCAGGCGATGAAGCCCACGCGCGCCAGACCATCAGCCAGCGCGACCAGCGTGGCAAACCAGGCAAAGGTGTTCCAGGCGGCTTTGTTGCTGGTGATGTCGTTCCAGTTCAGTACGCCGGTCCACAGCATTAGCACGATAACCAGCAGGGCGGCCATCGCCGGTTCAATCCACGCAGTGGCGAAGATCCACATCATCAGCGCAGCGACTACGAACACCAGCAGCAGAATTTCATTGCGCGACAGCGGACCCAGTTTCTCCAGCTCGGCTTTAGCCCAGCGTGGCACTTCGTCATTCACTTTTACTTCTGGTGGATAGAGCCAGTAAGCCAGCAGCGGCATGGTGAGAATCAGCAGGATACCCAGCGGCAGGAAGGCGAGGAACCACATGCCCCACGAGATATCAAAGCCAACTACGCTTTTTACCAGCGCCAGCGCCAGCAGGTTAGGGGCCAGCGCGGAGAGGAACATTGAGCTGGTGATACAGGCGGCGGTGATAGCAACCCACATCAGGTAAGAACCAATTTTGCGTGCGCTTGGGTCGTTAGGTTTAGAACCGTACAGCGGCGGCAGGTTGGCAATGATGGGATAGATCGTCCCGCCGCTGCGCGCGGTGTTGGATGGCGTAAACGGTGCCAGCAGCAGGTCGGCAAAGGTGATGGCATAGCCGAGCGTCAGGCTGCGACGGCCGAGATATTTCACCAGAATCAGCGCCAGGCGGCGACCGAACTGGGTTTTATCGTAGCCGGCGGCAAACATGAAGGCGCCGAAAATCAGCCACACGGTGGAGTTGCCGAAGCCGCTCACCGCCCATTTAAACGCCTGTCCGGCCGTTTTGAACTTCGGATCGGCCAGTTCTGCCGGGCTGAACAGCACGTACTGGCTGAACAGCGCGATGATCACCACACCGGTCAGGCCGATGACCGCGCCCGGCAGCGGTTCGAAGATCAGGCCGACAATCACCCCGACGAAGATGGCGAAGAAGTGCCACGCGTACGGCTCCAGCCCGGCAGGGGTGGGCACCAGCAGCAACAGCACGGCAACCACGATCGGCAGGCACAACATGACTAGCCGGTTCTTTTTCCCCGGTGCGGCAGGTGGCGCCTTTAGGGGTTCACTCTGGGTTGTTTGTGTATTCATAGTTTTGGTCTGCAAGTTATGGGAATGCGATTGACGGCCCGGTCGGGTTGATTTTTTTAGTTACGAAACGCTTGTAGCAGATCAACCGGGACGTTTTAAAGTGTCTTTTACATGAATCTTCGTAATTGCAATTTTGCTTCGCGAATTATCAATTGAATGACGCTATGATGCGATTAATTAAAATATCTATTTTGATCTGGATCAATAAAATTATTAGCGGGTTTTTTGTTTTAACGTTTTGCGCCGTAATAAATGAACCAACAGGTGTAAAATATGTGTTAAAAGTGAACGGAACGGCAAAAATACCGCCAGAATCGGGCGAAAGGTGCTTTTTATCTCTTTGATATTACGTCATTTGTTTTAAATGTAAGGAAAAAGTTGATTTTTGTCAAGTATTGGTTAAAACTTAGCGGAGCGCGGATTTCAGCAATGAGCAATAAAAAGTATTTTCACGCGTAAAACTTATATAACTAACATTCTGGGTTATGTAACTAAATAAAATGGTATATTTATACCATGAAGTCGGACCACTTAAATTAATTATAAAGACCTCCGAACTGCCAAAGAATTGAATACACGATTTCTTAATTCTGGAGTTGCTCATCATGAATACGCTCACCCCGATTCTTAATCCGCTGACATTACCGAAAGGGGCGGTGCTGAAAAACCGCCTGGTGATGGCCCCGATGACCACCTGTACCGGCTATTACGACGGCGGCGTGACCAGCGATCTCGTTGAGTATTATCGCGTGCGTGCCGGCAGCATCGGCACCGTGATCGTCGAGTGCGCCTTTATCGATAACCGCGGTCCGGCGTTCCCGGGCGCTATCGGCATCGACAGCGACAACAAAATCCCTGGCCTGGCCAGAATCGCGCACGCCATCAAGTCCCAGGGTTCTAAAGCCATTCTGCAGATTTACCACGGCGGCCGCATGGTTGAGCCCGCGCTGATCGGCGGGAAAACTCCGGTCGCGCCCAGCGCTATCGCCGCGCCGCGTGAAGGTGCCAGCACCCCGCAGGCGCTGACGGCGGAAGAAGTGGAGGTGATGATCACTAAGTTTGGTGATGCGGTGAACCGCGCCATCAAAGCCGGCTTCGACGGCGTGGAGATCCACGGCGCTAACACCTACCTGATTCAGCAGTTCTACTCGCCTAACTCTAACCAGCGCGACGACAAATGGGGCGGCAGCCGCGACAACCGCGCGCGCTTCCCGCTGGAAGTGCTGGAAATCACCCACAAAATGGCGGAGCGCTTCGCCGCAGCGGATTTCATCATCGGCTATCGCTTCTCGCCGGAAGAGCTGGAAGTGCCCGGTATCCGCTGGGACGACACGCTGTACCTGCTGGAAAAACTGGCGGCGCGCGGGCTGGATTACGTGCACTTCTCCGTCGGCCAGCTGCTGCGTCCGTCGATTGTCGACACCCAGGATCCGACGCCGTTAATCAGCAAATACATTGAACAGCGCTCGGCGACGCTGGCGAAAGTGCCGGTGATTGGCGTTGGCGGCGTGGTGAACAAAGAGGATGCCGAACTGGCGCTGGCCTCGGGCTTCGATCTGGTGGCGATTGGTAAAGCCTGTATTGCCTATCCGGACTGGGCCGATCGCATCATCAAAAACGAGCACATGGATCTGTACATCGACAGCACCAAACGCGAAGCGCTGACCATTCCGGAACCGCTGTGGCGCTTCTCGCTGGTGGATGCGATGATCCGTGACGTCAGCGATGGCCATCGTAAGTACAAAGCCGGCGTTTACCAGGCGAAAGTGGAAGCCGAAGCGCTGAAGCTGAAAATCAACGTAACGCTTGACACCGACCGTATCACCGACATCTCGCTGGTGCCGGATCCTAACCTCGACGTCGATTTCACCAGCACCTTTGAAAGCCTGCGTGAACGTATTCTGGTGGCGAACAGCCCGCACGTCGATGCCATCACCGGTGCTACCACGCAGAGTGAGGCGCTGAAGAAAGCGGTATCGCGCGCGCTGACCACCTCCAGCAAAGAGTATGTGATTGAAGAGGGCGGCAACCCGAATGCGCCGGTCAATTACGATGTGGTGGTGGTTGGTACCGGCGGGGCCGGTCTGGCGGCGGCGATTCAGGCGCACGATGACGGCGCGCGCGTGGTGATCATTGAGAAGATGCCTACCATTGGTGGTAACACCATCAAAGCGTCGGTGGGGATGAATGCCGCGGAAACCCGTTATCAGAAACTGAAAGGCATCGAAGACAGCAAAGAGCTGTTCTACGAGGAAACGCTGAAAGGCGGCAAATTCAAAAACAACCCGGTGCTGCTGCGTGAGTTCGTTGAGCGTGCGCCAGAAGCCATTGAGTGGCTGGCGGCGAAAGACATTGAGCTGAGTGATATCACCATCACCGGCGGCATGAGCATTGACCGTACGCACCGTCCGGAAGATCGCTCGGCGGTGGGCGGCTTCCTGATTAGCGGCCTGGTGAAAAACGTTAACCAGCGCAACATCGAAGTGCTGCTGGAAACCTCGGTGGCCGAGATCCTGTTTGAAAATGGTGCGGTGACCGGCGTGAAAGTGGTCGATGAGTACAACGACAGCCGCATCCTGAATGCGAAAAGCGTGATTGTGGCCACCGGGGGCTTCAGTGCCAACCGTGAGATGGTGGTGAAATACCGTCCGGAGCTGGATGGTTTCGTCACCACCAACCACAAAGGCGCCACCGGTAGCGGTATCGCCATGCTGCAGAAAATTGGCGCCGAGACTGTAGACATGGGCGAAATCCAGATTCACCCAACCGTTGAGCAGACCACCTCGTACCTGATTTCCGAAGCGATGCGCGGCGGCGGGGCGATTCTGGTCAGCCAGGCCGGTAAGCGTTTCTACAATGAAATGGAAACCCGTGACAAAGTTTCTGCCGAGATTATCGCGCTGCCGGAAAAAAGCGCGTGGATCGTGTTCAATGAGCAGGTACGTGCCAACAACAAAGCGGCGGACGAATACATCGCCAAAGGCTTTGTGATTAGCGCGCCAACGCCACACGAGCTGGCGGTGAAACTCAACATGGATCAGGAAACGCTGCAAAGCACGCTGGGCCGTTACAATGAGTTTGTGATTAACCAGAAAGATGAAGACTTTGGCCGTGCCACCGCGCTGCGTCATCCGCTCAATCAGGGTCCGTTCTTCGCGATTCGTATCGCACCGGGCGTGCACCACACCATGGGCGGCGTGACCATCAACACCGAGACCGCGGTGCTTGACGCGCAGAAACAGGTGATTCCTGGTGCCTGGGCGGCGGGTGAAGTGGTCGGCGGCATCCACGGTGCGAACCGCATCGGCGGTAACGCCGTCGCCGATATCATTATCTTTGGTATCAAAGCGGGCCGTAATGCCGCTAAACTGGCGTTAGGTAACTAAGCTATCACGATGCCCGCGCCCTGCGGGCATCGTTCTCTTGCGGGGCCACAATGACAAGCGACGCTGGCGTCCATTCCTATTCTGCCGTCCTCATGGGTTCGCCCATTCTGCTCAAACTGTTCGAAGACAATCCCACGCTGGCCAGCCAGGTCTTTCGCCTGATCAAACAGCAGGAAAACCTGTTTACCGTCAACCGCGCCGAATCTGAAGTGATGGCCATTAATCAGGCAGCCGGACGCCATCCGGTGGTGGTGAGCGCGCCGGTTTTTGCGCTGATTAGCGTGGCGCACGCGGTGAGCATCCTGCCGGACAGCGCGTTTAACTTCACCATCGGTCCGGTGGTGAAACGCTGGAAGATTGGTTTTCAGGGGCGTGAAGTGCCGCCCGCAGCGGAGATTGAGACGCTGCTGCGCCTGACCGATCCGCATCAGGTGGTGCTGGATGCTGAACAGCACTCGGTGTTTCTGCCGCTGCCGGGCATGGAGATCGATCTGGGCGCCATTGCGAAAGGCTACATCGCTGATATGGTGCAGGCGTTTCTGCGTCAGCAGGGTGTTGCGCAGGCGCTGATTAATCTCGGTGGCAATGTGCAGACGCTCGGCAGCCCGCCGCATCAGCCGCAGGGCTGGGGCATCGGGCTCAAGAAACCGTTTGGCCGGGACGATGAACTGCTGGGTACGCTGCAGGTGCAGGGCAAATCGGTGGTGACGTCCGGGATTTATGAGCGCTACTTTGAACGCGACGGCCGCTGCTGGCATCACATCTTTGATCCGCGCACCGGCTATCCGCTGGACAATGCGTTATTGAGCGTGACGGTGATTGCCGATCGCTCGCTGGATGGCGATATCTATACCACGCTGCTGTACGGCATGGGCGTAGAGCAGGGGCTGGCGTATCTCGCCGGCCAGCCTGACATCGACGCGGTGTTTGTCACCCGCGATCGGCAGATTATCTGCTCGCCGGCGCGCCATTTCCGCTTCAGCCAGCTGGATTTCAGCTGGCAGCTGCGTCACTGACAGTACTGCTGCAGCAGCGAATGGTACTCCGGCTGCAGGCGATAGCGATACACCGGGCGGCCGGTGGCACCGTAGTGAATGCTGGTGAACAGAATATTAATCTGCGCCAGCCAGATCAGGTATTTGCGACACGAAACGCGCGAAATGTTCACCTCTGCCGCCAGCTCGTCGGTGGAAAACTCATGGCCGGGATGGGCGTCAATCCACTGACACAGCGTGCGCAGCGTCTGCGGCGTTAAGCCTTTCGGCAGCCGTTTGTTGTCGTGCTGGGTGGCCGGGCTGCCGTGCATCAGCAGATCGAGGTCCGATTGCTGATAGTAGTGCTGATTGTCCATCAGCGATTTTTTCTGCCGCCAGCCGGTCAGCGCCTCTTCAAAACGCGGGAACTGGAACGGTTTGATCAGGTAGTCGACCACACCGTAGTGCAGCGAGGTTTTGATGTTCTCCGCGTCGGCCGCTGACGAAATGATGATCACTTCTACTGAACTCTGCGCCTGGCGCAGCTCCGGCAGCAGATCGAGCCCGTTCTCCTGCTGCATATAGATATCCAGCAGCACCAGGTCGATCGGCGTTTCGCTATTAAACAGGAACTCGCGCGCCTGCTGCAGCGTCGCGGCGGTACCCACGCAGTGAAAGCCCGGCACCTGGCCGATAAAGCTGCGGTTCAGCTCGGCCACCATGGCGTCATCGTCGACCACTAACACGTTAATCATGCGGTTTGGTTCCTCCATCCCACGGAAGTTGAACTAAAAATTGGGTGAACACGCCGGGCTCGGACTCCACGCTGACGCTGCCGCCGAGGTGCTCCGTCTGCTGTTTCAGCAGGAACAGGCCGACCCCGCGATCCTCGCCTTTGGTGGAGAAGCCCTTGTCGAACACGGTTGCCAGATGCTGCGGCGCAATGCCCGGTCCGTCATCGCTCACTTCACAGGTCAGCCAGCCGTTCTGATAATGCAGCATGACGTGGATTTCGCCCTCGGTCTGCTCGCTCATCGCATCCAGCGCATTCTCCACCAGGTTGCCGACCACGGTGATCAGCGCCGCCATTTGCTGCTCGTTGCCGCTGTCCGGCAGGTAACTGGCATCGCTGATGGTCAGGCGATGGCCGCAATCAGAGGCGCGGTTAATTTTGCTGAGCAGAAAACCGGCAATCACCGGTGATTTGATCTTCTCCAGCAGGAAGCCGATTTCCGTCTGATAGTTATTAGCGGTCTTCAGAATATAGGCTTCTACCTGCGCATAATTTTTCATGTGCAGCAGGCCAAGGATCACATGCAGCTTATTCATGAACTCGTGCGAGCGCTCACGCAGGGCATCAACATAGTTTACCATGCCGGTCAGACGCTGCATCAGCTGGCTGATTTCGGTCTTGTCCCTGAAGGTGCAGACCGCGCCGATAATGCGTCCCTGACTGCGCACCGGCACGGTGTTGCTCAGCAGCAGTCGGCCATTGACGTTGAGCTCCTCATCGCGCCGTGCGCGACCGCCGTTGAGCACTTCCTGCAGATGCTGGTCGATCACCGAGGCATCATAAATGCGCGCGGTACTCACCACGCTGCTGCCCATTTTATCGCTCAGCAGCTGGCGCGCCGTCTGATTGACCAGCGTCACCTCGCCCTGATCGTCCATCGCCACCACGCCTTCCTTGACGGAGTTAAGGATCGCCTGGCGCTGCTCAAACAGGGTGGAAATTTCGTATGGCTCGAGGCCGAACAGGATACGCTTCAGCACGCGCACCAGAATGAAGGTGCCAACCGCGCCGGCAAAAGTGCCGATCAGAATGGTCCACAGAATGCTCCAGCGACTCTGGTTGATCTGGTCGGTGACCGCCTCCAGCGAGATGCCGATAGCCACCACGCCAATCTGCCGCTGCTGGGCGTCGTACACCGGGGTAAACACGCGCAGTGATTTGGCCAGCGAGCCCTGATTCACGGAGACATTCTCGTTGCCGCGCAGCGCCGGTTCGATGTCCGGGCCGATAAAGTGTTTGCCCACCAGCTCCGGATTACGGTGCGAGTAGCGGATGCCATCCATGTTGGTGATGCTGATAAACAGCAGATGGTTGCTCTCTTCCACCGCTTTGGCGATGGGCTGGATAGCGGCCCGGTCGGGCGGCAGGCGCAGCGCCTGCTGAATTTCGGGTGATTTCGCCAGCGTGCGCGCTACCGCCATGGCTTTATCCTCCAGCTGGCTGCGCGTCGCGGCCCCAATCTGGAAGAAATAAAACATGTGTACGCTCAGCAGCACCAGCACAATCACCGCGCTGAGCATTAGCGTCACCAGGGTGTTGAGCTTCATCGGTCGCCTGCGCGCCGGCGTGGCTTGCTGTGGAGAGGTCATGATCGTGCTCTGCGGAAAACGGGGGGCTATTATGACGGATAATCCGCAGCGGGTCGCGCTAAATGCAGGAAGGCCGTCAGCGATGACGACCTTCCGTGGGGGAGAGCGGGCGGGTTATCCCTGTTTCACCCGGTTAGCGAAGCTTTTACGCAGTTTCTGCAGCTTCGGCGGGATCACCGCCAGGCAGTAACCGTTGCGCTGGCCGGCACCGTCCCAGTAATCCTGATGATAATCTTCTGCCGGGTACCAGGCTTTCAGCGGCTCGATGGTGGTCACCACCGGCACGCTGTGATCTTCCTGCGCGCGGGCAATTGCCGCAATCGCTTCGGCTTCCTGTTCCGCGTTAGCCGGGAAAATCGCCGAACGGTACTGGGTGCCGACATCATTACCCTGACGGTTCAGCTGGGTAGGATCGTGGGTGGCAAAGCTGATGTCCAGCAGATCGCCGTAGCTCACTTTCTCCGGATCGAAGCCTACGCGAATCGCTTCGGCGTGGCCGGTCGCACCGCTGCACACCTGCTCGTAGGTGGGATTAGGACGTTCACCGCCGGTGTAACCACTTTCGACTGACTCGACGCCAATCACATCTTTGAATACTGCTTCGGTGCACCAGAAACAGCCACCCGCGATAATCGCATATTCGGTTGCCATTGTTTTACTCCTGTCAGGGCGAAAGCGTTAGAGTGGGGGTTCAGCACGCTGAATTCAAGCCGCTTTCTGTTAACATTTCTGGCGCAACTTGGCGCGGCTTAGCCCGTAGCGCCTTGCCATTGCGCGCAGACGATTTGCGCCGCACGGGTGCAGCATTGATGCACACGCCAGTTGATCTGCCAGCGGCGCTTTTACCTGCGCGATAAAACGTTATTCAGCGGTGAGATGTCGTGGTTTATTTGCGCGTAATAGCCCGGATGATACGAAGCAGATAATATTCTTGTTTAAATAGAATAATGCGGCTCAGCTGAGCCGCATCAGTTAAATGGCTTTCTGTCGGTGCGGATTAACGGATACTCCAGTAATCTACAATATCGCTATTATTAAAAGTGATATAGAGTCTATTACCGTGTATTTCGGTATTTCCACTACGTTTATCTGCCATTTTGCCTGCCGTAGAGGATACTTCACTTGCTGAGTTTGCCATACCTAACGCGCCGGATACGGCTCCCGCTCCCGGGATGTAGCCCAGCAGCGAAGAGGCGCTGCTGTAATCCGCATTTTTCTCGTAAATCCAGGTGGTGCCCTGAGAGGATTTTTGATTATCATCCGGGACACCATAAAGCTGCTGCACTTCCGCCTTGGTGGTTTTCCCTTCTTTAATGTGTGACTGAACGTAGGTCGCGCTGTATTTATCCTCACCCCCCGTCGACGAACATCCATTTAACAGGATAACGAGCATCACCATCAAACCCATAAGGTTAATTTTCATTTTTCCCTCTTTGTAAGTTTATTGTAAAGTCCAGATTTAAATATCACGGCATTAATGGTTGCGCAATATTATAATGGTGCGCTTTATCTCATTTTGCTGATGTGGCAATTTCAATTGCGGCTAACCTTTTGATATGGGTTTGTTTTTGTGGTTATGCGCCGGCAATAAATTTTCAGTAATTTAAAAATAGCGCCGGCTATTCAGGGTAGTGAAGTTTAAGCATTAAGTGCTGTATTCGCTAGCGCCCGATATTGATTAATTATCTGTAAATTAATTTCATCATTAATCGCGTATCGATTGGTGTGAATTATCAATTTTCTCTCCCGCCGCCTTGCGATTATTCCGCGCAGCGTGACAGGTTCAGGGTTGCCGCGGGAGAGAGGTTAAGTCACTTTGCCTTCACGCGCGGCACGTCACTAATACGCGTGGTGTAAGCCGGAGACAGCATGTCGCGTTTCATCGCCCAGGGTTTCTGAATGCCCTGACCGGCAAACCACAAGGCACCGCGCTGGTGGGCGTTGATCTTATCCATCAGCGCCATCAGCTGATCGCTGTTACGGCGCGGCTGATAGTCAGCAAACAGATCAAGCTGCGCCACCCCGTCGCTGAAAAAGTCGCCCAGCATTACGCCGCCTTTCAGGTAGCGCTTGCCGGGGATCCAGATGCGATCCAGACAGTTGAGCGTGGCCTGAATAATGTCGCGGCTGTCGGCGGTAGGGGTAATCAGCGTCTGGCTGGCGGCATTGGCATAGTAGGGCTGATGCGGATCGTGCGGGCTGGTGCGGATAAAGGTGCCGATGTAGCGGCAATACTGGCGCTCGCTGCGCAGTTTCTCCGCTGCGCGTGCCGCATAGCTGGCGATGGCTTCGCGCATATCCTGATAATCGGTAATGCGATCGCCAAACGAGCGCGAGCAGAGGATATTTTGCCGGTGCGGAATCACCTCTTCAAACGCCAGGCACGGTTCGCCGCGCAGCTCGCGCACGGTGCGCTCCAGCACCACGCCAAAATGCTTGCGGATCAGCGCTGTGGGCGTCTCCGCCAGCTGCAGGGCGGTTTGAATGCCCATCAGGTTCAGCTTGTTCGATAAACGGCGGCCGACGCCCCACACTTCCTCTACGCCCACCCGCTGCATCAGGCCGCGCTGGCGCGCCGGATCAGAGAGGTCCATGACGTTTTCGGCTTTGGTCCAGCGTTTGGCCGCCCAGTTAGCCAGCTTGGCGAGGGTTTTCGTTGGCGCGATGCCGACGCCCACTTTCAGGTGCGTCTCTTTCCACAGGCAGTCACGTACCTGCTGTCCAAAGCGCGTCAGCGAGGTGTAGCCTTCAATTCCGCTGACATCAAGAAATGCCTCGTCAATCGAGTAGACATCCACGCGCGGTGCCAGCCGGTCGAGCGTCTCCATCACGCGCGCCGACATATCGCCGTACAGCGCATAGTTAGATGAAAACACCACCACCTGATGACGCATCAGCTCGTCGCGATGTTTAAACCAGGGCGCACCCATTTTGATGCCGAGCGCCTTCGCTTCGCGGCTCAGCGAGATAATGCAGCCATCATTGTTTGACAGCACCACGATCGGCCTGCCGCGCAGATCCGGGCGAAACACGGTTTCGCAGCTGGCGTAGAAAGAGTTTACGTCGACCAATGCATACATCATCGGCACCCTGAGAATACTGTATATAAAAACAGTATAGGTCAGATGCAGGAAAAATGAGAAGCAGAAATCAATCTGTCTGGCCAGGTTGCTGGTGGGGAAAAGAACAGGGTGGTTACAGACAACCGCACGAAAAAAACGGCGTTCCCGTCAGGGAAACGCCGTGGGCCAGGGGCCAGTTACTGCGCGAGAAAAAAACGTGTCACTGCCTGGCCTGACTGAACGTCAGGGCGCCTTCTTGCTGCCCGCTTCCGCGCCGGTGATCGGATCGATCAGCGGATCGGACGCAGTGCGTGCGGCCAGCGCGTCAATGTCGCGCTGCTCATCCGGCGACAGCGTCACAGAAGGCAGACCATCGCCGCCATCCACCGCCGGTTGCGGATCGGCCACATAATCGAAGTTGTCATCGGAGTTCCAGCTACCACGCACGTCATCACCTTCCGACATGTTGTAGTAGTTGTGCGCATACTGCTCAATTGGCGGCAGCTTGCCCGGTGGGAAGTTGTCGCGAATGGAGTACAGCGCTTTCTCAAATGAAAGCTGGTGCGCGGCTTCACGCGTCATCAGGAAGCCTAACGCATCCTTTACGCCGACATCGTCAGTGACGTTGATCAGGCGTTCATAGATGATTTTGGCGCGCGCTTCGGCGGCGATATTTGAACGCAGATCGGCCGTCACTTCTCCGATAGTATCCACGTAAGCCGCGGTCCATGGCACGCCGCCGGAGTTGGTCAGCGGCGGACCACCGCCATAAAGAATCGAAGTCAGATGGCTATCGTTACCGGCACCCGTGATTGAGCGATACAGTTCGCCTTCCTCTTCAGTGCCTTCGGCCAGCTTGCCTTTGGCGCCTTTATTGAGCATGCCAACCAGCGAGCCGATAATCTCAAGATGGCTGAGCTCCTCGGTAGCGATATCCATCAGCAGGTCGCGGCGTCCTAAATCCTCATCGCCCAGGCCCTGGGTAAAATAGCGCATGGCCGCAGCCAGTTCGCCCTGTGGACCGCCAAACTGCTCTAGCAGCAGATTGGCCAGGCCCGGGTTCGGTGCACTAACGCGCACCGTGTACTGCAGTTTCTTAACGTGTCGAAACATAGCTCACCTCAAAAAGTCTCTTACGAAAAGAGAAAATCAGCGTTTCGCTTTCGCGTCCGGGTCTTCGCTGCGCAGCAGGAACTGATCGGTCAGTTCAGGCATGTGCGTTAACATCCAGTCCGCCATCGCGATCTCCTGCTCACAGATCTGTTTGAGAATGGCCACGCTCTCCTGATCCCCGGCACGCGTGGCGGCGCTGATCAGGCTGGTGTAGCTGCCAATCTCGGCATTCTCGAACACGTAGCCGCTGATAGCGCCTTTCACCACTTCGTCTTCCGCGAAGGTACCGCCAAAGGCCTGGCCCATGGCGGCCATTTTCCCCATAACGTCTTTCACGCTGGAGTGGGAAATGCCGTGACGGTCGAGAATGGATTCCAGCAAAGACTGCTGCTGGCGGGTTTCTTCGATGTGCTGCTCAATGCGGGCACGCAGCTGCGGGTAGTTTTCCAGGCGTTTTGCCATCTGCTCGAGCATGGTTTCGGCCTGTTTTTCCATGGCGTGAGCGTCGCGCAGCCAGTCGTGATAATGCGAAAGTGCGGATGTGGTCGTCATATCTACCTCCGTTGTACGGCAGTCGCGTTACTGCTTTTCCGCGATATCCGTGAGTTTTTCATCGGTGGATTTTTCTTCGGCTAATGTGGCGGCCAGCAGCTCTGCGGCCTGGTTCAGCTCCAGCTTTTTCGCCATCGCCACCAGCGTGCCGTAAGTGGCGATTTCATAGTGCTCAACCTTCTGCGCCGCGCCGATCAGGCCAGCATCGCGCACCGGGCCGGCTTCGGTGGATTCAATCAGCTCCTGCGCTTCTTCTACCAGGCCTTCCAGTGCATGGCACTTCATACGCATGATGCGCAGCTCATCGTGGCTCTCTACAACCTGATCAAGGCGCTCAATTTGTCCCTGGGTCTCTTCCAGATGTTGCTGAAAAGCGTTTTTTAAACTTTCATCGGAGGCTGCCCGGACCAGTTTGGGTAACGCACGGGTGATCTGTTTCTCCGCGCTGTAAACGTCCGAAAGATCGTGAATAAAAAGATCGAGTAGCGATTTAACTTTCATGGAATATTCTCCGAATCGGTGATTAACGGGAGGCTGAAGCCATTAAGTGATAACGCGATTAAGAGAGGGAATGAAACGAAGCAATGAATCCCTGTCATCCTGTTGATGACGGAGCATTCCCTGCTCCGAGACATTCCTTACTCTGCGTTACAGCGCATCAGGAATCGCGATGGCTATTCTGTCCGCCTTTTTTGCCGGCTTCGGACGCTTTCTCACGGTCGTTTTTGAAATTACCGCCGCTGTTTTGTCCGCCTTTTTTACCCGCTTCAGATGCTTTCTCTTTGTCTTCTGCGAAATTACCTGAACCGCCTCTATGCTCTGTCATACTATTACCTCGTGATGAGTAATAAATAACATGACGCATCTGCCGCCATGCATGTTTTGCACACTTAATACTAATGCAGGCTGCCTCACTGACAAGCGCGACGGCTATATTTTTCACGCCTCGCTAACGCTATATTGATGAGAAGGCTGGAGATTGTGGTGTAAAATAACCACGCTATTTTTAGCGAGCCGGCCAATATTACGGTCTCGCTTTTAACCTGCCTGATGATTATTTATGCTCAACACATTTTCCTCCGATGGGAATTTTATCCGCCCGGCTTATTTATTTACGTTTAATCATTGAACGGCGAAGCGGCGCTAAATAGCGTCGAGCAGACGGTTCAATTCCGCCAGACTAAAAAGGGTTGCTTTGCGCACCACTTCTTCACCTTCACCTGAAAACCACTGCCGGCTGGTGTGCACGCTGCCATCTGGCAGGCACCATGCAAACCACACGGTGCCGGCTGGCGTGCCGTCCTCACCGCCGTCCGGGCCGGCATAGCCACTGACGGCAATAGCCAGCGTATCCCCGGAGAGTTTTTTCGCGCCGCAGGCCATCTCCCGTACCGCGGCTTCACTGACGGCGGTGTCACGCGCCAGCGTCTCCGCACTGACGCCCAGCACGCGCTGCTTCGCCTGATTGGTGTAAGTAATAAAGCCGCTGCTGTAAAAGCGGCTACTATCGCTGGCGGCTGCCAGCGCGGAACCGACCCAGCCAGAGGTGCAGGATTCGGCGGTAGTGACGCTCAGGCCGGCGGCCAGTAATTTATTACCCACTTCGGTCGCTAAATTAACCAGTTCTTCATCCATATTCTGTATTCCTTGTCAGAGTGAAATTAATAAATGCCGTCTCTGGCGCTGCTCACAGGCATTGCCAGCGGCGGGCATCCGAATTATAGGCGTAATTTCTGCACCGCTGCTTAGCCGAATTAAACTGTTACCGAGGATCCCGGCGTTTACCGCTAAGCTTAAAATTCAGGACGAAGAGGAAATAACCGTAGCGATAAGATGTCAGCTAATTAACTGTAAGAGGAATAACGCCATGAAGAAAGATGAGTTAGCCAGCCGTGATTATCCGGTACAGGAGGATATGCGCTGGCAACGCAGGGAGAGCGTTATACAGCGTATCGGTGAATACGTGCTGATAGTGATTGTGATCCTGGGTGCCTGCGGGCTGTTTTCCAAAGGCATATTAAGTGACGGGCAGGCGCAGTCGGCTGATGGTTCCGTCAGCCTGCGCTATGAACGTTTTGGTCGCATCGACAGCAATATGAACCTGCGGATTCGCGTGGCACCGCAGAGCGGCGAACGTTTCACCGTCACGCTGGGCAGCGGCGCGTTAGACGATTTGCAGATCCAGACGCTACAGCCACAGCCACAACAGGCCATTACGCGGGATAACACGCTGCAGCTGACTTACGCCGGCGAGGCGGCAGAAGGTCATGTGATCTGGCTGGGGATTCAGCCGCAGGCGGCGGGGCGGGTGGCGCTGAGTGTGCACGTCAATCATCAGGTACCGGTAAAGGTATCGCAGTGGATTTACCCGTAAAAGGAGAACGTTATGGAAACGGTATTACGCGCAGCCGCCATTTATCTGTTGTTAATGGTGGTATTTAAAATTGCTGGTCGACGCACGCTGCTGCAAATGACCTCATTCGATTTGATTCTGCTGCTGATTATTAGCGAAGCCACACAGCAGGCATTGCTGGGTGATGACTTTTCCGTTACCGGTGCCAGCCTCACCATCATTACCTTAATCACCATCGATATCGTGCTGGGCAAACTCAAAGCGCGCTTCCCGCTATTTGAACAAATGGCGGAGGGTGGGCCGCTGATTCTGGTAGAGCATGGCCGGATATTAACGCAGCGGCTAAAAATGTCGGGCATCAGTCGGGAAGATATCCTCGAAGCCGCCCGTTCAGGGCAGGGGCTGGAACGCATCGATCAAATTAAATACGCGGTGCTGGAAGTGAGCGGTCATATTTCCATCATCCCGGAAAATTCAGATAAAACTGAAAAATAGCAACAATCTCTCAATACCTGTTTGTGATGGAGGTCACACTTTTGTTAATTAATTGATTTTATACCACTAAAATTATTTTGTACAAGTTTGAGAAAAAAATCTTTACAAGCAACCCGCTATAAGCGCAGCGGTGAAAATAACCATTTGCGCATGGCTTTTTGTCAGCGCAAATATGCATATTAAATGTTGTTTTATCTCCAATCCCATCCATATTGTTTCTGTGTGGAGATATTCTGTCGTTTAACTGCTTAATTATTTTAATCAATGGGGTGACATATGACACAACGACGTGGTGGTGCAGGTAATTTTGCAGAAAATACCGAACGTGCTCGCGAAGCGGGTAAAAAAGGCGGCAGCGTCAGCAGCGGGAATTTTAAAAACTGTCCGGAAAGGGCAGTAGAAGCGGGCAGGCGCGGTGGAAAAGTGAGTCGCCGCGGCAAAACCGCAGCGGCGGAAGCTTAAACCGCCTTCTTTAAGGTAAATGCAGTCAGCGTAATCCTTAAGCTGCCATGCAGGCAGTCTTAATATCGCTAACGCAGCGGCGCAATTCAGGGAGTGAACCATTGCGCCGCACGCATTTTATATTATCAGCGGCCGCGCCGCAGGGTACTAAAGAATGAGATGCGGCAGTGCCCATTAAGCGCAACGGCTGCAACCACCAGTAACGGTTATTAGCGCGAGAGGAAATAAGCGACAGGCAGATTCGGTAGCACTGATAATGACGTAATAAGCCAGCGACTCATTATTAGTGTGGACCTGATCGGGCAGCGGCGATGTTAAGAAATTTCACTTTGAGCGCGAGTTAATAACTTTTCGGTAGCACTTTTTGCAACAAAAATCCTCCATTCAGTTGTTTATCCTCTTGTACAGATTTTGAAAAACTTGTACAACTTAGCCAGAACATTTTTCTGACAACTTAATGTTAACGGGAGTCACTTATGCGCCAGAACGGATACACTCCGAACTCAGTCGAGGCGATTGCCAACTATTTTAGCAAAGCCACGCTGCCTTCGCAGCAGGAGACGCTGGGCCAGGTCGTGGTCGAAATCCTGCGTGAAGGCCGTAATCTGAACCGTAAATCGCTGTGTACTAAACTGCTGCGTCGTCTGGAGCTTGCTTCTACTACGGAAGAAGAGCACCACTATCACCAGCTGATTGGCCTGCTGTTTGAGCGCGAAAGCTGAGAGCGAAGCGAAAGCGTCCAGGTTGTACACACGAAAACGCCATTCTGATAACGTATCACTGCATGTATGACTTGTGACGGGCTGTATCGCGCCGTGGGATAGCGGCGCTGTTTTTCTGTCGCGTTCCCGGTTGGGGCAGGCAGCATGCAGAGATTTATTATGATATGAACAGAAGCGAACATCAGACTCTTATTGATGAGATCATCGGCGAAGCGGCGTTAACGCTGCTGCAGCGTTCCGGGCCAGTCACCACCCAGGCGTTGCTGGATGAGCTCCACATTATGCAGCAGCAGGCCAGCGATGATGCGCAGGCGGCTGCGATTCGCACGGCAATCGATGAAGTCCGGTCGAGCATGACGGCTGGACAAAAGCGGCGTGGCGAACAACCGGATCGCGATAACGTGCATCCACTGTTTGGCCACAACGGTCAGGCTGGCGGCAGCCGCAAGCATTAACTGACCGTTAAATTATAATCTGACTGTATTGCTCACAGTACGGGAAAAGAACGATGTCGGAGAATCACTCTCTCTATTCTGCGCTGCCGGACACGGAACTGGCGGCGCATTTTCGCGATGCCGGAGTGGCATTGAGTGAAGAAGCCGCGGTACTGAATGATATCATTCGTAGCGTGCTGGCCAGCGAAGGCCGCGTCAGTAACAAATCCATCATTCTTTGTCTGATTATGGCGCTGGAAGCGACACAGGATGAAGCGCAGGCAAGTGTGCTGCGCAGAACGCTGGAAATTGTGGTGGGTTATACGCCAGACGACGCCTGACGCAGAGGTCCCCGCGCAGGCGGGGATCGGTTCAGTGCATAAGATCTGCTAATAGCCTTATTGCGGCATCGCAGCGATGCCGGAAATCCTCATCACGCGCGTCTGCTTTCATCGTATGCAGCACCTGCGTCACGTCATGTATCCTGAACACGCTACCTTCCCTGATAAATTCCGTCACCGCGCTGCCTATCAGCGCATATAGATCCGGTGCAGGACGGTTAACTTGTTTCACGTCACCTCCGGGACTTGTATATCCGTACAGTGTTACACAAGTGATAACAACCCAACACCTTTTTCTGCTGTCAGTGAAAATGGCACAGGTTATTCGTCAGACAGATTGCCAGGTGTTATCACGCTGCGCGAATAGTAATACGCTGCTGTAGCAGATTCATGCAACTAAAAAATGGTTAAGCATGCCGATAACTCTATTTTAGCGCTGCGCTTATTGCGCCCGGAACATTCACCGACACGCTGCGCGGCGGGCGGGAATTATCGCGCCTGCTGCGACCGAGATTAAATTTATGCAGCCAGCTGCGATACTGCCTGATTAATTCCTGCGCATTTTTTTCATCACTGACGCGACAAATAAACAGCTGGCTCATGGTCTGGTGCTCAGCCGCCGTGGCGTAGATCTCGCAGGCCATCTCGCGTTGCTGCAGTTCAATCGCCGTAAAATGTAACTGCGGCCACTGCTGCAGTCGGTTAGCGAACATTTTATAGTCCATTTTAGGATCCTTTTATTTTTCTATTTTCTACTGGTATTACCTGTAAAAGGCACAATAGACCAAAAGTGAAAAAGCGCCAGTTTTGCGGGTCACGACCCATTAAATAGTGCACAAAATGAAAAAAATATTTACGTGTACAGCTTTTACCGCTGCGCTTATATTTTCGTGAAAGATTGAATAAGCGCAGCGGTTAATAGCAACAGTGCAGAAATACCGTCTGGCTCGCAGCATCGCCTATCCTCTATTAGGGTTAACTGATGGCTAACCAAAGGAGAAGAGGCATGACCAATCCGAGTGCCGCCGATGAACTGGCGCTGATCGATCGCTACTGGCGCGCCGCCAATTATCTGTCCGTCGGGCAAATCTACCTGATGACCAACCCGCTGTTACGCGAACCGTTGCAGCCCGGGCATATCAAGCCACGACTGCTTGGCCACTGGGGCACGACGCCCGGCCTTAACTTTATCTATGCGCACCTCAACCGCATCATCCGCCAGCGCGAGGTGGATCTGCTGTACGTCTGCGGCCCGGGGCACGGCGGTCCGGGCATGGTGGCGAACAGCTGGCTTGAAGGCAGCTACAGCGAGATCTATCCGCACATCAGTGAAGATGCTGCAGGTATGCAGCGCCTGTTTAAGCAGTTTTCATTTCCTGGCGGCATTCCCAGCCATGCGGCACCAGAAACGCCGGGCTCGATTAATGAAGGCGGCGAGCTGGGCTATTCACTGTCGCACGCGTTTGGCGCGGTTTTCGATCATCCGCAGCTGATCGTACCCTGCGTGATTGGTGACGGCGAAGCCGAAACCGGGCCGCTTGCCGCCAGCTGGCACGGCATCAAATTCCTCAATCCGCAGCGTGATGGTGCGGTGCTACCCATTCTGCATCTGAACGGCTACAAAATTGCCAACCCGACGCTGCTGGGGCGCAGCAGTGATGACGATCTGCAGCAGCTATTCAGCGGTTACGGTTATGAGCCGCTGTTTGTCTGCGGGCACGAGCCGGCAGACATGCATCAGCAGATGGCGGCAGCGCTGGATAACGCGTTTGATAAAATTGCCGCTTATCAGCAGCAGGCGCGCAGCGGCCAGGCTGAGCAGGCGCTCCCGCGCTGGCCGATGATTGTGCTGCGCAGCCCGAAGGGCTGGACCGGTCCGAAAGAGGTGGACGGTAAAAAGGTGGAAGATTTCTGGCGTGCGCATCAGGTGCCGGTGGCGGCGTGTCGCGAAGACGCGTCGCATCGGCAGGTGTTAGAGCAGTGGCTGCGCAGCTATCAGCCGGAGGATCTGTTTGACGAGGCGGGTAAGCTCAGGCCGGAACTGCGTGCGCTGGCGCCGCAGGGGGATAAACGCATGAGCGCCTCGCCCTATGCCAACGGCGGCCGGCTGCGACGCACGCTCAACACGCCGGACATCCGCGAGTTTGCGCTCGACACCGGCGCGCCGGGCAGCCAGCGCGGCGAAGCCACTAAACAGTTCGGCCACTACCTCAGCGCGATTTTTCAGCGCAACGCCGATAACTTCCGGCTGTTCGGGCCAGATGAGACCGCCTCGAATCGCCTGACGCCGGTCTTTGATGTCACCAGCCGCAGCTGGATGGCGGACATCGAACCGTATGATGAGCAGCTGGCACGTGACGGCCGGGTAATGGAAATTCTCAGCGAGCATCAATGTCAGGGCTGGCTGGAGGGCTATCTGCTCACCGGACGACACGGGCTGTTCAACTGTTATGAAGCTTTTATCCATATTGTCGACTCGATGTTTAACCAGCACGCCAAATGGCTGAAGGTGACGCGCAAACTGGGCTGGCGCCAGCCGATCTCCTCGCTCAACTATCTATTGTCTTCACACGTCTGGCGCCAGGATCACAACGGTTACAGCCATCAGGATCCCGGTTTTATCGATCACGTGGCGAATAAAAAGGCGGATATCGTGCGCATCTATCTGCCGCCGGATGCGAACACCCTGCTGTGGGTGGGCGATCACTGTCTGCGCACCTGGGATCGCATCAACGTGATTGTCGCCGGCAAGCAGCCGTCACCGCAGTGGCTGGATATCGACAGCGCCATTGCCCACTGCGAGGCGGGTATGGGCGAATGGCGCTGGGCGAGCGATGACGGCGAGCCGGATGTGGTGATGGCCTGCGCCGGCGATGTGCCCACCATGGAGACGCTGGCGGCGGTGGATCTGCTGCGAAACTACCTGCCCGCGCTGCGCATTCGCGTGGTCAACGTGGTGGATCTGCTGGCGCTGCAGACGCAGCAGCAACACCCGCACGGCAAGTCGGAAGAGGATTTCGATGCGCTGTTTACCCGCGACAAACCGGTAATTTTCGCCTTTCATGGCTATCCCAGCCTGATTCATCGTCTGACCTATCAGCGCAGCAATCACGCTAATTTCCACGTGCACGGCTTCAACGAAGAGGGCACCACCACCACGCCGTTTGATATGACGGTGCTCAACGAGCTGGACCGCTATCATCTGGCGCAGGCGGCGATTTTGCATGTGCCGGGCCTGGCCGATCGCCATCCTGAATTGCTCGACGACCTGCAGCAGCGCCTCGCGGAGCACCATCGCTATGTGCGCGAATACGGTGAAGACGTGCCGGAAGTACGTAACTGGCTGTGGCCGGGCTAACCCGACCCGGGCGCGAAAAAAAACCGCCTGAAAAGGCGGTTTATGGTTTATTCGGCCTGTTTATCCCCGGATTCAGGCGCGCTGGTTTCGTCATCTTTCGGCTTCTGGTCGGGGCTGTTTTTACGCGGATCGTAATCCGGCTGGTCGCCGTGAACGGGACGATCGGTCATTTTATACTCCTTAACGGTTACCATGTGAACCCGCGCCACCGTTGCCAGCTGCGCGGATGTAAAGGGTGGCTGCGCGGCTCAGCCCGGAACATTCTGCCGCTTCTCTGTATGCTGATGTTTCCCCATAGCCAGTGCGCTGGCGCTGGCCGGATCGAACAGCGACAGGCTTTCAATCTGGTCGACCATCAGCACCTTACGGAACTCCAGCGCGCTTTTGGGTTTGGAGACAAAGCTAATCTCGTGCTGGTGATACCAGCGACTGTAGTTATGCTCAATCGCCAGATTCAGCGTGCGCGAATCGCGGTAGCCGCTGAGCATCGGAATCAGCACGATATTGGCGGTGCTGGGATATTCAAAGGTGGCAGCGTGAATCATGCCGATGTAGATACGGCGCGATTTCAGCGTGACCCATGCCAGTTCGCCTTCTTCCATGCAGTGCAGCAGCAGTTGTTCAATACCGTTAGAGCGGGACAGGCGCTGATATAGCTCTTTGCGACTGCCGGCGGTCAGCCGCGCGCTGCCGGAATTGGAACGATACACACAAAACAGCACGGCAAACGCCAGCATGATCACCACCGGTGCCTGAATGCCGAGAAAACTCCAGGTCATGAAATCGACGTGCCAGCGCGCATGGAGATCGGCAGACAGCGCCAGGCTGTTATTGATGGCCGATGCCGCCAGCAGTAGCAGCCAGACCAGGCCGGTGGCGACCACGCCCTGAACGACAAAAATGCAGCCGTACAGCGCAATGAGAAAATAGACGTCCCAGCCAAAGGAGCGTTTTATTTTCAGGCGGCTGGACATATCGCGACTGGTGTACCAGTAGCCGCAGACCATCAGCACCATAAATATCGCGGTTCCCATCAGATATCCTTTAAGCGCTTAATATGATCGGCGAAGTCCTGCTGTACCTGCGGACTGAGGGGATTAACCGAAGCGTTACCGTCTTCGTCAATAATAATCCGGTCACCTTCCTGAATGGATTCACGAATATCCTGGCGGCTCATCACCTGCAGTAATGATTCCGGACTGGAAAAAAGAGAGGTAAAATAGCGCAATATCACGTCAGGCTGTTCCTGTAAGGCAATAAATAGTTAATTGATCATATAACGTTTTCTGCCAGATTCAGGCGGTTTCAGAGTTATCTGTTAAACGTGAGGAAAGTCAGCGCAGGGTAAGACAATAATCCGGGGGGTAACGGCGCGCTCCCTGCGCCATGGCCGCCTCATCCTGTGCTGGCCGGCTAATCACGAGCCGCGATTGCTGCTCTGACCGCCTTTTTTACCGGCTTCGGACGCTTTTTCGCGGTCGTTTTTAAAGTTGCCGCCGCTGTGCTGTCCGCCTTTTTTACCGGCTTCTGATGCTTTCTGTTTATCTTCTGCAAAATTACCTGAACCGCCTCGATGCTGAGTCATAATATATCCTCTTCATGAGTAATAAATAACATGACGTTGTTGCGCTGTCATGTGCGTGTTGCGTATTTAATACTAATCGCTGGTGCTATTTCTGCAAGCGTGACGGCGCATAAAAAGCGCGTTTTTATTTTTTGTCTTAGTTTGTTGAAATAACAATAATTCTGCGCTGGCGCTGCGCTTATTTAAACTTTTTGCGGCGGTGAAGTAATAAAATGAAACACTCCAGTGCACCCAACCGGCCGGGCCAGACAGCTGACCCGGCGCCGTGAGCCACGCTAAATAACCATGCCTAAAATCTGCAGGATGCTCTGCTGCGAAGCAGTAATAAAAGGAATGTCTTTGATGTGCTGCATGCCAAAGGCTTCATAAAATTTGCGTGCGCGCACGTTCTCGCCCATCACTTCCAGCCACAGATAGCCTTCCTGCTTATCGCGCGCGGCGTGGATAATGCTTTCAAACATGCGCCGGCCATAGTTTTTACCGGTTTCCTGCGGATTGAGGTAGAGCTTATTCAGCTGGGCACCGCTCATGCCGGAGTCCGGTACCGGCGTATTCCAGGTGACTTTGGCAAAGCCGATGGGTTTGTTGGTTTCGGCAATCAGCCAGCTTTCGTTGGGGGCCACCAGGCTGCTGCGCAGTTCGGCCAGGCCGTACTCTTTATCGATGAATTCATCCAGCTCGGCTTCGGAGACCCACATATGTTTGAAGTGGGCGCTGTAGGTCATGCGCCCCAGCTGATGCAGCAGTTCGGCATCATCAGGCTGCGCGTTGCGTATGGTGAATTCCATGCCAGTCTTCCTTCAGTTTTTATGTTTTATCCTGCGTTACGGCAGAGTGGGGGTGTCAGCGGGCATCCTGCCCGTACAGGTGACCCGTCATTATGCGCGAATCAAACCGGGTGTCATCCCTTTTGCGGTAAGGAAGTTGGCTGAATGTCTTGATTTTTTAACAGGAAAGGAGGCAGGCGCAGGATGTCCAGCGGGATGAACACCCTGAATTGAGGCGGGTGGCGCGAATTAAAAGCCGTAGCTGGTGAGGCGGTGGTAAAAATCCATGTGGTTTTTACAGCCCAGCTTGCGTGAGATGGTGTTCTTGTAGTGGCTGATGGTCTTATTGCTGAGGTGCAGCGCATGCCCGATCTCAGTCATGCGGCGCGGACCCGCCAGCCAGCGCAGCAACGTGAACTCGCGCTCGGTCAGCACATCGGCGTTGCCGTGCGGTGCGGCGACGGTGGCAACGTTTTCCGGCGTCAGCACTGCACTGACCAGCGTCGCCAGCGGGCATTTTTTACTCAGGATCAGCGCTTTCTTCAGGTGGCGGGCCACGTAATTCAGCACGGCTTCATCGCTGATGTCGGTGAGAATCACCAGCTCGACGCCCGGTGTTTTGAGCTGCATCAGCAGCAGGCTACGCAGCGTCTCTTCCAGGTTTTTACTGGCAAAATGCAGCTCGCTGATTACCACGTTACGCCCGCGTCCGGTGGGGATCGGGTCATCCGGCGAGGTGAGCGTCAGGCAGCTTATCATCTGCCCGGAAAAATAGAGGCGCAGACCTTCCGTAATCCAGCGGTCGCTATCCATAGTGAAGATGTTCAGCATTGTTTCCTCCTGTGCTCGCGGTTAACCCATTTGAACGGAAACCGCGCTGAGCCGATATCAGACGGCCTGCGTCAGGTTGTAGGAAAAGGCTGAGAAATGTCTGGCAGGGCTGAGCTGCAGGAGGACAACAGGAAAGCCGGTTCCTGATGAATGAAGCAAAACCGCTGCGGTTGCGAACCGGGGAGATTGCCCGGGATGAGGTCAGCCGCCACTGTTGCTCTGCCATTTCATTTTCCTGTCATTTTTAGTCTTTAGGGTGTCAGCTCCTCTGTATGGACATGAATAATATGAAAAGAAAAACGCTTCCCCTGATTCTCGGTTGTACCCTCTCGTTATCCACGCTGGCGGCGCAGCCGCCAACCGAACACTATAGCGTCACTTTTCCTGAGGGGACGCGCGTCAGCTACAGCGGTGCGTTCGCCAGCGCGTTTCCGGAGGGTTTGCCGGTAGGCATCGGTTCCGGTTTGCTGTTTACCGGCAGGCAGGGAGATACGCTCAACTTTGTGACCGTCACCGATCGCGGACCGAATGCCGACTCGCCTGACATGGGTAAACAGGAGTCGAAAATTTTCGTCACGCCGGACTTCGCGCCGCTGCTGATGAATATCCAGGTGAAGAACGGCAAAGCGCAGGCGACGGACGCCCGACCGCTGCACGACGCAAAGGGCAATATTAACGGCTTGCCGCTGCAGAATGGCGTCATCGGGTCAACCAATGAAATCGCGCTAAGCGATAAGTTGCACGTGCTGCAGGGCGATAACCGGGGTCTGGATACGGAAGGCATTACGCTGGACGGGAAGGGCGGATACTGGCTGTGCGATGAGTATGGTCCGTTCCTGATTAACGTTGATAAGCAGGGCAGGATCCTGGCGATTCACGGGCCGCAGGCCATGGAAGGGGAAAAATCGATCGCGGGTGGTCTGCCGAACGTTCTTAAATGGCGCCAGCCAAATCGTGGCTTTGAAGGGATCACGCGCATGCCGGATGGACGCATCATCGCCGCGGTGCAGAGTACGCTGGATATCAACGGGAAAAGTAAAAAGCAGGCACGCTTTACCCGCCTGGTGAGCTTCGATCCGGCCACCGGTAAAACCGCGATGTATGGTTACCCTATCGACAGCGAGGCGTACAGTAAAAACAGCGACGCGAAAATTGGCGATATCGTGGCGATCGATAATCAGCACATCCTGCTGATTGAGCAGGGCAGCGACAAAGACGACGCGATGCGTAACCTTATCTATAAGGTGGATCTCAGTCAGGCCACCGATCTGGCCACATTCGATAAGGCCGGTGACTACCCAGAGTTTGACGACGCAAAAACGCTGGCGCAGCGCGGCATCGTGCTGGCAACGAAAACGCGGGTGGTGGATCTGCGTCAACTCGGCTGGCAGCAGGAGAAGGCCGAAGGGCTGGCACTGATCGACAGCAACACGCTGGCGGTCATCAATGACAATGACTTCGGCGTGAAAATGGTGCTGCAAAATCCGGTGGAAGGTAAGAAGCGCAAGGATTATCGGGTCAACGACCAGGGGAAGCTGACGGTAGATGATAAGCCGGTTGCCACCACCATCAGCGTGAAGCCGCTGGACAAAGCCGACTCGGATAGCGAGTTATTTATCATAACGCTGGCGGAACCGCTGCAACCGTAGAGGCTGCCGTGCTGGCGCTGGACACCGGTGCCAGCACGAAAATGCTAATGGCTGAATGACCCCCCTTGCTTCATCGGGGGGCATCGTGGACCCGGGTTTAACAGGATGTGGAAACTCAGGGTGGCTATTGCTCAGGTGATTAAGAGACATCGCCTGATAAATTTACCCTGACACAGCGCACAGCCATTAAATGGCCTGAAACGGCAGCGTCAGTTCCTGGGATAAGGCAGACTGACTCACAGGAAAATGTCTGTCTGGAGTGAGAAGCAGGCATTGATTCATAGATTAAAGCAAATAATCGCGCGGCGTTGCATTCAGGATGGAACGAAAAGCAGCGGTATAGGCAGCCGGACATGAAAAACCAAGCTTGTAAGCGACCTGTTTGATAGGGATGTTATTCGCAAGGAGATCTAACGAAGCATAAATTCTTGCTCTTTGCTTCCAGGTTCTGAAACTAAAACCCGTATCCTTAATAAACAATCGCGAAAAGGTACGTTCAGACATTGACGCGATAAAAGCCAGATCGCTCAGTGGTATTTCCCAGCGATGATTTACCACAAGTTCTCTGGCCGCAGAGAATAATCGCTCATCACGTGGCATTGGAAGTTCCGCAGTCAGAGAAGGCGCTTCGCTGAGTATTTCCAGAAGCAACAGAGCCATTTTCCGCTGGCTCGGTCTGTTGTAGTTATCACTGAACAGACCGGTTATCAGTTCTTTCACCAGTGGCGTAGCCGTAATGACATGCACCTGGTCACTCTTCGCAAAATTTGTACATTCCGCGATAAGGCTGCCACTGAAATAGACGGCCCTGAGATCTGTGTGAGACAGCAGATTGTAACTATGTATCTGCAGAGGCGGTAGCCACAATGCACGCTGAGGGGGGATAACCCAGCGGTTGTTTTCCGTTTCGACCAGCATAACGCCTCTGGTTGCATAGAGGAGTTGCCCTTCAAGGTGATGATGAGGAGGATCGGTTTCTCCTCGCTGATAGCTAATCGCTGTGCCGGACCAGCCAGTGGATGCTTCATGTCTTGGCGCTTTATCTATACTACCTGGCATTTCAGATTAGGGTCCTGCAACTATGATGCTGCCTCGAAACCATCCGGTGTACCAACTCACTGGATGAGTGTGTCGTTTATCAGTCAGATTATCACAGGTATAACAGGAGCCTATCCTCATGCGGGTACACTTTATCGTACATGAAAGTTTTGAAGCGCCAGGGGCTTATGAAACATGGGCCAGAAATCAAGGTCATAATGTGACTTACTCGCGTGTATACGCAGGCGATGAGCTACCCGTGGACGCCGAAGGTATTGATTTCCTGATCGTGATGGGCGGTCCGCAGGACCCGTCCACGACCCAGAGAGAGTGTCCGCACTTCGATGCGAAAGGCGAGCAGGCGCTGATTGCTGCTGCTGTTAAAACCGGTAAAGCCGTTATCGGTATCTGCCTTGGCTCACAGCTGATCGGTGAGGCGCTGGGCGCGCCGTTTGTTCACAGCCCTGAAAAAGAGATTGGTAAGTTCCCGATCACGCTAACTGAAGAGGCTCGCGAGGATGCGTTGTTTTCTCACTTTGCGAAGTCGCTTGAGGTCGGTCACTGGCATAACGACATGCCGGGCCTGACCGCGGATGCAAAAATCATCGCCTACAGCGAAGGCTGTCCCCGCCAGATCGTTTCCTATTCAGATCGCGTCTTTGGTTTTCAGTGCCACATGGAACTGACGCTGGATGTTGTAGAACGGCTAATCGCTCATTCGCAACAAGACCTGAGCCGAGCCGCAGAGTATCGCTTTGTTCATACGCCAGAAGAACTTCGTGCGCACGATTACAGCGAAATGAATCAGGTACTTTTTGGCTTCATGGATAAGCTCGAAGCGCGTTACAAATCAGCGTAAACACCGCTTTATGCCCGGTGATGTTTATCTCCGGGCATTCTTTATCAGAAGCTGATACATGCAGGCACCATGACCTTTTGTGCACCCTTCAAACCCTACTTTCTATCAACGGCCTGGCGCAGGACCGATTCCGCCGGCGCGTTACTTCAGGTCCAGAGCGGCCATCACTGCTGCTACATCTGCCACCTCTGCGGCCGATAAGGGTAACAGGGGACGAGGCAGACAGTCGGCTTCGGTCAGCCCCAGTATGCCTGCTGCCGCTGCGATCACGCGGAGACTTCCGCCATGCTTACGGAACAGATCCCATAAAGGTTGCAGGCGGTGAGTTAAGGCAGTAACGCGTTCAGCATCGTTAATGGCTGCGGCCTGCGTAATTTGTTTGGCGGTTTCCGGGAAGATACCGCCACAAACGGAATACCAGACTTCGCAACCGGCGTTCAGCCCCAGCCCGGCACTGGCATCACCACTAATACCCAGGGTCACGCCAGGACGAAGATGTTGTCGCAGTGCAGCGACGCGTTCAGCTGCAGCGATGGGGGTATCCGGTACTCCCGGAATTTTAATTGAGCGAATCCCTTTCAGTGACGACAGCTGCCCGAGCAGTTCGTCAGTAAAGCGGAAATGCGTGGTGCCGGGGTTGTCATAAACACAAACCGGTACTGAAGCATGGCGGGTAACCGTCTCAAAGAGGGCATACACCTCTTCATTACGCAGCGGCTGGTAACTCATCGCCGGCAGCAGCAGCGCAGCAGCGCCTGCGGACTGCGCATCTTCAGCCAGATGCAGTACGGCATCGGTACTGATAGCACCCACGCAAACCATCACGGGAATCTCCCCGGCAACCTGACGGGCCAGCGTTGCGCTGCGTTTGCGCTGTTCCCTGCTCAGGTAAGCATAGCTGCCGGTTGAACCCAGAACACCCAAAGAATCGACACGGGCTGCCGTCAGGCGAGCCAGGATCTTCGTGAATCCCTGTTCATCGACACCACGCGCGGTGACAGGCGTTAACGGGAAAGCAGACAAGCCGGTGAACATGCAGAGTCTCCAGAACTGAGTTAAAGGTGTTACTCGCCGATGAGGGTGACGTTACACTGCCGTCCGGGCATCATTTCTTCAAGGCCGTCGGTCAGCATCTTTCCAGCTTCATGCAGCTGATCGGGCGGCATCTGCGGCAGACTTTCCAGAATAAACCACATGTGTTGCGCTTCAACGCTTAAGCGAGTCCTGATTCCCTGCCGCCAGTTCCAGCGACGGCAGGTTACGCCGGCATCATCACACCAGACGACTTCGCCAGGCGCAGGATATTCCACCGCCATAACCCCTTCTTTCATGGTATCAAAGGGTTCCGTGCCTGTTGCCACCTTCAGGCGAGGTGCACCCCGGTACGCGGCAATATTTTCTCCCCCTACGGGCACGGCATAACGCAGACTGACAGCGTTATAAAGATCAACGACCGGATCGAGCGCGGGCAGGGTGCCATCGCGAAGCACGCGTTTGCGTAGCGCCTCAGCAGAACAGGGCGTGCGTTTGGGTTTGGCACCAAATTTCTGAAACACATCCGCCCATGCGGCCAGATGGGATTCAGCCCAGTTGGGGGAATCTGACAGCACCGCCTCACAGGCCGCCTTCAGTGCCGTTACCCCGACGTGCGGATTCACGACAGGCGCTGCCTGTACACTGATGCTGAGCGCCCGAAAACCGGGGGCGATTTGATAGACTTCAGGGGAAATTGACGCAGATACGATTAACACGCGATAATCCTGTAATGACCATTTTATTTCATAATATCGACCAATGACCAAAAAAGTCAATTTAGTGACCTTTGCCGGCGCAGATGTCAACACGGTTAACGAAGCCGTATCCCTGCGGATTAAGCAGTTTCGTAAACAAAGAAAAATTTCTCTCGATGAGCTATCCCGCAAAGCCAGTGTCAGTAAGGGGATGCTGGTAGAAATAGAAGGGTGTAAGGCTAACCCCAGCATTGCGCTGCTATGTCGGCTTGCTGCTGCCATGGGCGTGTCCGTGGCGGATTTTGTTGATGTCAGCGCCAGGCCTGATGTGCACATCATCGCTGATACGGACATCCCCGAACTCTGGACAGGAGACAAAGGGGGAAGCGCCAGGCTGCTGGCCGGCTCAGGTGGACCCGATATGCTTGAGCTGTGGCTGTGGGAAATGCGGCCAGGCGAAAAGTTTGAATCACCCGGGCATACCTCAGGCACGCTGGAGCTACTGCACGTAAAATCCGGAACCCTCACGCTTGGCGTGAAAGAGAGCGTATTTCAGGTAACGGCGGGATTTTCCGTTACAGCCAAAACCGATGTTCCACATTTCTACGCAAACCAGGGAGAAAACACGCTGAACTTTATCATGACGGTGAATGAAAAAGCGTCATAAACGTTTTTCAATGGACGGCCAAAGAAGCCCTGATTTGTGCGCAAATAATCATCCTTTGTTTTCGCTATTCATGTCCGTTTCTGCCACCAGGCGGACTGTGTATTCGCCATGAGCGAGGAGCGAATATTAGCGACAAAGAGTCGGGGAATATCACACAGCGGCCAGGTCGATATCGCACATGGCTTGATCTAATAGCCGCTGGCGCCTTATTAAGGTATATAAAATATCCGGATCGCTACCCGAATGGATCGATGAGGATATCTGACTACACCGTTGGAATAGTACCGCCATCAATGACAAATTCAGTACCGGTGATCGCGGCAGCATAAGATGATGCGAGGAAGACAATGAGATTAGCTACCTCAATGGGTTGGGAAGGGCGTCCCAGCGGAATACCGCCAAGTGCCTTCATGATGATCTGCTTACCACCTTCGTAATCTGTTCCTGCCTGCTGCGCCAGCCGTTCCGCCATGGCCACTGAAGCTTCGGTTTCGATCCAGCCGGGTGCTACGCGAACCACCCGAACCCCCTGCGACGCAACCTCTTTCGACAGGCTTTTACTGTAGGCTGACAGCGCCGCTTTCGCTGCTGCATAACCCGTGGTTGATTCTGGTAAGGGCAGTTCTCGCTGGATAGAAGTGACATGGATGATCACTCCGCTCCCCTGCTGCAGCATGGCAGGCAACAGCGCACGATCTAAACGTACCGCGGGCAACAGATTAAGATTGAGCTCCTGTTGCCACTCCTCTTCACCCAATGCTGCAAAGCCACCACCGGGTGCAGTAGAACCGCCGGCCACATGAACAATGATGTCGACGCCTCCCAGATGTGTCTGAACGGCTTCCGCGACTGAGTTACACCCTTTAACCGTGGTCAGGTCTGCCGTTACGAAGGCGTCTGCCCTACATTCTGCGGATGCGTGGCGTGCGGTTGTTAATACTGTTGCACCCAGCTGTTTGAATAGCCCAACTACCGCTTTACCCACACCTTTGGTACCCGCAGTGACCAATATGCGTTTACCGTGGAAATCGAGATCACATGGCATTGGAGAATCTCCGGTCTGTTGAAGTGGCAGTACAATAATCAGTAATGCTGGCAATATCGCCACCCTTGCTGAGCGCGAAGTCATCATAAATAGCGAGCGGTAATGTGAATGACATAGACCTGTACTCCCTTTGTTTACAGTACGGTCATATTCCACATAGACTGTTAAATTGACAAGTACGCACAAAAAAGTGAGTTACTGAATGATGAGTAAGTTATACAGTCCGGAATCAGCCGCAAGCGGAGTGGAGCAGGTTATTCAACTGCTGGAAGGGCGCTGGAAATTAATCATTCTTTTTCATCTGTTCGACGGCAAAGTACAGCGCTATTCAGATTTTGAAAAATTAATTCCCGGTATTTCGCAGAAGATGCTGGCGCAACAACTGAGACAGCTGGAAGCCGACGGTATAGTGTCGCGGATGGTGTATCCTCAGGTGCCACCAAAAGTGGAATATCGACTCACTGAATGGGGACAGGCACTTTGTCCTGCTCTTGATGCCATGCTGAAATGGGCGGAAAAACGCCCGACTTAACCGGCCAGGACGCTGATTCTGATCAAATTTAACCTGTTCAGGCTGGTGTTTAAGGTATAAAGCGTGCTTTTATTCGTAGTGACTGAGAATTTCATAAAATTAAATTTAACGTCCCTGTTATGAACCCGGGATTGCCCCGCGATAAAATAGTAAGAAAACGTGGTTTATAAACGGTAAGTTCAGGAGGTTTCTTTGCAGGCAGATACGACACGACTTCATCTACGAACGGTAATTGAATCTGACGCTGATGATCTTTTCAGAATTTATGGCGACCCTGCTACAAATACCTTCAATCCCGCAGGTCCGTATCCCGATATTGATTATGCACGTCAGGTGTTGGCTCGCTGGCTTCAGCACTGGGAAACGTACGGTTTCGGTAATTGGGCTATCGCGCTGACGGACAATCCGGGGAGAGTCATTGGTTTTGGCGGACTCAGCATCAGGAGCTATGCCGATTTATCAATCAATAACCTTGGATATCGCTTCTCTACAGAGGCATGGGGAAAAGGGCTGGCGACAGAGTTTGCTAAGTATACGGTCGACTATGGTTTTGATGAAATAAAGTTGGCTGAAATATCTGCTGTAGTACGGGCAAATCATCTGGCCTCGCAAAAAGTTCTGACCAGGGCAGGATTGCAGTACTTACGAGAAATTCATGATGTGAAAAGTGCGCCCCCAAGCTTGCTTTTCACCTTGACTCAGGACAAGTGGAATAACAAATAAATATGCGGGGCACACTGTCTCCCGCCGGATACCATCAATTTCCGCTGTGCTCTAAAATTAATGCTGCGAATCCGGTAACGCTCCACCTTAAAGTGCAGCGAGTATCGCGGCTTCTATTTTCTCCGGGGGCGTGATCGGTGCAAAGCGTTTCAGCGGCTGGCCGTCGCGTCCGATGAGAAACTTGGTGAAATTCCACTTAATCCGTCCGCCCAGCACGCCGGGTAGTTCCGCTTTCAGATAGCGAAATATCGGGTGCGCTGCGCTGCCGTTAACCTCGACTTTGCCGAACATCGGGAAGCTTACCCCGTAATTAACATGACAGGTTTGTGAGATGTCATCAGCGTTTCCCGGTTCCTGCTTACCGAATTGATTGCAGGGATAGCCAAGCACCACCAGACCCTGCGCGGCATATTTCTGATAGAGCGCTTCAAGGCCGGCGTACTGGGACGTGAAGCCGCAATAACTGGCGGTATTCACCACCAGAACCACCTTGCCAGCGTAGTCGGCCATAGAGATAGGTTGACCGGTCAGGCTGGTGGCCGAAAACTGATAAAAAGGGGTCATGTCAGTGTCCTCAAAACAGCACAGGTTCGATGTTGATGTTGCCACGCGGGCCCAATAGCGGGCTTCGTAGCCTGGCGCGCACAGCATAACTTTCTGCGCGCCGTTGTCACAATAACACTGACATCTAACCTTACAGACAGAGCCTGATCGCCGGCACAAAACTCTGCCTGCCAGTCTCACTAAGATGCCTCTGCCAGCAACGCCGCCTGCACAGCTTGGCGCGCATTGATCCGTGCCATATACGCCAGTAGCGCAGGCCAGCGATTCAGCGTGAGTTTGGACTGGTGTGTTCGCCATCCGGTCAGTCTTCTGTTGCTGCGCAGTCACTGCTGACGACGCTGCGTAAAGAAAGATAAGCGGCGGTCCGGAGGACACTTCATCGGCTGGCTAACCGTCAGTTTCATAATGAAGGACCTCGGCGCAATCTGTCAGCCGCATGAAAACCGGGAGGTTAATGAAAATCCGTGGACTCCGTGTGTTATGCCATCACGGCGCAATGACCGCCGACATCTGCTTCAACACTTCGTCACGTGCTCTCAGGCCAGCATTCGGCGTTAACACCTGTTCATCCTGAATCAGTTTGGCAAAAACAATTTTTTTCCTGCCTTTGGTCGCCCAGCCGACATACCAGCCATAGGCATGGTGCGGATCGTATTGATTATTTTTCCCCGGTGAGCCGGTTCCTGTTTTGCCGTGCACCGTCCAGCCCTTAACGCTGACGTCGTAGCGGGTAATATTATCTGTCATGTCATAGGCATGCTTGTTTACGTGCAGCTCACGGTTAACGACTTTCCTTAAAAAGCCAATCTGCTGAACCGGTGAAATCTGCAGGGATGACATAACCCACACCCCATTCTGACCGGGGGCGCTGACGTCAACGGCGGAAACATCTTCGTTTCCATAAGCAAACGCCTTTACATAGTCTTCAAAGCGATGCTGTCCGATTTTTTTTACAACCTGCTGCGAATACCAGAAGACCGAAGATTTTAGCCACGCCGTGGGATCGATTTTATTCATCCAGTTTTTACCGCCCCAGTCCGGGTATCCTTGTTGGTAATCCCAGGCGGGTTCCTTTTCATTTTTCAGCACGCCGGCATCAAATCCCATCAGGCTAATGGCTATTTTAAAGGTGGATGCGGGTGTGACTTCTCTACTGCAGTCGTTGCCACTCTCCAGCAGGACTTTGCCTGATTCAGCGTCAACAATCAGGGTGCACAGGTTTTTGGCGAATGCCTGCTGTGAAAATAATATCGCAGCAACAGAGGCCATAACGGCCAGACGGGTTTTCATTGATGATTGAATCCAAAGTTAAATGCTAACGTAATTTACACCCTGAGAAAGGGTACTGAACGCGGTCAGGCTGTGCATAAAGAGACTGGTCACGCCACATCCCTTTATCATCTGCAAATTATCGCGTCCGGTGTGCTTATCAATAACCCTGAGCAGGGGTAAATAAAAACGATTTAATCTGCGCCTGTTTTTTAGGAAAACTAAACGATGCGAAACCGCATTTCCGCGAGACAAGCGGTCCGAAACGACACTATTGCGGTCTGCATACCTGCGGCATTTTTCGTCTCGACGGTGATATAAGCGGTAATTAATGGATTGTAGTCCTGCGCCTACATAACCGGTAAGCACATCCGATGGTCAGGGATATTAATACGTGACAAGCTTATCCGCAGTTCACGGCAATCCTCTGCCGGGCATAATGAGAATGTATTTTCAGGAGTGGTTATGCAGCCGGTTAAACGTTGGCAACGCGATGTCTGTCATTTAAATACCCGGGCGTTAACCTGGGTGGCGGCGGGCGCATTTTGCGCGGGCTGCTGGTTATTGATCAGCGTGCTGGTGCTAACCCTGTAACGCGTAGCCAGTGCGAAGAGAATTAGCGCCAGCCGGAAGGGAATCCGCACCAGGGCGTCAGGGATGAAATTTTTGTAGTGGTTGGGGGCGCGTTGCCCCCTTTTTTTTGCCTGCAGACAGGGGTAATGCAATGCGCAGCCCGTGCGATTACGGCCCGAGACGCAGCGTTTCGGCGCGTTTTGCTGTCTCGTAAACGTATTGCAGCATCGGTTCTAAATCGGCATCCGGTCCGGCGCTGATAATTTTGCCGCGCAGCCATTCAATTTCACTGGTGATATCAGGATGAAAGATGGTGTTGTTTTGCGCGTTGCGTAACCACTTCAGCAAAAAGTTATTTTTCCCGCGTACGCCGCCGGATTTCTTGCTGTTCACATAGAGTTTTAACGCAACCAGAATGCAGTAATAGAAATGGACGCGCTGACTATAATTCTGCAACATCTCTTGGCTCTTCATCTGCCGTTTTTCACGCCCGCCAGTGTGCATTGATGTGAAAAGCAGGTCAAACACAATTGGCCGCGCGCCTGTCACAATTGCGAGCGCAACCAACATTTTAAGAATTTCTTTAGCAGCAGATAAATTGTGCCCGTCAGCAGCTGGATGCTTTACCGGGCAGAATAGCCTGTAATTATTTGTTAATAATCACAAAAAAGCACAGCCGTATCTGATAATTAGATAGATCCGATTCTCTAAATGAATTTCCCCTCCGCATCGCCATCTGCAACTCTGTTCTCCGCGCTGGCCACCTTTGCGTTTTACCGGCCGGTGAAATTTTTATTTGCATCAACATGGCTGTCATAAACAGGAGGTGAATTATGACAAAACCTGCTCTGGCGTTCGCTGCGGCCTTACTGGCGCTCAATGCCACCGCATCCGTTGCGGCTCAGCCGCATCACGTTTATACCAATAAAGATTTCTATAAAAATGGCGTCTTCCAGAAAGAGGTGGCGAAAGATGCAATAGCGCAACTGCTCGCCTCTTATGGTCATACGCTGACGCCGGCCATGCGCCAGCAGCTGTGGGTCAATGATTTCGGGCTGGGCGATTATCAGCATGTTGGCCTGGCCAGCATCACCTGGGTCAATAATCTGGATTACGGTTATTACGCTATGACCATGTATCTGCTGCCGAACCAGATGATTCCGGAGCATCGACACATGCCGATTAGCGCGCCGCCGGCACGTCCGGCAAAACATGAATCATGGCGCGTTCTCGATGGCTGGGTATATAACTTCTCAGAAATTGGCGCCGCATCAGCGGATATTCCGCCGACGCCGAAAAGTTTTGGTCCGGTGCAAAGCCACCATGTCGTCATTCAGCATCAGGGCGAAACGCTGTCGCTGAAAAAACTGGAGAGCTATCATTTCCTGATGGCCAATAGTAAAGGGGCGATTGTGGATGAATATGGCAACTGGCAGGATCGCCGCGGCTGGTTCAGCTCCAATCCTAAAGTCGCCCCTACGCCGTAAACCGTGCCCTGCAAGAGATAGTCGATGTGATTTCCCTGTAGCCACCGGAGGCGTTCGCGCCTCCATTTTAATTAATGGCCTTTACCGGGATGCGCAAAGAGCCGCTCAGCCGCGGCGATTTACCCGGTGCAGACGAATATCACGCTGTTTCATCTCTTCAACGGCAGCACAGGGGCAATCGTCATCGGTGATCACACCGTCCAGCTGCTGTAGCTTACACACGGAATACACGCTGTAACGACCATATTTGCTGCTGTCAGCCACCAGATAACGCTGCACTGAGGCGGCCAGCACTGCCTGATTCACCAGCAAGGTGTCTTCGTCGGGTGTAGAGAGGCCGTGCGTGACATCCCACGCGCTGGCGCTGAGGAAGGCCAGATCAATATTGAACGCGGCAAGGGCGGTCGCCGCCATGGCACCCACGCTGGCAATATGCCGTTTATCGACTTTGCCACCCGTATGAAATAGCGTGATGTGGCTGTGACGCATCAGCCAGGCGGCAATCGTAAAGTCGTTAGTCAGCACGGTGAGACTTGCCTGATCGCCTAACGCACGCGCAATTTCATAGCTGGTGGTACCGGCATCGAGGTAGACCACCTGGCCATCCTGTACCAGCGATGCGGCATAACGGCCAAGGCTTTGTTTGGCGTGCACGTTCAGCTGTGCCTTATCCACATACGGCAATGCCTGATGGACCACGGCAGGCAACCTGGCGCCGCCGTGTATGCCGACCACCAGGCCGGCATCCTGCAGGAATTTAATATCGCGGCGGATGGTCATCGCCGACACCGCCATCAGCGTGGCCAGTTCGTGAATGGTGGCCGATCGTTTCGCAAACAGGTAGCGATAAATAGCATCTTTTCGGTCTTCGGGCAGCATGATGAGCTCGGGGTTAAAAGTGACGTTTTGCCTGCCATGCCACGCGTGCATAGCATCCGGTACGGCAGCTTCGCTATGATAGCTCATCTGAAGTTGAATCAGATTCAACGTGGCAATGAGTCAGGAGATACGAAAATGCCCGCCCTGCAACGTAATGAACTGGCCGATCTGAATGTTTTTCTGCTGATTTGCCGGCGCAAGAGCTTCCGCCTCGCCGCGCTGGAACTGGGGGTCACCACGTCGGCCATCAGCCACACGTTGCGCAGTCTTGAAGCGCGTCTTGGCGTGCGCCTGCTCAACCGCACCAGCCGGGCGGTGGTGCCGACGGACGCCGGTGCCGCTTTTTTGCGCCATCTGGAAACCGGCTTTGCGCAGATTGAGCTGGCGCTGAACGATCTGCACCTGTACCGCGAATCACCCAGCGGCCGACTGCGGCTGAACATCCCGCGTGATGCCGGGCAGCTGCTGTTTCGGCCGATCCTGGCGCGCTTTATGGCGACCTATCCGGAGCTCAGTCTGGAAATTACGGTGGATAACAATCTGGTGGATATCATCGGCAGCGGCTATGACGCCGGGATCCGCTACGGCGCCAGCGTACCGAAAGATATGATCGCCATGCCGCTGACGCCCAAACTGCGCTGGATCGTGGTGGCGTCACCCGATTACCTGCGCGACGCGCCGCCGCTGCAGCATCCGGACGATCTGCGCAACCATCGCTGTATTCGCATGCGCCTTGGCAATGGCACGCTGTATAAGTGGCCGCTGGCGCAGGGCAAGGTGGCGTATGAGGTCGATGTGCCGGGCACGCTGACGCTCAATGAGAGCGACATGATTATTGATGCGGTCGCCGGCGGTTACGGTCTCGGCTACTGCCCGGAGCGCTATGTACAGGCGCAGCTGGCGAGCGGGCAGCTGGTGCGCGTGCTGACGGACTGGTGCAGTGAAGACGAACCGCTGGTGATGTATTACCCCGACCGTCGCCAGCTGCACCCGGGTTTACGCCGGCTGATTGAGATGATCCGCGCCGAAACGATGCGCTAACGCTGGACGCGTGCGGCGTAAATAATAAACGTCACCACGCCAAAAATTTCCAGCTCCTCCTCTTCACGCAGCCGGATGGGCTGATAGCGCGGATTCATCGGCATCAGCTGTACGCAGGGATGCGTCTGCAGCCGCTTGACGGTGAACTCGCCGTTGATGGCGGCGATCACGATGTCGTCGTGCCGGGCATTGAGTGAGCTGTCGACCACCAGCAGGTCACCTTCGCGGATATTGGCATCGCGCATTGAGTCGCCTTCGACGCGTACAAAATAGGTGGCGCTGGGGCGGGTCACCAGCAGCTCATTGAGATCAATCTGGCGCTCAATGTAGTCCTGAGCGGGCGAGGGGAAACCGCCGTGCACCGCGTCAAGGAATAGCGGGCGGGAGCGCGAAGGCGGTGAAAGCTGTGGCAAAAAGAAACGCGTCATAGCGAACATTCCATAGATACTGTTTTTATATACAGTATCAGGCGATTTTTGCTATGATCAAGTCTGCCCGCGGTAAAAAAAGCGAAGCGTATGAAAAACAGCAGAATTCAGTTTTTTGCCGCGCAAACCGCTGAAAAGTGCACTCTTCGCTAAGCACTCTGTGCGCCCGTCTGGCGAAACTTCAATTGTTGTCTACACTTAATGTTGCCGATGTTTGTAGTGCGGTTGCAGTGTTGATGAAAATTTCGTTTAGTTCTGGAGCGTTACCCTTTCGATTCCCGTGTTTACGGAAAAACCTCCTCACTTCCTGCCTGCCTGCGAACAGACTGCCCGTTTACGTTCAGATACAGGAGGAGACGTGACCCCTGCGGTTAATGAGAACAGCACCCTGCCGTCGCTAAGTGGCGGACTTTACGCCTTCTTTTTTGATGTTGACGGCACGCTGGCCGCGCTTCAGTCGCAGCCCGAATCGGTTTCCATCCCCGCATCGGTGCGCCAGCATCTGCAACAAATTTCTAATTTAAGTCACGGCGCGCTGGCGCTGGTTTCCGGCCGTCCGATCAGCCAGCTGGATGAGCTGGTCGCGCCGCTGGAAGCCCCGGCAGCGGGCGTGCATGGCGCTGAGCGCCGCGATGCCAGCGGACATCTGCATCGTCAGTCGCTGCCCGATGAGGTGGCGCAAACGCTGCAGGTTGAACTGCAGCAGACGCTTGACCAGTGGCCCGGTACGCTGCTGGAAGTGAAAGGCATGGCCTTTGCGCTGCACTACCGCAACGCGCCAGAATATGAAAACGCCATCATGCAGCTGGCCGAAGAGGCGGTAACCCGCTTTCCGGCGCTGGCGCTGCAGCCAGGTAAATGTGTGGTGGAACTGAAACCGCAGGGCATCGATAAAGGTGCTGCGGTACGCGAATTTATGCAGGAAGCGCCATTTACCGGTCGCATTCCGGTATTTGTGGGCGACGATCTGACCGATGAGAAAGGCTTTCTTGCAGTCAATGCCATGCACGGCATCTCGGTCAAGGTCGGTGAAGGTCCAAGCCAGGCGCGCTATCGTCTGCCCGATGTGGCAGCGGTCTGGCACTGGCTGGAACAACTATTATTACAACTAGAACATGACAACGTCGGTAAGGAGTTTAGGTTATGAGTCGTTTAGTCGTCGTATCTAACCGTATCGCTATTCCTGATGGAAGCAAAACCAACGCAGGCGGTCTCGCCGTCGGCATTCTGGATGCGCTGCAGACCACCGGAGGATTGTGGTTTGGCTGGAACGGAGAGATCAGTGAGTTTTCCGGTGAAGAAGATGAGGAACTTACCCAGATCGAACAAGACGGCATTACCTATGCCTCATTCCCCCTCAATCAAAACGATTACGATCAGTACTACTGCCAGTTTTCGAATACGGTGATCTGGCCCGCGTTCCACTATCGCCTCGATCTGGTGCAGTATCAGCGTGAAGCCTGGGAAGGCTACTGCCGCGTGAATACCCTGCTGGCGCAGCGGCTGAAACCGCTGATCAAGCCGGACGATATCCTGTGGATCCACGATTACCACCTGCTGCCGTTTGCCGCTGAACTGCGTAAACAGGGCATCAATAACCGAATCGGATTCTTTCTGCATATCCCGTTCCCGACGCCGGAAATTTTCAATGCGCTGCCGCCGCATCAGGAACTGCTGGAAATGCTGTGTGAATACGATCTGCTGGGTTTCCAGACAGAATCCGATCGCGTGGCGTTTCTCGACAGCCTGAGCCAGCTGACGCAGCTGCAGAATAAAGGCGAGAAGAAGCATCGCGCCTTTGGCAACACCTTTATGACCGAGGTTTACCCCATCGGTATCGAGCCGGACAGCATTAAAGAGATGGCGGAAGGGCCGCTGCCACCGAAGATGGCCGCGATGAAGCGTGAGCTGGGCGATTTGCAGAATATTATCGCCTGTGAGCGTCTCGACTATTCCAAAGGCTTGCCGGAGCGTTTCCTTGCCTATGAAGCGCTGCTGGAAAACTTCCCGCAGCACCGCGGCAAAATCCGCTACTCACAGATTGCGCCGACCTCGCGCGGCGACGTGCAGGCCTATCAGGATATTCGTCACCAGCTGGAGACGGAAGCGGGGCGCATTAACGGTAAATACGGCACGCTGGGCTGGACGCCGCTCTATTATCTCAACCAGCATTTTGACCGCCGTCTGCTGATGAAGATTTTCCGCCTGACCGACGTGGGGCTGGTTACGCCGCTGCGTGACGGCATGAACCTGGTGGCGAAAGAGTATGTCGCGGCGCAGGATCCGGACGATCCGGGCGTGCTGGTGCTGTCGCGCTTTGCCGGAGCGGCCAACGAGCTGACTTCTGCGCTAATCGTCAACCCGTACGATCGTGATGATGTGGCGGCGGCGCTGGACCGCGCACTGACCATGCCGCGCACCGAGCGTATCTCGCGCTATAACGACATGATGGCCGTACTGCGTAAGCAGGACATTTCGCACTGGCGGGAAAGCTTCCTGAACGATCTGAACACGCTGCCGGCACGCAGCGCCAGCCACGGTAGCGATAACAAGGTCGCGACGTTTCAGAAGCTGGCGTAATTAGCCCCGCAAGGCGCGATTTTCCCCTCAGGCAATGCCTCTCCCGTACGCGGGAGAGGTATCCGTCAGACGACGCAGGCAGGACCATGCTGCGTAGCGTTTTCACGCGATACCCTCACCGGATGAAATCGATTTCATTTTGTTAAGCGCTAACCCGCTGACCCGGCACCAAAAAACGCACGAATTGGTTAAAATTAAGTCAGTTAATCACTGAAACGCTGAATTTTTTCTTCCGACCCTAAAGATTTGGCTGGCCAGGCCGATAGTTCTAATACATCAGTGTGTTAGTTAGTCAATTCATTCATATTGCTAATGTAACGTGCTGTTACATCCCTTGTGACTCGCTAAACCCTCCCTACAAACTCTTTACACACCACAAGCGCGCTGCATCCACTCTTCACGCTTCGCTAGCACAGCGCCATTAGTCCTGCATGGCAATATTCCCTGTAAGTGATTAATTTAAAAGCGAATAATTACAGCCATTTTTGGTGTTTTATGCTGCCTTTTTGGTTTATTTCGGGGGCTTGTCTTTGCCTAAAGCCAACGCAGCAGATAAAAGATCGTCCCATGGCGGCGATCTGCGACACACTTCAAAATTCAGACTTTTCCTGTGAAATATTAGCGAAACGTTTCAAAATCGCTCAAAAAAAGAACAACAGAAAAGCATTACTGAAGCTTCACTTGAAAAATTTGCCTTAAAAGTGTGACGTAGATCACACTTTATCTAAAATTTCATACCAATCACGTTGTATGTCGAAATCAGACGATATAGATTTGCCTTGTTTTCGGATTAGTCTTAAAAAACTGTAAGCAGACGTCACGGAAGATGGTTACAACTCAAGAAAAGATTGGCCTGGAGTTTTGACTACTACTGATCAATATCCCGGTGGGAAGTGAAACAGTTCAGTACGCGTTGGCTTATGCCTGATTATTTTTTGCCATCTTTAGATTTACCAACCAGCAACCCGAACCATAGAACACTTAATTCTGTGGCCGTATATATGTCGCGTCTATCAGGATGGAAAAAAATGGGTACATCAGAATTACTAAAACACATATATGACATCAATCTGTCATATTTATTGCTTGCACAGCGTTTGATAAACCAGGAAAAAGCTTCAGCAATGTTTCGTTTAGGTATCGATGAGCCAATGGCGGATGCATTGCAGCAATTGACTTTACCTGAGATGGTAAAATTAGCGGAAACCAATCAACTGGTTTGCCAGTTCCGCTTTACCGATCACAATCTTATTAACCGTTTAACGCAGGAATCACGTGTGGATGATTTGCAGCAAATCCACACCGGTATTTTATTATCCAGCCGTTTATTGCGCAGCGCATCGAAAGACGATGCCTCTGCTAAAAAGAGGGCGGTATAATGACCGAAAAAAGTATCGTTCAGGAAGCGCGTGATATTCAGCTGGCAATGGAGCTGATTACATTGGGCGCACGACTGCAGATGCTGGAAAGTGAAACCCAGCTGAGCCGCGGTCGCCTGATTAAACTGTACAAAGAGCTGCGTGGTGCCCCACCACCGAAAGGCATGCTGCCATTCTCTACCGACTGGTTCATGACCTGGGAACAAAATATTCATGCGTCGATGTTCTGCAACGCCTGGCAGTTTCTGCTGAAAACCCGGCTGAGCAGTGGCGTAGAGGCGGTTATCAAAGCGTATCGCCTGTATCTTGAGCAGTGTCCGCAATCGGACGAGGGCCCGCTGTTGGCGCTGACCCGCGCCTGGACCCTGGTGCGATTTGTTGAAAGTGGCATGCTGGAATTGTCTGACTGTAAATGCTGTGGCGGAAGCTTCATCAACCACGCGCATCAGCCGCCGGGCAGCTTTGTTTGCAGCCTGTGCCAGCCGCCATCACGTGCCGTAAAAAGACGTAAACTTTCTGCAGATTCTGCCGATACCTTTCCACAACTGCTGGATGAACAGGTTAAACGCGCCGTTTAAGTTTGTTCGCATCGTGGAAAGCATCCAGCAGCGGTTAATACCGCTGCTTTTTTTTTGCCCACACCCTGTGAATAACACCTGCGGCTCTCTGGCTTAACTTCCACCAACACGTTACGGACGTAAGGATGTTTTTGTGCTGATTATTGTGGGTTATATCGTAGTCCTCGGTTCCGTGCTGGGCGGTTACATGATGGTAGGTGGCCATCTGGGCGCGCTTTACCAGCCGTCGGAGTTGCTGATTATTGGCGGCGCCGGCATTGGTGCGTTTCTGGTGGGCAACAACGGCAAATCGATTAAAAAGACGCTAAAAGCGCTGCCTTTGTTAATGCGCGGCTCAAAATATAACAAAGCCGTATACATGGATTTAATGGCGCTGCTGTATCGCCTGATGGCGAAATCACGTCAGCAGGGCATGCTGTCGCTGGAACGCGATATTGAAGATCCCAGCCAGAGCGAAATTTTCGCTAACTATCCGCGTATTTTGTCCGATAAACCTTTAGTGGATTTTATTACCGACTATTTACGTCTGATGGTGAGCGGAAATATGAATGCTTTCGAGATCGAAGCCCTGATGGATGAAGAGATCGAAACCTATGAACACGAGTGCGAAGTACCAGCACAAAGCTTAGCGGCAGTCGGTGATGGCCTGCCGGCGTTTGGTATCGTCGCCGCGGTAATGGGCGTGGTGCACGCGCTGGCTTCCGCGGACCGCCCGGCGGCAGAACTGGGCGCGCTGATTGCGCATGCCATGGTGGGAACCTTCCTCGGTATTCTGCTGGCTTACGGCTTTATTTCGCCGCTGGCTTCCGTGCTGCGCCAGAAGTGCGCGGAAACCACCAAGATGATGCAGTGCGTCAAAGTCACGCTGCTCTCCAGCCTGAACGGTTATGCGCCGCAGATCGCCGTCGAGTTTGGTCGTAAAACCCTGTATTCCACCGAGCGTCCGTCCTTTACCGAGCTGGAAGAGCACGTGCGTAACGCGAAAAACCCGGCTAAGCAGACTTCGGATACGCCTTCATGAAGCACGGTAATCGCCCGATTGTGCTGGTCAAACGGCGCAAACATAAAAAGCATGAAGGCAGCCATGGCTCATGGAAGATTGCCTATGCCGACTTTATGACGGCGATGATGGCGTTCTTCATGGTGATGTGGCTGATCTCGATCGCCAATCCGCAGGAGCTGGTGCAGATTGCCGAATATTTTAAAACGCCGCTCAAGGTCGCCCTGACCGGCGGTCAGCGTAGCAGCGACAGCGAAAGTCCGATTCCCGGCGGCGGCGATGATCCGACGCAGAAGAAAGGCGAAGTGCAAAAACAGGTCGATATGGATGCGCAAAAGCGCCAGCTGGATGACATTCGCCTGAACCGGCTGCGTGAAAAACTCGACCAGCTGATTGAGGCCGATCCACGCCTGAAAGCGCTGCGTCCGCATCTGATCATCAACATGGTGGAAGAGGGGCTGCGCATTCAGATTATCGATAGCCAGAACCGCCCGATGTTTAAAACCGGCAGCGCCGAAGTGGAGCCGTACATGCGCGATATCCTGCGCGCCATTGCGCCGCTGCTGAATGATATTCCTAACAAAATCAGTTTGTCCGGCCATACCGATGACTTCCAGTACGCCAGCGGCGATCGCGGCTACAGCAACTGGGAACTGTCGGCGGATCGTGCCAATGCCTCACGCCGTGAGCTGGTGGCGGGCGGGCTGGACGGCGGCAAAATGCTGCGCGTGGTCGGCATGGCCGACACCATGAAACTGAAAAACCGCGGCGCCAACGACGCGGTGAACCGTCGTATCAGCCTGCTGGTGTTGAACCATGACACCGAAGCGGCGATTGAAAAAGAGAATGCCGAGAGCGATGCCGTTCAGGTGAGTGACCCGGCGCAGATTTTACCTAGCATTACCGCACCGGCTGGTCCGGCGGCGCCAACTGCCCCCACGGGTTCTACCGCAGCACCGGCCACACCGGCAGCCGCGGCGAATCCGCCGGCAGCGGCACCGCCCGCCGCCAGCGCGGTGACACCAGACCAACCCTCACAGCCGAGGTGATCCCGTGAGCATGGACATCAGCGATTTTTACCAGACGTTTTTTGATGAAGCCGATGAGCTGTTAGCGGATATGGAGCAACACCTGTTGGGACTGGATCCCCAGGAGCCCGATTCCGAGCAGTTGAATGCCATCTTCCGCGCCGCCCACTCCATTAAGGGCGGAGCCGGTACGTTTGGCTTTACGGTTTTACAGGAAACCACCCACATCCTGGAAAACATTCTGGATGGTGCGCGCCGTGGCGAAATGCAGCTCAGCACCGACATCATCAACCTGTTTTTGGAAACCAAAGATATTATGCAGGAACAGCTCGATGCCTATAAAACCGCGCAGGAGCCAAACGCAGAAAGCTTTAACTACATCTGTGAAGCCCTGCGCCAGCTGGCGCTGGAAGCCAAAGGAATAGCCCCGCAAGCCGCCGCACCGGTGGTGGCGCTCGCCGACGTGGCAGCACCTGCCGCGCCCGCCAGCAGCGGCCTGCGCCTGCAGCTGATCAATCTGAAAGAGAAAGAGCCGGATCTGCTGCTGGAAGAGCTGGGCAACCTCGGCACCCTGACCGATGTGGTGAAAGGCGCCAGCTCGCTGGAAGCCACCATCGACGGTGTCGGCAAAGACGATATCGTGGCGGTGCTGTGTTTCGTGATTGATGAAGCGCAGATTCAGTTCCCGCAGGACGCCGCACCCGCCGCCGTTGCCGCCGCGCCAGTCGCAGAGGCCGAAGCCGCAGCGCCGGTGCAGCAAACGGCGACCGTCACCGACATTACCCCGGCGGTGAAGCGTGAGAGCAAGCGTGCTGCCGCGCCCGCCAAAAGCAGCGAATCCAGCAGTATTCGCGTGGCGGTGGAAAAAGTTGACCAGCTGATCAACCTGGTCGGCGAGCTGGTGATTACCCAGTCGATGCTGGCGCAGCGCTCCGGTGCGCTGGATCCGGTGGCACATGGTGACCTGCTCAACAGCATGGGTCAGCTGGAGCGTAACGCCCGCGACCTGCAGGAATCGGTGATGTCGATTCGTATGATGCCGATGGAGTACGTGTTCAGCCGCTTCCCGCGTCTGGTGCGCGATCTGGCCAGCAAGCTGGGCAAAGAGGTTGAACTGACGCTGCTCGGCAGCTCAACCGAACTGGATAAGAGCCTGATCGAACGCATCATCGATCCGTTAACGCACCTGGTGCGTAACAGCCTCGACCACGGCATCGAAACCCCGGAAAAACGGCTGGCCGCCAGCAAAACGGCGGTCGGCAATCTGACGCTGTCCGCGGAACACCAGGGCGGCAACATCTGTATCGAAGTGATCGATGACGGTGCCGGCCTCAACCGTGAACGTATCCTGGCGAAAGCGCTCTCATCCGGCCTGCCGGTCAGCGACAGCATGAGCGATGAAGAAGTCGGCATGCTGATCTTCGCGCCAGGCTTCTCGACCGCCGAACAGGTGACCGACGTATCAGGCCGCGGCGTCGGCATGGACGTGGTGAAACGTAATATCCAGGAGATGGGCGGTCACGTCGAAATCTCCTCGAAGCAGGGCAAAGGCACCACCATTCGCATTCTGCTGCCGCTGACGCTGGCGATCCTCGACGGGATGTCGGTGCGCGTGGCGGACGAAGTGTTCATCCTGCCGCTGAACGCGGTGATGGAGTCACTGCAGCCCACGGCTGAAGAGCTGAAACCGCTGGCCGGTGGCGAGCGCGTACTGGAAGTGCGCGGCGAGTACCTGCCGCTGGTTGAGCTGTGGAACGTGTTTGACGTGCAGAACGCCAAAACCGACGCCACGCAGGGCATCGTGGTGATCCTGCAGAGCGCAGGACGTCGCTATGCGCTGCTGGTCGATCAGCTGATTGGTCAGCATCAGGTGGTGGTGAAGAACCTGGAAAGCAACTACCGCAAAGTGCCGGGCATTTCCGCCGCCACCATCCTCGGCGATGGCAGCGTTGCGCTGATTGTCGACGTATCGGCACTGCAATCATTGAACCGTGAGAAGCGTGTGGCCGGTGCCGCAGCGTAACAGATAACGAAAGGGTAAAAAAATGACTGACATGGCAACCGTGACGAAAATCGCCGGCGAAACCGTCGGCCAGGAGTTCCTGGTTTTCACCCTCGGTGACGAAGAGTACGGCATCGATATCCTTAAAGTGCAGGAGATTCGTGGTTACGATCAGGTAACGCGTATCGCTAACACGCCGGAGTTCATCAAGGGCGTAACTAACCTGCGTGGCGTGATTGTGCCGATTATCGACCTGCGCGTGAAGTTCTCGCAGCCGGACGTGGAGTACAACGAAAACACCGTGGTGATCGTGCTGAATCTTGAGCATCGCGTGGTCGGCATCGTGGTGGATGGCGTGTCTGACGTGCTGTCGCTGACGCAGGATCAGATCCGTCCGGCACCGGAATTTGCCGTCACCATGTCGACCGAGTACCTCACCGGTCTCGGCGCCCTGGGCGAGCGTATGCTGATTCTGGTCGACATCGAAAAACTGCTGAGCAGTGAAGAGATGGCGCTGGTGGATACGCTGCGTAGCGCATAATCGTTCGCAGAGAGTCACGGGTCGCTGATGCGGCCCGTGACTATTACATCCTTTATTAAACCTTTATAAATCAATAGCAAAGACCACAAATATTTCCTGCCCTCGCTCAATATTCCCGCCGCCAGGTCGATAACTGTATTGCACGATTTTTCTTCATTTCCCAGGGCAAACTATGTTTACGAAAATCCGCGTTGTGACCAGCCTGTTGCTGGTGTTGTTGGTGTTTGGCGTACTGCAGCTGGCTTCCGGCTCGCTGTTTTTCAAAGCGCTGAGTGACGACAAAAAAAGTTTCAATACCTCTCAGCTGGCGAGCAAAAACATTGCCGCCATCAATGATGCTTACATGAGCCTTAACCAAAGCCGCGTGATCCTGACGCGTATCCAGCTGCGTATTGCCACCAGTAAACTGACCGGCACCGAAGCTGACATCAGTACGCTGTTCGGGCAGAGCAGGACGTTCCAGCAGACGGCGCAGGACAAATTCACGCTGTTTAAAAACACGCCGGACACGCCGGGCCAGAATCTGCAGCTCAATCAGCAGCTGGAACAGACCTATAAAGCTTACGCCAGCGCACTGGCTGAGATGCAGCAGGTACTGCAGCACAACGATACCGCCGCAGCCGGAAAAGTACCGGTGGCCCCGACGCAAAGTGCCTTTCTGGAAAACTACACCCAATGGCGCGCCGATCAGGATCGTCTGACGGCGGCCGGCGTGGCGGCGAACAGCGCCGCTTACGAGCACATGATGTGGTTGCTGGGGCTGGTACTGGCGCTGGTGGTGGGCGTGATCGTGCTGTGCTGGTTCGGCCTGCGTAAGGTGCTGATTAAGCCGCTCAACGACAGCATCCAGCACATTGAACACATTGCGCAGGGCGATTTAACCCAGACCATCACCGTCGAAGGACGTAATGAAATGAGCCAGCTGGCGAGCAAGCTGCAGGAGATGCAGCAGGCGCTGGTGCGCACCGTCAGCAACGTGCGCAACGGCTCGGACGCCATTTTTACCGGCGCCAGCGAAATCTCCGCCGGCAATAACGATCTCTCGGCGCGTACCGAACAGCAGGCGGCGTCGCTGGAGCAGACTGCGGCCAGCATGGAGCAGCTCACCGCCACGGTGAAGCAGAACGCCGAGAACGCGCGGCAGGCCTCGCAGCTGGCGCTCAGTGCATCGGAAACCGCGCAGAAAGGCGGAGAAGTGGTCGAAGGCGTGGTGCGCACCATGCACGATATCGCCGGCAGTTCGAAGAAGATTGCCGACATTACCAGCGTGATTGACGGTATCGCTTTCCAGACCAACATCCTCGCGCTCAACGCCGCAGTCGAAGCGGCGCGCGCCGGGGAACAGGGCCGCGGCTTCGCGGTGGTGGCCGGTGAAGTGCGCAACCTTGCCCAGCGCAGCGCGCAGGCGGCGAAGGAGATCAAAGGGCTGATTGAAGACTCGGTGCGTCGCGTTGACAGCGGCTCACAGCTGGTCGGCACGGCGGGCAATACCATGGGCGAAATCGTCAATGCGGTGACGCGCGTCACTGACATCATGGGCGAGATCGCTTCGGCATCGGACGAGCAGAGTCGCGGTATCGATCAGGTCGGCCAGGCGGTGACCGAGATGGACCGCGTCACGCAGCAAAACGCCTCGCTGGTGGAAGAGTCGGCGGCGGCGGCGGCCTCGCTGGAGGAGCAGGCCAGCCGTCTCAGCCAGTCGGTGGCGGTGTTCCGCATTCCACGTGGCGCTCAGCCTGTCAGCAGCACGGGTGTGCGCCATCCGCAAATCGCCCCGCCGCAGGCCAGCGTGCCACGCAAAGCGCTGACCGCGCCGGTCAGCGACGCCAACTGGGAAACGTTCTAAGCTGAAACGGGAGCGGACAACGCGCCGCTCCCGCATCAGCTGCTTTCTTTACTTATAAAACGCTGTAAAAAAGCTTTAATTCAGCATTATCCCTCGTAAAGTCCGGTAAACCCTCTCAAATATTCAGCGCAGCGGTCGATAAACAGGGCGTAACCCCCTTTTTGGAGACACCATGTTAAAACGAATCAACGTCGTCACCAGCCTGATCGCCGTCCTGCTGGTGTTCGGTGCTATGCAATTACTGTCCGGCGGGCTGTTCTGGTCGGCATTACAAAAAGATAAAGAGGCGTTTGCTGTGGCACAAACGTCAAGTAATAACGTCGCTGCCATGTCCGATGCCTGGATTGAACTCAATCAAACCCGTACCGTGCTCAACCGCGCCATGCTGCGCATGCAGGGCAGCATGGCATCACAGACCAACGGCGGTCAGCTTAATGCACTGATCGCGCAGACGGAGAAACAGCTCGACACCGCGGCCGGTCACTATCAGCGTTATTACGATTTGCCAGCGACGCCGGGACTGTCTGATGCGCTGCGCGACCGGCTGGAAACGGATTATGCCGCGTTCAATAACGGCCTGAAGGCGATGCTGGCCCGGCTGAAAGCCAACGATCTGCAGGGCATGTTCGATCAGAACATCGAAGCCAAACAGGTCAAAATGAAAGCCACCTATGAAGAGTGGCGCAGCGCGCAGAGTGCTTTAGCCGCTGAGGGCGTGGCGCAGAACCAGCGTGCCTTCCACACCATGATGTGGCTGCTGGCGATTGTCGCCGTGATGGTGATCGCGGTAATCGTCGCCTGCTGGTTTGGCCTGCGCACGGTGCTGATTCAGCCGCTGCATCAGTTGCTCGGCCACATTCGCCATATTGCCGCAGGCGATCTGACGCAGGCCATCACCGTTGAAGGGCGTAACGAAATGAGCCAGCTGGCCAGCAGTCTGCATGAAATGCAGCAGTCGCTGGTGCACACCGTCGGCAACGTACGCGACGGCTCGGACGCCATCTTTACCGGCGCCAGCGAAATCTCCGCCGGTAACAACGATCTCTCGGCACGCACCGAGGAGCAGGCGGCATCACTGGAACAGACCGCGGCCAGCATGGAGCAGCTCACCGCCACGGTGAAGCAGAACGCCGAGAACGCCCGGCAGGCCTCGCAGCTGGCGCTCAGCGCGTCGGAGACCGCACGCAAAGGTGGCGACGTGGTCGAAGGCGTGGTGCGCACCATGCATGACATCGCCGGCAGTTCGAAGAAGATCGCGGATATCACCAGCGTGATCGACGGCATTGCCTTCCAGACCAACATCCTGGCGCTTAACGCGGCGGTCGAAGCGGCGCGCGCCGGGGAGCAGGGCCGTGGTTTTGCCGTGGTAGCGGGCGAGGTGCGTAACCTGGCGCAGCGCAGCGCGCAGGCGGCGAAGGAGATCAAAGGACTGATTGACGATTCGGTCAGCCGGGTTAATGCCGGTTCGCAGCTGGTCGGTACCGCGGGTGACACCATGCAGGATATCGTCGGTGCGGTGACGCGCGTGACTGACATCATGGGCGAAATCGCTTCGGCCTCGGATGAGCAGAGCCGTGGCATCGACCAGGTGGGCCAGGCGGTGACCGAGATGGACCGCGTCACGCAGCAGAACGCCTCGCTGGTAGAAGAGTCGGCCGCCGCCGCGGCCTCGCTGGAGGAGCAGGCCAGCCGCCTGAGCCAGTCGGTGGCGGTGTTCCGCATTCCGCGCGCGTCGGCAGCGGCCCCTGTGCGTCCCCCCCTGACCACGACACCGCCGGCGGTGCGTAAAGCCGCTACGGCCCCGGTGAGTGAAGGAAACTGGGAAACGTTTTAATCATTGCCTGAATCGTCCCCTCTCCCGCAGCGGGAGAGGGTCACGTGGCTGGCCCTTCCCCGGTTTGCTGCTGGTCTTACCCCTTTCACCTCACATAAAGATCCGCGCCTGCGCGCCGATAACACCAGCGATCCGCCAATTAATGAGGTGTTTATGTTTAGTCGTGTTCGAGTGGTATCCGGCCTGCTGTGCGTGCTGGCGTTATTTGCCTTACTGCAGCTGTTTTCCGGAGGAATGTTTTTTTCAACGGTGAAAGCCGATAAAGATAATTTTGCGTACAACCAACGTCTTAGCACCCTGCAGCGGGCGATGGGCACCTCATGGGTTTCGCTGGTACAGGCGCGTAACACGCTGAACCGTGCCGGTATCCGCTATCTGCTGGACAGTCAGCAGGCCGGCTCCGGTGCCACAGTAAAAGATCTGGTGGCGCTGGCCAATACGGAGCTGAAAACCGCCGATCAGAGCTTTGCCGAGTTCAACGCTAACCTGTCGGAAAAGGGCAAAAGCGCGGAGAACGTGCTGACGCTGCAGGCCAACTACAACGCGTTTCGCGGGGCGCTGGCCGAGCTGATTGATTTTCTCAGTGCCGGTAACTTTAAAGGCTTTGTCGATCAGCCAACGCAGGGTTTTCAGGACAAATTTGAAAAGGATTACAACGCCTGGCTCGCCTACAACATTGTGCTGGCAAAACAGGGCATTGACGCCAACGAGAGCGCTTACCAACACGCGATTATGCTGGTAGTTGGCACGCTGCTGGTGACGCTGCTGGTGATTGCGCTGGTGTGGAGCGGTATGCGTACTGCGCTGATCCGTCCGCTGCAGCAGAGCATTGAGCACATCCGCCATATTGCGCGCGGCGATCTGACGCAGCCGGTCGATCTCAGCGTACGTAACGAAATGGGCGACCTGCTCAGTTCGCTGCAGCACATGCAGCAGGAGCTGGCGCGCACCGTACGCATCGTGCGCGACGGTTCTGACGCCATCTACACCGGCGCCAGCGAAATCGCCATGGGCAACAACGATCTCTCTTCGCGTACCGAACAGCAGGCCGCATCGCTGGAGCAGACCGCGGCCAGCATGGAGCAGCTGACCGCCACCGTGAAGCAGAACGCGGAAAACGCCCGTCAGGCGTCGCAGCTGGCGCTGAACGCGTCCGAAACGGCGCAGCAGGGCGGCAAAGTGGTCGATGGCGTGGTCAGCACCATGAAGGACATCGCCGGCAGTTCGAAGAAGATTGCCGATATCACCAGCGTGATTGACGGTATCGCCTTCCAGACCAATATCCTCGCGCTGAACGCCGCGGTGGAAGCGGCACGCGCCGGTGAGCAGGGGCGTGGTTTCGCCGTGGTCGCGGGCGAGGTGCGCAGTCTGGCCCAGCGCAGCGCGCAGGCGGCGAAGGAGATCAAAGGCCTGATTGAAGATTCGGTCAGCCGCGTCAATACCGGTTCGGTGCTGGTAGAGAGCGCGGGCGAAACCATGAGCGAGATCGTCAACGCGGTGACCCGCGTGACCGACATCATGGGCGAAATCGCCTCGGCTTCCGATGAGCAGAGCCGCGGTATCGACCAGGTTGGCCTGGCGGTGAACGAGATGGACCGCGTCACCCAGCAGAACGCCGCGCTGGTGGAAGAGTCCGCGACGGCGGCGGCGGCGCTGGAAGATCAGGCCAGCCGACTGAAACAGTCGGTGGCGGTGTTCAATATTGGTAAAGAATTTGTCGCCCAGGCCGTTAACGTAACTACAGCGCCAAAAATTGCGCGTCCGTCTGCACCGCAGGCGCTGGCGCAAGCGGCAGGAGCTCGTGGCGCTGACGATAACTGGGAAACCTTTTAACCCTTGTGGCCGCCGCAGGGCGGCCCGTGTGAATGGTGTGCACTGGCAGCACAGTAGCAACCGCAGTATCACAATTTAATCAGTTTGTTGCCGGGTGACCCGAAATGAAGAAATCGACGTTATTGGATCAAAATGAAGCCACGACGCTGCTCTCACAAATGGTGCAGCGCCTGCCGCTTTCCGATACACATTTTCGTCGTATCAGCCAGCTGATCTATCAGCGTGCGGGCATCGTGCTGGCCGACCACAAACGCGAGATGGTGTACAACCGTCTGGTACGTCGGCTGCGCATGCTGAATATTGATGATTTTGGTCGCTATCTGGCGCTGCTGGAGCAGGACCCGAACAGTGCCGAGTGGCAGGCGTTTATTAACGCACTGACCACCAACCTGACCTCATTTTTCCGTGAGGCGCACCACTTCCCGATTCTGGCAGAGCATGCGCGCAAACGCAGCGGCAACTACAGCGTGTGGAGCACCGCCGCTTCAACCGGTGAAGAGCCGTACTCGATTGCCATGACGCTGGCAGAAACGCTGGGCACCGGACCGGGGAAATTTTCCGTCCACGCCAGTGATATTGATACCCAGGTGCTGGAGAAAGCGGTAGCGGGCGTTTATCGCCAGGAGGAGCTGCGCACCTTATCGCAGTCGCAGCTGCAGCGCTTCTTCCTGCGCGGCACCGGCCCGCACGCCGGCATGGTGCGCGTGCGCAGCGAGCTGGCCAACATGGTGAACTATGCGCAGCTCAATTTACTGGCGCACGACTGGGCGTTGCCGGGGCCGTTCGACGCGATTTTCTGTCGTAACGTGATGATCTATTTCGATAAAGAGACGCAGGAACAAATTCTGCGCCGTTTTGTCCCCCTGCTGAAGCCGGGCGGTCTGCTGTTTGCCGGGCATTCGGAAAACTTCAGTCAGATCAGTAAAGAGTTCTGGCTGCGTGGACAGACTGTCTATGGACTGACCAAGGAAAGACGATGAGCAAAATCACCGTGATGTGCGTGGATGATTCCGCGCTGATGCGCCAGTTGATGACGGAGATCATCAACAGCCATCCCGATATGGAGATGGTCGCGACGGCGCCGGACCCGCTGGTAGCGCGGGATTTGATCAAACAGTACAACCCGCAGGTGCTGACGCTGGATGTCGAAATGCCGCGTATGGATGGCCTCGACTTCCTCGAAAAACTGATGCGCCTGCGGCCGATGCCGGTGGTGATGGTTTCGTCGCTGACCGGTAAAGGATCGGAAGTGACGCTGCGTGCGCTGGAGTTAGGCGCGGTGGATTTCGTCACCAAGCCGCAGCTCGGCATCCGTGAAGGCATGCTGGCCTACAGCCAGATGATCGCCGACAAGATTCGCGCCGCCGCGCGCGCCAAACTGCATGCGCGTGCCGCCACGCCGCAGCCGGTGATGCTGAAAGCGGGACCGCTGCTGAGCAGTGAAAAGCTGATTGCTATCGGCTCTTCAACCGGCGGCACCGAGGCGATTCGCCATGTGCTGCAGCCGCTGCCGGCCACCAGTCCGGCGCTGCTGATTACGCAGCACATGCCGCCCGGTTTTACCCGCTCGTTTGCCGAGCGGCTGAACAAGCTGTGCCAGATCACCGTAAAAGAGGCGGAAGACGGCGAGCGTATTTTGCCCGGCCACGCCTATATCGCGCCGGGCGCGATGCACATGGAGCTGGCGCGCAGCGGTGCCAACTACGTGGTGAAACTGAACGACGGACCGCCGGTGAACCGCCATAAACCGTCGGTGGACGTCCTGTTCCGCTCGGTTGCGGTCAACGCCGGGCGAAATGCAGTGGGGGTCATTCTGACCGGCATGGGCAACGACGGCGCGGCCGGGATGCTGGAAATGCACCGCGCCGGCGCGTGGACCATCGCCCAGGATGAAGCCAGCTGTGTGGTATTTGGTATGCCGCGCGAAGCGATAGCGATGGGCGGCACCAGTGAAGTGGTCGATCTGGGCCACATCAGCCAGCATATGCTGGCCAAAATTAGCGCCGGACAGGCATTGCGAATTTAACGAGCCGGTCCTGCCGGACAAGACAACACAGGAGTAGATATGGCTGATAAAAACATGCGCTTTTTGGTAGTGGACGACTTCAACACGATGCGTCGTATCGTCCGTAACCTGCTGAAAGAGCTGGGATTCAATAACGTGGAAGAGGCCGAGGATGGCGTCGACGCCCTGACCAAACTGCGTGCAGGCGGCTTCGATTTCGTTATCTCTGACTGGAACATGCCGAACATGGACGGTCTGGAACTGCTGCAGACCATTCGTGCCGACGCCACGCTGGGCAAACTGCCGGTGCTGATGGTGACCGCCGAAGCCAAGAAAGAGAACATCATCGCCGCCGCGCAGGCCGGTGCCAGCGGTTACGTGGTGAAGCCTTTCACCGCCGCCACGCTGGAAGAGAAGTTGGGCAAAATCTTCGAAAAACTGGGTATGTAAGGAGATGTGATGAGCGACCTTCCGAAACCAACTGAAGAAGCTTCGGCACACGAGATTATTGCCCGGATTGGCTCTCTGACACGTATGCTGCGTGACAGCCTGCGCGAACTGGGGCTGGATCAGGCCATTGCCGAAGCGGCAGAAGCGATTCCGGACGCGCGTGACCGTCTGGATTATGTGGTGCAGATGACCGCACAGGCAGCGGAACGTGCGCTGAACTGTGTGGAAGCGGCGCAGCCACACCAGGACCAGATGGAAGCCGGCGCCACCCAGCTGAAAGGCCGCTGGGATGCCTGGTTTGAAAACCCGATCGAGCTGGCGGATGCACGCGAGTTGGTTTCGGATACGCGCCAGTTCCTTGACGACGTTCCGTCTCACACGGCGTACACCAACAAGCAGCTGCTGGAAATCATGATGGCGCAGGATTTCCAGGACCTGACCGGTCAGGTAATCAAGCGCATGATGGATGTGATCCAGGAGATTGAACGTCAGCTGCTGATGGTACTGCTGGAGAACATGCCGGAAGCCAATGCGGCGGCACGTAAAGAGGGCAACAGCCTGCTGAACGGTCCGCAGATCCATGCTAACGCGCCAGGTGTGGTTTCCAGCCAGGACCAGGTTGACGACCTGCTGGACAGTTTAGGTTTTTAATGCTGATCGGGTGTTCAACCCGCATCCGAACCCTCTCCCGCCCGGGAGAGGGGAACGCACGACGTGTTTTCCCGTCTGATCGCCCTGCATGCCCGCGGGTGGCGTAAATTCTGAAACATAGCAAGACAAGTCCTACGTTGGCGCGAGGATATGTTAAGGTAACCTCGTACAGTTTTGTGAGCTACTTCAAATTCTAAACTGAAACGACTACTCTTTTGCTATGCTGCCATTGGTTCTGACCCGCAAAATTTTCGCTGCTGTAGCCTTCGGGGCCCCTGTACTGGCGGCCGTTGCGCCTGCGCAGGCCTTCACTGACAACAGCGACGTCTCCGCAACACCGTTTGCCGATCCGGCACGTTTCCAGAAAATTGCTGATGAATTACCGGCGCTGGGCTATCAGGACGATACGTCGGCGTTCAGTAAAAAGCTGGCGGGCATTGCCAAAAGCATCGGCGAGGCCAGCCAGAACAGCGACAGCGATACCACGCTGGGTCAGCAGGCCGGTATCTGGGCGTTTAACCATTTTCGTGATGAGGTTGCCACCCGGGTGGCGGATGAAGGGCAGTCGCTGCTGTCGCCTTATGGCCAGGCACAGATCGATGTTAACGTCGATATGGAAGGTAACTTCAGCGGCAGTGGGGCTTCGCTGCTGACGCCGTGGGCCGATCGCTACAATTACCTCACGTTCAGCCAGCTGGGCGTACACCAGACCGATGACGGGCTGGTGGGCAATGCCGGGCTGGGACAGCGCTGGGTGGCCGGCAGCTGGCTGCTGGGCTATAACGGCTTCGTTGATCGGCTGTTTGACAGCGGCTTGCAGCGCGCTTCGCTGGGCACCGAGGCCTGGAGCGACTACCTGCGCTTATCCGCCAACTACTACACGCCGCTGTCCGGCTGGCGCAATCGCAACCCGTTCCAGCAGCAGCGGCTGGCGCGCGGGTATGATGTCACCACCCAGGGCTATCTGCCGTTTTACCGCCAGCTGGGCGTGTCGGTCAGCTGGCAGCAGTATCTCGGCAACAATGTCGATCTGTTTAATTCCGGCAACAGCTACCACAATCCTTCAGCGCTGACGCTGGGCGTCTCCTACACGCCAGTGCCGCTGGTCACCGTATCGGCCAGCCACAAAACCAGTAATGAAGGCGAGAGCCAGGATCAGCTCGGCTTACGTCTCAACTACCGCTTTGGCGTGGCGCTCAGTCAGCAGCTCAATCCGGATAACGTCGCCGCCGCGCGTTCGCTGCGCGGTAGTCGCTATGATTTGGTCACGCGCAGCAATACGCCGGTGCTGGAGTTCCGCCAGCGTAAAACCCTGTCGGTATTCCTCGCCACGCCGCCGTGGCAGCTCAATGCGGGCGAGAGTTTGCCGCTGAAACTGCAGATCCGCAGTGCTCATCCAATCAGTAAAGTCAGCTGGCAGGGCGATACGCAGGCGCTGAGCCTGACGCCGGGTGCCGATCCCAACGATCCACAGGGCTGGAGTATCATTATGCCGGCGTGGGATGCGTCGCCTGAGGCGAACAACAGTTATCGCCTGTCGGTGACGCTGGAGGACAGCAAGCAAAATCGCGTGACTTCCAACTGGATTACGCTGCAGGTGCAGCCGCCGGTGATGCTGGAGCAGGGGGGCGAAAACCGCTTCGACCTGCTGGCGCCATAATCAGCGCGGCACCAAAGAAAAAGGGCAGCCGGAGCTGCCCTTTGCTGCATCCTCAGCCGACACTTGCCGGGATGCCATGAGGGTAAATCATCATCAGAACTGGTACACCAGACCGACCGCGGTAATATCGTCGGTTTTCAGGCGCAGCGCGTTGTCATCTTTCAGCAGGTTGATGCGGTATTCGCTGTAGACCGACATGTTCTTGTTGAAGTAGTAGGTGGCACCCACGGACGCGTATTTGAACAGCCAGGCGTCGCCGACGTTTTCAATATTTTTGCCCTTTGAGCTCACGTAGCCCAGCGACGGACGGAAACCGTTCAGGAACTGATACTGCGCCACGGCTTCAAAGTTCACCGCTTTGTTGGCGAACCCGCTGTTACCGATTGGCGTAGCGTTGTGGGATTCGCCGTAGATGGTCGCCAGATAGAGCTGGTTAGCATCATATTTCACCCCGGTTTCCCAGTGTTCGGCTTTCTCACCTCTGCCGTAGGTGGCAAGGTTTTGCGCACTGACGCGATTGAGGCTGGCATAGGCGGCCACCGCGCTCAGGCCAAAGTCGGTATCATACGAGGTGGAAAGGGCGAAACCATCACCGTTAGAGCGACGTACCGCCAGGTTTGGCGTTGCCGCGCTGTCGCTGCGCTCGTTTTTCCCTTCGTACTGCGCTGCAACGTTCCAGCCTTTAACCAGACCGAAGAAATCTTTGTTACGCCAGGTCAGCACGCCGGTGGAGCGACCGGACAGGAAAGCATCGACATAACCGGAATCACCGCCGAAGAAAGGCAGCATATCGGTATAGCCCAGCACGTCATAAATCAGACCATAGTTACGGCCATAGTCGATCGAACCAAACTGCGCAAACTTCAGACCCGCATAGCCGAGACGGGTTTTGTTACCGGCCTGCGCATCGGCACCTTCCGTGTTACGCAGGCTGAACTGCGATTGCCAGAAACCGTAGCCGGTCAGCTGATCGGTAATTTTGGTTTCGCCCTTAAAACCGATACGGACATACGATGAGGTATCACCATCATTGGTGGTGTCATCGGAGAACAGGTGCGACACGTTAATTTTGCCGACCAGATCCAGCTTGTTACCATCCTTATTATAGATTTCAGCGGCCTGAGCCACAGAAAATCCCAGCAGCAATGGCATGACTGCTGCCAGTAAAGTGCGCTTCATCATTTATATTTTTACCCTGTGTTATTTTTTAATTTTTTAAGCCCCTGGTGGGGTGACAAGAAAATGACACAAAAGGATGAAGATCAGTAGTGCAATAGTTGTAACAAATAATTTCTTATTGGCTTTTTGTGCGATTTTTATACGCCAATTCCATTATTCGGAAATGGGAATCGCTTTTACTTATCATGATTAAGTGAGTGTTTAATCGACGATTAATATTTATATTATTGATAATTAATGATTAAAGTAAGAGGGGTATGACTTAATAAAAATAGCGCTTTATTGCCTTAAATAGCACAAGCCTATGCCTTAAAGTTCAATGCTTATGAATCAAAGCAGGCTGATAGTCACCCCGTAAATTATCCGCATTGACGCACTGTGTCGGTTTATTTCAGGCTAAATAATATCCCGATCTTTAATACGTTTAATTACCGGACAGTCTGGCACAGGGTAGCCAAAATAAGTTAATCAGTTGTTACTAATAAGCGGCCGACATGCACCACGCCGATGCCTGAACCGGGCTGTCACTTGCACCCGCTAAGCGCAGCGCGCCCCAAAATGGCGCAGCCGACGCCTCATTTTGGCGAAATATCCGCTGTGCGATCACAAAAGCAATATTTCATTTTGCGAATGCATAAATCCGCTAAACAAATTACTGCGGTGCTGCTGTCATCGGATGGTTATTCACTTTTTATGCATTAAATGTGCATGGCGAAAGGGTGTAACTTATTGATATTTCGTTACCGAACCTGATTTATGCATTTTTTCCTCTGGCTGGCACGTTAACTGCACTCTATAGTCGAGCTGCAACTCAGCAACTTTTAACAATTTTAAAACAAAAGCTTCACCCGAAGTGAGGCAGGAGAAATGGCTATGTCACTGCAGGTTTCACGTCACGATTTCGATCAATGGATGATGCCGGTTTATGCCCCTGCGGCTTTTGTGCCGGTGCGTGCCGAAGGTTCTACGCTGTGGGATCAGCAGGGCAAAGAGTACATCGATTTTGCCGGTGGCATCGCGGTGAACGCGCTTGGCCATGCCCATCCCGCGCTGCAGCAGGCACTGACCGAGCAGGCCGGTAAACTGTGGCACACCGGCAACGGCTACACCAACGAACCGATTCTGCGCCTGGCGAAGCAGCTGATTGATGCCACCTTTGCCGACCGCGTGTTCTTCTGTAACTCCGGGGCGGAAGCCAACGAGGCCGCGCTGAAGCTGGCGCGTAAAGTGGCGCACGACCGTTTCGGTGCCGAAAAAAACGGTATCGTCGCCTTCACCAATGCCTTCCACGGCCGCACCCTGTTCACCGTTTCAGCCGGCGGCCAGCCCGCCTATTCGCGCGATTTCGCCCCGTTACCGCCAGCCATTCAGCATGCCACCTTTAACGACCTGGCCTCGGCGGCGGCCTTAATTAATGACCAGACCTGCGCGGTCATCGTCGAGCCGATTCAGGGCGAGGGCGGTGTATTACCGGCCGATCCGGCGTTCCTGCGCGGACTGCGCGAACTGTGCGACCGCCATCAGGCGCTGCTGATTTTTGATGAAGTGCAGAGCGGCGTCGGCCGTACCGGCTCGCTGTATGCCTATATGCATTACGGCGTCACGCCTGATGTGCTGAGCACCGCCAAGGCGCTGGGCGGCGGCTTCCCCATCGGTGCGATGCTGACGCGTGAAGATCTGGCGCAGGTGATGGGCGTCGGCACGCACGGCACCACCTACGGCGGCAACCCGCTGGCCGGTGCGGTGGCCGGTAAAGTGCTGGAGCTGATCAATCAGCCTGAGTTTATGGCTGGCGTCGCCGAGCGGCACCAGTGGTTTGTCACGGCGCTGCAGGAGATCAACCAGCGGCTGCCGGTGTTTAAAGAGATTCGCGGCCTGGGCCTGCTGATTGGCGCGGTACTGAATGACGATTTTGCCGGTAAAGCCAAACAGTTCAACCTGACGGCGGCGGAAGAGGGCGTGATGGTTCTGATCGCCGGTGCCAGCGTGGTGCGCTTTGCCCCGGCGCTGAACATCAGCGAGCGTGAAGTAAAAGAAGGGCTGGCGCGCTTCGAACGCGCCTGCGCACGCGTGCTCAAAGGAGCCACATCATGATGGTGATCCGCCCCGTCGAACGTGACGATCTGCCGCAGCTGCTGGCGCTGGCGGGGAAAACCGGCGGCGGTCTGACCTCGCTGCCCGCTGACAGCGAGACGCTGAAGGCGCGCATTGAGCGCTCGCTGCAAACCTGGCAGGACGCGCTGCCGCGCGCTGAACAGGGCTACGTGTTTGTGCTGGCGGATAGCAGTGACAATCGCGCCGTCGGCATCTGCGCCATTGAAGTGGCGGTAGGTTTGCAGGATCCCTGGTACAACTTCCGCGTCGGTACTCAAGTACACGCCTCGAAAGAGCTGAACGTCTACGCCAGTTTGCCGACCTTATCGCTGAGTAACGATCACACCGGCAGCAGCGAACTGTGCACGCTGTTCCTCGATCCTGACTACCGCGACGGTAAAAACGGCCATCTGCTGTCCAAGTCGCGCTTTTTATTTATGGCGAACTTCCGCGAGCGCTTCATGAAGCACGTGGTTGCGGAGATGCGCGGCGTCAGCGACGAGCAGGGACATTCGCCATTCTGGGACAGCGTGGGCAGCCGTTTCTTCTCGATGGAGTTTCGCCAGGCCGATTTTCTCAGCGGCACCGGGCAAAAAGCTTTTATCGCAGAACTGATGCCCAAGCATCCGCTGTATATCCACTATCTGTCGGAAGCGGCACAGCAGGTGATTGGTGAAGTCCACCCGAAAACCGCGCCGGCGCGCGCGGTGCTGGAAGCCGAGGGTTTCCGCTATCTCAACTATATCGACATCTTTGACGGCGGCCCGACGCTGGAGTGTGAGATCGACCGCATCCGCGCCATCCGCAAGAGCAAAGTGCTGACCGCCAGCGAAGGCGAAGCTGAGGCGCACTGGCCGCTGTGCCTGGTGGCGAACTGCGACTATCAGCAGTTCCGCGTGGCGCTGCTGCCGGTCGATGTCGCATCCGGTCAGGTTCTGATTAATCAGCAGCAGCGCACCGCGCTGCGCTGCGACTATGGCGATTCGCTGCGGGTGGTTACCCTGGGTCGCGAGGAGAATAACGCATGACGCATTTTATCAACGGTGAATGGCAGCCGGGCAGCGCGGAGACGCTGAGTAAACACAATCCGGTGAGCGGCGAGATCTTATGGCAGGGCAACGCTGCCTCTGCGGCGCAGGTGGCGGCGGCCTGTGAGGCGGCACGCGCGGCGTTCCCGGCATGGGCACGCCTGCCGTTTGCTGCCCGCCAGGCGCGGGTAGAGGATTTTGCCCGTCTGCTGGAGCGGGATAAAACCGAGCTTGCGGCAATCATCGCACGTGAGACCGGCAAACCGCGCTGGGAAACGCTGACCGAAGTGCAGGCGATGATCAATAAAGTGGCCATTTCGATTAAGGCTTATCACACACGCACCGGCGAAAAGGCCGAAGGTGAGAGTTCACTGCGCCACCGGCCGCACGGCGTGCTGGCGGTGTTCGGCCCGTATAACTTCCCCGGCCATCTGCCGAACGGACATATCGTGCCGGCGCTGCTGGCGGGCAACTGCGTGTTGTTTAAACCGAGCGAACTGACCCCCGCCACCGCAGAGAAAACCGTGCAGCTGTGGCAGGAAGCGGGCCTGCCGGCGGGTACGCTGGCGCTGTTACAGGGCGGACGTGATACCGGCCAGGCGCTGGCGCAGGCGGAGCAGATTGACGGCCTGCTGTTTACCGGTAGCGCGGCCACCGGCTATCACCTGCATCGCCAGTTCGCCGGACAGCCGGAGAAAATGCTGGCGCTGGAGATGGGCGGCAACAATGCGCTGATTGTAGAAGATCCGGCCGACATTGATGGCGCGGTGCATATCGCTATTCAGTCGGCGTTCATTACCGCCGGCCAGCGCTGCACCTGCGCGCGTCGTTTGCTGGTGAAACGCGGTGCGGCAGGCGATGCCTTCCTGCAGCGCCTGGTCGAGGTGAGTGCGCGCCTCAAACCGGCAGCGTGGGATGCCGAACCGCAGCCATTTATGGGCAGCGTGATTTCGCCCGCCGCCGCCGGGCAGATCTTCGCCGCCTGGCAGCAGCGGGTTGAGCTGGGTGGCAAGGTGCTGCTGGCGATGCACTGGCCGGATCGCGACAGCGCGATTATCACGCCCGGCATCATCGACATGACCGGCGTCGCCGGACTGCCTGACGAAGAGGTGTTCGGACCGCTGCTGCAGGTCATCCGCTACGACCATTACGCGCAGGCGATTGGCCTCGCAAACGACACGCGCTACGGATTGTCGTGCGGGCTGGTGTCACCACAGCGTGACCAGTTTGATCAGCTGCTGCTGGAAGCGCGCGCCGGCATCGTGAACTGGAATAAACCGCTGACCGGCGCCGCCAGTTCGGCACCGTTTGGCGGCGTGGGCGCCTCCGGTAATCACCGTGCCAGCGCCTGGTACGCGGCGGATTACTGCGCCTGGCCGATGGCCTCGCTGGAGAGCAGCAGCCTGGCGCTGCCAGGCAGCCTGTCGCCAGGGCTCGATTTTGCTGCTTCAGGAGCGACATCATGAAGGCGTTTGAAGCAAACTTTGATGGTCTGGTCGGCCTGACGCACCACTACGCTGGCCTGTCATTTGGCAACGAAGCCTCCACGCGCAATCAGCTGCAGCCCTCCAATCCGCGGCTGGCGGCCAAACAGGGGCTGCTGAAAATGAAGGCGCTGGCCGACATGGGCTATGTGCAGGGGGTTATCCCTCCGCACGAGCGGCCTAATCTGCCGCTGCTGCGCCAGCTGGGATTCAGCGGCAGCGATGCGCAGGTACTGGCCAAAGCGGCGCAGCAGGCACCGCAGCTGCTGTCAGCGGCCAGTTCGGCGTCGGCGATGTGGGTGGCCAATGCGGCCACGGTTTCGCCATCGGCCGACAGCGCCGACGGCAAAGTGCATTTTACCGTTGCCAACCTCAACAATAAGTTCCACCGGGCGATTGAAGCGCCGGAAACCGCCGATCTGCTCCGCGCCATCTTTCGCGATGGCCGCCACTTCAGCGTACACGACGCGCTGCCGCAGGTGGCGCTGTTTGGTGACGAAGGCGCAGCCAACCATAACCGCTTCGGCGCTGACTATGGCGCGCCCGGCGTTCAGCTGTTTGTCTACGGTCGCGACGGCCAGCAGCAGGGCAGCGCACCGGCGCGCTATCCGGCGCGGCAGACGCGTGAAGCCAGCGCGGCGGTGGCGAGACTGCATCAGCTGGATGACGCGCGCACGCTGTTTGCTCAGCAAAATCCGGCGGTGATCGATCAGGGGGTGTTCCACAATGATGTAATCGCCGTCAGCAATCAGCAGGTGTTTTTCTGCCACGAAGAGGCGTTTGTCGACCAGCCCCAGCTGCTGCAACAGCTGGCGGCTCAGGTGCCGGGCTTCCAGCCGATTGTGGTACCGCGCGATCGGGTGTCAGTGGCCGATGCGGTGAACACCTATCTGTTTAACAGCCAGCTGCTGCAGCATCCGGACGGCGGCATGCGGCTGGTGCTGCCGGAAGAGTCGCGCCAGCATCCCGGCGTGTGGCGCTATTTGAGCGAACTGGTGGAGAGCGGCGGCCCGATTCGCGCGCTGCAGGTGTTCGATCTGCGTGAGAGCATGTGCAACGGCGGCGGACCGGCCTGCCTGCGTCTGCGCGTGGTGTTAACCGAGGCGGAGCGTCAGGCCGTCAATCCGGCGGTGCTGATGAACGATCGCCTGTTTACGCGTCTGAATGACTGGGTGGATCGTCACTATCGCGACCGCCTGACGCAGGCCGATCTGGCCGATCCGCAGCTGCTGAGCGAAGGGCGAAGCGCGCTGGACGAGCTGACACAGCTGCTAGACTTAGGCAGTGTCTACGCGTTTCAGCGTTAACGCCGGGGGCAAATGTGTTGCCCCCTGTGTCAGAAAGGAGTGAACATGCAGGACTTTTTACAGCAAACCCTGTCAGGCAGGCCGCCCGCGCAGTGGCAGGGCAGTAACGCCCACCTGCACTGGCAGTGGCATGATGAGGGCATACTATCCCTGACACCGCATACGCCCACGCAGCAGGCGCTGGTTCTCTCTGCCGGGATTCACGGCAACGAGACCGCCCCGGTGGAGATCCTCAATCTGTTGCTGACGCCGCTGCTGCAGGGGGAAAAACCGCTGGCCGTGCGCCTGCTGGTGATCCTCGGCAACCCGGCGGCGCTGCGCAGCGGCAAACGCTACCAGCATTATGATATCAACCGGCTGTTCGGTGGCCGCTGGCAACAGGTGGCCGACGTGCCGGAGGCGCAGCGCGCGCTCCAGCTGGAGCAGGCGCTGGAGAACTTCTGGTGCGAGTGTCTCGATCACGAGATTCGCTGGCATCTCGATTTGCACACCGCGATTCGCGGTTCGTGGCATACGCGCTTTGGCGTGATGCCGCTCAACAGCCAGCCGTGGCCAGCGGATTTTTTACACTGGCTGGCAGCGGCCGAGCTGGAGGCGCTGGTGTTTCACCGTGCGCCGGGCGGCACCTTCACCCACTTCAGCTGTGAACACTACGCGGCAGCCAGCTGTACGCTGGAGCTGGGAAAGGCGCTGCCCTTTGGCGAGAACGATCTCACTCAGTTCAGCGGCGTGCAGCGTGCGCTGGCGGCGCTGCTGTACGGTGAGGCGCTGCCGCCGGTGCGCGAGACGCCGCGCCATTATCGCGTGGCACAGCAAATCACCCGGCACGGCGAGCAGTTTGTTCTGCATATGGGCCCGGAAACTCTCAACTTCACGGCTTTCCCGCAGGGCACGCTGCTGGCGGAAGAGGGTGAGCGGCGCTATTACGTGCAGCAGGCGCGTGAATATGTGCTGTTCCCCAATCCCAACGTGGCACCGGGCCTGCGCGCCGGGCTGATGCTGGTGGAGGAGAGTGAGCAGACCCAGGCGCTGGAGTTGTAATCGAAAGCTTTACCCGGCAATCCTTCCTCTCCCTGTGGCGGGAGAGGTCACGGGTGAGCAAATTAACGACATTTTCCCTTCCGCAAAACCGACAAAGCCATTACACTCCTCCTTAATTCCTGCGCTTTCCCCTTGATCGTCATACTCTTTTGCAATTCCTCACGCATTTCTTCGCAATCTCTCCATGATTGCCCGATATCTGTCTTTTATGCTTGCAGGGCTTTACTCAGCCTCTGAGTAGTTGACGTTCAGCGTCGTATGCTTGTTTCCGAAGACGCGACACAGGCTGTCGTCATTAAACTGAAAAGTAAGGACAATATTATGCGTAAACTGACCTCCCTGTTTCTGGCTACCGCAATGGCTTTCGGCGCCGCCAATATCGTCCATGCTGCGGCTGACAACCTGACGCCGCCGCCAGCGGGCAGTGAAAAACCGATGCACAAGCCGATGCGCCACCACGGCATGGACATGATGTTCAAAGACCTCAACCTGACCGACGCGCAGAAAACCCAGATTCGCGACATCCTGCGTGACAGCCATAAAGACATGAAGCGTCCATCGCTGGAAGAGCGTCGTGCTAACCACAGCATCATCGCATCCGACACCTTTGACCGTGCCAAAGCAGAAGCGCAGGCAGACAAAATGAGCGCCAATGCGAAAGAGCATGCGCTGAAGATGCTGGAAACCCAGAACAAGATCTATAACGTGCTGACGCCAGACCAGAAGAAGCAGTACAACGCCAACTTTGAGAAACGTCTGACAGAAAAAGGCCCGCATGACGGTAAAATGCCGCCACCGCCGGCTGATGGCGAATAAGCCGTTTAGCTCACCGGTTTGAGACCGCCGACGTTGTCCATGGCACACTGTGCTTTGGGCAGCGTCGGCGGTTTTGCGTTACAGCTCAATCAGCGGATAAACGCCGGACAGCAGCGGTCGGCAGAGAATTTTGTAGCCGTCATGGTCGAAGCCGTGACGCGCACGTTGCAGCTGACGCGCTTCCTGCTCACTGCTGACCGATCCCAGCCAGAACCAGTGATCGATGACGTGAATCTGCGTCATCTCCGTCCCGCGCTCCACCATACCCACCGGGCCCCGCCACGGCCAGCACACCACGCGCAGCTGCTCCAGCCCTGCCAGCAGGCGCTCCTGATGCGCCGCCAGCGGTTCCGCCCCGCAGCAGGCACCGGCACAGCGTTTAAGCGCCGCGCGGAAACAGCCGCGCCCCGGCTGCAGGCGCTCTAATCCCAGCAGGCCGTGGCACAGGCGCAGCTCGTCGGCGAGGCTTTTCAGCTTCTCTAAGGCGGCAAAGCGGCTGCGGAATAGCCCGTACAGGTCAGGCGAGGAGGAGAAATCGAGATCGCGCGCGTACACCACCTGCGGTGCGCCGTCGCCCAGCTGCAGCGAGCACAGCTGGCGGTTTTTGCGCAGGCGCTTATTGAACAGCGGCTGCTGTGTTTTGATCATCTGCGCTTCGAGCAGCTGTGCGCCCACGTCCCCGGCGGTGGGGATCCAGCTGACGCGTCGCGCCTGGCGCAGCATGCTGGCTTCATCCGCCGTGCGAAAATGGGCCATCACCCGGCTGCGCAGGTTGATACTCTTGCCGATGTACAGCGGCAGGTTGTCGTTATCACCGTGGAAAGTGTAAACGCCCGGCTGATTAGGCAAGCCTTCCAGCCACTGACGCAGATGTTCGGGATATTGATAGATAGCCGCCGCATCAAATTCGAGGCGATGGCGGTTTGCTCGTCTGACCAAAGAACGCTCCGCTTACTGGTTGTGCATACAGTATATCAGCGTGCGCGTTTTCCCGCCAGCGGGGGTGTGAAGAGGCAGGCTTCCCGCCGGGGGAGCGGGAAGCCACAGGGATTACTTCTTCCAGAAGTCGTCGAACACGGTGATCGGCGGACGACGTTTATGCTCGGTTTTGGTGTACCAGCCTTCAATGATTTTCGCCGCGTCGGCGTCGATGGTTTTGCCTTCGAGGAAATCATCAATCTGCTGATAGGTCACGCCCAGCGCCACTTCATCCTGCAGACCGGGACGATCGTCCTCCAGATCGGCGGTGGGGTGCTTGAGATAGAGGTGTTCCGGGCAGCCGAGCGCTTTCAGCAGCTGTTTGCCCTGGCCCTTGTTGAGGCGGAAAATCGGGTTGATGTCGCTGCCGCCGTCGCCGTACTTGGTAAAGAAGCCGGTCACTGCTTCTGCGGCGTGATCGGTGCCGACCACGACGCCTTTGGTCATACCGGCAATGCTGTACTGGGCTTTCATGCGTTCGCGCGCTTTCTCGTTGCCGCGCACAAAATCCGACAGGGCAATGCCCGCCTCCTGCAGTGCGCGCTCGCTGGCCAGTACCGCTTCTTTGATATTGACCACCAGCGTGCGATCCGGCTGGATGAATGCCAGCGCATCCTGACAATCCTGCTCGTCAGCCTGCACGCCATACGGCAGGCGCACGGCGATAAAGCTGTAGTCGTGATCGCCGGTCTCTTCACGCAGTTCAGTAATGGCAGTCTGCGCCAGCTTGCCGGTCAGCGTTGAGTCCTGACCGCCGCTGATGCCGAGCACCAGGGTTTTGATAAACGGATGGGCTTTCAGATAGGACTTCAGAAAATCGACGCTGACGCGGATCTCCTGCTGCGGGTCGATAACCGGTTTAACACCCAGGGCCTGAATGATTTCCTGCTGCAGTGACATGAACCTCTCCTCAAGTCGGTAGCCTGACGGCACAATGCGAATCATGTGCTAAAGCTAACGCCTCCGCAGAAAAACAACAAGCCGAACGGCTTGTTGTCCGGTGTTTCTGTTGGCAATTCAGGCGCTTTTTGGTTTCTGCGCCAGCAGCATGAACATCACGATGGCCAGCATAAAGCAGCCAAAGATGGTGGCCGTCATGCTGATTACCGAGGTGCCGCCAAGGCCGGTGATCGGTACGCTGAGCGCGCCGAGCGAGAACATCGCAACACCGATTACCGCCGAGGCGCTGCCGGCGCGGTGGCCCTGGCTCTGCATCGCCAGCGATGACGCGGTGGTGGCGATTACGCCGTTACTGGCGATGGTAAAGAACAGCGCTACCAGCACCAGCGGCAGCGGCGCGCCGCTCAGGCCGGCCAGCAGCAGGCAACTGGAGGCAATAAACGCCAGCGTCAGACCGCCTTTCAGCACGCGGTATTCGCCCCACAGCGGACAGAGCCGGGCGCTGGTTTGCGAGGCAATCACCAGGCCAATGCCGTTCGCCGCAAAACACAGGCTGAACGCCTGCGGCGACAGGCCGTAAATCTGCTGCAGCACAAACGGCGAGGCGCCGATGTAAGCAAACATACCGGACATCATGAAGCCCTGCGTCAGGCAGAAGCCCATGAATGGTCGGTGGGTGATGACCTGGCCGAGCGCCGCCCAGGCGGAGAAGATCGATCCCTGGCTGCGGCGTTCGGCGGGCAGGGTTTCGTGCAGCTTCCAGCGCGCCAGCAGAATCAGCAGCACGGCAATCGCGCCCAGCACTACAAAGATGCCGCGCCAGTTCAGCACCGTCATCAGCGCACCGCCCAGCACCGGCGCACCAATCGGCGCCAGGCCATTCACCAGCATCAGCAGGGCAAAAAAGCGCGTCAGCTCATGGCCGCTATACATATCGCGGGCAATGGCACGCGACAGCACCGCGCCGCCGGCACCGGCCAGCCCTTCAAACAGGCGCGCCACCAGCAGAGCGTGAATATCCTTCGCCAGCGCACAGCCAATTGAGGCGATGAACAGCAGCGCCAGCGACAGCAGCAGCGGACGAATACGGCCAAACTTATCGCTCATCGGACCAAACAGCAGCTGTCCGGCGCCCAGCCCCAGCAGACCGGCGGTCAGACTTAGCTGGGCAGTAGCGGTTTCGCTACCGAGGTCGCGCGCCAGTTCAGGCAGGGCGGGCAGATAGAGATCGATACAAAGCGGCCCGAGCGCGGCGAGCAGGCCGAGCGTGATGGCATAAACCAGCCGGTTAGGGTGTGCAGGTGTCATTGATCCTCTGTGTTATTTTTGGCTTTAAGATGTATCTTGCGCCGCGATTATACGGAGCCGGTGACGGCAAAACAGTATCTTTACGTAATCCTGACGCTTCAGAACTGACCGAAAGCACCGCCATTGAGTTGATAAATCTGGAATTATGTTCCAGGCTTAGTGGGACATGGATAAAGTATGAGGAACAACAAGATGAATAAAGTGCTGGGATGTATCGCTGCCGCTATGACGCTGGCAGCCCTGTCTGGTTGTACAACTTACGATCGTGCGGAAAGCTACGTGACTAAGCCTGTGGTGAAGGATGTGAAAAAAGGCATGACGCGTGAACAGGTGCGCCAGATTGCCGGACCGGCGTCAACCGAGATCACCATGGTTCACGCACGGGGTACCTGCCAGACCTACGTGATTGGTGAGCGTGATGGCAAACAGCAAACTTATTTTGTGAGCTATAACGACACCGGTCGCGTCATGAACTACGGCTTCCAGAGCTGTAAGGATTACGATACCGATCCGCAAGCCGCGCAGTAACGGCAGCAGAATAACAAACGGCCCGTCTGAGACGGGCCGTTTTTCTTTGTGCGCTTACAGCCCATACGGCCGCGGCACCTCAATGTAGCTGCCGCTGATCTCGCGCTGATAGTAGTGACCATCCTGCACGTAATAGCGTTTGCCGTTATAATCCAGAACGCGCATGGCGCTGGCCGGTGGGCCATCCGGTGGCTGGACCACCACGTAGGTGTCGCCCTGCCGCTGGTAGTAGCTACCGTTCAGCAGGTAGTAGGTCAGTCCGCCAATCAGCACGGCAGTCGCGGCCTCCGGCAGAAAACGCAGCGGTCCGGGATGGCCCCAGCGGGGTCCCGGACCACCCCAGTGCGGGCCGGGTCCAGGACCCCAGCCATACGGATGAGCAAAACTTACGGTTGGCGCTATCAGGGTTAACGCCAGCATTGAGGCGATAACGTTTCTCATGACGGTTCTCCTGCGGTAACTCCCCGCAGCATTCGCCTTTCAGCGCGCAAACTCAAGCAAAAAACCGTCGATTTTGCCTTCGTTTACCACGCTTAACGCTTTCCTGACGTTAGCGCCATGATTGCGGAAAAAGTGCAGAAAACGGCAAAAAAAACGGCAGGCTTTGCGGCCTGCCGTTACGGGAAAACGGGTTAATTAGCGGTGCGCCAGTTCCGCGTGTTCGTCGCTCTCCAGCACTTTTTTGTCGGTCATACCCAGCCAGCGGCTGGTCAGTGAACCGGCGGTCATCGAGCCGTTAACGTTGAGCGCGGTACGGCCCATATCAATCAGCGGTTCGATGGAGATCAGCAATGCCACCAGCGTGACCGGCAGGCCCATCGCCGGCAGGACGATCAGCGCGGCAAAGGTCGCGCCGCCACCGACGCCCGCCACACCGGCTGAGCTCAGCGTGACAATACCGACCAGCGTGGCGATCCATACCGGGTCAAACGGGTTGATACCCACGGTCGGCGCTACCATCACCGCCAGCATGGTGGGATAGAGGCCGGCACAGCCGTTCTGGCCGATGGTCGCGCCAAATGAGGCCGAGAAGCTGGCGATGGATTCCGGTACGCCCAGACGACGCGTCTGTGTCTCCACGTTCAGCGGAATACTGGCGGCACTGGAACGGCTGGTGAAGGCAAAGGTAATCACCGGCCAGACTTTACGGAAGAAGCGCAGCGGGTTGATACCGTTGATCGACAGCAGCAGCGCGTGAACGCCAAACATGATCGCGAGGCCGAGATACGAGGCCACCACAAAACCGCCCAGCTTGATGATGTCCTGCAGATTGGAACCGGCAACCACTTTGGTCATCAGCGCCAGCACGCCGTACGGCGTCAGCTTCATGATCAGACGGACCAGCTTCATCACCCAGGATTGCAGGGTATCAATCGCCACCAGCACGCGCTCGCCTTTAGCTTTGTCATCTTTCAGCAGCTGCAGCGCCGCCACGCCGAGGAAAGCAGCGAAAATCACTACGCTGATGATCGACGTTGGATTGGCACCGGCCAGATCGGCAAACGGGTTTTTCGGGATAAAGGAGAGCAGCAGCTGCGGCGTACTGAGATCCGCGACTTTACCAACGTAGTTGCTCTGGATGGCGCTCAGACGCGCGGTTTCCTGCGCGCCCTGTACCAGTCCTTCCGCGCTGAGGTGGAACAGGCCGGTCACCAGCACGCCCACCAGTGCGGAAATGGCGGTGGTAAACAGCAGCACGCCGATGGTCAGCACGCTGATTTTGCCCAGCGACGAGGCGTTATGCAGCCGCGCCACCGCACTGAGGATTGAGGCAAATACCAGTGGCATGACAATCATCTGCAGCAGCTGAACATAGCCGTTGCCGACGATGTTGAACCAGCCAATCGACTCTTTCACCACCGGGCTGTTTTCGCCATAAATGGCCTGCAGTGCCAGGCCAAAGATCACCCCCAGCACCAGGCCGGTCAGCACGCGCTTCGACAGGCTCCAGCTCTGGTTGCCGACGCGGTTTAACGCAATCAGCAGCGCGACAAATGCCACGATATTGATGATCAGAGGAATATTCATTGTTAACTCCTGAAGGTCGCCACGCGATCGCGCCGCGTAACCGAAAATAGCAGAGGGATCCTCTGTAACTGTCGCGGCATGGTACCAGTTGGTCCTGCGGGAACAATATATCTAAATCGTCTTGGTTATAACTAAATGGAATTTAAGGCGATTATTTAAGCAATCGCTGGCAGAAGGAAAAACACTTCAGCGCGTACTGCCGTTCACCAGCCGGCCAATGCCGTTCTGCAGATTATTGAACAGCTGCTCCGGCCAGCCGTTAGCGCCAAACGACGGCATACCGGGCGGGAACCACAGCGCATAACCTACGAGTGCGAGGCACAGCGCGCGCTCCAGCTGGTTGCCTTGCTGGCTGTTGAGGATAGGCAGGCGAAAGCGCCAGCGGCACGGCCACAGCAGCGGCACGCCGGCGGGCGTCAGCATATCGGCGACAATGTGGCTGAGATAGCCGAGCGTCATGCCCTGCAGGACATCCGCTGGCAGGAACCAGTCGGCCGGCACGTTAATCTGAAACAACCACAGGCTGACCGCCACCGCCAGCAGGCTATGGGTAAAGCCGCGATGGCCAAAAGCGCGGGCTATTGGCTGCGACAGCCACTTTAGCCGCTGGCCCAGCACCGATTTAGGGTGATCGATATCCGGCAGCAGGCAAGTCAGCAGCGCAGCCGGCACCAGATGCCACCAGTCGGCACTGGTCATCACCGGCGTCAGTTCGGCGCGTTTGGCAAATATCGCACTGGCGATGGCAAAAATGATATGGCCTTCGGCCGTCATGATGGAACCTGGCTGCAAAAACTGTCGATGCATCCAGTATAGGGATTTATCCAGTAAATGAGAACGGTGACGCTGTAACGAAGAGTGAATTTTTTACTGGCCCGCGCCTGAAAAAAGCGCGGGAAATTAACGGTCTGGCTTACTTTTGCGCCTGGCAACCGGGCGAACCATCAGCCAGGCGTAACGCGCGATGCACAGCGATCAGTTAAACAGATGTTCCGCCTGCAGCTGCGTCAGGTTTTCCAGTTGCACATTGGCCAGTGCCCAGCGCGCATCGTGGCGATGTTCGGCGGCAGGCACCACAATGGAACGCATGCGCGCGGCTTTACTGGCGATCATGCCGTTGAACGAGTCTTCCAGTGCCACGCAGTTGAGCGGATCAACCCCCAGCTTTGCCGCAGCATCCAGATACACCTGCGGATGCGGTTTGCTGTAAGGCAGCGCTTCAGCCGAAGCGAGGGCGCTAAAGTAGTGACGCAGATTGAACATCTCCAGCACGCGTTCCAGCATCGCCAGCGGAGACGCCGAGGCCAGCGCAATCGCCAGTCCCTGTTGCTGACACAGCTGCAGCGCCTGCTCAACGCCGGGCAACAGCGGCCGCGTCTCTTCGACCAGCGCCAGCGCACGGGCAATAATACGCTGAGTGACTTCGGCCTGATCCGGTCCGTTCCACGGCAGCGCCTCGTACCACATGCGTACGGTTTGATCGATGCGCAGGCCGAGCGTATCCGGCAGCTCGTGGCGGCGGCTAATATCCACATTCAGGCTGGCAAACACCTCCAGCTCGGCGCGATCCCATAGCGGTTCAGAATCAATCAGTAAGCCATCCATATCAAAAATAGCGGCCAGCACAGGGCGACGATAGGTCATACAACAGCTCCATTGACAGTTTGCCCTACCTTAACATGGGCGGCGGCGAAAACCGACTTACGGCAGGTTACGCATTTTTCAGGAAAATTTGCTGTAGTGCAGGTAGACTTAGGGCAAAACTACTGTTTGTGAAGGGAAGACACCATGACGTATCAACAGGCTGGCCGCATCGCCATCCTCAAGCGAGTGGCTGGCTGGGTGATTTTTATTCCGGCGCTGTTATCCACCCTTATCTCCATCTTAGGCTTCATGTTTAAACACAGCGAAAAGCAGCCCGGCATCGACGCCGTGATGCTCGACTTCGTGCATGTGATGGTGGATATGATTAAATTCAACACGCCGTTTCTCAATGTGTTCTGGAACAATTCGCCGGTGCCGGAATTTAACGGCGGGGCCAATATTGGCTTCTGGCTGATCTATATCCTGATATTCGTGGGCATCGCTTTGCAGGCCTCGGGCGCACGCATGGGGCGTCAGGCGCGCCATATTAAAGAAGGCATTGAAGACCAGATGATTCTGGAACAGGCAAAGGGCAGCGAAGGGCGCACGCGGGCGCAGCTGGAAGAGAAAATCCATGTGCCGCGCCACACCATTTTGCTGCAGATTTTTCCGCTGTATATTCTGCCGGTGATCATCGCCGTGGCCGGTTACTTCGTGTTGAAACTGCTCGGCATGCTGTAAGGCGTCAGGCCGGTCTGACCTGGCGCTGGCCCAGCGCATCCTCCTCCAGCAACTGGCCGATAGCGAACTGCGCTTCGCCGGCCCAGTTGCCGCCAAAGACGTTGGCGCGGTTGAGCAGATAGTAGAGCTGATACACCGGCTGACGCTGCGAGAAGCCTTCCGGCAGCGGCCACACCGCATGATACCCTTCGTAAATCTGGCGCGGCAGATCGGCGTAGTAGCTGAGCATCGCCAGGTCGCATTCGCGATCGCCCCAGTAGCAGGCGGGATCGAACAGCCACGGGCCGCTTGCGCTGCCGGCGCAGTTGGCTGGCCACAAATCACCATGCAGTAACGACGGTTGCGGATGGTGATTAGCGAGGCTGCGCTGCACGCAATCCACGATCAACTCCATGTCACCGTAATGCACGCCTTTCTCCGCCGCCAGCTGCAGCTGCCAGCCGATGCGCTGTTCGGCGAAAAACACCGACCATTTGCGTAACCAGCTGTTGGGTTGCGGCGTGGTGGTAATGTTGTTGTCGAAGTCGAGACCAAACTGCGGTTGCTCGCTCCACTGGTGCAGATGGGCCAGCTGCTGGCCGAGCTGGAATGCGCTTTGGGCGTTGAGTGGCTGCGGGGGAATGTATTCCAGTAGCAGAAAGCTGGTGTCACGATCGTTACCGACGCCGTAGACCTTCGGCACGCGCACCGTGTGGGTACGCGCCAGCAGATCAAGCTGGTCGGCTTCCCAGCTGAACAGCGTCAGCATGTCGCGCGTGTTGCATTTGACGAACACATCCAGCTCACCGTAGCGCAGGCGCCACGCCGGATGAATATCGCCACCGGGCAACTCATGACGTTCGGTGATTTCGGCATCGCCGGCGTACTCGCTTAACAGACGACTAATGGCTGACCACATCGGGTAATCCTCTTTATTCGCTGCGTAAGGTCGATTGTAACGCGCAAAACTTGCACAACTCCAGCGGCAATGCGCAAATTGCGGATTGCGTCAGGCTTGCGCTTTAAGAAACGCTTCCAGCGTGGTGACATCAGCGTCCGGCTGCTGATCGAGTGCCACTGCCGCCAGCCCGGCGGCGTGTTCCGCCAGCGCCTGCTCCTCCAGCGCACTCACAATGCCAAAGCTGTTGGTGCCCAGCTCGTGCGGATGGCCGTCCGCATCGTGTAACGTGGTGCTGTAACCACCGTTAACCATCGCGCTATTCAGCGCCTGCAGATCGCCAAGACCCCTTTCCTGATAACGGAAGGTGACAACGTAACGCTTGAGATCATGATCGCTCATCTTTTCACCTCATTGTTATCGAACAGATTTCAGCGTAGACCAGCGCCTGCGATAGAGCGAATTCTGCACAATCACCCGGCGGCGCTCAGCTTAAAGTCCTGTCAGGGGCGGCAGAAAATTCTTGTAGCATTTAAGCTGTTATTTGGTTATTTGCCGCCTATAATGCGCGCCGGAAATGGGAAGATTCCCAATCCACACGCGGTGCCAGCGCAAAACCTGGCGATTCTGGTGCTTTCATACTTTTTTACAAAACTTACCGTAAATTGCATTGATTGCCCGGGAAAATTCTCCAGACTCATCTCTTTTTCAACTGTCGTACGGGTTACCTTTTAATGAAAGCCTTCAATAAGCTGTCCGCTGTTTTGTTGCTCTCCGCCGGAGCATTTTGTCACCAGGCCTTTGCAGATAACGCTGTCTTCACCTCAATGGATGACCCTTCTACGGCAAAAAAACCGTTTGAAGGCACCGCGTCAGCCGGTTACCTGGCACAGACCGGTAACACCACCAGCTCATCGCTGACCGCGTCAACCAGCATGACCTGGTATCAGACCTCAACGGCGTACAGCCTGTGGGGTAACGCCGCGAATACCTCATCCAACGATGAGCGCTCGTCGGAAACCTATAACATCGGTGGCCGTAGCCGTTACAACCTCAACAGCGCTGACTACCTGTTCGGTCAGGCGAGCTGGCTGAGCGACCGCCTGAACGGTTATGATTCACGCGATGTTCTGACCGCCGGTTACGGTCGTCAGATCCTCAACGGTCCGGTGCACTCGCTGCGTGCTGAATTCGGTCCGGGTGTACGTTACGATGACTTCCACGATGGCGGCCACGAAACCAAAGCACTGGGCTACGGCGCGCTGAGCTATCAGTGGCAGCTGACTGACACCACCAAATTTATCCAGGGTGTGTCGGTGCTGAGCAGCTTTGGTGAAGACACCACGCTGAACTCCGAAACCGCACTGCAGGTGGCGATCAACGACCACTTCGCGCTGAAACTGGGCTACAACGTCACCTGGAATAACAATCCGCCAGAATCTGCGCCAGACCGTACCGACACCAAAACCACGGTCCAGCTCTCTTACGCGATGTAAACCAGAGCGCATTGTTACACCGTCGCCCGGCCTGTGCCGCGCGGCGTTTTTTTTTGATCTCTCTTTGGCTTAGCGCATTTCTTCGCGGGTTTTGCTCACTGCGGAAAGCTGTTATCATCGTTGCCGCTTTACGCGCCTGGCGTCATTCCGACAGTGTGGGTCTGACATCGCGCCAGGTAAACCAAACAAAACTCAGTGTTGCATGTAGGCTTTCGTGTGGCTTACCACTGCAATTAAGGATATGAAATGCCAGTAATTACTCTTCCTGATGGCAGCCAGCGCGTATTTGACCGTCCGGTCAGCGTGATGGACATTGCGCTGGATATCGGTCCGGGTCTGGCGAAAGCCTGCATTGCCGGTCGCGTCAATGGCGAACTGGTGGATGCGGTTGATCCGATCACCAGCGATGCGCAGGTCGCTATCATCACCGCGAAAGATGACGCCGGTCTGGAAATTATTCGTCACTCCTGTGCGCACCTGTTAGGACATGCGATCAAACAGCTGTGGCCGAATACCAAAATGGCCATCGGTCCGGTTATCGATAACGGCTTCTATTATGATGTCGATCTCGACCATACGCTGACACAGGAAGATCTTGAGCTGCTGGAAAAGCGCATGCACCAGCTGGCTGAGACCAATTACGACGTCGTGAAGAAGAAGGTGAGCTGGCAGGAAGCGCGTGACGTGTTTGCCGCGCGGGGCGAAAGCTACAAAACCACTATTCTTGACGAAAACATCAGCCATGACGATCGTCCTGGCCTGTATCACCATGAAGAATACATCGACATGTGCCGCGGTCCACACGTGCCGAATATGCGTTTCTGCCATCATTTTAAACTGCAGAAAATCTCCGGAGCCTACTGGCGCGGCAACAGCGACAACAAAATGCTGCAGCGTATTTACGGTACGGCCTGGGCAGACAAGAAACAGCTGGCGGCGTATCTGCAGCGCCTGGAAGAGGCCGCGAAGCGCGATCACCGTAAAATCGGTAAGCAGCTCGATCTCTACCATATGCAGGAAGAAGCACCGGGTATGGTATTCTGGCACAATGACGGCTGGACCATCTTCCGCGAGCTGGAAGTGTTTGTGCGCACCAAGCTGAAAGAGTACGACTACCAAGAAGTGAAAGGTCCGTTCATGATGGACCGCGTGCTGTGGGAAAAAACCGGGCACTGGGACAACTACAAAGAAGCGATGTTCACCACCTCTTCCGAGAACCGTGAATACTGCATCAAACCGATGAACTGTCCGGGTCACGTGCAGATCTTTAACCAGGGTCTGAAATCGTACCGCGACCTGCCGCTGCGTATGGCGGAGTTCGGTAGCTGTCACCGTAACGAACCGTCAGGTGCGCTGCACGGTCTGATGCGCGTGCGCGGCTTTACCCAGGATGACGCCCACATCTTCTGTACTGAAGATCAGGTGCGTGATGAAGTGAACAGCTGCATCCGCATGGTCTATGACATGTACAGCACCTTCGGTTTTGAAAAAATCGTGGTGAAACTGTCGACGCGCCCTGAGAAGCGTATTGGCAGCGATGAGATGTGGGATCGTGCCGAAGTGGACCTCGCCGAAGCGCTGAAAGAGAACAACATTCCGTTCGAATATCAGCCGGGTGAAGGCGCCTTCTACGGCCCGAAAATTGAGTTTACGCTGCACGATTGTCTCGACCGCGCCTGGCAGTGCGGCACCGTTCAGCTAGACTTCTCCCTGCCGAAACGTCTGGACGCCACCTACGTGGGCGAAACCAACGATCGTCAGACGCCAGTGATGATTCACCGTGCGATTCTGGGGTCGATGGAGCGCTTTATCGGGATTCTGACCGAAGAGTTCGCCGGTTTCTTCCCGAGCTGGCTGGCGCCGGTACAGGCAGTGGTGATGAATATCACCGACGGCCAGGCAGAATATGTCAGTGAATTGACGAAGAAATTGCAGAATGCTGGCATTCGTGTCAAAGCAGACTTGAGAAACGAGAAGATAGGCTTTAAAATCCGCGAGCACACATTACGTCGCGTCCCTTACATGCTGGTCTGCGGTGAGAAAGAGGTGGAAGCAGGCAAGGTTGCCGTGCGCACCCGCCGTGGTAAAGACCTCGGGAGCATGGACGTAGATGTGTTTGTTGAGAAGCTGCAACAAGAGATTCGCAGCCGACATCTTCACCAATTAGAGGAATAAGGTTATTAAAGGCGGAAAACGAGTACAACCGACGCGTCCGAACCGTATCAACGGCGAAATCCGTGCCACCGAAGTGCGCTTAACTGGCGTAGACGGCGAGCAACTTGGCATTGTCTCACTGCGCGAAGCGATTGAGAAAGCAGAAGAAGCTGGCGTAGATTTAGTTGAAATTAGCCCGAACGCCGAACCGCCGGTTTGCCGCATTATGGATTACGGCAAGTTCCTTTATGAAAAGAGCAAATCTTCTAAGGAACAGAAGAAGAAGCAAAAAGTTATCCAGGTTAAGGAAATCAAATTCCGTCCTGGTACCGATGAAGGCGACTATCAGGTAAAACTCCGCAGCCTGATTCGTTTTCTGGAAGAGGGCGATAAAGCCAAAATCACGCTGCGTTTCCGTGGTCGTGAGATGGCGCACCAACAGATCGGTATGGAAGTGCTTAACCGCGTGAAAGAAGATCTGAATGAACTGGCAGTGGTCGAATCCTTCCCGACGAAGATCGAAGGCCGCCAGATGATTATGGTGCTCGCACCTAAGAAGAAACAGTAGGCTTTCAAGTAATAATGCCGCGTAGCGTTCGCGCTGCGCGGATTTTTATTCGCCTGTCTGGTTCATTTTATTAACAATGCGAAGTGGATATTTGTAAAAATGCCAAAGATTAAAACTGTACGTGGCGCCGCAAAGCGCTTCAAGAAGACCGCTTCTGGCGGCTTCAAGCGTAAGCACGCAAACCTGCGTCATATTCTGACTAAAAAGTCTACTAAGCGTAAACGTCACCTGCGTCCAAAAGGCATGGTGTCTAAAGGCGATCTGGGTCTGGTTGTTGCCTGCCTGCCGTACGCATAAGTTAACCCTTTTTTAATTCCCCGATAGATTTCGGGTTGCAGTCAGGCGGCAACGGAATGAATCCTGGCGCTTACATCAGTAAGTGACTGGGATGAATGAAGGCAGCTAACGCCACTGCAGCACGAAAGATGATGGGGAAATCACAGAATATGATATAGGAGAGCTCACATGGCTCGCGTAAAACGTGGTGTAATTGCTCGCGCACGTCACAAGAAAATCTTAAAACAAGCTAAAGGCTACTATGGTGCACGTTCACGTGTTTACCGCGTTGCCTTCCAGGCTGTTATCAAAGCTGGTCAGTATGCTTACCGCGACCGTCGTCAGCGTAAGCGTCAGTTCCGTCAGCTGTGGATCGCACGTATCAACGCTGCGGCGCGTCAGAACGGTATCTCTTACAGCCGTTTCATCAATGGCCTGAAAAAAGCGTCCATTGAAATCGACCGTAAAATCCTCGCTGACATCGCTGTATTCGACAAAGTGGCATTCACTGCACTGGTTGAAAAAGCAAAATCAGCTCTGGCGTAAGTCAGGTAAAAAAGGGAGCTTGCTCCCTTTTTTATTGCCTGCAACCCACGCAAATGATTGACATTTTAGCCGCAGGGCATTTCAATAGTGCGGTTTCTATCAAGACAAGGTAACGCAAGCATGCACGCTGCTATTTTCCGTTTCTTTTTTTACTTTAGCGCCTGATCGTCAGGGGCTTTTGCGCATAAGAAAAGAAACGAAAAATCGCGCTGAAAGCCTCCCTCGTGGAGGCTTTTTTGTTTCCGGCGACACTTAATCGGATCGCACGATCCCAACGAGAACTGACCAGCCCGGCTGGAAGAAGAGGAAATCATGTCCCAACTCGCAGACCTGGTGGCCCGTGCCACGGCCGCCATCGACGAGGCGTCGGATATCGCCGCCCTGGACGCCGTGCGCGTCGAATTTCTGGGTAAAAAAGGGCACCTGACGCTGCAAATGACCACCCTGCGTGAACTGCCGGCGGAAGAGCGCCCGGCGGCCGGTGCGGTCATCAACGATGCCAAACAGCAGGTACAGGATCGACTTAACGCGCGTAAAGATACGCTGGAAAGCGCGGCGCTGAATGCCCGCCTGGCGGCAGAGACTATCGACGTATCGCTGCCAGGACGCCGTATCGAGAACGGCGGTCTGCATCCGGTGACCCGCACCATCGATCGTATCGAAACCTTTTTCGGCGAGTTGGGTTTCGCGGTGGCGACCGGTCCGGAAATTGAAGACGATTATCACAACTTTGATGCGCTGAATATTCCGGGGCATCACCCGGCGCGCGCCGATCACGACACCTTCTGGTTCGATGCCACGCGCCTGCTGCGCACCCAGACCTCCGGCGTGCAGATCCGCACCATGAAAAATCAGCAGCCGCCGATTCGTATCATCGCGCCGGGCCGCGTTTACCGTAACGATTACGATCAGACGCACACCCCGATGTTCCATCAGATGGAAGGTCTGATTGTCGATAAAGACATCAGCTTCACCAATCTGAAAGGCACGCTGCATGACTTCCTGAACAACTTCTTCGAAGAGAACCTGCAGATTCGCTTCCGCCCGTCCTATTTCCCATTCACCGAACCGTCAGCGGAAGTGGATGTGATGGGTAAAAACGGCAAATGGCTGGAAGTGCTGGGCTGCGGCATGGTGCATCCGAACGTACTGCGCAACGTGGGCATCGATCCGGAAATCTACTCCGGCTTCGCCTTCGGTATGGGCATGGAGCGTCTGACCATGCTGCGCTACGGTGTGACCGATCTGCGCGCCTTCTTCGAAAACGATTTACGTTTCCTCAAACAATTTAAATAAGGGCAGGTTATCCAATGAAATTCAGTGAACTCTGGTTACGCGAATGGGTAAATCCAGCCCTGGACAGCGCCGCGCTGTCTGAGCAAATCACCATGGCCGGTCTGGAAGTCGACGGCGTCGACCCGGTGGCAGGCGCGTTTCATGGCGTCGTAGTGGGTGAAGTGGTGGAGTGCGGCCAGCACCCGAACGCCGACAAACTGCGCGTCACCAAAATCAACGTGGGTGGCGATCGCCTGCTGGATATCGTCTGCGGCGCGCCAAACTGCCGTCAGGGCCTGAAAGTGGCCGTGGCGACCGTTGGTGCCGTGCTGCCGGGCGATTTCAAAATCAAAGCGGCAAAACTGCGCGGTGAGCCGTCAGAAGGCATGCTGTGCTCATTCTCCGAGCTGGGTATTTCTGACGATCACAACGGTATTATCGAGCTGCCAGCCGATGCGCCGGTGGGCACTGATATTCGCCAGTACCTGCAGCTGGATGACAACACCATCGAAATCAGCGTGACGCCAAACCGTGCCGACTGCCTGGGTATCATCGGTATCGCGCGTGACGTGGCGGTGATCAATGGCCTGCCGCTGCAGGCGCCGGTCATCGAGCCGGTTAAAGCCACCATTAGCGACACCTTCCCGATTCGCGTTGACGCCACCGATGCCTGCCCGCGCTACCTCGGCCGCGTGGTAAAAGGCGTAAACGTGAAAGCAGAAACGCCGCTGTGGATGCGCGAAAAACTGCGCCGCTGCGGTATCCGCTCGATCGATCCGGTGGTGGATATCACTAACTACGTGCTGCTGGAGCTCGGCCAGCCGATGCACGCCTTCGATCTCGACCGCATTGACGGCGGTATCGTGGTGCGCATGGCGAAAGAGGGGGAAACCCTGACGCTGCTCGACGGCAGCGAAGCGACCCTCCACAGCGATACGCTGGTGATTGCGGACCACCACAAAGCGCTGGCGATGGGTGGCATCTTCGGCGGTGAGCACTCCGGCGTCAACGAAGCGACGCAGAATGTATTGTTTGAGTGCGCGTTCTTCGATCCGCTGGCGATCACCGGTCGTGCGCGTCGTCATGGTCTGCATACCGATGCTTCCCACCGCTACGAGCGCGGTGTCGATCCGGCGCTGCAGCATAAGGCGCTGGAGCGCGCCACTCAGCTGCTGCTGGCGATTTGCGGCGGCGAAGCCGGCCCGGTTATCGATCAGACCGATGCCAGCAAACTGCCGGCGCGCGCCACCATTACGCTGCGCCGTGAGAAGCTGGACCGCCTGATTGGCCACGTCATTGCGGATGAGCAGGTGACCGATATCCTGACCCGTCTCGGCTGTGACGTCACCGTCGGCAACGGCGAATGGCAGGCCGTCGCCCCGAGCTGGCGCTTCGATATGGCCATCGAAGAAGACCTGGTCGAAGAAGTGGCGCGCGTATACGGCTACAACAACATTCCGGATGTGCCGGTGAAAGCCAGCCTGCTGATGACCCAGCACCGTGAAGCCGATCTGTCTCTGAAGCGTGCCAAAAACCTGCTGGTGGATAAAGGCTATCAGGAAGCGATTACCTACAGCTTTGTCGATCCGAAAGTGCAGCAGCTGCTGCATCCGGGCGAAGAAGCGTTGATTCTGCCCAGCCCGATTTCCAGCGATATGTCGGCGATGCGCCTGTCGCTGTGGACCGGTCTGCTCGGCGCCGTGGTGTATAACCAGAACCGTCAGCAGAGCCGCGTGCGCCTGTTTGAGAGCGGTTTACGCTTTGTGCCTGATACGCAGGCCGATCTCGGCATCCGTCAGGATCTTATGCTGGCGGGCGTGCTGAGCGGTAACCGCTACGAAGAGCACTGGGATCTGGCGCGCCAGACGGTTGACTTCTATGATTTGAAAGGCGATTTAGAGTCGCTGCTGGATTTGACCGGTAAACCCGACGCGATTTCGTTCCGTGCAGAAGCCAATCCGGCGCTGCATCCGGGACAGAGTGCAGGCATTTATTTAGCCGACGAACGAATCGGATTTATCGGGGTGGTTCATCCGGAGCTGGAACGTAAGCTGGATCTTAACGGCCGCACCTTAGTGTTTGAACTGCTTTGGAATAAGGTCGCAGACCGCGTCCTGCCTGACGCGCGCGAGATCTCACGCTTCCCGGCAAACCGCCGTGACATCGCTGTGGTAGTGGCTGAAAATGTGCCCGCAGCAGATATCATCGCGGAGTGTAAGAAAGTTGGCGTAAATCAGGTAGTTGGCGTAAACTTGTTTGACGTGTACCGTGGTAAGGGCGTAAACGAGGGTGAAAAGAGCCTCGCGATTAGCCTGATTTTGCAGGATACCAGCCGGACACTCGAAGAAGAGGAGATTGCTGCGACCGTTGCCAAATGCGTTGCAGCATTAAAAGAGCGATTCCAGGCAACCTTGAGGGATTGAACCTATGGCGCTTACAAAAGCTGAAATGTCAGAGTACCTGTTTGAAAAACTCGGGTTGAGCAAACGCGATGCCAAAGAGTTGGTAGAGCTTTTTTTCGAAGAAGTTCGCCGCGCGTTGGAAAACGGAGAACAGGTAAAACTGTCCGGATTTGGTAATTTTGATCTGCGTGACAAAAACCAGCGTCCGGGCCGTAACCCGAAGACGGGGGAAGATATTCCAATCACCGCCCGCCGCGTGGTGACATTCCGTCCGGGGCAGAAGTTGAAAAGTCGCGTGGAGAACGCGTCACCCAAGGATGCTGACTGATTTCAGTATGACAAAAAGGCCGCTCAGCGGCCTTTTTTATGCGCGCAATCCCGGCAGCACGCTGCAGGCGCGGCTTTCTTTTTAGCGTAATCTCTCTACAATCAAATCTCTGTTTTCTCAGCCAATCTTACTTATGACTCTGCTGGATCAGCTGGCCCAACAGGCCGACCGCCGCAGCCGGCGCTGGCTCGGCGCGCTTACTGCCGCAGTGCTGCTGCTGCTGGTGCTCAGTCTGTGCACGGGCGACAGCTGGATATCTCCGCTGCAATGGTTTTCTGCCAGCGGCGATCTGTTCGTCTGGCAGCTGCGCCTGCCGCGCACCCTGGCGGTGCTGCTGGTGGGGGCGGCGCTGGCAGTCTGCGGTGTGGTGATGCAGGCGCTGTTCAACAATCCGCTGGCGGAGCCCGGGTTGCTGGGCGTATCGAACGGTGCCGGCATTGGCCTGGTGCTGGCGGTGCTGCTGGGTAACGGCGCACTGTGGAGCCTGGCGCTGGCAGCGATGGCGGGCGCGCTGCTGATCACGCTGATCCTGCTGCATTTTGCCCATCGCCAGCTGTCGGCCAGCCGTCTGCTGCTGACCGGCGTGGCGCTCGGCATTATCTGTAGCGCCATCATGACGTGGGCGGTGTACTTTAGCACCAGCCTCGATCTGCGCCAGATGATGTACTGGATGATGGGCGGCTTTAGCGGTATCGACTGGCGCTACGGCTGGATGATGCTGGCGCTGCTGCCGGTGACGCTGGCGCTGCTGGCCAGCGCCCGAACGCTTAATCTGCTGGCGCTGGGGGAGGTGTCGGCGCGGCAGCTCGGCCTGCCACTGCTGCTGTGGCGCAATCTGCTGGTGCTGGCGATGGGCTGGCTGGTGGGCGTCAGCGTGGCGATGGCCGGTGCGATTGGATTTGTCGGACTGGTTATCCCCCATCTGCTGCGCCTCAGCGGTCTGAGCGATCATCGCTACCTGCTGCCGGCCGCGGCGCTGGCGGGCGCGGCGGTACTGCTGGCGGCGGACATTCTGGCACGTCTGGTGCTTACCTCGGCCGAGCTGCCAATTGGGGTGGTCACTGCCACGCTCGGCGCGCCGCTGTTTATCATGTTATTAGTGAAGTCTTCGCGCTAGCTGCGGCTGGCACAGTGCAATCAACAACGGGAATCGACGATGAGCCTTTATCAGACAGAACTGGTTACGCTGGACGGTGAAAAAACCACGCTGGCACAGTATCAGGGCAAGGTGCTGCTGGTGGTTAACGTAGCATCAAAATGCGGCCTGACGCCGCAGTATGAACAGCTGGAGTCGCTGCAGAAGGCCTGGCAGGACAAAGATTTCAGCGTGCTGGGCTTCCCCTGCAATCAGTTTCTCGAGCAGGAACCGGGCAGCAACGAAGAGATCAAAACCTTCTGCAGCACCACGTACGGCGTAACCTTCCCGCTGTTCGACAAAACGGAGGTTAACGGCGAGCAGCGTCATCCGCTGTACCGTCAGCTGGTCGCTGCGCAGCCGGAAGCCGAACGCCCGGCAGGCAGCGGTTTCCTTGAGCGCATGGAGAGCAAAGGCCGCGCGCCGAAAGCGCCGGGCGATATCCTGTGGAATTTCGAAAAGTTCCTCATCAACAAACAGGGTGAGGTGATCGCGCGCTTCTCGCCGGACATGACGCCGGACGATCCGATCATTCTGAAGCGCATTGAGCAGGCGCTGGCGGCGTAATGCTGCTGCAGTGCCACGACCTGCACGTGCCCGGACGGCTGAGCGCGGGGGAGCTGACGCTCTGCCGCGGTGAGCGCGTGCACGTGGTCGGCCCTAACGGCGCCGGGAAGAGCACGCTGCTGACCGCGCTCGCTGGCCTGCTCGACGCCGAAGGGCAGCTGACGCTGGCCGGCCAGCCGCTGCGAAACTGGTCGGGTGCCGCACTGGCGCAGCAGCGCGCCTGGCTCCCCCAGCAGCAGCCGGCGCCTGCGGCGCTGCCGGTGTGGCACTATCTGCGGCTGCACAGCCCGCCGGGCGGCGTCAACGCGCAGGCGACGCTCACTGACCTGCTGCTGCAGCTTGGCTTGCAGGATAAGCTGACGCGTCCGCTGGCGCAGCTCTCCGGCGGTGAGTGGCAGCGGGTGCGCCTGGCGGCGGTGGTGCTGCAGATCCATCCGGCAATTAATCCGCGCGGTGCGTTACTGATTCTGGATGAGCCGCTCACCGCGCTTGACATCGCACAGCAGCGCGCGGTGGATAAGCTGCTGTTGCAGCTCAGCGAGGCCGGCATCGCCATTGTCGCCAGCGGACACGATCTCAACCACAGTCTGCGCCATGCCGATCGCGTCTGGCTGATGCATCAGGGCCGCGTAGTCAGTCAGGGCGGGGCCCGTGAGGTGCTGACCGCCGAGCGACTGGCACCGCTTTATCAGGCCGAATTCGTGCAGCTGGAGACGCCACAGGGGCCGCTGCTTTATCTTCCCTGACTTGCGCGCCGCGCCGCTTTGTCGCTACAGTGTCAGCCGGACGACGTTTTTAAGGACTATTCTGATGCGGCTGACCCTGTTTCTCCTCGTGTTGCTGCTGGCGGGCTGTAGCCATCATGCGCCGCCGCCCAATGGCCGTCTGTCTGACTCCATCACCGTAATTGCGCAACTTAACGATCAGCTCAGCCGCTGGCGCGGTACACCTTATCGCTATGGCGGATTAAGCCGTGGTGGCGTGGATTGCTCTGGCTTTGTCTACCTGACCTTTCGTGACCGCTTTGACCTGCAGCTGCCGCGCTCAACGATTGATCAGACCGATATTGGCACGCGCATCGATAAAAGCGATCTGCTGCCCGGCGACCTGGTATTTTTCAAAACCGGCAGCGGCGAAAATGGCCTGCACGTAGGCATCTATGACACCGACAATACCTTCATTCACGCTTCCACCAGCCAGGGCGTGATCCGCTCCTCGCTGGATAATGTTTACTGGCGCAAAGTATTCTGGCAGGCGCGTCGCATCTAATCCGCTTAACCCATTAGTGTTAAAAAAAGGCGTAATAAACAGATGGGTTTTGATCCGATTTATTTGTTTTTTTCCGCCAGATATAACTCTCATTTAAAATGGCACTTTACCGCAATCGGGTTTGCGACTAAAAATAGACGTCAGTGAATTTAATCAGTATGGACATTAACCTGGATCATTTGGCTTAAGTATTATTTGATGCAGAAAAGTCGGTAATTAGACAGAAAACGGCGTCTCTTCTAACGTTTGGTCCTATTGCCTGACCGTTTTCATTGATATACGATGCGCCAATTGCCACTGCATCTGGCTGTAAAAAATGAAAGTCCATTTATCTGCCGACTATCAGTCGGAAACCTGGTTTTATCCTGCCTATTCTCTGGCGGGCCAGCTGACTGCGGTTGAGCTGGTCACCCAGTTTGTTCACGACAGTGCGCCGATTACGCTGCCGCAGGACTTGCTGTTGCCGCAGCTTGACGATGCCCAGCAATTACGTTTGCTGCAGAGCCAGTTAGTGCTGCTGGAAAAGTACCGTGACTTTTTTGAGTTACATCAAATTATCGCGCTGGTTCGTATTGATGAATCTATGGCCACGACGCTATTGGCCAGTGAGTTTCTCTTAAGGAAATTTAAACAACTTCCCTTTATTGTTTTGGATATCAGTGAAACGTTTCCGCAATTATCGGCTGGTAAAAAGCAGCCGCTGTTAGCACGCCTGCAACAGGAATTTCGCTTATCGCTTTCTCAATTTGGGGCAGGAAAAGCCCCGGCTACGGCAGTATACGAAAATCTGTTTAGCGTGTTAAAAATGGACAAAGCGTTTATTCATGCGCTGGCGAAACGTGCCTCATTTACGCCATTTATTCAGACTGTTATCGATAATTTTTCCGCTTACGCCCCGCAAATAATTATTTGTGGCGTTGACGATAATGCCCTGCTGGAGAAAGTCAGTTCCCTGAGCGGCGCACAGCTGCAGGGCAGTCTGTTCCCGGTGGTTAAAGCGGAACGGTTAAGCGATCTCATCTATCCGCACGTCACGCTCACCACGCCTTCACAGCAGTAACCTTTCATCTGTCTTCTCCGTCACCCCGACGGTAGACTACGCTTTATCTTTAAACGCAATGCGGGTGGCGCACCGTTGCGCACCTTCCGGAGTGTCGATGCAATTTATTAATAGCTGGCAGCAGACGTTGCCGGGATTCTACACCGCGCTGGACCCAACGCCGCTTGCCGGCGGGCGGCTGTGTTATCACAATGCCGCGCTGGCGCAGGAGATGGGCCTGGATGCCGCGCTGTTTGCTGGCAAAGGCCACGCCGTGTGGTATGGCGCAGCGTTACTTCCCGGCATGTCGCCGCTGGCGCAGGTCTACAGCGGGCACCAGTTTGGCGTGTGGGCTGGCCAGCTGGGCGACGGACGTGGTCTGCTGCTTGGCGAACAGCAACTGGCCGACGGCCGCAAACTTGACTGGCATCTGAAAGGCGCGGGCCTGACCCCCTATTCACGCATGGGCGATGGCCGCGCGGTGATCCGTTCCAGCGTGCGCGAGTTTCTCGCCTCGGAAGCGCTGCACCATCTTGGCATCCCGACCACGCGCGCGCTGGCGCTGGCCATTGGCGACGAACCGGTCCAGCGTGAAACCCGCGAGCGCGGCGCGATGCTGATGCGCATCGCCGACAGCCATCTGCGCTTTGGTCACTTCGAGCATTTCTATTACGGCGGCGAGCCGGAGAAAGTGCGCCAGCTGGCGGACTACGCGATTCATCATCACTGGCCGCAGCTGGAGCAGGAGGCCGATCGCTACCTGTTGTGGTTTACCGATATCGTCAAACGCACCGCCAGCCTGATTGCCCAGTGGCAGAGCGTCGGCTTCGCGCATGGCGTGATGAACACCGATAATATGTCGATCCTCGGCCTGACGCTCGATTACGGGCCTTACGGTTTCCTTGATGACTACGATGCGGATTTCATCTGTAATCACAGCGATTATCAGGGGCGCTACGCCTTCAGCAACCAGCCGATGATCGGCTTGTGGAATCTTAACCGCCTGGCGCACGCGCTGTCCGGCTTGCTGAGCACTGAGCAGTTGAAACAGGCGCTCAGCCATTACGAGAGCGAGCTGATGCGGGTGTGGGGCGAGAAAATGCGCGCGAAGCTCGGGTTGCTGACCGCCGATGCGGGGGATAACGCCATCCTCACTGACCTGCTGGCGCTGATGACGGCAGAGCACAGCGATTACACCCTGACGTTCCGCCTGCTGAGCGAGACGCAGCAGGCAGAGACGCGTTCACCGCTGCGCGATGAGTTTATCGACCGTGACGCCTTCGACCGCTGGTATCACGGCTATCGCCAGCGCCTGCTGCAGGATGGCGTCAGCGATGCGCAGCGTCAGGCAGTCATGAAAGCGGCTAACCCGGCGCTGGTGTTGCGCAACTATCTGGCCCAGCAGGTAATCGATGAGGTTGAGCAGGGGGAAACGGCGGCGCTGGCCAGATTACATCTGGCGCTGCAGCAGCCGTTTAACGAGGCGGCCATCAGCCCGGAACTGCGCCAGCGGCCGCCGGAGTGGGGAAAAACGCTGGAGGTAAGCTGCTCCAGCTAGCAGGCATCAGAAGCGGCTGTCCACGGCAGCCGCCAGCAGCGCCAGCACCTCCGCGCTGTCATCCCAGCCGAGGCACGGATCGGTAATCGACTGGCCGTAGGTCAGCGGCTGGCCGCTCACCACTTTCTGATTTCCCTCCTGCAGGAAACTCTCAATCATCACTCCCGCCACTGCCCGCGAACCGGCCCGGATCTGTGCCGCCACGTCCTGCGCCACATCGCGCTGGCGGCGATGCTGCTTCAGGCAGTTGCCGTGGCTGAAGTCGATCACCAGCTGTTCCGGCAGGTTGAAGTCGCGCAGGTTGGCTGCCGCAGCGGCGACATCTTCAGCGTGGTAGTTCGGCTGACGCCCGCCGCGCAGGATCACGTGACCGTGCGGATTGCCGCTGGTCTGATAAATCGTCATCTGCCCGGTTTTGTCGGGTGACAGGAACATATGGCTGACGCGCGCGGCACGAATCGCATCAACCGCGATCTGCACGTTGCCGTCGGTGCCATTCTTGAAGCCCACCGGGCAGGAGAGCGCCGAGGCCATTTCACGGTGAATCTGGCTCTCGGTGGTGCGCGCGCCAATCGCGCCCCAGCTGATCAGGTCGGCAATAAACTGGCCGATCACCATATCGAGAAATTCCGTGGCGGTTGGCATGCCGATGGCGTTGATATCCAGCAGCAGCTGGCGCGCGATAGCGATGCCGCGGTTGACGTCGAAGCTGCCATCGAGATCCGGATCGGAAATCAGGCCTTTCCAGCCGACCACGGTGCGCGGCTTCTCAAAGTAGGCGCGCATCACGATTTCCAGCCGGTCCTTGTGCTGTTCACGCAGCAGATTGAGACGTTCTGCGTACTCCAGCGCGGCCCTGGGATCGTGCAGCGAGCAGGGGCCGATAATCACCAGCAGGCGTGGATCTTCACCGGTCAGGATGCGCGCGATGCGCTGACGCGCGGCGGTAACGTTAGCGGCAATCGCCGCCGAAATGGGGTGTTGTTGCGCCAGCGCGGCCGGCGTCAGCAGCGTGCCGATGCGCGCGGTGCGCAGTTCATCAGTTTTGTTCATTGGGATTCTCAAAATCTGTTCTTCGCAGCGGTGAAATACCGGGAAGTGATGATGATCACAATAAACCATTAGCCCGTGAATTCAACCAGCTAAATCAAAAGGCTATTCATTACTGACGGCAGCCAGGCTTTACAACCTGGCAGGTGAGGTCAGTACATGCTGCGGCGCAGGCCCATGATGTCGAGGATTTTGGTGGCGATCTCTTCGACAGAGTAATTGGTGCTGTTGAGATAGCGAATCTGATGGGTGCGGAACAGCGCTTCCACTTCACCGACCTCCAGCCGGCACTGACGCATTGACGCATAGCGGGTATTTTCAGCGCGCTCCTGACGAATCGCCGCCAGCCGTTCCGGATCGATGGTCAGGCCAAACAGCTTGTGCTGATGGGCGCGCAGCGCAGGCGGCAGCTTTAGGTTATCCATGTCATCAGCGATGAACGGATAGTTAGCCGCGCGTACACCAAACTGCATCGCCAGATACAGGCTGGTCGGGGTTTTGCCGCAGCGCGATACCCCCAGCAGAATCACCTGCGCATCTTCCAGCCCGCGCAGCGAAATACCGTCATCGTGCGCCAGGGTGTAATCAATCGCGGCGATACGGGCATCGTATTTGCCTAAGTTACTGGCGGTCAGGCCGTGGGTGCGGTGCGCCACCGGCATCGAGGCCACGCCCAGTTCGCTCTGCAGCGGTGCCACCAGCGCCTGCACGATGTCCTGGCAGAAACCTTCGCTCTCCAGAATGATATCGCGCACCTCTGGCGTGACAATTGAGAAAAACACCAGTGGGCGCACGCCGCTCTGCTGGTAGAGCGCATTGATCTGGGCTTTCACCGCCTGGGCGCGCTGCACATTCTCCACGAACGGCAGCGTCACGCTGTTGGTATTCACCGGAAACTGTGACAGCACCGCGTGGCCCAGCACTTCCGCGGTGATGGCGGTGCCGTCAGAGATATAGAATACGCTGCGTTCAGTGCTCATGGTTGACCTCATGCTTTTGTTTACTTTTGCGTAACATTATCGCCTAAAATATTTCATTTTCACTAAGGGTAAAATGAAATATCCATATCTGGCCGGCGAATAATCTATTTTTACGCTGCGCTGATTACCCATCATAGATGAAAAGCCGGGTTGTTCAGCGCTAATTTCTCGCTTTTGCCCGCGCGGGCGCAAAATAAAAACGGCAAGCGTTGCGCAACAAAAAACGCGTCTAACCTCATGAAAAAGTGAAAAATATCGCATTGCCAATAGGTTGGAAAAAATAGCTGCGTTGCGCAACAAGGCGCTTTTCGGGGAGTAATCCGATTTTAACGCTGATTTTCTGCTTTAACGATTCAACACTTAGTCTTTATTAATTGATTGTGCCAGGCTGATTTGGCGAATAGCAAAATGTTCCATGTGCTCCAATCATTTAAAAGGATAATCTCAATGTCCAATCAAGACCAACAGTCGCTAGTGCTCTGGTACAACCAGCTTGGCATGCATGATGTTGATCGGGTAGGGGGCAAGAATGCTTCCCTGGGAGAAATGATTACCAATTTGTCGTCGCTCGGGGTATCCGTGCCAAACGGCTACGCGACGACATCTTACGCTTTTAATCAGTTTCTCGACCAAAGCGGACTGAACCAGCGTATTTATGCATTGCTGGACAACACGGATATTGATGATGTTGCAGCGCTGGCGCAGGCCGGCAAACAGATTCGTCAATGGGTGGTGGATACGCCTTTCCAGCCAGAGCTGGAAGCGGCGATCCGCAGCGCCTATGAACAACTTTCTGCTGATGACGCCGAAGCCTCCTTTGCGGTGCGCTCTTCGGCCACCGCCGAGGATATGCCCGATGCCTCGTTTGCCGGCCAGCAGGAAACTTTCCTTAACGTGCAGGGCTTCGACGCGGTGCTGGTGGCCGTGAAGCACGTATTCGCCTCGCTGTTTAACGATCGCGCCATTTCATACCGCGTGCACCAGGGCTACGACCACCGTGGCGTGGCGCTCTCAGCCGGTGTGCAGCGCATGGTACGTTCCGATCTCGCCTCCTCCGGCGTGATGTTCACCATTGATACCGAATCCGGCTTCGACCAGGTGGTGTTTATCACCTCGGCGTTCGGTCTTGGCGAAATGGTGGTGCAGGGCGCGGTCAACCCGGATGAGTTTTACGTGCACAAACCGACGCTGGCCGCTAATCGCCCGGCAATTGTGCGCCGAACCCTGGGCTCGAAGAAGATCCGCATGGTGTATGCCGATTCGCAGGAGCACGGCGAACAGGTGCGCATTGAGGACGTGGAACAGGAACAGCGAGACCGCTTTAGCCTGACCGATGACGAAGTGCAGGCGCTGGCGCGCCAGGCGGTGCTGATTGAGCAGCACTATAAGCGTCCGATGGATATTGAGTGGGCCAAAGATGGCCACACCGGCAAACTGTTCATCGTGCAGGCGCGGCCGGAAACGGTGCGTTCCAACGGACAGGTGATGGAACGCTACAGCCTGCAGGGCAAAGGTAGCGTGCTGGTGGAAGGCCGGGCCATCGGCCATCGCATCGGTGCGGGTGAAGTGAAGGTGATTCACGACATCAGCGAGATGCACCGCATCGAAAAAGGCGATGTGCTGGTCACCGACATGACCGACCCGGACTGGGAACCGATCATGAAGAAGGCGTCGGCGATCGTCACCAACCGCGGCGGGCGGACCTGTCACGCGGCAATCATTGCGCGCGAGCTAGGCATTCCGGCAGTGGTGGGCTGTGGTGACGCCACCGAGCACCTGAAGGACGGTCATAAGGTCACGGTGTCCTGCGCCGAAGGCGATACCGGCTATGTGTATAACGATCTTCTGGACTTTGAAGTCACCAGTTCGCAGGTTGATACCATGCCGGATCTGCCGCTGAAAATTATGATGAACGTCGGTAACCCGGATCGCGCGTTTGATTTTGCCTGCCTGCCAAATGAAGGCGTTGGTCTGGCGCGGCTGGAGTTCATCATCAACCGCATGATCGGCGTGCACCCGAAAGCCCTGCTGGAGTTTGATCAGCAGACGCCGGAACTGCAGGCGCAGATTGGTCAGATGATGAAAGGCTTTGACGATCCGGTGGAATTCTACATCGCGCGGCTGACCGAAGGGATCGCCACGCTGGGTGCGGCCTTCGCGCCGAAGCGCGTCATTGTGCGGTTGTCGGATTTCAAAACCAATGAGTATGCCAACCTGGTCGGCGGCGAGCGTTACGAGCCGGAAGAGGAAAACCCGATGCTGGGCTTCCGCGGCGCCGGACGCTACGTGGCGGACAGCTTCCGCGACTGCTTTGCGCTGGAGTGTGAAGCCGTGAAGCGCGTGCGCAACGACATGGGGCTGACCAACGTTGAGATCATGGTGCCGTTTGTACGCACCGTCGATCAGGCCGAGGCCGTGGTGGCCGAACTGGCGAAGCAGGGCCTGAAACGCGGCGAGAACGGACTGAAGGTGATCATGATGTGCGAGATCCCGTCCAACGCGCTGCTGGCAGAACAGTTCCTGCAGCACTTTGACGGCTTCTCTATCGGCTCCAACGACATGACGCAGCTGGCGCTGGGGCTGGATCGCGACTCCGGCGTGGTGTCGGCGCTGTTTGATGAGCGTAACGATGCGGTGAAGGCACTGCTGTCGATGTCGATTCAGGCAGCGAAGAAGCAGGGCAAATACGTCGGCATCTGCGGCCAGGGGCCTTCAGATCATCAGGACTTTGCTGCCTGGCTGATGGAGCAGGGCATCGACAGCCTGTCGCTCAATCCGGATACCGTGGTGGAAACCTGGCTGAGCCTGGCTGAGCTGGACGCGGCCAAAGCGTAATCTGTTATACCTGCCTGGTGCCCGGCAACCGTCGGGCACCTGTCCCATATCCCATTCCACTTTTCATCACTTAAGATTGCCATAAACCCAGCGCTGACGGCGTTCGCCGCCGGACCGCGCTGTTTATCGCTGAATTGCAGGCAAAAAAAAGCCCATCACAGGGGATGGGCAAAGACTACACACAGCAATTCTTCACTTTACTCAGGGGAAAAAGGTTGTTTAAAAATCAGTGGCTTGATTTAAAACATAGTGAACATGTTATTCACCGCCGCCGCTGGCGTCTTTAAGAATCCTCTTATTAGTTTAAAGCTGATAATCTTTCATTACGTTTTATGACCCATTCGGCCCAGGAATCAGTGCGAAAAATAATCATTTTATCGGTGCGATCGGGCTTAAACGCTGAAAAGTGCGTTTTTTCTTAAAAATCACTAATGGAAAAAATTATTGTGCCGCGAAATTAAGTGGTACGGATTAATGAGTGTTAACCACGGCTGACTAATGCAAATCGCGTTGGGTGCGGTGCGGGAAAAGGGGATAAGCAAACCGGGCTGGGCGCCCGGTTATGCGCCGGAAGCGCGTTACGGCTGCGGCTCTTCGTGTTCGGCCAGTGCTTCGATGGCCGTTTCCGGATCGTCATCCGGTGCCGGCGCTTCATGCATCCACACCGAAACCAGCCGGTAAGAGACCGCCAGTACGACCGGACCGATAAACAGTCCAATCATACCGAAGGCGATCAGCCCGCCGATGACGCCGGAAAGTATCAGAATCATCGGTAAATCGGCGCCCATGCGAATCAGCATCGGACGCAGCACGTTATCCAGCGTGCCGACCACGCAGCTCCACACTAACAGCACCGTGCCCCAGGTGGTGTCGCCGCTCCAGTAGAGCCAGATAATTGCCGGCACCAGCACAATCAACGGTCCAAGCTGCACCAGGCAGGTAAGAATCATTAATACGGTCAGCAGCGTGGCATACGGAATGCCGGAAATCGCCAGGCCGATGCCGCCCAGCACGCCCTGCACCAGCGCGGTCACCACCACGCCGAGCGCCACGGCGCGGATCGCCTGACCGGCCAGCAGCACGGCGGCGTCACCGCGCCGTCCGCCCATGCGGTAGGCAAAGTGACGGATGCCGAGACCAACCTGCTCACCGCGCCAGTACAGCAGCACGCTGAACAACAGCATCAGGGCAAGGTGCAGCATGAAACGGCCAAAATGTCCGGCCTGGGCGACAAAGAAGCCGGTGGTGCGGCCAATATAAGGCTGGACCTGGCTCATGATCGCCGCGCCGCCGCCGTCGATCAGTTTATGGTAGCTGGAATAGAGTTTGCGTCCGGCATAGGGAATATCGCGCAGCCAGGCGAGATCCGGCAGCACCAGATGGCGCTGGGTCGCCCAGGCGATGACCGGCGCGCTGTTATCAATCAGGCTGCTGACCAGCAGCGCGATAGGAATAATAAACAGTAGCAACAGCAGAATCGTCATGGCGATCACCGCCAGCGAACGGCGACCCCACAGCAGTTGCTGCAGACGAATCATTAGCGGCCAGGTGGCAATCACCACCATGCTGGCCCAGGCGAAGCCGAGAATGAACGGCTGCACCACCCACAGACAGGCAATGATCATCAGCAAAATAAACATCAGCGAGAACAACATTTGCGGTAGATCCATACCGCGTTGCAGGCTTTTCATCACAACACAGACCTCAGTAATCCTTCAGGAGGGCGCTCCGCGGCGCCTTCACAATGATGATCTATTTCCTGAAAATTAAACAGAAAAAGCAGCGCGACGCGGCCGTTTTCCTGAAAAAACAGCGGGCGGCAAAAAAATGTGATACAACCAAGAGCTGAAAAAAATTAACCACGCAAACGTTTACAACATCCCGGTCACGAAATAATGATCCCACAGATTTCTCAGGCGCCAGGCCTCGTTCAACTGGTGCTGACATTCCTGCAGTCGCTGAAAGAACAAGGTTTTACCGGCGACACCGCGACCAGCTATGCCGACCGCCTAACGCTCTCCACCGATAACAGCATCTATCAGCTCCTGCCCGATGCGGCGCTGTTTCCGCGTTCAACGGCGGACGTGGCGCTGATCGCCCGACTGGCTGGTGAGCCACGTTTCAATAGCCTGGTGTTTACCCCGCGCGGCGGCGGAACCGGTACTAACGGGCAGTCGCTCAATCAGGGCATTGTGGTCGACATGTCGCGCTACATGAACCGCATCCTCGAGATCAACACCGAGCAGGGCTGGGTGCGGGTAGAAGCCGGCGTGGTGAAGGACCAGCTCAACGCCTGGCTCAGGCCGTACGGCTTTTTCTTCTCTCCGGAGCTGTCGACCAGTAACCGCGCCACGCTGGGCGGCATGATCAATACCGATGCCTCCGGTCAGGGCTCGCTGGTGTATGGCAAAACCTCCGATCACGTCGAGGGCCTGCGTGCCGTGCTGCTGGGCGGCGAAATTCTTGATACGCGCGCCATGCCCACCGCGCTGGCGGAACAGCTGGCCACGACGCCGACCGCTGAAGGGCGCATCTATAAAGCAGTGCTTAACCGCTGCCGCGAGCAGCGTGAACTGATTCTGGCAAAATTCCCCAAACTGAACCGCTTCCTCACCGGTTATGACCTGCGCCATGTGTTCAGTGATGATTTGCAAACTTTCGACCTGACGCGCCTGTTGTGCGGCGCCGAAGGTACGCTGGCCTTTATCACCGAAGCCCGGCTGGATATCACACCCATTCCCAAAGTGCGCCGGCTGGTGAACATTAAGTACGATTCATTCGATTCCGCACTGCGCAATGCGCCTTTTATGGTCGAGGCGCAGGCCCTGTCGGTGGAGACGGTGGATTCGAAAGTGCTGAACCTGGCGCGCGAGGATATTGTCTGGCATTCGGTCAGCGAGCTGATCACCGATGTGCCAGGCAAAGAGATGCTCGGCCTGAATATTGTCGAGTTTGCCGGCGACGATGCGGCGCTGATTGCGCAGCAGGTGACCACGCTGTGCGCGCGGCTGGATGAGCTGATGGCGCAGCAGCAGGGTGGCGTGATGGGCTATCAGCTGTGTGATGATCTGGCGGGCATTGAGCGCATCTATAACATGCGTAAAAAAGCGGTAGGTCTGCTTGGCAACGCCAAAGGGCGCGCCAAACCGATTCCGTTCGTGGAAGACACCGCCGTGCCGCCGGAGCATCTGGCGGATTACATTGTGGATTTTCGTGCGCTGCTCGACAGCCACGGCCTGAGCTATGGCATGTTTGGTCACGTGGATGCCGGCGTGCTGCACGTGCGTCCGGCGCTGGACATGTGCGATCCGCAGCAGGAGAGGCTGATGAAGCAGATCTCGGACGAAGTGGTGGCGCTTACCGCGCGCTACGGCGGTCTGCTGTGGGGCGAGCACGGCAAAGGCTTCCGTGCCCAGTACAGTCCGGCGTTCTTTGGCGAAACGCTGTTTAATGAGCTGCGTCGCATCAAAGCGGCGTTCGATCCGGATAACCGTCTCAACCCCGGCAAAATCTGTACGCCGCTGGGTAACGACGAGCCCATGATGCAGGTCGATGCCGCCACGCGCGGCAGCTGGGATCGCCAGATTCCGCTGACGGTACGCAATGACTGGCGCGGCGCGATGGAGTGTAACGGCAACGGACTGTGCTTCAACTTTGACGTGCGCAGCCCGATGTGCCCGTCGATGAAAATCACCCGCAATCGTATCCATTCGCCAAAAGGACGCGCCACGCTAACACGTGAGTGGCTGCGCCTGCTGGCGGAGCAGGGCGTTGACCCGCTTAAGCTGGAGCAGGCCTTGCCAGCACAGGGCGCCAGCCTGCGCAGTCTGATTCAGCGCACGCGCAATTCGTGGCATGCGAAGCAGGGCGAATATGACTTCTCGCATGAAGTGAAAGAGGCGATGTCCGGCTGCCTGGCGTGTAAAGCCTGTTCGACGCAGTGCCCGATTAAAATCGATGTGCCGAACTTCCGCTCGCGCTTCCTGCAGCTTTATCACACCCGCTATCTGCGCCCGGTCAGCGACCATCTGGTGGCGTCGGTTGAAAGCTATGCGCCGCTGATGGCGAAAGCACCGCGGGTGTTCAACTTCTTCCTGAAACAGCCGTGGATGCGCGACCTAAGCCAGCGCCACATCGGCATGGTGGATCTGCCGCTGCTCTCCTCGCCGAGCCTGAAGCAGCAGCTGAGCGGCCACCCGGCGATGCGGGTCACGCTTGAGCAGCTGGAAGCCATGGATGCGGCCCAGCGCGAACAGCACGTACTGGTGGTGCAGGATCCGTTTACCAGCTATTACGAAGCGCAGCTGGTGACCGATTTCATCCGGCTGATTGAAAAACTCGGATACCGGCCGGTGCTGCTGCCGTTCTCACCTAACGGGAAAGCGCAGCACGTGAAAGGTTTTCTGCAGCGCTTTGCCCGCACCGCCGGCAAAACCGCTGAGTTCCTCAACCGTGTGGCGCAGCTCGGTGTGCCGATGGTCGGTGTCGATCCGGCCACGGTATTGTGCTATCGCGACGAATATCAGCAGGTGCTGGGTGAGCAGCGCGGCACGTTCAGTGTGCAGCTGGTGCATGAATGGCTGCACGGCGTGCTGGCCGGGCGCGAGGTGCAGATCGCCAGCGGCGAAGCCTGGTATCTGTTTGCCCACTGCACCGAGGTCACGGCGCTGCCGTCAACGCCCAATCAGTGGCAGGCTATTTTTGCCCGTTTTGGCGCGAAGCTGGAGAACATCAATGTGGGCTGCTGTGGCATGGCTGGCACTTATGGTCACGAGAGTAAAAACCTGGCGAACTCGCTGGGCATTTATGAACTGTCGTGGCATCCGCAACTGCAGAAGCTGCCGCGTCAGCGCTGTCTGGCGACCGGCTTCTCCTGCCGCAGCCAGGTGAAACGCGCCGAGGGCAACGGTATGCGCCATCCGCTACAGGCTTTGCTGGAATTGATGTAAACAAATTGTAGGAGCCGTCACAAAGCTGGATTAGAATATCCAGCCTGCGTGGCGGACGAAATCACTTTGCAGGCGGGTCGCCTGGTCCCAGTCGCCGCTGAGCGCCAGTTGATGACACAAACGGGTCAGCGACAGGCGCGCCAGCTGGTAAGCCTGAATACGGAACAGGCGATCGCGATCGGCATTGCCCATCTCCTGTACTAAGCGGTGGTGCAGCTTGCCCATCGCGTGCAGGTAGCTGTGATCGTCGCCGTTCAGCTGGCAGATTTCGGCCATGTCGAGACAGGTATCGTTAAAACGACGCAGTTGTTCAATGGAACAATCGGTGCGGTTGAGCTTTGCCTGAGCCAGATAGAAGTCGACGGTGATATCACGGACCGAAAACTTATATTCGTCGATTTTGTGTTGTAACCAGGCTGAGACGGAAAGCGTCATGTCGCCACCCAAAGTAGGTTAATGATAATCATTATCATATTAAACCGCGCCAGGAATGCAATTCCCGCCGTGAAATTTTATTGATTTCCTTTGCCTGTTACAAAAATCGGCAATAACAATCTCTTTACATTCAGCAAAGGCGTAACCTATCAATCAGAGCATAAACGTAAAAAGCGAACTGGAAAATTTACGGCTTATGAACAGGTTACGTTCTGACGGCGCGCGCGGGAATGGCGCGCACAAGCTGGTGGGAAGGGACTATGCTTAATAAAGCAGCAGTAAAAAACAGCACGAGATGATTATCCCTGCAAAACAAGAGGTTGAAGTGATATCTGATATCACTACCATAGGGGGATAGCCTGAAAAGGCCCAGACTTACGAGGTAGCACTATGTCATCAGTAAATGCAGCGTCTTTTTCACCTGACGAATTCGTCTGGAAAGGGCTCACGCTGACCGAGTCGGCAGCGAAACAGATTCTCAGCCTGGTGGAACAGGACCCGGAAGTTAAGGGCCTGAAACTGGGTGTGAAACAGTCCGGCTGTGCCGGTTTTGGGTACGTTATGGATCTGGTGAAAGCGCCTGCCGATGACGACCTGCAGTTCGAGCAATATGGCGCAAAACTGTTTGTGCCGCTTCAGGCGATGCCGTTTGTTGACGGTACCGAGCTGGATTATGTCCGCGAAGGCCTGAACCAGATTTTTAAATTCAACAACCCTAAAGCTCAGCACGCCTGCGGGTGCGGTGAAAGCTTTGGCGTCGAGTAAGTGAAATATGTCACGACACAGCGAAGCATCTGACGATGTACAAACCTGGGAAGGCAGCCTGAACTATAAAGAAGGCTTCTTCACCCAGCTGCAAACCGACGAACTGGCACACGGCATCAATGAAGATGTGGTGCGTGCCATTTCGGCCAAACGTAACGAACCCGAGTGGATGCTGGAGTTCCGTCTCAAGGCGTTTCGCGCCTGGCTGGAGATGGAAGAGCCACACTGGCTGAAAGCGCACTACGACAAACTCGATTATCAGGATTACAGCTACTATTCCGCGCCGTCCTGCGGCAATTGCGATGACAGCTGTGCCTCTGAACCGGGTGCCACCCAGACGTCCGGCAGCGTCGCCTCCAGCGATTACCTGACCAAAGAAGTGGAAGACGCGTTTAACCAGCTGGGCGTGCCGGTGCGTGAAGGCAGAGAAGTGGCGGTGGACGCCATTTTCGACTCGGTGTCCGTGTCGACCACTTATCGTGACAAGCTGGCTGAGCAGGGCATTATTTTCTGCTCCTTCGGTGAAGCGATCCACGATCATCCGGAGCTGGTACAGAAGTATCTTGGCACCGTGGTGCCGCACAACGATAACTTCTTTGCTGCGCTTAACTCGGCGGTGGCGTCCGACGGTACCTTCGTCTACATCCCGAAAGGCGTGCGTTGCCCGATGGAGCTGTCGACTTATTTCCGCATCAACGCGGCGAAAACCGGCCAGTTCGAACGTACCATTCTGATTGCTGATGAAGACAGCTACGTCAGCTACATCGAAGGCTGTTCAGCGCCGGTGCGCGACACCTACCAGCTGCACGCAGCGGTCGTCGAAGTGATTATCCACAAAAACGCCGAAGTGAAATACTCCACGGTGCAGAACTGGTTCCCGGGCGGTGAAGGCGAGGGCGGTATCCTCAACTTCGTGACCAAGCGTGCGCTGTGTGAAGGCGAGCACAGCAAGATGTCGTGGACGCAGTCCGAGACCGGCTCAGCTATCACCTGGAAATACCCGAGCTGCATCCTGCGCGGTGATTACTCAGTGGGCGAATTCTATTCCGTCGCGCTGACCAGCGGTCGCCAGCAGGCCGATACCGGTACCAAGATGATTCACATTGGTAAAAACACCAAATCGACCATCATCTCGAAAGGTATCTCAGCCGGTAAGAGCCAGAACACCTACCGCGGCCTGGTGAAAATCATGCCGACCGCGACTAACGCGCGTAACTTCACCCAGTGTGACTCGATGCTGATTGGGCCGGACTGCGGTGCGCACACCTTCCCGTATGTGGAAACGCGCAACAACAGCGCGCAGCTTGAGCACGAAGCCACGACGTCGCGCATCGGTGAAGATCAGATGTTCTACTGCCTGCAGCGCGGCATTAGCGAAGAAGATGCGATCTCGATGATCGTCAACGGCTTCTGTAAAGACGTTTTCTCCGAGCTGCCACTGGAATTCGCCGTGGAAGCGCAAAAACTGTTAGCGATCAGCCTTGAGCACAGTGTCGGCTGATGCCACACGCGTTGCCGGAAGCAATGTGAAGGAAAGAGTATGTTAAGCATTAAAGATTTACAGGTTAGCGTTGAAGACAAAGAGATTTTGCGCGGTCTGAACCTCGAGGTTAAGCCGGGCGAAGTGCATGCCATTATGGGCCCGAACGGCTCGGGTAAGAGCACCCTGTCTGCCACGCTGGCCGGTCGTGAAGATTATGAAATCACCGGCGGTTCCGTGACCTTTAAAGGCAAAGACCTGCTGGAGCTGGAGCCGGAAGAGCGTGCCGGTGAAGGCATCTTCATGGCGTTTCAGTACCCTGTCGAGATCCCGGGCGTCAGCAACCAGTTTTTCCTGCAGACCTCAGTCAATGCGGTGCGTAAATACCGTGAGCAGGAAGAGCTGGACCGTTTCGACTTCCAGGACTTCATCGAAGACAAGATCAAGCTGCTGAAGATGCCGGAAGATCTGCTGACCCGTTCCGTCAACGTCGGTTTCTCCGGCGGTGAGAAGAAGCGTAACGACATCCTGCAGATGGCGGCGCTGGAGCCTGAGCTGTGCATCCTCGATGAAACCGACTCCGGTCTGGATATCGATGCGCTGAAAATTGTTGCAGAAGGCGTGAACAGCCTGCGCGACGGCAAGCGCTCATTCATCATCGTAACGCACTACCAGCGCATCCTGGATTACATCAAGCCAGATCACGTGCACGTGCTGTATCAGGGCAAAATCGTGAAGTCTGGCGACTTTACGCTGGTGAAACAGCTGGAGGAGCAAGGCTATGGCTGGCTTACCGACCAGGAGTGATAACGCGCTGCAGCAGTGGCATCACCTGTTTGAGTCACGCGGCGAACAGCGTTCGCTGCAGGCACAGCAGCACTGGCAGCAACTGATGCGTGTCGGCCTGCCGACGCGCAAGCATGAAAACTGGAAATACACCGCGCTGGACAGCCTGCTGGCTCAGCAGTTTGTGCAGGCGGAAGCGCCAGGCGTGAGCGCTGAGCAGGTGGCTGCGCTGGCGCTGCCGCTGGACGCGATTTGCCTGGTGTTCGTCGATGGTCGCTTCCAGCCTGAGCTGAGCGCGCGTGATACCGGTCTGTTTGACGTGCAGCACAGCCGTGCCGCTGAGCGACGTCCGTTACCGGCCGCAGTACAGCCGGAGGTGTTCCTGCACCTGACGGAAAGTCTGGCGGAAGAGGTGACCTCGATTCGTCTGCCGCGCGGCAAAGCTGCGGCGCAGCCGCTCTATCTGCTGCACATTACCAGCGGCCAGGCGGATGCGCTGAATACGGTGCATCATCGTCACCATCTGGAGCTGGAGTCCGGCACGGAAGCGCAGGTAATCGAGCATTACGTGACGCTGAACGCCCGCGCCCACTTCACCGGCGCGCGCTTTACCTTTGCGGTGGGCGACAATGCGCAGCTGAAGCATACCAAGCTGGCGTTTGAAGAGAGCAGCAGCTATCACTTTGCGCACAACGACATCGTGATTGGCCGTGACGCGCAGGTGAGCAGCACCAGCTTCCTGCTGGGTGCCGGTTTGTCGCGTCACAACACCAGCGTGCAGCTGAACGGTGAGAACACCCAGCTGTCGCTGAACAGCCTGGTGCTGCCGGTTGGCAGCGAAGTGGCGGATACGCGCAGCTATCTGGAGCACAACAAAGGCCACTGCCTGAGTCGCCAGCTGCACAAAACCATTTCGCGTGACAAAGGGCGCTCGGTGTTTAACGGCCACATCAAAGTGGCACAGCACGCGCTGAAAACTGACGGCCAGATGACCAACAACAACCTGTTGCTCGGCCGCCTGGCGGAAGTGGACACCAAGCCGCAGCTGGAAATCTACGCCGATGACGTTAAGTGCAGCCACGGCGCGACTATCGGTCGCATCGACGACGAGCAGATGTTCTATCTGCGCTCGCGCGGCATCGCCGAAGACGCGGCGCAGCAGATGATCATCCATGCTTTCGCCGCTGAACTGACGGAAGCGCTGGAAGATGACGCGCTGCGTCAGGTGGTGCTGCAACGTATTACCGATCGTTTCCCGGGAGTTGAGTCATGAGTTTCGATCTCGAACGAGTCAGAGCGGAGTTTCCGATTCTGAGTCGTGAGGTCAACGGACATCCGCTGGCCTACCTTGACAGCGCGGCCAGCGCACAGCGCCCGCTCGCGGTGATCAACGCGGAAAGTCACTTCTATCAGCACGGCTATGCGGCCGTGCACCGTGGCATTCACTCGCTGAGCGCGCAGGCGACCAGCGATATGGAAAACGTGCGCGCCCAGGCGGCGCGTTTTCTGCATGCCGCCGCGCCGGAAGAGATTATCTTCGTGAAAGGCACCACCGAAGGCATCAATCTGGTGGCTAACAGCTGGGGCGGCAGTCAGCTGCAGCCGGGCGATAACCTGATTGTCACTGAGATGGAGCATCACGCCAACATCGTGCCATGGCAGATGGTGGCCCAGCGCACCGGCGCGGAAATCCGTGTGCTGCCGCTTAACGACAACGGCGAGCTGGCGCTGGAACAGCTGGCGGGGCTGATCGACAGCCGTACGCGCCTGCTTGCCGTGACGCACGTTTCCAACGTGCTCGGCACGGTTAACCCGGTGAAAGCCATCGTGGCGCAGGCGAAAGCCGCGGGCGTGGTGACGCTGGTGGACGGTGCCCAGGCTGTGATGCACCACCCCGTTGACGTGCAGGATATCGGCTGCGATTTCTACGTGTTCTCCGGCCATAAAATCTATGGGCCGACCGGGATTGGCGTGCTGTACGCGCGTAAGGCGCTGCAGGAGATCATGCCACCGTGGGAAGGCGGCGGTTCGATGATCGATCAGGTCATGCTGCCCACCGGTACCACCTGGAATGGCGCACCGTGGCGCTTTGAGGCCGGCACGCCGAACACCGGCGGCATTATCGGTCTCGGCGCGGCGCTGACGTGGATCAGCGAACTCGGTCTGGAGACGATCCATCAGCGCGAGAGCCAGCTGATGCGTTACGCGCTGGACAAGCTGGCGTCGGTGCCGGACCTGGTTATCTACGGCCCGGCCGAGCGCAGCGGCGTGGTGGCGTTTAACCTCGGTAAGCACCACGCGTTTGACGTTGGCAGCTTCCTCGACCAGTACGGCATTGCTATCCGCACCGGCCACCACTGTGCCATGCCGCTGATGCGTCATTATGCGGTGCCCGCGATGTGTCGCGCCTCTTTCGCGCTCTACAACAGCGAAGAGGAAGCCGATCGCCTGGCGGCTGGTCTGACGCGCATTCATCGTCTGCTGGGCGGTTGAGTAGATTTCAGGAGTTATGCATGGCAAACCTGCCAGAAAAAGAGAAACTGGTGCGCAACTTCAATCGTTGCGCCAACTGGGAAGAGAAGTACCTCTACATCATTGAACTCGGGGCAAAATTACCAGAATCCTCTGAAAGCTTGCATCAGCCGCAGTACGTCATTTCCGGCTGTCAGAGTCAGGTATGGATTCGCATGACTCCACAGGCTGACGGCACCATTGCTTTTGAAGGTGACAGCGATGCCGCCATCGTTAAAGGCTTGATTGCCGTGGTATTTAGCCTGTATCAGGGGCTGAAAGCGCCAGAGATTCTGGCACTGGATGTCGCCCACTGGTTCGGCGAACTGGCCCTGACGCAACACCTCACCCCTTCGCGTTCGCAGGGGCTGGAAGCGATGATTCGCGCGATCCGGCATAACGCACAGTCTCTCAGCTAAGTTACACTCTCCAGACCCCGGCCATGACCGGGGTCTGTTCCATCCGACAAAGAGAAAATTGCATGAAACCTGCGCTTCGTTTAGCCGGTGCATTGCTGTTGTCCTGTTTCGGACTGTCTGCACCTGCGTTTGCTACGGAATACCCCCTGCCAGCCGCTGATAGCCGTTTGATTGGCGAAAACACCCTGACCACCGTCCCGGACGACAAACGGCCACTGGAGAGCATTGCCGCGCGTTATAAGATAGGCATGCTTGGCATGCTGGAAGCCAACCCGGGCGTCGACCCCTGGCTACCGAAAGCCGGAACGCAGCTTACCGTGCCGCTGCAGATGCTGCTGCCGGATGCGCCGCGCGAAGGCATCGTGATCAACCTGGCCGAACTGCGTCTCTACTACTATCCCAAAGGGGAAAATCGCGTCGTGGTTTATCCGATCGGCATCGGCCAGTTGGGTGCCGCCACGCCGAGCATGGTGACGAGTATCAGCCAGAAAATCCCTAACCCCACCTGGACGCCCACCGTCAATATCCGCAAACGCTACGCCAAAGAGGGCATCACGCTGCCCGCGATGGTGCCTGCCGGGCCGGATAACCCGATGGGGCTGTTTGCGCTGCGTCTGGCGCGCGGCAGCGGCCAGTATCTGATTCACGGCACCAACGCCGACTTCGGCATCGGGATGCGCGTCAGCTCCGGCTGTATTCGTTTGCGGCCGGACGATATCGAAGCGCTGTTCAATAGCGTGCCGCAGGGTACACGTGTACAGGTGATTAACCAGCCGATCAAATATGCCATCGAACCCGACGGCAAACGCTACATCGAGGTACACCAGCCGCTGTCGCGTAATGAACAGGACGATCCGCAGACCATGCCAATTGCGCTGAGCGCGCCGCTGAAAGCCTTTATAAAGAGTGCGAAGAGCGACAGTGCGCTGATTAAGGCGGCGATTGAACGTCGTTCAGGCATGCCGGTACTGGTGAGCAGTGGGGAACCGGTGAGTGAGGCGACGCCGCTGCCGGCAGTGCTGCAGACGCAGCAGGGGGCAACAGGCGGTGCGCAAGCCACCATCAGTCAGGCGCAGGGCGAAGCCGCTGCGACACCGTGATTCAGGGCCAGCGGACGGCAGAATCCGGACAAAAAAAATGGTGCCACAAGGGCACCATTTTTCAAACCAGAACTCTTACTTACGGTAAGAGTGAGCCTGGTTGTCCAGACGCTGGTTAGCGCGAGCTGCGTCGTCTTTAGCAGCCTGAACGTCAGAACGGATTGCGTTCACGTCGTTGCTCAGCTGGTCAACTTTAGCGTTCAGAGTCTGAACGTCTGAAGACAGCTGGTCGATTTTAGCGTTGCTTGAGCAACCAGCCAGCAGAGTTGAACCCAGGATTACCGCGCCCAGTACCAGTTTAGTACGATTCATTATTTATACCCTCTAGATTGAGTTAATCTCCATGTAGCGTTACAAGTATTACACAAAGCTTTTTAAGTTGAGAATAAATTTTTGATGAGAACATGCTTAAATTTGATCGTTCGCTCAAAGAAGCAGCGTTTCGCAGAACATGATGAAAATATTTAGCGAAAACAGAGAGATTTAATCGGATTAACCTTAATTCTGCGGGATATTGAATAGTTATTATCGATTGGAATTTTCCGCTTTCTGTCTCAGGCGCGGAATAAAAAAAGCGCCCCGAAAGGCGCTCTTTTAAATAAACATCACCGGCTCGATCAGAGTACGTGCACCGACGCGGTGTTGGTGGTTCCGCTGGGTACCAGCGCACCCGAAACCATCACCACGACATCGCCTTTCTGCGCGTAGCCGCTCTGCAGCGCCATCTCTTTGCCGATGCGGTAGAAATCATCGGTCGAGGCGATTTCGCTCACCAGACGCGTTTCAATCCCTTTGCTGAGGATCAGCTGACGCGCGGTGGTCTGGTTAGTGGTCAGGGCCAGAATGGTGGCATCCGGGAAGTATTTACGCACGGATTTAGCCGACTTACCGCCTTCGGTCGCCACCACAATCACCGGCGCTTCCAGTTTCTCAGCGGTCTCAACGGCGCCACGGCACACTGCTTCAGTGATACGCAGCTTGCGCGAATCCTGCAGGGAATCGATGCGCGATTTCATCACGCGATCGGTACGCTCGCAGATGGTCGCCATGATGGTGACCGACTCCAGCGGGTATTTACCCTTGGCGCTCTCACCGGACAGCATCACCGCGTCGGTACCGTCGAGGATGGCGTTGGCCACGTCGCCGGCTTCAGCACGGGTAGGGCGCGGGTTCTTGATCATCGAATCCAGCATCTGCGTCGCGGTGATCACCACTTTGCGCGCTTTATTACACTTCTTGATCATCATCTTCTGCGCGAAGATCACTTCTTCAACCGGGATTTCCACACCGAGGTCACCACGCGCGACCATGATGCCGTCAGAGGCTTCCAGGATCTCATCGAAGTTGTTCAGGCCTTCCTGGTTTTCGATCTTGGAGATGATCTGAATGTGCTCACCGCCGTGGGCTTTCAGATGCTCACGGATTTCCAGCACGTCAGAACGTTTACGGATGAAGGAAGCCGCAACAAAATCCACGCCTTGCTCGCAGCCGAAGATCAGATCGCGCTTGTCTTTTTCCGCCAGTGCCGGCAGCTGAATGGACACGCCTGGCAGGTTGACGCCTTTGTTTTCGCCAAGGTCGCCATTGTTCAGCACTTTACACACCACGGTGTTTTCGGTGACTTCGGTGACTTCCATCCCGATCAGACCATCGTCGACCAGCACGGTGTTACCAATTTTCAGGTCTTCGGTGAAACCGGCGTAAGTAACGGCAACGCGCTCGCTGTTACCAATCACTGACTGATCGGTGGTGAAGGTGAAGGTCTGGCCAGCTTTCAGGGACACATCATTGCCACCGTCCAGTTTCATGGTACGGATTTCCGGGCCTTTGGTGTCCAGCAGAATCGCGGCCTGGCGACCGGTTTTTTCCATGACGGCACGCATGTTGGTGATGCGCTGACCATGTTCGGCATAATCCCCGTGAGAGAAGTTCAGGCGCATGACGTTCATGCCCGCTTCCAGCAGTTGAGTCAGCATCTCTTCGGATTCGGTTTTCGGACCGATAGTACAAACGATCTTGGTCTTTTTCATGTCAGATTTCTGTAAGTTGTGATGGATGATAAAGGTCGGGGTTCGATGCGCCTGGCACCGAAGTAAAAATCTGTTTGGTGTTGGTACGTTTGACACAGAAGTAAGAATAGGTGACGACGGCTAAGCGTGCAGAGAAGTTATGCGCCGGGCGGAGAGACCGTAGCGACGGCGTTGCGCAAATGATGTAAGTGGCTGGCATAGGCACGTTAGCGCTGAAACCTTTCAGGTGGAACAACGCGGCATAGTATAGTCGCTAAGTATGCGAAAACCAATATAAAAGCAGAGGGAGAAAACCGACTCAGATCAAGGAAAGACGAGTTGCGCAAGGGAGATAACAGCAAAAGTGGTGCGCTCTAATGGACTCGAACCATCGACCCCCACCATGTCAAGGTGGTGCTCTAACCAACTGAGCTAAGAGCGCATTTCAGAAATCTGGTGCGTCCGAGTGGACTCGAACCACCGACCCCCACCATGTCAAGGTGGTGCTCTAACCAACTGAGCTACGGACGCACTTGGTGCGCTCTAATGGACTCGAACCATCGACCCCCACCATGTCAAGGTGGTGCTCTAACCAACTGAGCTAAGAGCGCAACACGCTGTCAGGGCGACAGCGGGGACGAATATTAACGGCAGGCCGTGATGCTGGCAAGCGGAAAAGTGATTTTTCCTGACGACTGACCAGCAACTGTGCTATGCGTCGTTTTTTTCGCCATTGCGGGCCAAATAAACGCCCGCTCAGCCACTTAGCGCGCGGCGCGTGCCAGAATCACCTGCGCCGGTAAACGCTGCAGACGGCGGATGCGCCAGATCATCATCACCGCCGCCGACGTCAGACCGACGATAAATCCGCACCAGAAACCGGCCGGCCCCAGCGGTGCCACCACCCAGTCGGTCAGCGCCAGCACGTAACCCACCGGCAGCCCCAGCACCCAGTAGGCGATCAGGGTAATAAAGAAGATCGAGCGCGTGTCCTTATAGCCGCGCAGGATACCGCTGCCGATCACCTGAATCGAATCTGAGAACTGGTAGATGGCCGCCAGCAGCATCAGCTGCGCCGCCAGGGTAATCACTTCCGGGTTAGCGGTATAGAGCGCGGCAATATCGTGGCGGAAGGTCACGGTAAACAGCGCGGTGATCGCCGCCATGGTGATACCCACGCCCTGACCGGTCCACGCGGCGATGCGGGCCTGTTCGGCCGAGCCCTGGCCCAGACGGTAGCCGACGCGAATGGTAGTGGCGACGCCGAGCGACAGCGGCAGCACAAACATCAGCGAGCTAAAGTTGAGCGCGATCTGATGACCAGCGACTTTCACAATGCCGAGCGGCGATACCAGCAGCGCCACCACGGCAAACAGCGTGACCTCGAAGAACAGCGCCAGCGCGACCGGTAATCCCAGCGTGAACAGGCGCGTCAGAATGGCGCGCGACGCTGGCGACCAGCGGCTATGCATGCGGATATCGCGCATGGCCGGCATGCGCTTCAGCCAGAAGCGCATCACCAGATACATCACCCAGTAAACCGACGCGGTGGCGACGCCACAGCCCACGCCGCCCAGCGCAGGCATACCGAAATGGCCGTAAATAAACACATAGTTCAGTGGAATGTTGGTCAGCAGGCCGAGGAAACCCAGCAGCATCGCCGGCTTGGTCTTCGACAGCCCTTCACACTGATTACGTGCCACCTGGAAAAACAGGTAGCCCGGTGCGCCCCACAGCAGCGCGTGCAGATAACCTTCTGCTTTGGCCGCCAGCTGAGGATCAATGTCATGCATGGTGTGAATCAGGTAGCCGGCGTTCCACAGCACCACCATAATCAGCAGCGCCACGCCCGCCGCCAGCCAGTAACCCTGGCGCACCTGTTCTGCGATGCGTTCGCGTCGCCCGGATCCGTTGAGTTGCGCAACGGTTGGCGTCAATGCCAGCAGCAGACCATGACCAAACAAAATGGCGGGAAGCCAGATAGAGGTGCCGACAGCAACGGCGGCCATATCCGTGGCGCTCACCGCACCGGCCATTATGGTATCCACAAATCCCATCGCGGTCTGTGCCACCTGAGCAAGAATGACCGGGATCGCGAGGGCCAGCAATTGACGCGCTTCTGTTAAATACTTCTGCACGTATCACCTGCGTAATTTAAGAAGAGAGCGGGGCGAAATCCCCAAAGAATGCGCGACCTAGTGTAGCGGTAGCCCGCACTTCCGCCAAACATTGATCGCATTTGGTTGCGCCATTTGTGTAAAGTTTGCGCGCCGGCAAATTAAACCTTGCGGCGCAAGCTGTGATAAACTGCCACAAACTTCGCAGAGGCTGAAATTATGTTTACCGGAATTGTGCAGGGCACGGCAGAAATTGTCGCCATTGAAGAAAAAGAGTTGTTCCGCACCCACACCGTGCGCTTGCCTGCTGAGCTGCTGCCCGGCCTGGCGCTGGGCGCCTCGGTAGCGCACAACGGGTGCTGCCTGACGGTGACCGCCATTGACGGCGATCGCGTCAGCTTCGATCTCATCAAAGAGACGCTGCGCATCACCAACCTCGGTGAATTACAGGTTGGTGACATCGTGAATATTGAGCGCGCCGCGAAATTCAGCGATGAAATTGGCGGACACCTGATGTCCGGCCATATTATGACCACCGCCGAAATCTGTAAAATTATCCAGTCAGAGAATAACCGCGAAGTGTGGTTTAAATTACAGGACGCTGAGCAGATCAAATATATTCTGCATAAAGGATTCGTCGGCATCGATGGTATCAGCCTGACAGTCGGTGATGTCACCAAAAGTAAGTTCTGCGTGCATCTGATCCCGGAAACGCTCGAGCGCACCACGCTGGGCGCGAAGAAGCTGGGGCACCGGGTCAATATCGAAATCGATCCGCATACCCAGGCGATTGTCGACACCGTCGAACGTGTGCTGGCGCAGCGTGATGCCGCGGCTGCGCTGGTGGCACAAACGCTGCCGGACGCGGAGTAATCGCGAATAAAAAAGGCGCGGTAAGCGCCTTTTATCCTGGCTTGGAAATCAACGCGCCACGCGCAAACCGCCTTCGGCGCCGCGGCTGAAAACTACCTGCCACAGCTGAATATCGCGCGCGCGAAACGCACCGGCGCAGGCGTTGAGGTAATAGCTGAACATCCGTTTGAAACGCTCGCCATACTTCTCCGCCAGCTGCGGCCATGCCGCCTGGAATCGCTCGTACCAGGCCATCAGCGTGGTGTCATAATCCGCGCCAAAGTTGTGCCAGTCTTCCATGATGAAGTGAGATTCGCTGGCATCGGCAATCTGCCGTACCGACGGTAAACAGCCGTTGGGGAAAATGTATTTATCGATCCACGGATCGACGTTCATGTCGGTTCTGATCGCCCCAATGGTGTGCAGCAAAAACAGGCCTTCCGGTTTCAGGTTACGATCAACCACATCGAAGTAGGTGGCATAGTTTTTCGGCCCGACGTGTTCGAACATGCCCACCGACACGATGCGGTCAAACTGCTGGTTCAAATCACGGTAATCCTGCAGCAGAATGGTCACATCCAGACCGGCACAGCGCTGCTGCGCCATTTTCTGCTGCTCGGCAGAGATAGTCACGCCATGCACTTTCACCCCGTAATGACGCGCGGCGAATTCCGCCAGTCCGCCCCAGCCGCAGCCGATATCCAGTAGCGTCATGCCCGGCTCAAGCTGCAGCTTGCGGCAGATCATATCCAGCTTGTCCTGCTGTGCCTGCTCCAGCGTTTCCGCGCTTTTCCAGTAGCCGCAGGAGTACTGCATAAATGGATCGAGCATCAATGAAAACAGGTCGTTGCCAAGATCGTAGTGCTCTTTACCAACAATCCAGGCGCGTTTCTTTGACTGCAGATTGGTGAGGCGCGCCGCAGCAATGCGCAGCGTATCTTTAAAATGGTGCGGTAACTGCTTATCCAGATGATGTTTCAGCACGCGGTGGAAGAACATATCCAGACGTTCACACTCCCACCAGCCGTCCATGTAGCTTTCACCGAGGCCCAGCGATCCCTCCTGCAGGACCCGTTTGAAAAAATCCGCATGTCTGACCTGAATATCCCAGGGGCGTGTGCCGTTGATGTGAATGTCCGCCCGCTCCAGTAATTCATGGGCGATACGAAACCATTGGTTTTCTTCAAGGCTCACTTCTTCTATACACGATGAACTCATAGCTTCTCCATCACCTTTCCGATTTGAACCTGAGAAAAAGAATAGTCAAATTCCTCAGGCCTGTGAGAGAACTCACGGAAAATCCGTGCGCCAGATAGCCGACGTATTACAGAGGTATGAATCTGAATAGAAATGTCTGCCACAACTCCGGAGGTGAATATCGTGCAGACGCCATCCCAGCGACAGTGTCGCTAAAAAATACGCTCATTATGTTATTGATTTGTTGCAGAAATGCTGACCCACTGAGTATATGCTCACGCAGGTCAGTATTCAATGGCTTATCGTTAGTTTGCTAACGATAATCGTTGCCTTAGCAATTATCTTCGCAGGGACGGGAAGCGTGAGCAATATCACTTTGTGCGCTGGCGCTACGCTGCCACAGGAAACCGGCCCAGGCGAGGATCACCGTGGCCACCATGACCAGCGTGGTATGTAACAGCGCCTGCTGCAGACCGGCGGAAACAATCAGGCTGGCGAGGAAGCATAAGCCCAGCTGCAGCAGATTCTGCAGGCCGGCCGCTTTGCCGGTGGCCTGCGGGAACGGGGCGAGGGCGCTGGACACCACAATCGGGTAAATCGCGCCATTGGCCAGCGCCATGCCGCAGAACGGCAGCAGCAGAGCCACCAGCGGCGGCGTGGTCATCAGCGCCACCGCAAACAGGCCCAGAATGCTCAGGCTGTAAATCATCAGCAACCACGGCAGCAGCTGCGCACCCTGAAAGCGATTCAGCAGGGCGCGACAGCCAAATCCGCCCAGCAGGAAGGCGATGGTCTGCGGAATATAGCTCAGGCCAATGTCCGCCGGGCTCAGACCTGCGGCGGCGAGGATGAACGGCGAGCCGGTCAGCCAGGCGAAGAAACTGGCGGAGCAGGCGGCATAAATCAGTACGTTACCGCTGTAAATACGCGTCGCCAGCAGCGTCAGCCAGCCCGGCTGCGGCGTGCTGTCGTGGCGCGCACGCGGCGCGCTGGTCAGCTTCAGCGTGCCGAACAGCAGCACCAGCGTCACCAGCGTGAGCGCGAGGAAGATGGCGCGCCAGTGAAAATGGGCCATCAGCCAGGCACCCAGCAGCGGCGCCAGCGCCGGTGACAGCGCCACCAGCGGCATAATCGTGGCAAACACTTTGTTGGCTTTGGCCTGCGGATAGCGGTCAACCACCAGCGCCTGCCAGCTCACTGCTGCGGCGCACACGCCTACCGCCTGCACAAAGCGCAGCACCAGCATCAGCCAGACGTTAGTCACCCACAGCATGGCAAGACAGCTCAGCGCAAACAGGCTCAGGCCCGCCAGTAAAATCGGCTTACGGCCGAAGCGGTCCGACAGCACACCCCACAGCACCTGCGCACAGGCAAAGCCGCCCAGAAACAAGCTCAGGCTGGCGCTGATGGTGCCCGGTGCGGAAGCAAAGTCGCGCTGCATGGCGCCGAAGGCGGGTAAATACATATCGGTGGCCAGGAAGCCGAGCATGCTCAGCACGGCAAGGTAAGGCAGAAATCCTTTGGATGACAGCATGGTTTTTCTCATTCGGCAGGTTGAACGGCGGGGAGTGTAAAAGGGTGCGGCGGGCTTTGTGAAACGCTAATATTTGCAGGGTGCTGTTAAAATTTTTGAAGGGAAAATTATGTGGTCGGAATATGCGCTTGAAGTGGTGGACGCGGTAGCGCGCACCGGCAGTTTTAGCGCGGCGGCGCAGGAGCTGCACCGCGTGCCCTCTGCCATCAGCTATACCGTGCGCCAGCTGGAAGGCTGGCTGGCGGTACCGCTGTTTGAGCGGCAGCATCGCGAAGTGGTGCTGACGGCAGCAGGCGAGCATTTTGTGCGTGAAGGGCGTTCTGTTATCAAAAAAATGCTGGCCACGCGCCGTCAATGTCAGCAGCTGGCTAACGGCTGGCGCGGTCAGCTCAGCATCGCGGTAGATTGCATCGTCAAACCGCAGCGTACCCGCCAGCTGGTAAAGGATTTTTACCGCCATTTCCCCGATATGGAGCTGATCATCAGCTACGAAGTATTTAACGGCGTGTGGGACGCGCTGGCTGATGGTCGTGTCGATGTGGCGATTGGTGCCACCCAGGCTATTCCGGTCGGCGGCCGCTTCGCCTTTCAGGATATGGGCGCGCTCAACTGGCGCTGCGTGGTGAGTCCGCAGCATGCGCTGGCCCACAGTCCGCAGCTGGACGACGAAACCCTGCGCGCCTGGCCGTCGCTGGTGCTGGAAGATACGTCGCGCGCGCTGCCGCGCCGCATGACATGGACGCTGGATAACCAGCGGCGTCTGGTGGTGCCGGAGTGGGAAACCGGGCTGGATTGCCTGCAGGCCGGATTGTGCGTGGGCATGGTGCCGGGGCACCTGGCGCGCCCGCTGCTGGACAGCGGCGCGCTGGTGGAGCTGGCGTTGCCGCAGCCGTTTCCTGACAGCCCGTGTTGCGTCAGCTGGTCTGAGCAGCGTGCGTCACCGGCGCTGGCGTGGTTGCTGGAATATCTGGGCGATGCGGAGACGCTGAACCACGAGTGGCTCAGCGAGAAGGCGGCTTAACGGCGGTAATCGCGGAACGGGCCATCGGCCACGGAGCGACGCTCAATCAGCGTGGGCTGCACTTCAATGGTTTGCGGTTCTTCGCGTTTGCTGGTGATGCGGTCCAGCAGCATCTCCAGTGCCTTTTCCCCCAGTTGGGCTTTCGGCTGGTGCACGGTTGTCAGCGCCGGGGTGAAGTAGCGCGCGTTGCGCACATTGTCATAGCCAATTACCGAAATATCCTGCGGCACGCGCAGTCCCATCTCGTCGGCCGCGCAAATCGCGCCCATCGCCATGATATCGCCGCCGCAGAACACCGCCGTCGGGCGCTGTTTCTGGTTCAGAATCTGCTGCATCGCCTGATAACCTGACTCCGGTTCGAAGTCACCCTGCACAATCCACTCGGGACGGACGCTGATGCCCGCTTCCTGCATCGCCTGCAGAAAACCCGCATGACGGCCACCACCGGTGTTGCGCTCCATCTGGCCGGGGATGGCACCGATGTCGCGATGGCCGCGCTCAATCAGGTAACGCCCGGCGAGGTAACCGCCGTGGAACGCATTGTCCTGCACGGTATCGGTAAAGTCCCCGCGCGATTCGCCCCAGTCCATGACCACCATCGGGATATTGCGGTTCTCTTCCAGCATCTGCAGCAGATCGTCGGGATATTCGGAGCACATGACCAGCAGGCCATCGACGCGCTTTTGCGCCATCATTGACAAATAGGCACGCTGTTTTTGCAGATCGTTATGCGCGTTGCCAAGAATCAGCGTGTAACCACGCTCAAAGCAGTGATTCTCCACGGCTTCAATAATTTCGGCGAAGTAGGGCGCTTCGCTGGAGGTTGCCAGCAGGCCCAGCGTCTTGGTGTGATTCACCTTCAGGCTGCGGGCCACCGCGCTCGGTGAATAGTGCAGCGCTTTAATCGCTTCCCATACGGCGTTACGCGTCTCTTCCGCGACAAAACGCGTTTTGTTGATGACATGCGAAACCGTGGTGGTTGAGACCCCGGCGCGTTTCGCCACATCTTTAATGGTTGCCATGAAAATGGTACTCCTGGGCTTATCGCAACTTACTGATAAGTATATTGTTAAACGTTTGCGTCTGCTAATGGTTTTGCGCCCTGAATATCAGGGCTAATCTGCTTAATCGGGCAGGGAAACATCCTTCAGCAGGCTGTCAATGCAGCATGCGCTAAATCTGTTGCGCAACGAAAGGCGGCGATTCTAGCAAGCCGGGGCGGATAACACGAGATTTTTGCCCATCACTGTGCGAAAATTATTTAACCATGCAAACTGTGTGACTAAGGAGTTGTGATGAGTACCGATTTAAAACTGGCATTGACCACCACCGCCGCTGCTCTGCTGATGATTATTGCCTTTAGCTTTACCGCCATTCTGCATTAATAAAAAAGCCGGTGCTGCTGAACAGCCACCGGCTTTTTTGTTGCGCAACGCTGAGGTTAGCGCACGGTTTTCGGCGTCATCATACGGCGTGCGCCAACGTAATGCTTCTGCCAGTAATCCTCGCCCAGCGCGCTAATCTGAATGTCCTTACCGGTGCGCGGAGACTGAATGAATTTACCATTGCCCAGATAAACCCCGACATGGTCGGCGGTGCCGCGGTTGTTGATGCGGAAGAACACCAGATCGCCTTTCTCCAGCATCTCGCGCTTGATCGGCGCGGCGTCGCGCAGGTGATACATCTCATTGGCGGTGCGGGGAAATTTAAACTTCACCAGGTCTTTGTAGGCGTACCACACTAAACCACTGCAGTCGAAACCGGTGTGCGGTGAGGTGCCTCCCCACTGATACGGTTTACCCAGCTGGCCCATCAGTTTCGTCATCGCGGTTTCACGTGCTTTTTGATAGCGCAGGCGGTGGGCCTTGCTCATTTTAATGCCGCTCAGCTGCTGCACTTCATCATCAACGGCAACGTCACGCGATTTTTTCGCCAGCCGCTGATGACCATATTTTTTCGCACTGAGCTTAAGTGAGGATTTGCGCTGGGTGGTGTGCTGAAGTACCGTTTCGCTTTTCTGCTGTTTTTTCAGCCTGAACTTCTGTACCGACGTCAGGCGTGACTTTTTGCTGGTGGTTTTCACCGGGCGTCGTTTGCGACGCTCATCTTCACGCGCGTTCTTTTTCTCCGCTTTCTGCAAACTGGCATTAACCGGCGCATGCGGAGAAGCCGCCGCCACATTAAAGAACAGTTGGGCAAAAGCCAGTATGAAAAGCGTAATCAGTAAACGCATAGTCCGGTTACAGGTTAAGCCGTCGGCAGGAAGCCAGACCGCAGTAAAGTTAGAAAAATCTGATCGACGATCAGCACCGGGGCAATTCTAATCCACTTTTTTTGCAAAAGGTAAGGTCTTTTTCCATTAATCTGTCACGGTACTGAAAGTGGGGCAAAAATGAGCGATTTCAGCTGTTTAACCCAGCGGAATTATTGCTAATTATTAATTGATTAATGCTTATTAATGATACGAAAATGTTATTCGTGGCGCGCGAACTTAACAAACATGGCGATATGCGCCGGCTAAGGCAAAATCCCGTTTTCAGTCGCGGGGCGAAGTCGCTACAATAAACAAACACGAAGTGAAGGATTAAGGAAGGCAAAAATGAGTACTGTTGAAAAAATTCAGCGCCAGATCGCAGAAAATCCGATCCTGCTGTACATGAAAGGTTCGCCGAAACTGCCAAGCTGCGGTTTCTCTGCGCAGGCGGTACAGGCGCTGTCTGCCTGTGGTGAGCGCTTTGCGTACGTAGACATTCTGCAAAATCCGGATATCCGCGCTGAGTTACCGAAATACGCCAACTGGCCAACTTTCCCGCAGCTGTGGGTGGATGGCGAGCTGGTCGGCGGCTGTGACATCATCGTTGAGATGTTCCAGCGCGGCGAACTGCAACCGCTGATCAAAGAGACCGCTGAGAAGCACAAAGAAGCAGAATAAGAAAAAGGCCGACAGCAGTGTCGGCCTTTTTTTTGGCTGCGGTCTGACGGGCCTCAGGCGGAGGCATCGTCTTCGGCCGGCTCTTCACTCACCGCCAGCGGCCAGCCGCCGAGGCGTTTCCAGCGATTCACCAGTTCGCAAAACAGCGTGGCGGTCTGTTCGGTATCATACAGCGCCGAGTGCGCCTGAGTGCTGTCAAAATCTATCCCCGCCGCTTTACAGGCCTTCGCCAGCACCGTTTGTCCCAGCACCAGCCCGCTCAGCGCGGCGGTGTCAAAGGTGGCGAACGGGTGGAACGGGTTACGCTTCATGCCGGTGCGCTCTGCTGCCGCCATCAGAAAATTATGATCAAAGGTGGCATTGTGCGCCACGATAATCGCCCGGTTACAGCCGCTGTCTTTGGTGCCTTTACGCACCATTTTGAAAATGGCGTGCAGCGCCTCATATTCACTCACCGCGCCGCGCAGCGGATTGCTGGGGTCGATACCGGTAAACGCCAGCGCTTCGGGATTGAGAATCGCCCCTTCGAACGGCTCCACGTGGAAATGCAGGGTTTCATCGCGGTGCAGCCAGCCATCCTCATCCATTTTTAACGTAGTGGCGGCGATTTCCAGCAGCGCATCGGTTTGCGCATTGAAACCGGCGGTTTCAACGTCAATCACCACAGGATAAAAACCACGGAAGCGTTGATGGAGAGCGTTTAAGGCGTTCGATTCAGACATCAGGATCTCATTGCAGGAAATGGGGCAGCGCGCATTATGGCAAAAATCGGCGCAGGGTGCAGCAGGAGAGGGAAGTCAGCCCGCAAATTAGCAGGCTGACTAACGGCATTAGTTGCCGAGGCCGTGACCGGCGTGTTTGTTTTCGATCAGCTCGATTTTGTAGCCGTCCGGATCTTCCACGAAAGCGATGATGGTGCTGCCGCCTTTTACCGGGCCGGCTTCACGCGTGACGTTACCGCCCGCCTGACGGATGCGGTCGCAGGTCGCCGCGACATCATCCACGCCCAGCGCGATGTGGCCGTAGGCATTGCCGAGGTCGTATTTATCCACGCCCCAGTTGTAGGTCAGCTCAATGACCGCACCTTCGCTCTCTTCGGTGTAACCCACGAAAGCCAGGGTGTATTTGTATTCGGTGTTTTCGCTCTGACGCAGCACGCGCATGCCCAGCACGCGGGTGTAAAAATCGATGGAGCGCTGCAGATCGCCAACGCGTAACATAGTGTGAAGTAAACGCATAACATCCTCTTTTCAAAAGTCATCAGGGAACCCGCTTAGTATAGCGAGGGAATGCCCTGAAGAAAGCACGCGGCCGCACATCCGCTGCGGCCGCGTTTGACTTACAGTGTCGGGTAGTCGGTGTAACCTTCCGCGCCGCCGCCGTAGAAGCTCTCCGGGCGCTGCGGGTTAAGCGGTGCATCCTGCTGCAGGCGTGCTACCAGATCCGGGTTGGCGATGAAGTCACGGCCAAAAGCCACCGCGTCAATCAGGCCACGCGCAATCAGGTCGTCCGCTTTTTCCACGGTGTAGGCACCGGCACCGATAATCACGCCCGGGAAGGCGGCACGCACTTTCTGGCGGAACTCATCGGTGTAAGGCTTACCGCCCGCCCAGTCAGGCTCAGACAGGTGCAGGTAGGCGAGGCCGCGCTTGCCCAGTTCGCTGATGTACCACAGTGCCGCTTCTTCTTCATCCGGACCGTTTTCCAGATTCTGGAAGGCACCGATTGGCGAGATACGGATACCGATGCGATCGGCTGACCAGTTAGCAATTGCCGCATCGACCACTTCCAGCGCGAAACGGCCGCGCTTCTCAATCGAACCGCCGTATTCATCGGTACGCTGGTTAGAACCCGGTGCGAGGAACTGATGCATCAGATAGCCGTGCGCAGAGTGCAGTTCCAGCAGATCAAAATCGGCGTCGCGCGCATTGGCTGCCGCCTGGCCGAAATCATTAACGATCTGCTGAATCTCTGCCACGCTCAGTTCACGCGGCATGGAGGTATCTTCGCGATACACGCTGCCGTCGGCGGCGCGCAGCGAGGTGCGGGTGCCTGCGGCGATCGCGGACGGTGCGACCGGCGCTTTGCCATCCGGCTGCACGCTATTATGCGAGATGCGGCCGGTGTGCCACAGCTGAACGGCGCTGTGACCGTGCGCGGCGTGAATGCCTTCGTTAATCATTTTCCACGCAGCAATTTGCTCTGCGGTGTGTAAACCCGGCGCACCGGCGTAGCCTTTCGCCTGGAACGAAACCTGGGTGGCTTCGGTAATGATCAGACCCGCGCTGGCGCGCTGCTGATAATACTCCGCCATCAGCGGGGTAGGAATATCGCCCGGTTCAATGCTGCGCAGACGCGTCAGCGGCGCCATAAATACACGGTTAGGTACGGTAATCGCGCCCACTTTCAGCGGGGTGAACAGCTGTTTACTCGCCATGATGACTCCTGTAATAGACCGGTCGTCTAGAAATTGCCGTTTTTAAAAATCAGCGGTGATTAAGCCACTGTTCGATGGTGTCGAGCGCCAGGCTAATCGGCCCGGGCTCACGTGAAATCTTGCTCTGCAGGCTGGCACCCAGCCACAGCAGATAACAGCGTTGCGCCAGCTGCTGCGGGCTTTGCCCATAGGGCAGCGGCTGTTCGGCTGCGACCTCCGTCAGACAGCGTGCGTAAGCCGCCGTAATGGCCGTGGCACCGCGCTGCAGCGCATCGCGCATCGGCTCTGACAGATCGCACACTTCGCCGGAAAGCTTAACGCCCAGACAGCCGACGATGTGACCCTGCTCAATAAACAGCCGTTCCGCGTAGCGAAAATGCTGCAGTAAGCGTTCGCGTGCAGTAACGCCGGGCTGGGTCAGCTGCTGTTCAACCTGCTGCTGATAGTTGACGAAATAGCGCTCCAGCAGCGCCACACCGAACGCTTCTTTCGAGCGGAAGTAGTGGTAAAACGAGCCTTTCGGCACTTCCGCCAGCGCCAGCATTTCGCTCAATCCCATGCCGGTGAAACCGCGCTGCAGGCAGACCTGCTCGCCGGTGGCGAGCAGATGTTCACGGGTTTCGTTGCGTTGCACTGTCTTGTTCATGGCAGGCAGAGTATTAGACCAGTCGGTCTAATGCAATCCTCAGGCGCGATTCTGGCACGATTTGATCATATCCAGCTGCGGCTGATACTGCTGCGTCTGGATGTTGAACAGGCCGAGCACCGTGTGGAACAGATTATCCTGCGACACCGCTGTCTCTGCCGCCTGCTGGCGCAGACAGGCCTGATCAATATGATACGCCGCGGCGTAGCCCGGCGACATCCACAGCAGCAGCGGGATGTGCGTCTGCTGCGACGGCGCAAACAGGTACGGCGCACCGTGCAGGTACATGCCGTGTTCGCCCAGCGATTCGCCATGGTCGGACAGGTACACCAGTGCCACGTTAAAGCGATCGCTCAGGCCCTTCAGCTTATCGATGGTGCGACTCAGCATATCGTCGGTATACAGCAGCGAGTTATCGTAGGTGTTGACCAGCGCCTGGTGATCGCAATCCTGAATCTGATTGCTGTCGCAGGTGGGCGTAAAGCGCTGGAACGCGGCCGGATAGCGCTTAAAGTAAGCCGGACCGTGGCTGCCCATCTGGTGCAGTACGATGATGCCGTCATTGTGCAGGCTGTCGACATAGTTATCAAAGCGATGCAGCAAGACGTCATCGAGGCAGAAGCCATCGTGGCAGTACTGTGGCAGCTGCCACTGCGTCATATCGGTATGCGGCACGCGGTCGCAGGCACCTTTGCAGCCGCCGTCGTTTTCGCGCCACAGCACGCTGACTCCGGCATGGGCCAGCACATCCAGTACGCCTTCCTGATGATGGGCGAGGTTCGCGTCATAGTGCTCGCGCGGCATATTCGAGAACATGCACGGCACCGAAATGGCGGTTTCCGTGCCGCAGGAGCTGGCGTTGGGATAATAAATCACCTGCTGCTTTTTCAGCTGTGGGTTGGTGTCGCGCGCATAGCCGCCGAGGGAGAAGTTCTCCGCGCGCGCAGTTTCGCCCACCACCAGCACCACCAGCGTCTTCTTCGGCTCGGCGGTGATTAGCGGTCCTTTCTTCGCATCTTCGCCAATCTTTACCAGCGCCTGGCTGCCCTGCAGATAACGCTGATCAACATAATGGCCGGTGCCACTGACAATATTGGCAGGGGTGATCATCTTCACCAGGCCTTTGTTATTGCGGATCAGCGAAGCGTAGTCTTTGTAGAACAGCACGGCCATCAGCAGAATCACCAGTACGGCACCGAGCGCACTGGCGAGGCGCTGCAGCAGGTTCCACCACCAGCGCTGGCGATTGCTGATACGGACGCTGCACACCAGCGCGACCGGAAGAATGCCCATCAGCAGCATCCAGATAACATAGTTGCGGCTCATCAGCGCGCCGGTTTCCTGCGCATTCGACTCAAACACGTTTTCAATCATGTTGGTGTCGATGACCGTACCAAAGCTGTGCATAAAGTAGTTGGCGGCGGCGCTGGCGAGAATCAGCACAATCAGCAGCGGTTTGCGTATCCACGGCCAGGCCAGCAGCGAGAAGATCAGATAAAACGCCGCAACCAGCACCACCGGCATGCTGGCGGCGAACAGGTAATCGTGCACGCGGGTGTAGGGAATAATTTCCCACGCGCGCAATAAAAACAGGGCATTGAGAACAAAAGCAAAGAACAACGCGGCCAGTAAATTAAAACTGTTGTCGTGACACTGTAACTTAGAGATCAGTTTCATGGAGACTCATCGGAATAACGGAATATGACAATCGTATGAATTGAAGATGAGGAAAACCTTAACCGCGTCTCCTTACCTGATTGATTCCCTGACTATTGCCACGGTGTCGGAAGCTGGCGTGGTTGTCGCCGTGTACAGTACCAGTAATAACGGTTTATGCCTTGCACTATGTCACTAAGCTGTTATCAATAAGAGTGGATAGGTTCATTGCGGAGGTGATGTGGCTGAGCAATTAGAGTTTTTTCCGGTTCCGAGCCCCTGTCGCGGTATCTGCCAGAGCGATGCGCGCGGTTATTGCCGTGGCTGTCTGCGCAGCCGGGAGGAGCGCTTCAACTGGATGAAATTCAGCGATGCGCAAAAACGCGAGGTGCTGCGCCTGTGTCGTCAGCGCCTGTTGCGCCTGCAGCGTCAGCAAAAAGTGGATGAAAATCCTGATCCACAGCAACCGGAGCTGTTTTAAGAAAACGCGACCTGCGCATTTGGTTATACTCGCGCTTTCGCTATTGCGCAGAAGGGAGTTTAACCATGTTACAACCGCACGCTATTGCCCCACAGGGACCCGCTTTTTCGCCGCTGATCGCCGGTTACTGGCGGCTGATGGAGTGGGGCATGACGCCGCAGCAGCTGGTGCAGTTTATTGAGCATCATCTGGCATTGGGCATCACCACCGTTGACCACGCCGACATCTATGGCGACTATCGCTGTGAAGCCGCGTTCGGCGAAGCGCTGCGCCTGGCACCGCAGCTGCGTCAGCAACTGCAAATCGTCACCAAGTGCGGCATTGCTACCCGCGCGAAACCCGAGCATAAAATCGGTCACTACATCACCGAAGCCAGCCACATCCTGCACAGTGCGGAAAACTCGCTGCGCCACTTTGCCACCGATTATCTCGATCTGCTGTTGATTCACCGTCCGGATCCGTTAATGGATGCGGATGAAATCGCCGACGCCTTCCTGCAGCTGCATCAGAGTGGCAAGGTGCGTTATTTTGGCGTGTCCAACTTTACCGCTGCGCAGTTCACGCTGCTGCAATCCCGTCTGCCGTTTAGCCTGGTCACCAATCAGCTGGAAATCTCACCGCTGGAGCAGTCGGCGCTGCTCGACGGCACGCTCGACCAGTGCCAGCAGACGCGTATGCGCCCGATGGCGTGGTCGTGCCTCGGTGGCGGCCGCCTGTTTAACGATCCGCACTACCAGCCGCTGCGCGATGAGCTGGAACAGGTGCGTCAGGAGATCGGTGCCAGCAATATCGAGCAGGTGGTGTATGCCTGGGTAATGAAGCTGCCCAGTCGTCCGCTGCCGATTATCGGTTCCGGTAAAACCGCGCGCGTGAGCGACGCAGTGAAAGCCTGTGAACTGACGCTGGATCGCCAGCAGTGGTTCCGTATTCGCAAGGCGGCGCTCGGCTACGATGTGCCCTGAAGCGTAAATCTGCGTCAAACTACGGCAGCCTGGGCAAAAGCAGTCCAGGCTTAGAGGGAATCTGAACCGTAAGGAGACGTTATGAAAAAAACCATTATGGCCGTGCTGACGCTGGTGTGTGCTGCCGGTGCACACGCGGCGTCAGAAGACGTGACGCTGCATCAGGTGACGGCGCAGGGTATCGGTGAGTCGATCGGTAAGGTGACCATCAGCGAAACCCCGTATGGTCTGCAGTTCGCGCCGGCGCTGAGCGGGCTGAAACCCGGCATTCACGGCTTCCACGTCCACGCCAAAGGCAGCTGTGAGCCCGGCGAATCCGCCGGCAAAACCGTGGCGGCCGGCGCGGCGGGCGGTCACCTCGATCCGCACAACAGCGGCAAGCACCTCGGTCCGTACGCTGACGGTCACCTCGGCGATTTGCCCGCGCTGTATGTCACCGACGACGGCAAAGCCAGCTATCCCGTGGTGGCGCCCCGTCTGAAATCGCTGAGCGAGATCAAAGGCAAAGCGTTGATGGTGCACGTCGGCGGCGATAACCATGCTGACCATCCGCAACCGCTTGGCGGTGGCGGGGCACGTCTGGCCTGCGGCGTGATCTGAGTACCGGGCGGCGACGGGCCTGACCCGCCGCCGCGCAGAAAAATTCTGACCCATTTTCCTGCTACTCAGCAGCAACATTCCATCCTATGATGTTGATTCAGGAACGGAACCGCTCAGGGGCAGGCATGAAAACGCGTGGGATTTTGCTGTTGTGTTTAGCGCTGGTGGGCTGCGATCGCCCGAATGATACCCAGCTGCGACTGGAGGCCAGCCGTCAGCTGCAGCGAGATATAGATACCAATCCGCTGCGCGCCAGTTGTGAAAATATTGCCCGCGGCCGCGAATGGCTGACGCAGCATACCCTGCAGCGGCTGCAAGCCAAAGGCTGTCAGAACGTCCTGCGCAGCGCCACCGAAACCAATTTCACCCATACCGAAATCCGCCGTCACAGCATCACCGTGGTGTGCGGCGGCATTCAGGGCACCAGTTTTACCGGCAGCACGCTGGCGCGGCGCTTTATCTACTCGTCGGACGAGAAAGCGCTGGTGATCGAACCGATGTCCGAGCAGGATAAAACCCGCTTTGAAGGGCAGAAGACCCTGCAGCAGCTGCACGATGACTTTGATCGGCAGTTTACCCAGTACTGTGAATGATCAATCCGGCACCGCCTGACGCAGCTGCGCCAGCGAACAGCGCAGGCGCCACAAAATACCCGCCAGGGTATTCGCGTCGCTCTCCGGCTGCCCCTGAAGCTGATCAATGGCCTGCTGCAGCGTATCCAGCGCGGTCTGCAGCGAGTCGTGACGCACACCGCGCAAACTCATAATGCGCTGCAAGTCCTGCAGACTGCTGTCGCGCAGCTGCGCCAGCGCCGGTGAGCGGGGTTGCCAGGCGCGCAGCTGCCAGACAATGTGCGAACAGTTCAGCAGCACCACGCCCCAGCGCAGCAGCCACAGGCGCGCCTGCTCATCACGGCTGTGGCTCAGCTGGCTGATGTGATGATAAATCTGCGATTCAAACCGGCTTTCACTCAGACGCGGCTGGCGACGTAGCTGATCGAGAAAAGCGTGGCGCAGCACCCGGATATGGCGCCGGCTGCGGCGCGCATCAGAACCCGGCTGTAACACCTGAAACGCCAGCCACGCCAGCAGGACGCCACACACTTTTGCCAGGTTATCGTTAAGGAAGCTCTGGAAATCCCAGTCTGGCGGATTACTTACCGCGATAAACGATCCCATAAACACAATAAACTGGCCCCAGAGCGCGGCGCGTTGCTTCTGTTGCAGCTTAAACAGTTGCAGCGTCAGCAGCAGCGGGAACAGCAGCAGCAAAAACTGCCACAGCGCGCTGATTTGCACCATCAGACCAAACTGCAGCACAAAGCTGAACAGCGACAGCCACAGCAGCGTTTTCAGCAGCAGCGACACGCTGCCGCCGGGCGAAGGCGATGACGAGTAGAGCACGCAGGCAATAGCGGTAAGCGTCAGCGCGGCGGCGCCAGCGTCCCACTGGGTCCCGATCCAGAACGCGCAGCCCAGCATGATCACACTAAACGTGCGCAGCGCACTCCAGCCAGCTTCGGCACTGTCACTGGCACGGGCCAGTGCCGGCGCGTACGGCGGCTGGAAACGGGTGTCAGCGTCGGCGCGCTCAATCAGGCGAATCCAGCGCTCCACATTCAGCCATACCCAGCAGAAGTAGCGCAGCCGCTGGACAAAAGCACGCTGGCGGAAATCACCGTGCACGTCCGGCGTGATGCTGCGCAGAATCTGCGCCAGCCGGTATTTATCACACTGCGGCTGCGCCAGTTCGTGCAGCAGCTGTTGCATTGCGCTGTACAGCGCCGGCGGCGCGTCGGGCCAGTTAAGCAGCATGCGCCGCAGGCTGGAGAGCACGCTGGTCAGGCGCAGCTGCTGATGCAGCACGTAGTTAAGCACGTTATTTTGCCGGCGGAAGCGATAGTGGCTCCAGAAGGCCTGAATGCGCAGCAGATTCATGGTAAGGATTTGGCTGATCACCGTTTCGTGGGCGGTGCGCACATTTTCCGTGCTGCTCTGCTGCAACAGCAGCACCGCGTGGTCAAGCAGGCGGGTGTGCATCTGGCGCAGCGATAGCATCAGCGCGCTGCCGTCCGAGGTGCTGGGCAGGATCATCATCATCAGCCCAGCACAGAGAATCCCGACGATCACTTCGCACACGCGCGCCTGGGTGATGTCCCACAACTGGCTGACGTCGCTAACGTTGACGCTGCTGAAGGCGATAATCGCGGCGGTGTAACCGGCCAGTGAAAAGGCGTAGGCCACATTGTTTTGAAAATGGCTGGCGACCCAGGTGCAGAGCGCCAGCCAGCCGGCCATGAAAAAGGCAAACAGCCACGGTTCGTTGAGCGTATGGCCGGCAATCAGCAGCGCGGCGCTGGCACCGAGCAGGCTGCCGACGATGCGTCCCAGGCTTTTGCTGATGGCGCCGCCAACGGTGGGGAAACTCACCACTGCGGCGGACGTCATGGCCCAGTAAGGCTGATCCAGCTGCAGCGCATACGCCAGGGTGAGCGCCAGACACATCGCGATAGCGTTACGCAACGCATAGCGCCACTCGCCGCCGCTTGCCTTTATCCACGGCAGATTGTGCCAGGCCAGCCACTGCAGATTCATGCCGGCCTCAGTGCGCGACAGAGATGGTGCAGGTGGTACCGGCCACCAGCGGCACATTATCCGGTACCGCGTTTAGCCGGATACGCACCGGAACGCGCTGCGCCAGCCTGACCCAGGGCACGTTGGGTTTGATATCGGGCACCAGACCGCCGTCGCTGGCGATGCTTTGATCGTAAATGGCCCGCCCGATACTCTCCACCTGGCCCTGCAGTCGTGCGCCGTTGCTATACAGCACGATTTGCGCCGCCGCGCCGGGCTGGATATGGCGCAGTTTGGTCTCTTCGAAATAGCCCATCACATAGTAAGAGTGGCTGTCGACCAGCGCGAACAGTGGCGTACCGGCGGTCGCGTAATTGCCGGCACGCAGCGTCAGGTTACTGACCCAGCCGTCGGTCGATGCCGTCACCGTGGTTTGCTGCAGGTTCCAGCGCGCCTGATCGAGCATCGCCTGTGCGGCTTTCGCTGTGGCGGCCGCCGCATTCGCGTTGAGGCGCGCCGCGTCCATATCTTCAGCGGAGATCACGTTACGCGGCAGGCTGGCACGGCGATCCGCCTCATGCTGCGCTTTGGCGAGGTCGGCCTGCGCCTTCGCCAGCTGGGCCTGCGCATTGGTCAGCGCAATCTGCCACGGCACCGGATCCAGCGTCAGCAGCACCTCGCCTTTATGCACGAACTGATTGTCGCGCACGGCCAGCGTGCTGATACGGCCGGAGACCTCGGGCGTCACGTCCACCAGTTCAGCGCGCACTTTGCCATCGCGCGTCCACGGGGCCTGCATGTAGTAGTTCCACATCCACCAGCCTGCGAGCAGCGCCAGGGTAAACACCACAAGGGTAGAAAAGTACTTAAAGGGGTTGAATTTCATGGTGATTTATCCGAGGCTCAGTATCCACAGTGCGCCGCTCACGCACAGAACAAACAGTGAGAGATCCATTAAGGTGGGGTGCCAGACATCGCCGGAGTAGATCCAGCCGCGCAGCAGCGGATGAATCAGCAGCCAGAAAAAGAAGCCCAGCAGCACCGCTTTGAACAGCGGCGGGAAGAACAGTGAGGCACCGAACACCAGATCGGTCAGCGGCGCCGTCGCGGTGAGCGCGAAGATTGACACGTGGCATCATCCTTTTTACCCGGGCACGGTTAAATCAAGTGTAGACAGCGGGCGTGCTGTCTGGCCCGGGATTTGTAATTTGTCCTGTAAACTCGCAGAATAGTGTAAAATCTGGCTTGATAGCTAGCAAGCTAATTATAAGGAGATGAAATGGATACGCCGCTTGGAACAGATCTGTCTCGCCTGGTGCGCATCTGGCGCGCGTTGATCGACCAGCGTCTGAAGCCGCTTGAGTTGACACAAACCCACTGGGTGACGTTGCACAATATTCATCAACTCCCGCCAGAGCAGTCGCAGATTCAGCTGGCGAAAGCCATTGGTATTGAGCAGCCGTCGCTGGTGCGTACGCTGGATCAGCTGGAAGAGAAGGGGCTCATCACCCGCGCCACCTGCGCTAACGATCGCCGCGCCAAGCGCATCAAGCTGACCCGTCAGGCTGAACCGATCATTGAGCAGGTCGAAAACGTGATAGACGCGACGCGTGACGACATCCTCTCCGGCATCAGCCTGGAAGAGATCAATCAGATGGTGACGCTGATTGCCCGGCTGGAAAAAAACATTCTCGAGTTGCAGAACCGCGAGAAATAAAAAAACCGACGCACTGGCGTCGGTTTTTTTTATCTGTGCGCTTAGCGCGGAGAGACGGTGACCTGGCTGCCGTTGGAGGCCATCACCACGCGCTGGCCGACCGAGTAACGGCTGGCGGACTGCTTCTGCACCACCATAATGGTATTGCCGTCATCCTTACGGATCTCCAGCTCTACGCCGTCAGATTTGTTGAGCGCACCCTGCACGCCCTGACCGGCTACGCCGCCCAGTACCGCACCGCCGGCTGTTGCCAGACTGCGCCCCGCGCCGCCCCCGATGGTGTTACCGAGGAAACCACCCAGCACCGCACCACCAATAGCACCGATCACATTACTGTCATCGCCGCCCTGAATTTTTACCGGACGCACAGATACCAGCGTACCGTATGAGACACTTTGAACCTGCTTGGCTTCGCTGGCGCTGTACACATCGCCGGAAAGGGTATCGTTATTAACACAGCCAGCCAGCGTGATACCCGCCAGGGCTACGGCTACGAAACGCTTAATCATGAGAAAGCTCCTTAATGCAAAAAAACGCCATATTCTCGTCCTGTACTGCAACAGTATAAGTCAGAAAATGGTCAATTGACGCGATGTCCGAACAATATGCGGCTGGGCCGAAGCATAGACCACCGCCCATCAACAAAAATTCAATTGCCGGATGAAAATAGTTTGCTGCCGGAATGCGTGTCGCAGCGCAGTTGAAAAGCGGAAATTTATCATAGAATTAGCCCCGGTAATTTGCCAGGCTAAACACAGATGCATTGCAGGCCCGCAAACGGGTAAGGAAGCGCTATGAAATCAGGACGCTATATCGGCGTGATGTCCGGCACCAGCCTGGACGGCGTAGACGTCGTGCTGGCCGCGATCGACCAGCATATGGTGGCGCAACAGGCCAGCTACTGCCATCCCATCCCGCTGGCGCTGCGTCAGCAGGTGCTGGCGATTTGTCAGGGACAGACGCTGACGCTGTCGCAGCTCGGTCAGCTTGATACCCGGCTCGGCCAGCTATTTGCGGAAGCCGTACTGACGCTGATGCAGCAGCAGGCGCTGGAGGCCAGCGATATCATGGCGATTGGCTGCCACGGCCAGACGGTGTGGCACGAGCCGCAGTCGGCAGCACCGAATACGCTGCAAATTGGCGACAATAACCAGATCGCTGCCGCGACCGGCGTCACGGTGGTGGGTGATTTTCGCCGCCGCGACATGGCGCTGGGCGGCCAGGGCGCACCGCTGGTACCGGCTTTTCACCAGGCGTTGCTGATGGACAGCGTTGAACGGCGCATGGTGTTGAATATTGGCGGCATCGCCAATCTGTCGCTGCTGATCCCCGGTCAGCCGGTGCGCGGCTTTGATACCGGACCGGGCAATATGCTGATGGATGCGTGGATCTGGCGCCACAAAGGCCTGCCGTTTGATAAAGATGCCGGCTGGGCGCGCAGTGGCCAGGTCGTGCCCGCGCTGCTGGAGCAGATGCTCGGCGATCCGTGGTTTGCTCTGCCGCCACCCAAAAGCACCGGTCGGGAATACTTTAACCTGGGCTGGGTGGAACAGCAGCTGCAGCGCTTCCCGGCGCTGGCCCCGCAGGATGTGCAGGCAACGCTGTGCGAGCTGACCACGCTGACTATCGCCCATCAGGTACAGCTCAACGATGGCTGCGATCGTCTGCTGGTGTGCGGCGGCGGCAGTCGCAATCCGCTGCTGATGGCGCGGCTGGCCGCGCATCTGTCTGGCACCGAGGTGGGCACCACCGATCAGGCCGGTATCAGCGGTGATGATATGGAGGCGCTGGCCTTTGCCTGGCTGGCGTTCCGCACCCTGTCCGGGCTGCCGGGCAATCTGCCGGCGGTAACCGGCGCGCGCGAAATGAGCGTGCTGGGTGCCATCTATCCCGCCAATCCCCATGCAATACGTTAAGGAGCAAACATGAAGAAGATGATCGTGCTGGCTGGCACCCTGACCTTACTCAGCGGCTGTGGTATCTGGCATAAGCCTGCACCCGCGCCAGAGACGTTACATTACCAGTGTGGCACGCTGCCGCTGACGGTCACTCTGGACAACGCGAAGCAGCAGGTGAGCTTTATTCTGGACGGCAAACCACTCACGCTGACCCAGACGGTGTCTGCCTCCGGCGCGCGCTACAGCGATGGGACCTACGTTTTCTGGTCAAAAGGCAATGGCGCCTTTGTTGAACGCAACGATAAAATCGTGATTAATGATTGTGAACTGCAGAACGCGGATGCCTCCGCACAATAAGAGAGAACCGGGATACCAGCATGAGCGACAGTGACAGCTTGCAACAAATTGCCCACCTGCGTCGGGAGTACACGCGCGGCGGGCTGCGGCGCAAAGATTTGCCAGATACTCCTCTGGCGCTGTTTGAACAGTGGCTGCAGCAGGCGTGCGCCGCGCAGCTACCCGATCCCACCGCCATGACGGTGGCGACGGTGGACAGCAGCGGCCAGCCCTATCAGCGCATCGTCCTGCTTAAACACTACGATGAGCAGGGCATGGTGTTTTACACCAACCTCGGCAGCCGTAAAGCGCTGCAGCTGGCGGACAATCCGCGCATTTCACTGCATTTCCCCTGGCACTTCCTTGAGCGTCAGGTGATGGTGCTGGGCGAAGTGGAGAAACTGTCGCCGCTGGAAGTGCTGAAGTACTTCCACAGCCGTCCGCGAGACAGCCAGATTGGCGCCTGGGTATCGAAACAGTCGAGCCGGATTTCCGCGCGCGGCGTGCTCGAGGGCAAATTTCTTGAGCTGAAGCAGAAGTTTCAGCAGGGGGAAGTGCCGCTGCCGAGTTTCTGGGGCGGATTCCGCGTCAGATTCCACACCATGGAGTTCTGGCAGGGCGGCGAACATCGCCTGCATGACCGCTTCCTTTATCAGCGTGATGGCAGCGGCTGGACAATCGACCGTTTAGCACCGTAAAACTGCGTTTTATCCCCTTTCAGCGCTGGCGCACGGCTCGTCAGCGCTTTATGCTATAGCCCTCATTTTTTTCGTATCCGCACGTCAGCGGACAGCTGTGTACCAGCATAGGTGCAGTCTGATCAATTTGGAGTCAGTGATGACCAGCAGTAACCTGATACAACAATTGCAAGAGAGAGGCTTAGTAGCCCAGGTAACGGACGAGGAAGCGTTAGCAGAGCGGCTGGCGCAAGGGCCAATTGCACTCTATTGCGGCTTTGATCCCACCGCTGATAGCTTGCACTTGGGCCATCTGGTGCCGCTGCTGTGCCTGAAACGTTTCCAGGATGCCGGCCACAAGCCGGTGGCCCTGGTCGGCGGTGCCACCGGCCTGATTGGCGATCCCAGCTTTAAAGCGGCCGAACGTAAACTCAATACCACGGAAACCGTTAACGAGTGGGTAGAGAAGATCCGCAAACAGGTTGCGCCTTTCCTCGATTTTGACTGCGGCGACAACAGCGCCATCGCGGCCAACAACTATGACTGGTTTGGCGGCATGAACGTGCTGACCTTCCTGCGCGATATCGGTAAGCACTTCTCGGTCAACCAGATGATTAACCGTGAAGCGGTGAAAATGCGCCTGAACCGTGAAGATCAGGGCATCTCCTACACCGAGTTTTCATACAACCTGCTGCAGGGTTACGACTTTGCCGAACTGAACAAGCGCTACGACGTGGTGCTGCAGATTGGCGGCTCCGACCAGTGGGGGAACATCACCTCCGGCATCGATCTGACGCGTCGTCTGCATCAGCAGCAGGCGTGGGGACTTACTGTGCCACTGATCACCAAGTCGGACGGCACCAAATTTGGTAAAACCGAAGGTGGCGCGGTATGGCTGGATGCGAAGAAAACCAGTCCGTACAAGTTCTACCAGTTCTGGATCAACACCGCCGACGCGGACGTCTATCGCTTCCTGAAGTTCTTCACCTTCATGAGCATTGAAGAGATCAATGCGCTGGAAGAAGAAGACAAAACCAGTGGCAAAGCGCCGCGCGCGCAGTATGTGCTGGCAGAGCAGGTGACGCGTCTGGTGCACGGCGAAAGCGGTCTGAGCGCGGCGAAGCGCATCACCGACAGCCTGTTCTCCGGCAGCTTGAGCGACATGACCGAAGCGGACTTTGAGCAGCTGGCGCAGGATGGTATGCCGACCATTAGCCTGAAGGCGGACGACGATCTGCAACAGGCGCTGGTGGCGGCGGAACTGGTGCCGTCACGCGGCCAGGCGCGCACCATGATTGGCTCCAACGCGGTGTCTGTCAACGGTGAGAAACAGTCTGATGCCGAGTATCGTTTCAGCGACAGCGACAAACTGTTTGGTCGTTACACGCTGCTGCGTCGCGGCAAAAAACACTACTGCCTGATTAGCTGGCAGTAAGGTGCAAGGGCCGGTCTCCGGCCCTTTTTTATGGCAAGCAGTACAGGGCAATAATGAAAAATATCCTCGCAATCCAGTCTCACGTGGTTTATGGCCACGCCGGTAACAGCGCGGCCGAATTCCCGATGCGACGCATGGGCGCCAATGTCTGGCCGTTAAACACCGTGCAGTTTTCCAATCACACCCAGTATGGTCACTGGACCGGCACCGTCATGCCCGCCACCCATCTGACCGATATCGTCAGCGGGATCGCCGCCATCGATCGTCTGAAAACCTGCGATGCGGTGCTGAGCGGCTATCTCGGCTCGGCGGAGCAGGGCGAACAGATCCTGGAAATCGTGCGTATGGTGAAGGCGGCGAATCCTGACGCCTGGTATTTCTGTGACCCGGTGATGGGCCATCCGGAAAAAGGCTGTATCGTCGCGCCCGGCGTGGCGGAGTTTCACTGCAAGCAGGCGATGCCGGCCAGCGATCTTATCGCGCCGAACCTGCTGGAGCTGGAGATGCTCAGTGGCCAGACGGTCGCTAACGTGGAACAGGCGGTGGTAGCCGCCCGCGCATTGATTGCGCAGGGGCCGCGCGTAGTGCTGGTGAAACATCTGGCGCGCGCCGGACGCCGTAGCGATCGCTTTGAAATGCTGCTGGTCACCGCCGATCAGTGCTGGCACATCAGCCGTCCGCTGGTGGATTTTGGTGTGCGTCAGCCGGTGGGGGTTGGCGATCTGACCAGTGGTCTGCTGCTGGTTGACCTGCTGCACGGCAAATCGCTGCAGGATGCGCTGGAACATGTGACGGCGGCAGTATATGAAGTGATGCTGAAAACCCACGAGATGGGCGAGTATGAACTGCAACTGGTGGCGGCGCAGGATGCGATTGCGCAACCCACGCAGCACTTTGCGGCAGAACAGCTGTAATCGCTGCTAATTAACAGGCCGGCCAGCACGCCGGCCTGTAGCGTCAGACCAGACCTTCAGCCTTCAGTGCGGCCTGAACCGCCGGCCGTGCGTCCACCCGCGCAAACCATGCCTCCAGCGCGCTCAAACCTTCGAGATTCAGTTTGATGGCTTTTGCCCAGCGCGTAACCACAAACAGATAGACATCGGCGACGGTAAAGCGTAACCCCATCAGCCACTGTTTATCCTGCAGCGCGTCGTTAACGCGCTGAAATTTCTGCTCCAGCTGTGCACGCACTATGGCTTTGTACTCTTCCGGCGTATCCGGACGGAACAGCGGGGAAAAGGTTTTGTGCAATTCGCTGCTGATGTAGCTCAGCCACTCCAGCGTGTGATAGCGCGTCAGGCTGCCGGTCGGTGCCAGCAGGTTGCGATCCGGCTTGAGATCCGCCAGATACTGCACAATCGCCACGCCTTCCGTCAGTATGCTGCCGTCATCAAACTGCAGCGCGGGAACCTGTCCTTTGGGGTTTATCTGCCAGTAATCTTCTCCGCGCTCGGTGACTTTCTTCTGCAGATCGACATTGACCTGCGTAAAATCCAGCCCGCATTCGCGCGCAACGATATGCGGCGAGAGCGAACAGGCACCGGGCTTACAATAGAGTTTCATCATGGCCTCTCCTGATGAGTTGTTGTGATGTCAGCAGCATAAAACTGCCAGAAATTTTTACCAGTGACAGCGATCAGGAATTGCGGGCGGGCGCGGGAAATTCAGCGGCCGCCTGCAGTCGCGGCGGCAGTGCCGTGAGCGCGAAATCCCAGAAACAGCGTACTTTGGGCGCCATGTTTTTCACCCGCTGCGCCACCAGATGCACCGGCAGCGGTGCCGGCTCCCACTCGCTCAGCAGGCGGATCAGCGTGCCAGCCTGCAGTTCATCTATCACCTGATAAGACAACAGACGGCCAATGCCCTGGCCACTGCGCAATGCATCCAGCTGGCTGGCGATATCATTGACGCGCAGGCGTGGGGTGATGCGCACACGCAGGTCGTGCGCGAAGCGCCACTCACGGGTATGGCGCACGCCTGCCACCAGCGCATGCATGCTGAGCTCAGCCGGATGGGCTGGGATTCCGGCCTGGCGAAGGTAGTCCGGGCTGGCGACCAGCATCGAGCGTACGCTGCCGACGTTGCGCGCCACCATCGACGAATCCTGCAGCTCGCCAATGCGCACCGCAATATCCAGCCCGTTTTCAATCAGGTCCTGATAGCTGTCGCTTAGAATCAGTTCGATTTGCATTTCCGGATGCTGTTGCAGAAAGGCATTGACCAGCGGCATCACGTGGCGACGGCCACACATCACCGGGGCGGTAATGCGCAGCAGGCCGTGCAGTCCGCTGTGGTGGGCGCTGTCGAGCGCGCTCTGGTAATCGTTAAGCAAGCGCTGCGCCTGCTCAAACAGCTGCCAGCCGCTCTCGGTGGGAGCCAGCTGGCGCGTGGTGCGTTCAATCAGGGTGGTGCCGAAACGTGCTTCCAGCGCATTCAGCGTGCGGGTAATGACCGGCGGCGAACGCTGCAATACGCGCGCCGCGCCAGCCAGGCTGCCCTGCTGAATCACCGCAACAAACACCTGCAGCTCGTCAAATCTGTCCATGAGCCATTCCCGATCTCAGCCGTGCAAGGCGAGCATAAAAAGCGTGTTGCTTAAACTACAGCGGAAAGCGGGGGTTGTGAAGGGGATAAAAAAAGCCGGGCTTAGCCCGGCTCAGAAACGATTACTGGTTAGCGCTGGCGCGCTTCAGTTCTGCCTGCGCGTCATCCTGCGTCATGCGGTTGAGCAGCGGGGCGGTAATCAGCATCAGCAGCGCGATTACGCCAGTGGCGATACCAATCTGCTGGAACACCTGGCTATACACGGCCAGTGAGGCGTGTGGATCGGTGACGTTTTCCGGCACCGCCATCAGGTTCGCTACCTTACCGGCAATCATCGCGGCGCCAGCGGTGGTGAGGAACCAGGAGCCCATAATGAAGCCCATCAGACGCTGTGGCACCAGCTGCGCCACCATCGCCAGGCCGAGACCGGAGATCATCAGCTCACCGATACTCTGCAGCGCGTAGCTCAGAATCAGCCAGTTCACCGAAACGATACCTGCCTGGTTCGCGAATTTCGCGCCAAACGGCAGCACCAGGAACGCTGCAGAGCACAGCACCATGCCAATGGCAAACTTGTGCGGCATCGGCAGCTTATCGCCAAGCTTGTTATAAACTGCCGCCAGAATCGGGCTGGCCACCATGATCCAGAACGGATTGAGCGCCTGGAACTGTTCCGGCTCAAAGGTGATACCGAGAATCGCGTGCTCAACGTTACGGATGGCGAAGAAGTTCAGCGAGGTTGGCATCTGCATGTACAGCACGAAGAACACAATGGCTTCGACCATCAGCAGGAATGCAACGATCATTTTGCGGCGTGCCGCACCGTGCAGCGCAAAGGCTTCTTTGGCAAACACCAGCACGATACCGATGGCGATCACGCCCAGCGTCATGCGGGCAATGCTCTGATGATGCAGCAGCCAGGTGGCCAGCGCGATCAGTGCAACCACGCCGACAAGGGTCATCAGCAGCTTACCGACCTGCAGCGGCGCAAAGTCTGGTTTGGAGCCGTAATTCTTCACCAGGCGCTGGCAGAACAGGAAGTTCAGCAGGGTGATCACCAGGCCCACCACCGACAGCGAAAACGCCGCGCCCCAGCCATATTTGGCCGCCAGCCACGGAGTCAGCATCATGGAGAACAGCGAACCGATGTTGATCGACATGTAGAACATTGTGAAGGCACCGTCGATGCGCGGATCGTCTTTCTCGTAGCAGGTCGACAGCAGTGAAGAAGGGTTAGCCTTAAACAGCCCGCTACCCACGGCAATGGTCGCCATGCCGACATACACCATGGTGGTGTCATGACCGGAGAAGGCAATCATCGCATAGCCCAGCGCCAGCACAATGACGCCGAGAATAATCACGCGTTTGGTGCCGAGCACTTTGTCACCCAGCCAGCCGCCAATGGCAACCAGGCCGTAAACCAGTGCGCTGAACGAGGTGAACAGGGTGATGGAGTCCGCTTCGGACATCCCCAGCTGTTTCACCAGATAGACCGCCATGATGGCTTGCAGACCGTAGTAGCCAAAACGCTCCCACAGTTCGATGGAAAAGATCAAATAGAACGCTTTCGGCTGACGGAAGGCGTTAAGGCTTACCGCCTCATCAGTGTGTTTGTTTGCAGTTGACACGTATACCTCAGTTTATACATCGCCTGTTTTACAACAGGAATTAAGTCTGCGTCGGGCTGGGTAATCCCGCGCAACATTGTTATTAGAAAGGAAAAACGGCGCCTAATTTGGCTGAATCAGGCCAACAGGGCAAGCATTTTCTGCACGCTGAAATACTTGTTACAGGCAGGGTTATAACCAGGGTAATAACTTGTAAATCAGTGTTAAATATCACTGCGTGACATTATAGCAGGATAATTGTTCTTGTTGCAGATCGGTTGATGGATTTTCCTGAGATAAACTGCTTTTCCTGCTCCGGGCAGGACATAATATTATCCAGCCCATTAAGCTGGATGATTCCCCTGATTTTTGCCGAAGAAGTAAGCGCAATTGTCTGATTGTTGAGCACAATAAGCGGCTGACAGTTCGCTGCAGGCTAATTTGTTGATCCTGCGCACAAAATTATCAATTAATTAGAAATGTAAAAAAAGAAAACGATTGCCGCTCTCCCGTTTGCCGACAATTTCACCACTTAATCGCGGCTTTCATCGTATAAGCTCTGCAGCACCCCCGGCGGCAGTGACTTGTTGCGCCAGGCAGGGGGAGGAGGGATAGCCGATCGCCAGCCCTTAGACAGCCTGAATAAATTGCTGTAACCTCGTTTTTTCCCTGCAAGGAACTCATCATGAAGCAGTCCGTTCGTGTCGCTCTCGTGGGCGATTACCGTGCCAGTGCTGTCGCGCACCAGGCTATTCCTCCCGCTGTTCAGCTTGCCGCAACCTCTCTCTCACTTAACGTAACCGCTGACTGGATCGCGACGCCGGAAATCGATCTGCCGCGTCTGCACGACTATGATGCCGTCTGGGTAGTGCCTGGCAGTCCCTTCCTGAATGATGCCGGCGTGTTCGACGTCATTCGCTGGGCGCGCGAAAGCGGTAAACCCTTTTTAGGCTCGTGCGCCGGCTTTCAATATGCGGTGGTGGAATACGCGCGCAACGTGCTGGGCTGGGAGGATGCTGGCCATGCCGAGACCGACCCTGACGCGCGTTGGGTGATTGCGCCACTGGCCTGCTCGCTGGTCGAGCAGCGCGGTGAGGTCACGTTTGAGCCGGGTTCGCGTATTGCTCAGGCCTACGGCGCGCTGCAGAGTAACGAAGGCTATCACTGCAACTTTGGCGTTAACGCTGAGTTCAGCGAGGCGCTGGCCACGCGCAATCTGCGTATTACCTCATGGGATCTGGAGGGGGATGTGCGCGGGGTAGAGCTGACCGATCATCCGTTCTTTGTCGCCACGCTGTTCCAGTCTGAACGCGCCGCGTTACAAAACCGGCTGTCACCGCTGGTCGTGGCGTGGCTGCAGGCGGCGCGATAACGGTTAATAAGCGATCTACGGCGCGCAGCGTCGCGCCGTTACCGATCAGTCGGTCTTTTCCGTGAACTCACACAAATCTTCAATCAGGCAGGAGCCGCAGCGCGGTTTACGCGCCACGCAGGTGTAGCGACCGTGCAGAATCAGCCAGTGATGGCAGTCAACCTTAAAGTCGGCCGGCACCACCTTGAGCAGCTTCTGCTCCACTTCCTCAACGTTTTTACCCGGCGCAAAGCGGGTGCGATTGCTGACGCGGAAAATGTGGGTATCCACGGCAATGGTGGGCCAGCCAAAAGCGGTATTGAGCACCACGTTGGCGGTTTTACGCCCGACGCCGGGCAGGGCTTCCAGTGCCGCGCGGTCTTCCGGCACCACACCGCCGTGCTGCTCCAGCAGAATGCGGCAGGTTTTGATGACGTTTTCCGCTTTGCTGTTAAACAGGCCAATGGTCTTGATGTACTCTTTAACGCCTTCCACGCCGAGCGCCAGCATTGCCGCTGGCGTATTGGCCACCGGATAGAGTCGGGCGGTGGCTTTGTTGACGCTGACATCGGTTGCCTGTGCCGACAACAGCACAGCGATCAGCAGCTCAAACGGTGAGCTGAAATTCAGTTCGGTGGTCGGATGGGGATTGGCGTCACGCAGTCGCGTGAGGATCTGCAGGCGTTTATCCTTATTCACACAGCCTTCCCGGTTTCGCCCTGCGGCGCGGCAGCAGCAGCGTCCAGCTGACGTGCGGCGCGCTGCTTCATTTTCTGATCGATCAGGTATTTGCCGGCCAGCAGCATACCGAGGCCGATAAACGCACCCGGCGGCAGCATCGCCAGCAGCATCGGTGAATCAAAATGCACCACTTCAATGCGTAGCGCTTTAGCCCACGGCCCCAGCAGCTGGTCAGCGCCATTGAACAGCGTGCCGTTACCAATCAGTTCACGAATCGAACCCAGCGTCACCATGGCGCAGGTAGCGCCCATACCGATGGCAAAGCCATCCAGCGCGGAAAGGGGAATGCTGCTTTTCGATGCCACCGCTTCCGCACGTCCCACCACAATGCAGTTGGTGACGATCAGCGGGATAAAGATGCCCAGCGACTGATACAGGCCATAGGCATAGGCGTTGATCAGCATCTGCACGCAGCTCACCACCGAGGCGATGATCATCACGTAGATCGGAATACGAATTTCACCCGGCACCCAGCGGCGCGAAGCGGAAATCGCACTGTTGGTGATGGTCAGTACCAGCGTGGTTGCCAGTCCAAGGCCCAGTGCGTTAGTGGCGGTTGAGGTCACCGCCAGCAGCGGACAGAGCCCCAGTAGCTGCACCAGCGCCGAGTTATTCTTCCACAGTCCGCCAATCAGTAAATTTTTCGCTTCACTCATGGTGCATCTCCACATTCAGGCAGCGAAGCGAGCTTCGCTGGCAGCGTTTCAATCAGCAGCGCCGTGCGTTTGGTGGCGTTGACCACCGCGCGCGGCGTGATAGTAGCGCCGGTAAACTGGTCAAATTCGCCACCGTCTTTTTTCACCGCAAAGGCTTTATCGTCGGCACCGTGCACCACTTTGCCGTTAAAACTGTTGATCCAGTCGGAAATTCGCAGCTCGATTTTATCACCAAGTCCCGGCGTCTCATGATGTTCAATCACGCGTACGCCCAGCACTTTGCCATGGAAATCGGCGCCGACCAGCATCTGTATCGCGCCAGAATAGCCGTCAGGGGCGGTGGTCTCAAGTGCGGCGGCCACCGGTTGATCCCCTTTGCGCGCCACATACAGATGATGCGGTTTGTCGTTGCCGAGCGCGCGGGCATCGGTCACCAGCAGACACTCCTGCTGAATACTGTTGTCGTACAAATCGGTGGGCACCACCTGGTCGAGCAGGTTTTTCTGCTGCAGCGCGGTCTGGTGATCGACCGTCGGTTTGGTGACATAGTTGACCACCGCCGTCACGCCGGTGGTGATCACGGCAAACATGCCCAGCGTGAACGCGTTTTTACGAATGGTTTCGATCATCATCAGTCCCTGCGATGTCCATACACGCGCGGCTGCGTGTAGTAGTCAATCAGCGGCACGCAGATGTTAGCGAGCAGCACCGCGAAGGCGACGCCATCCGGATAGCCACCGAAGCTGCGAATCAGCCACACCAGCAGGCCAATCAGCGCACCGTAAATCAGCCGGCCACGGTTGGTGGTAGAAGCGGTGACCGGATCGGTGGCAATAAAGAACGCACCGAGCATGGTCGCCCCGGAGAACAGATGCACCAGCGGCGAGTTCAGCGACTGCGGCGCGAACAGCCAGCCGAGCGTGGCGCACAGCGCCAGCGACAGCAGGAAGCTGAACGGGATATGCCAGCGGATGGCGTTCTTCGCCAGCAGCAGCATGCCGCCGAGCAGATAGCCGAGATTGACCCACTGCCAGCCGAGGCCGGCCAGTACGCCGCCGTAAATCGGCTGGGCCAGCAGCTGTTCGGCGCTGTGTCCGGCGCGCAGGCCGGTTTTAAAGGTATCGAGCGGCGTGGCCTGGCTCACGCCATCCACTCCCAGCTGCAACTGCTGCATGGTGTCACCGGCCAGCGTGTGGCCGGTAAAAATCATACTGAGTGAGTCCATCAGGCCAGGTTTAATGGCCTGCAGTACGTCCGGCGGCAGCCAGCTGGTCATCTGCACCGGGAAGGAGATCAGCAGTACCACATAACCGACCATGGCCGGATTGAACGGGTTCTGGCCGAGGCCGCCGTACAGTTGCTTGGCGATAACCACGGCAAATACGGTACCGAGCACCACCAGCCACCACGGCGCCAGCGGCGGCAGGCTGATGCCCAGCAGCAACGCCGTCAGCAGGGCAGAGTTATCCGCCAGCGTCGGCACTACCGGCGCGTGACGCAGGCGCAGAATCGCGCCCTCAGTGATCCATGCGGTAGCGACCGCCAGCAGCACCTGAATCAGGAAACCGATGCCGAAGAAATACCATTGTGCCGCCATGCCGGGCAGCGCGGCCAGCACCACCAGCAGCATGATGTTGCCGGTGCTGCGGCGGTTATGGGTATAAGGCGAACTTGCAATACGAAAAGCCATTTAGTCCTCAGTCGTCGAAGGCTGCTGCTGCGCTTTACGCGCTTTGGCACGGGCGACCGCTGCGGCAATCGCCGCTTTGCGTGGGTCGGCGGAGTCAGGAGAGGCAGCGGCCTCCACTTCAGGGGATGCGGCGGGCGCGTCGGCTGTCTGCTGCGCTGCGGCCGCGGCTTTCTTCGCTTTGGCACGGGCAATCGCCGCTTCAACCGCCGCTTTGCGCGGATCGACCTCAGCCACCGGTGTTTCCGTTGCCGGCTCAGCATCAGCCGGCGTCTGCGCGGCCGCGGCTTTCTTCGCTTTGGCACGCGCAATAGCCGCCTCGACTGCGGCTTTGCGCGGATCGACCTCAGCCGCTGGCGTTTCCGCTGCCGGCTCAGCATCAGCCGGCGTCTGCGCGGCCGCAGCTTTCTTCGCTTTGGCACGCGCAATAGCCGCTTCGACTGCGGCTTTGCGCGGATCGACCTCAGCTGCTGGCGCTTCGGCTGCCGGCTCAGCATCGGCCGGAGTCTGCGCTGCGGCAGCTTTCTTCGCTTTAGCACGCGCAATAGCGGCTTCGACTGCGGCTTTGCGCGGATCGACTTCAGCTGCTGGCGCTTCGGCTGCCGGCTCAGCAGCCGTCGATGCCTGCGCGGCGGCAGCTTTCTTCGCTTTGGCACGCGCAATAGCGGCTTCAACTGCCGCTTTGCGCGGATCGCTTTCTGCGGTCGTGGTGTCAGCGGCTGGCTGTGCCGGCGCGGCCACTTTTTTCGCTTTAGCACGCGCAATGGCGGCTTCCACGGCGGCCTTGCGCGGGTCAATGGCCTGGCGGCTGAGCGGTTCGGTTTCAGCCTGCTTCTCAGCCTGCTGCGCCAGCGCCTGCGCATGGCGCGCTTCGCGTTCGGCGGCTTCCTGTTCCGGCGTCTTCGCCTGACGCGCTTTCACGCGCCCGGTTGCCGCTTCCAGCTCGGCTTTATCGCTGCGCGCTACGCGCTGTTTGGCCTGCTCGTGGCGCGCTTCCCGCGCCAGTTTTTCCCGCTCAAGGCGTGCCTGACGCGCTTCAAAGCGTGCTTTGGCTTCGGCGGTGCGTTTGGCCTCCAGATCGATGGCGCGCAGTTCGGCTTTTTCCTGGCGGTAATACTGCACCAGCGGAATATTGCTGGGACAGACATATGCACAGGCACCGCACTCAATGCAGTCATCAATGTGATGGGCGCGCGCTTTGTCATGATCGCCACCCTGGCTGTACCAGTACAGCTGCTGCGGCAGCAGTTTTGCCGGGCAGGCGTCAGCGCAGGCGCTGCAGCGGATGCAGGACTGTTCTTCCTGCGGTTGCCCCATCTCGCTGGCCGACGGTGCCAGAATACAGTTGGTGATCTTCACCACCGGCACGTTGAGGGACGGCAGGGTAAAGCCCATCAGCGGCCCGCCCATGATCACCATCTGGCGCGCGCCCGGCGTGAAACCGACCTGTTGCAACAGATGGCTTACCGGGGTACCGAGACGACCCCAGACATTACGCGGCCGGGCAATGGCCTCGCCGGTCAGCGTCACCACGCGCTCCGTAATCGGTTCGCCATCGACAATGGCGCGCTTCACCGCCCAGGCGGTGCCGACGTTCTGCATCAGCACGCCAATGTCGGTGGAGCGTCCGCCGTGCGGCACTTCCCGCCCGGTGAGAATTTTGGTCAGCTGTTTGGCACCGCCAGAAGGGTACTTGGTTGGGATCACCCGCAGCTGCAACTCGCGGTCACCGGCCAGCGCCTGTTTCAGCGCGGCAATCGCCTCCGGCTTATTGTCTTCAATGCCAATCAGCACGCGCTCCGCCTGCAGCACCCAGGCGAGGATGCGGCAGCCCTCCAGCACTTCCGCCGCACAATCCTGCATCAGGCGATCGTCCGCCGTGATGTAAGGTTCGCACTCGGCGGCGTTGATGATCAGCGTATTGACGCCGCGCAATCCGCCACGCAGTTTGGTGGCGGTCGGGAAGCCCGCGCCGCCGAGGCCTGCAATACCGGCTTCGTGGATGCGTTTCACCACCGCGTCCCGACCCAGCGCGCGATAGTCCGGCTGCGGATCGAGCGGCATCCAGCGGTCTTCGCCATCGGCGCGCAGGAAAACGCACAGCTCGGACAGGCCGGACGGGTGCGCGGTCATGTGTGGCGCGATGGCTTCAATGGTGCCGGAAGTGGGCGCGTGCACCGGCAGCATCCGGCCGCTGCCAAAGGTCAGCGGCTGGCCGCGCAGCACCTTATCGCCCGGCGCCACACAGATTTCGCCTTCGTGGCCGATATGCTGTTTCAACGGAATAATGAACTGTTCAGGCAGCGGGAGCTGGCTGAGCGGCGTGCCGCTGGACTGGGTTTTCATTTCCGGCGGGTGAATCCCGCCTTCGAAATCCCACAGCTTCTCTTTGCGCAGCAGCGATAACAGATTAAGCATGATGTTCTACCGGGATCACCCGTACAGGTATGGTGTCGAGATCCCACTTCCAGTTGGCCGTGGTGGTGGCAACCGGGCGCATCTCAATACAGTCGGTGGGACAGGGCGCGACGCACAGGTCGCAGCCGGTGCAGACATCGCTCAGCACGGTGTGCATGGCGCGCGTGGCACCGACGATGGCGTCAACCGGGCAGGCCTGAATACATTTGGTGCAGCCAATGCAGTTGGCTTCGTCAATCCACGCCACGGTGCGAACCGGCGTCAGCACCTCCGCGCCGCCGTCCAGCGGCTGCGGTTCAACGTTGAGCAGTTCGGCCAGCTTCAGCATGGTCTGTTCGCCGCCCGGCGCACATTTATTAATGGCTTCACCGTTATTGCCCACCGCATCGGCGTACGGACGGCAGCCGGGATAGCCACACTGGCCGCACTGGCTCTGCGGCAGAATCGCATCGATCTGCTCAACAATCGGGTCTTCTTCTACTTCAAAGCGGCGCGAGGCGTAGCCCAGCAGGGCACCAAACACCAGTGCCAGCGCCGCCAGAACAGCAATAGCAATCCAAATCGCGGTCATATCAGAATTTCACCAGACCGGTAAAGCCCATGAACGCCAGCGCCATCAGGCCAGCGGTGATCAGGGCAATGGAGTTTCCTTTGAACGGTGCCGGCACGTTGGCCAGCACCAGACGTTCACGCATGCCAGCGAACAGCACCATCACCAGCGAAAAGCCGAGTGACGCACTGAAGCCGTACAGCGCCGCCTGCAGGAACGTGTGGTTGAGGTTGACGCTCAGCAGCGGCACGCCCAGCACCGCGCAGTTGGTGGTGATCAGCGGCAAAAAGATACCGAGCAGGCGATACAGCGACGGGCTGGTTTTACGCACCACCATTTCGGTGAACTGCACCACTACCGCAATCACCAGGATATAGGCCATGGTACGCAGGTACACCAGATCGAGCGGCAGCAAAATCAGGTGATTCACCAGCCAGGCGCAAATCGACGCCAGCGTAATGACGAACGTGGTGGCAAGTCCCATGCCAATGGCCGTTTCCAGTTTTTTTGACACGCCCATAAAAGGGCAAAGGCCGAGGAATTTGACCAACACGAAGTTGTTCACCAGCACTGTGCCAATAAAGAGCAGTAAGTAATCGGTCATTTTTTAACCTGGGAAGCCGAAAGGCGTTTATTATCCGGAATTGAGAGGTGCATCTCAACCTTTGCGCGATTCGTGCGCTGGCTGAGAGCACTCAGAATTAAATTCCTGACGAAAAGAGCGTCATCAGGGCTGAATAAAGGTCTGTTTGACCCGCTGTGAGCGTTTGAAGTAGGGCACAAAGACTGCCGCCGAGAGCAGGGCCAGCAGCAGCGTCTGGATCGCTTTCCCATCGGCCACCGGCGTAAAAGCGAAGGTTTTCAGCGCCAGCAATACGGTCATCAGCAGCCAGAGAATGTAGTGACGTGGCAGACGGCGCGAGCGCTGACAAAAGATCCAGCACACCCAGATGCTGTACAGCCACACCGCGGCGGCGGTGAGTAAAGACACCAGCCACTGCGTCATTAAAATACTGGCGTGAGAAAACAGCGTGGTGCGCAGTTCCGTGTCAAACAGCGGCCGCAGATAGAGCGCCACCACCAGCGCGCTGGTCAGCATCGTCATAATCAGCCAGGCCAGCGGCAGCAGCAGCCAGCCGGCAATACGCGGCGGGTTTACCGATTCGGACATGTTATTCATCCTGATGTAAGCAAAAAAGACGAGGCAGAGCGTACCATGTCCAAACGGGTCACGCCCGATTCGGACAGCGCACCAGGGGCAGAAACAGAGATAAGCGCGCTTTACACCACGTAACGCCAGACGGATTTCGGCACACAGCCGAGGTCATACAGACGGCCACCTGAGGCGAGTTCAGCACGGCGGTGATCGGCGGCGCGGTACATATTGATGATCTCGTTATCATCAGTGAGCGAATAATTGAGGTGATCGTAGAGTTTTTCCAGACTCTCAAGATTATTCACTTTACGAAATTTCAGCAGGTAATCGAGCGCAGTCATGATTGCCATAAAAGATAGAGAACGGGGAAGTGCTCAAGTATAGGGAGCACGCGGCCAGAGTCCAGACACCGCGGTTAAAAAAATTCAAAATTCAGACAACGTGCGCTAATTCGCTCATCAAAAGGGACTTTTTTACGCTTTTATCTTTTTTAACGCGCATTTTCCTGCGCGTCAGGCGCGTTTTTGGCCCCGTTAACCGGGGGCTGGTGAGAAAATTTAACAGCTGCCTTAAGCGGTATTCCAGACGCTATTTTTCGCACTTTTGTTGCGCTTATTTTGAAACGCAGCAGACGCTAAAAAGCGATTTATCTGTAACGGGTGACGCACAAGGGTGCAGCTGTGATGAAACGTCAAATCGCAAGTGTGCGAACTATCACAAAACAGAACATTGCCTGCCGCGCGCATGAATAACCATTCTTTACGTGCCCGTTGTAATCGTTTCCAGTGCCTGCGGTCATAACCGCTTCTGTTTATTACAGTTATTTAACCTCCGCTGACATAAAGTTCAGGCGTTTTGTCCATAAGCTGAGTCAGCTGTCTGACACGCTGATACGCGTAACCCCTTTAATTCATTCTGTTTTGTGAGGTGTGTCGCGCTTGTTTTAGCGCAATTGCGCCAGGCTTGAAGCGCGTTTGTACCCCTACAGCACACTCCCTTCAGAGGAATGAAAATTATGTGGAAACGTTTACTCTTGACCACCATGGTCAGCGCCGCACTCAGCACATCGGTTCTGGCTGCCGACATGACGGTGGGCTTCTCGCAGGTCGGTTCTGAATCCGGCTGGCGTTCGGCCGAAACCAACGTGGCAAAAAGTGAAGCGCAAAAGCGCGGTATCACCCTGAAAATTGCCGATGGTCAGCAGAAGCAGGAGAACCAGATCAAAGCGGTGCGCTCGTTTATCGCTCAGGGCGTTGACGCCATTTTTATCGCGCCAGTGGTGCAAACCGGCTGGGAACCGGTGCTGGAAGAGGCCAAAGACGCCAAAATCCCGGTGTTCCTGCTGGACCGCGCCATCGTGGTGAAAGATAAATCGCTGTACATGGCGGTGGTGACGGCCGACAACGTGCTGGAAGGCAAACTGATTGGTGACTGGCTGGTGAAAACCGTCGGTGACAAGCAGTGTAACGTGGTGGAACTGCAGGGTACCGTCGGTGCCAGCGTGGCGATCGACCGTAAGAAAGGCTTTGCCGAAGCCATCGCCGGCCACAACAACATCAAAGTGATTCGCTCGCAGTCCGGTGACTTTACCCGCAGTAAGGGTAAAGAGGTGATGGAGAGCTTTATCAAAGCCGAGAACAATGGCAAAAACATCTGCATGGTGTATGCCCATAACGACGACATGGCGATCGGCGCCATCCAGGCAATTAAAGAAGCCGGCCTGAAGCCGGGCAAAGACATTCTCACCGGTTCGATTGATGGTGTACCGGATATCTACAAAGCGATGCTGGCCGGCGAGGCCAACGCCAACGTTGAGCTGACGCCGGACATGGCCGGCCCGGCGTTTGACGCGCTGGAGAAATTCAAAAAAGACGGCACGCTGCCGCCGAAGATCATCAAAACCGAATCAAAACTGTTCTTACCGGCTGACGCTCAGGCGGAGCTGGATAAGAAAAAAGGCATGGGTTACTGATCCCCGCAACCGCCCTTCGGGGCGGTTTTTATGACGTAAGCGAGGCAGAATCTGATGAGCAGCTACGATGAAACACCCCTGCTGAGCCTCAACGGCATCAGCAAAGGCTTTCCCGGCGTCAAAGCGCTGGATAACGTGTCGTTCAGCATCCGCAAGGGCGAAATTATGGCGCTGCTGGGTGAGAACGGCGCGGGGAAATCGACCCTGATTAAAGTGCTGACCGGCGTCTACACGCGGGATGCCGGCACCATTACCCTCAACGGCGCGGTGATTGCACCGCACAGTACCGCCGATGCGCAGCAGATGGGCATTGGCACCGTTTATCAAGAAGTGAATCTGCTGCCGAATATGTCGGTGGCGGATAACCTCTACATTGGCCGCGAGCCGCGCCGCTTCGGCATGATCGATCGCAAGCGCATGGTGCGCGACGCCGATGCGCTGATGCGCAACTACGGCTTCGCGCTGGATGTGACGCGTCCGCTCGGCCACTACTCGGTGGCGATGCAGCAGATCATTGCGATCTGCCGCGCAGTCGATCTCTCCGCGCAGGTACTGATTCTGGATGAACCAACTGCCAGCCTTGATGCCAGCGAAGTGGAGATGCTGTTTACCCTGATGGCGCAGCTGAAAGCCAAAGGCATGAGTCTGATTTTCGTCACCCACTTTCTCGACCAGGTGTACCGTATTACCGACCGGATTACCGTACTGCGCAACGGCCAGTTTATCGCCACGCGGGACACCGCTACGCTGCCGCAGATTGAGCTGATCAAGCTGATGCTGGGGCGAGAGCTGCTGGAAACCGCACTGCAGCGTCAGGGCAGCACGTTACGCAGCAATCAGCCGGTGGTGTCGTTTGAGGATTACGGCAAGAAAGGCACCATTGAACCGTTCAGCCTGCAGGTACGGCCGGGCGAAGTGGTGGGGCTGGCCGGGCTGCTCGGCTCCGGGCGCACCGAGACCGCCGAGGTGCTGTTTGGCATCCGCCGCGCCGATCGCGGTACCGCCACCATCAAAGGCAAAGTACAGCATATCCGCACGCCGGCCAAAGCCTCGCGTCTCGGCATGGGCTTCTGCCCGGAAGATCGTAAAACTGACGGTATCATCGGCGCGGCCTCGGTGCGGGAAAACATCATTCTGGCGCTGCAGGCGCAGCGTGGCTGGCTGCGGCCGATCAAACGTCGTGAGCAGCAGGCGATAGCCGAGCGTTTTATCAAGAGCCTGGGTATTCGTACGCCGCATGCCGACCAGCCGGTGGAGCTGCTGTCGGGTGGCAACCAGCAGAAGGTGCTGCTGTCACGCTGGCTGGTGACTAAACCACAGTTTCTGATTCTGGATGAGCCGACGCGCGGTATCGACGTGGGTGCCCACGCCGAGATCATTCGGCTGATTGAATCCCTGTGCGCCGACGGACTGGCGCTGCTGGTCATCTCCTCTGAACTGGAAGAGCTGGTGGGCTATGCCGATCGCGTGCTGATTATGCGCGATCTGAAGCAGGTCGCCGAAATTCCGCTGGAGCAGCTGTCGGTGGCGTCGATCGTCAACGCCATCGCGGACGGAGGAGCACAACATGCTTGAATCGCCTATGACACACGAAAAACCGGAACGGCGGAAGCCGAAGCTGCCGCCGGGCATGCCGCAGATCGTCGCGCTGATTCTGGTGCTGCTGATCGACAGCCTGGTGGCGAATAACTTTTTTGCTATTCACATTCAGGACGGGCGGTTATTCGGCAGCCCGATTGACATTCTCAACCGCGCCGCGCCGGTGGCGCTGCTGGCGATTGGTATGACGCTGGTGATCGCCACCGGCGGGATCGATTTGTCGGTGGGCGCGGTAATGGCGATTGCCGGCGCGACGGCGGCGACGCTGACGGTGGCGGGGCACAGCCTGAGTTTTATTATTCTGGCCACGCTCGGCACCGGGCTGCTGTGCGGCCTGTGGAACGGCGTGCTGGTGGCGCTGCTGAAGATTCAGCCGTTTGTCGCCACGCTGATTCTGATGGTGGCCGGGCGCGGCATCGCGCAGCTGATTACCCGGGGACAGATCGTCACCTTTAACAGTGACAGCCTCGCGTGGTTTGGCAGCGGTTCGCTGTGGCTGCTGCCGGTACCGGTGTGGATTACCCTGCTGGTGGCCGTGGCGGTGTGGCTGCTGACGCGCAAAACCGCGCTTGGCCTGTTCATCGAAGCGGTAGGTATCAACCTGCGCGCGGCGCGCAATGCCGGGGTGACCGGCTGGCTGGTGGTGATGTCCACCTATGCCATCAGCGGCGTGTGCGCGGCGGTAGCCGGGCTGATTGTCGCCGCCGATATTCGCGGTGCCGATGCCAATAATGCCGGGTTGTGGCTGGAGCTGGACGCCATTCTGGCGGTGGTGATTGGTGGCGCCTCGCTGATGGGCGGGCGTTTTAACCTGGTGCTGTCGCTGGTTGGCGCGCTGATTATCCAGTCAATGAATACCGGAATACTGCTATCAGGTTTTCCGCCGGAGCTGAACCAGGTGGTGAAAGCGGTGGTGGTGATGTGCGTACTGCTGCTGCAGTCGCCGCGCTTTATCGCCATGCTGAAGGGGAGACGTAAACCATGATCAAGCGTCATTTGCCGTTAATGATTACCCTGCTGGTGTTTGTCGCGGGTTACCTGTTCTGCCTCAGCCAGTTTCCCGGCTTTGCCTCAACGCGGGTGATTTGCAACATCCTCACTGATAATGCGTTTCTCGGCATCATCGCCGTCGGCATGACGTTTGTGATTTTGTCCGGCGGCATCGATCTGTCCGTTGGCGCGGTGATCGCCTTCACCGGCGTGTTTCTGGCGCGCATCATCGGCGACTACCATGTCGACCCGCTGCTGGCCTTTGCGCTGATTCTGGCGGCAGGCGCGCTGTTTGGTGCCATGATGGGCTGGCTGATTGATGCATTAAAAATCCCGGCCTTTATCATCACGCTCGCCGGGATGTTTTTCCTGCGCGGCTGCAGCTATCTGGTGTCGGAGAACTCGATTCCTATCGATCATCCGCTGTATACCACGCTGTCGAGCCTGGCGTGGAAAATTCCGGGCGGCGGACGTCTCAGCCTGCTGGCGGTGATTATGCTGGTGGTGGTGGCGGGGGGCATTCTGCTGGCGCACCGTACGCGCTTCGGTAATCAGGTGTATGCCATTGGCGGCAATCTGACATCGGCTCAGCTGATGGGCGTGTCGACGCGTGCCACCACGATTAAGATTTATATGCTGTCGACCACGCTGGCGACGCTGGCAGGCATCGTATTTTCCATTTACACCTCGGCCGGCTACGCGCTGGCCGGGCTGGGCGTCGAGCTGGATGCCATTGCTTCGGTGGTGATTGGCGGTACGCTGCTGTCGGGGGGCGTCGGTACGGTGCTGGGCACGCTGTTCGGGGTGCTGATTCAGGGGTTGATTCAGACATGGATTAACTTCGACGGCACGCTGAGTTCCTGGTGGACCAAAATCGCCATCGGTATTCTGCTGTTTGCCTTCATTGCGCTGCAGCGTCTGCTGACAGTGATGTGGGACCGCCAGCAGAACGCGCCGGTTAAGCGTTTAACGTCTTAGTCGTCATCGCATGTGTGTGTTAAAAGGTGCGCAAACTGGCGCACCTTTTTTTATGCACAGATTCGTGGATGTTGGGTGGGGTTGCTGTTTTAGCGCTCAGAGTCGTGAAAGTTTGGTGGGGTTGCTGTTAATTGGGTGCCAGGCCCCACAAAGGCTAGCCCGATCGCAAAGAAACCCCGCATCCATGCCGATCGGCCGCGCCATCCCTGGCGCGGACGCTTTGCTATTCGGGCTGGTCTTGATGGGGCAAGTGGGACTGTCATTGCTGTAGTCAGTACGACGCTTAATGGCTGATGCAAATTCGGCTCCGGTAAAAGCGCAACCAACCTGCATTAAGGAGATCAAGGCGGCCGGGGCGACAGGGAGGTATTCACGCCGGCTTTACGTAACGCCTGCCGTTGTTGACTGGACCGCAGTTTCGCCATAAAAAAAGCCGCGATACCCTCGCGGCTTGCTTCAACATTTCAGGCTATTAACGTTTCAGGCGGTAGTACGCATCGTTCCAGCGCAGCGCATCTTTGAAGGCCGGCAGGCGCGTCTCGTCATCAATCACCAGCACTTCAATGCCGTGCAGTTCGCCGTACAGGTACATATCCTCTACATCCAGCGCCTGGCTGAACACCGTATGGTGTGCGCCGCCCGCCAGGATCCACGCTTCAGAAGCGGTGGCCAGCGACGGCTGCGCGCGCCACAGCGCACGTGCCACCGGCAGCTTCGGCAGCGCCTGCGGCTGTTCAATGGTATCGACCACGTTGACCAGCAGACGGAAGCGATCGCCCATGTCGATGACGCTGGCGTTCACCGCGCGGCCCGCCGGCGTCGAGAAAATCAGACGCGCCGGATCGGCTTTACCGCCAATGCCGAGGAACTGCACATCAATCAGCGGCTTCTGCTCTTTGGCGATCGACGGGCACACTTCCAGCATGTGCGAGCCCAGTACCAGCTCGTTGCCCGGCGCGAAGTGGTAGGTGTAATCCTCCATAAACGAGGTGCCGCCGGCGCGCGTGCCGGCCTGCACTTTCAGGATGTGCAGCAGCGCGGCGGTTTTCCAGTCGCCTTCACCAGCGAAACCGTAGCCCTGAGCCATCAGGCGCTGAACCGCCAGACCGGGCAACTGGGTCATACCGTGCAGCGTCTGGAAATTGGTGGTAAAGGCTTTACAGCCTTCGCTATCGAGGAAGCGCTTCAGGCCCAGTTCGATGCGTGCGGCATCCAGCACATTCTGCCGCTTGTCGCCGTTTACCGACGCCGCTGCGCTGAACAGATACTGGCTCTCATATTCGTCGACCAGCGCGTTGACATCACCATCGCTGACGCTGTTTACCACCTCAACCAGATCGCCGACGCCCCAGCCGTTAACCGCATAGCCAAACTGGATCTGCGCTGCCACTTTATCGCCTTCGGTGACCGCCACTTCGCGCATATTGTCACCGAAGCGCGCCACTTTCAGCTGCTGGCTGGCCTGCTTCGCCAGCGCGGCATTGATCCAGCGCGCGATACGCTGCTGGCTGGTTTTATCCTGCCAGTGACCGGTCACTACGCTGTGCTGCAGACCCATGCGCGCGCCAATGAAGCCGAACTCACGGCCGCCGTGCGCGGTCTGGTTCAGGTTCATGAAGTCCATGTCCATGCTGTCCCACGGAATTTCCGCATTGAACTGGGTGTGAAACTGCAGCAGCGGCTTATGCAAAATACTCAGTCCGCCAATCCACATTTTTGCCGGCGAAAAGGTATGCAGCCAGGTAATGATACCGACGCACTGGCTGTCGTGATTGGCCTCGCGGCACAGCGCCAGCGCTTCATCCGGTGATTTCACCAGCGGCTTCAGCTCAAGCGGCACCGGCAGCGTACCGGCCTGGTTGAGGCCGTCCATCACCTGGCGCGCATGCTGCTCAACCTGGCGCAGGGTTTCCGCTCCGTAGAGATGCTGTGTACCAATCACAAACCAGACTTTCTGTTCCATTCCTCGCTCCTTTACTTAGCGGATGCGGCGCGCGCGGCGTACTGCGGTTCAGCCGCCTGGCACCAGTGTTGATAACGTTGATAAAGCTGCTGATAAGTCGCCACGCGCTGGCTGTCCGGCTGCAGGGTGACGGCAATCGGACTGGCCATCACCTGCTGCGCCGCCGGCACATCGGGGTAAACGCCGGCGGCAACGGCGGCAAAAATCGCCGCGCCCAGCGCGCAGCACTCATCGGAAGCGACAATGTCCAGCGGCCGGTTCATCACATCGCAGCAGGCCTGCATGATGGCAGGGGATTTGCGCGCAATGCCGCCGAGCGTCAGGATGTTCTGCACCGGAATCTGCTGCTGCTCGAAGCACTCCATGATGGCGCGTGCGCCAAAGGCGGTGGCGGCAATCAGGCCACCGAACAGCGCCGGCGCATCGGTGCCGAGGTTGAGGTCGGTAATCACGCCTTTCAGGCGCTGGTTGGCGTCCGGCGTGCGGCGACCGTTAAACCAGTCCAGCACCACCGGCAGGTGATCGAGTTGCGGATTTGCCGCCCAGGCGTCGGTCAGCTGGCGGATCAAATCCTGCTGCAGCGCGGCCAGCTGCGGCTGTAATTCAGGATGGCGCTGCGCCGCCTGCTGCAAAGGCCAGCCGAGCAGGCGACTGAACCAGGCATAGATGTCGCCGAACGCCGATTGTCCGGCTTCACAGCCGATGGCGCCCGGCATTACGCTGCCGTCGACCTGACCGCAGATGCCTTTGATCGCGCGATCGCCCACCTGTTCGCTATCGGCGATCAGGATGTCGCAGGTCGAGGTGCCGATGACTTTCACCAGCGTGAACGGCTGTGCGCCAGCGCCAACCGCGCCCATGTGGCAGTCAAAGGCGCCACCGGACAGCACCACCTGTTCTGACAGCCCAAGGCGCTGCGCCCATTCGCCCGACAGCGTGCCGACCGGCACATCGGCGGTAAAAGTATCGCTGAACAGCGGCGAATCGAGCTGTTCCACCAGCATGGGGTCGAGCGCGCGAAAGAACGCCGCCGGCGGTAAACCCTGCCACTCCGGATGCCACAATGATTTGTGCCCGGCGGCGCAGCGTCCGCGCCGCAGTTCGGCCGGTGCGGTGGTGCCGCTCAGCAGCGCGGGCACCCAGTCGCACAGCTCTACCCACGACACCGCCGCCTCTCGCACCGCGGCATCGGCACGCGATACGTGCAAAATTTTGGCCCAGAACCATTCGGAGGAGTAAACGCCGCCGATGTAGCGGGTATAGTCGGTGAACTGGCCGCTGCGGCACAGGCGGTTGATCTCTTCGGCTTCTTCAATGGCGGTGTGATCTTTCCACAGCACAAACATAGCGTTGGGATTGCTGGCGAATTCCGGACGCAGCGCGAGGACGTTGCCGTCGCGATCGATGGGGGCCGGCGTCGAGCCGGTAGAATCGACGCCAATACCCACCACCGCGGCGCGCTGCGCCGGACTTAACGCCTGCACCACGCTGACGATCGCCTGTTCCAGCGCATCAATATAATCCTGAGGATGATGACGAAAGCGGTTGGCATGGGCATCGCAGAATTCACCCTTTGCCCAGCGCGGATAGTTGACCACCGCCTTTTCCAGCTCTTTACCGCTGTGGCACTCCACGGCCAGCGCTCGTACCGAGTCACTGCCGAAATCCAGCCCAATTGTTATGGCACCCGCGCTCATCGGGATTCTCCTGTGTGAGTTGTCTCGCTCTATCCTGGAATGGGGAGCGGGCGGCGGTTAGTCATCAGCGGCTGAGAATATGCACTTTTCTGTCATCGGCGGGGTTGTGTGATCGACAGCAAAAGTTAATGTCCGGTTAATTTTGCTGAATATATGGAGGATTTAGTCATCGTTTTGGGATGTGATACCGCTCTACATTTTTCCGCGCTTTTCCCGCTACAACTAGCCCAGCGTTTGCACAGCCTTTGTACAACCTTTGAGCTAACGCGCTGATTTTGCGCTGTACCCGAACGTGAAATCTGATTGGTAGCGTTTACACCGATTCGTTGATAACAGCGATAAAACACCATTGTGCCGGAGAGCATCATGCATAAATTCACTAAAGCACTGGCGGCCGCAGGCCTCGCCGCGCTTATGTCACAATCCGCTATCGCCGAGACCATGAAGCTCGGTTTTCTCGTCAAACAGCCGGAGGAACCCTGGTTCCAGACCGAGTGGAAATTCGCCGATAAGGCCGGCAAAGATCTCGGCTTTGAAGTGATCAAAATTGCCGTGCCGGACGGTGAAAAAACCCTGAACGCTATCGATAGCCTGGCGGCGAGCGGCGCCAAAGGCTTTGTCATCTGTACCCCGGATCCCAAGCTGGGCTCAGCCATCGTCGCCAAAGCACGCAGCTATGACCTGAAAGTGATTGCCGTGGATGACCAGTTTGTCACCGCCAAAGGCAAGCCAATGGATACCGTACCGCTGGTGATGATGGCAGCGACCAAAATCGGCGAGCGTCAGGGCCAGGAGCTGTACAAAGAGATGCAGAAACGCGGCTGGGATGTGAAGCAAACCGCCGTGATGGCGATTACTGCTAACGAACTGGATACCGCGCGCCGCCGCACCGGTGGCTCGATGGCCGCGCTGAAAGCCGCCGGCTTCCCGGAGAAGCAGATTTATCAGGTGCCGACCAAATCCAACGATATCCCGGGCGCGTTTGACGCCGGTAACTCGCTGCTGGTGCAGCATCCGGAAGTGAAGCACTGGCTGATTGTCGGCATGAACGATAACACCGTGCTGGGCGGCGTGCGCGCAACCGAAGGCCAGGGCTTCAAGGCGCCGGACGTGATCGGCATCGGTATCAACGGCGTGGACGCGGTAAGCGAGCTGTCGAAGGGCGCGCCAACCGGCTTCTACGGTTCCCTGCTGCCGAGCCCGGACGTGCACGGCTATAAGAGCAGCGAAATGCTCTACAACTGGGTGACCAAAGGCCAGGAGCCAGCGAAATTCACCGAAGTGACCGACGTGGTGCTGATCACCCGCGACAACTTCAAAACCGAGCTGGCGAAGAAAGGGCTGATGTAAGTCGGTTTTAAGCCGTCCTCAATGTGATGTTAATTAACAGGCAGCCGGCATAGTTCGTGCTTTAGCAAGGCGGCAGGCACGTTTATCCCCGGGAGCTTACTGAGGTCAGTGACCGGGGTAAATGTGCGCAGCCAACGCCGCTACGGTGTGAAACATGGAGGCTCAGGAGTTCCCATGAACACGGATCCAGCATTTCTGTCATTTCATGGCATCAGCAAAACCTTCCCTGGCGTGAAAGCGCTGCAGGATATCTCTTTTCAGTGCCGCGCCGGTGAAGTGCACGCGCTGATGGGAGAAAACGGCGCGGGCAAATCCACGCTGCTGAAAATCCTCAGCGGCAGCTATCAGCCTAGCGGCGGCGAAATCCGCATCAAAGGCGCAGCGAAAAGCTTCAGCAATACCGTTGAGGCGCTGGATGCCGGCGTGGCGATCATTTACCAGGAGCTGCATCTGGTACCGGAAATGAGCGTGGCGGAGAACATCTATCTTGGCCAGCTGCCGCACAAGCGCGGGCTGGTTAACCGCAAGCTGCTGCGCTACGAAGCCGGTCTGCAGCTGAAAAATCTTGGCATGGATATCGACCCCGACATGCCGCTGAAATACCTGTCGCTCGGTCAGTGGCAGATGGTCGAAATCGCCAAAGCGCTGGCGCGCAACGCGCGCATCATCGCCTTTGATGAGCCGACCAGTTCGCTGTCGGCGCGCGAAATTGAGCATCTGTTCCGCGTAATTCGCCAGCTGCGCGAGCAGGGCCGGGTGGTGCTGTACGTGTCGCATCGCATGGAAGAAATTTTCGCGCTAAGCGATGCCATTACCGTGTTTAAGGATGGGCGCTACGTGCGCACCTTCACGGACATGGCCAATACCCACCATGACGATCTGGTGGAGGCGATGGTCGGACGCAACCTCGGAGATATCTATGGCTACGCGCCACGTGAGCTGGGCCCCGTGCGTCTGCAGCTGGACAAGGTGGAAGCGAAAGGCGTGCGGATGCCGATATCGCTGACGGTGCGCGCCGGAGAAATTGTCGGTCTGTTTGGACTGGTCGGTGCCGGCCGCAGCGAACTGATGAAAGGGCTGTTTGGTGCCACCCGGCTGCGCGCAGGCACGGTCACGCTGGACGGTAAGCAGCTCAACATCCGCGAACCGATTGATGCCATCCGCGCCGGCATCATGCTGTGCCCGGAAGATCGCAAAGCCGAAGGCATCATCCCGGTGCACTCGGTGCGCGAGAACATCAATATCAGCGCGCGCCGCCACAACCTGAGTGCCGGCTGTCTGATCAAGCCGGGCTGGGAAGCGAAAAACGCGGACCACCACATTCGCTCGCTGAACATCAAAACGCCGGGTGCGCATCAGCTGATCATGAATCTGTCCGGTGGCAACCAGCAGAAGGCAATTCTGGGCCGCTGGCTGTCGGAGGAGATGAACGTGATCCTGCTCGACGAACCGACGCGCGGCATTGATGTCGGCGCCAAACATGAAATCTATAACCTGATTTATCAGCTGGCGAACAAAGGGATCGCGGTGCTGTTTGCTTCCAGCGATCTGCCCGAAGTGATGGGACTGGCCGACCGCATCGTGGTGATGCGCGAAGGTGAGATTGCCGGTGAACTGCCCCACGACGCCGCCACGGAGCAGCTGACGCTGAGCCTGGCCATGCCGAAAACCACTCAAGCGGCCGCCGTGGCCTGAGGTAAAGGAGAGTAAAAATGGCTTCATCTACCACGTCCAATACGCCACCGGTGCAGCGCAGTGGCCTGCAGCTCGGGCGCATCTGGGACAACTTCGGCATGCTGGTGGTGTTTGCGCTGCTGTTTATCGTCTGCGCCATCTTCGTGCCTAATTTTGGCACCTTTATCAACATGAAAGGGCTGGGCCTGGCGATGTCGATGTCCGGCATGGTGGCGTGCGGCATGCTGTTCTGCCTCGCCTCCGGCGATTTCGACCTGTCGGTGGCGTCGGTGATTGCCTGCGCTGGCGTCGTCACCGCCGTGGTAATCAACATGACCGAAAGCCTGTGGATCGGCGTCGCCGCCGGCCTGCTGCTCGGTATGGCCACCGGTTTCGTTAACGGCTTCGTGATTGCGCGCCTCAAAATTAACGCGCTGATCACCACGCTGGCGACCATGCAGATTGTGCGCGGCCTGGCCTATATCTTCTCCGACGGTAAAGCGGTGGGGATTGAGGATGAGCGCTTTTTCACCCTCGGCTACGCCAACTGGCTGGGCGTGCCGGCACCGATCTGGCTGACCATCGCCACCATGATCGTGTTTGGTTTCCTGCTGAACAAAACCACCTTTGGCCGCAACACGCTGGCGATTGGTGGCAACGAGGAAGCGGCGCGGCTGGCCGGGGTGCCGGTGGTGCGCACGCGCATCATCATCTTTATCCTTTCCGGGCTGGTATCAGCAGCCGCCGGCATTATCCTGGCTTCGCGCATGACCAGCGGTCAGCCGATGACCTCGCTCGGCTATGAGCTCATCGTTATCTCCGCCTGCGTGCTGGGTGGCGTGTCGCTGAAGGGCGGTATCGGCAAGATTTCCTACGTGGTCGCCGGGGTGTTGATTCTGGGTACCGTCGAGAATGCGATGAATTTATTGAATATCTCGCCATTCTCACAGTATGTGGTGCGCGGTTTGATACTGTTAGCGGCGGTGATCTTTGACCGTTACAAACAGAAAAGCAGAACCGCCTGATCCCGCGGGCGCAGCCGCAACGCTGCGCCCCAACGTCACGCGAACCGGGAGATCCTTATGTACCACCGCGAAGCGCCGAGTGAACAGCAAAATCCTTTACTGCCGGGCTATCCGTTTAACGCCTGGCTGGTGGCCGGGCTGACGCCGATCAACGCCGGCGATCAGCTCGATTTTTTTATCGATCGCCCGCACGGCATGAAAGGTTACATCCTCAATCTGACCATCAAAGGTCAGGGACGGGTGTTTGACGGAGCGTCAGCGTTTGACTGCGAGCCGGGCGACCTGCTGCTGTTTCAGCCGAAAACGCCGCACTATTATGGCCGCGCGCCGGACAGTCCGTGCTGGCATCATCGCTGGGTCTATTTCCGTCCGCGCGCCTACTGGACCGACTGGCTGCAGTGGCAGGATCAGAACCAGGGCGTTGGCCGGCTGCGGTTGCCGGATGCGCTGCGCGCCGAATTTGACCGCCTGTTTGCCAGCATCGAACAGACGCATAATTCCGGACGCCGCTTCGCCGAAGAGCTGGCGATGAATCTGCTGGAACGCCTGCTGCTGCGTGCGGTAGAAGAGGATCCGCGCAGCCATCAGCAAATTCGCGATCCGCGCGTGATTGAAGCCTGCCAGTACGTCACCAATCATCTGGCCAGCGAGGTGAAAATCGAGGAAGTGGCGCGCCACGTCTGTCTGTCGCCGTCGCGTCTGGCCCACCTGTTCCGCGAGCAGATGGGAATCAACCTGTTGCGCTGGCGCGAAGATCAGCGGGTGATCCGCGCCAAGCTGCTGCTGCAAACCACTCAGGAACCGATCGCCTCGGTGGGGCGCGAGGTCGGCTACGACGACCAGCTCTACTTCTCGCGCGTGTTCCGCAAGCGGGTGGGCGTCAGTCCGAGCGATTTCCGCCGCCGCAGTCAGGATGCGCACGACGCACTGGTGGCCCAGGAGAGTTGGCAACCGGCACGGAGTGCGATCTCCTGAGCTTTCAGGTGATTCCGCCTTGTTCTTACTGACTGATTCGTCTTAAATCAGTCAGGTCACGAACAAGAGGAATGAGAATGAGCGATAAACTACGTGTCGGCCTGATTGGCTACGGATTTGCCAGCAAAACCTTCCATGCGCCGCTGATCGCCGGTACGCCAGACGTTGAGCTGGCCGCGATCTCCAGCAGCGATGCCAGTAAAGTGCACGCTGACTGGCCGTCGGTGCAGGTGGTGGCCGATCCTCAGGCACTGCTGGATGACCCGACGCTGCACCTGATTGTAATTCCTACCCCGAACGACACCCATTTCCCGCTCGCCAAAGCGGCACTCAATGCCGGCAAGCATGTGGTAGTCGACAAACCGTTCACCGTGACACTGTCACAGGCGCGTGAGCTCGACCAGCTGGCCAAAGCCAAAGGGCTGCTGCTTTCAGTGTTCCACAACCGCCGCTGGGACAGCGATTTCCTGACGCTGAAAACGCTGCTGAACGACGGCACGCTGGGCGAGGTGCGCTATCTGGAGTCGCACTTTGACCGCTTCCGTCCGGAAGTGCGTCAGCGCTGGCGCGAAATGAAAGGCCCGGGCAGCGGGATCTGGTTCGACCTTGGACCGCACGTGCTGGACCAGGCGTTGCAGCTGTTTGGACCGCCGGTGGCGATCAACGTCGACATGGCTGAACTGCGTCCCGGCGCGCAAACCACCGATTACTTCCACGCGGTGCTGACTTATCCCACCCGGCGCGTGGTGCTGCACGCCAGCATGCTGGTGGCGGCGGAATCGGCGCGTTTTGTGGTGCACGGCACGCGCGGCAGCTACGTTAAGTACGGGCTCGATCCGCAGGAGGATCGTCTGAAAGCGGGTGAACGTCCGCCGCGTGAAGAGTGGGGCTACGACATGCGCAACGGCACGCTGACGCTGGCCGAGGGCGACGTGATGGTGGAGAAAGAGCTGCTGACGCTGCCGGGGAACTATCCGGCCTATTATGCGGCGATCCGCGACGCCATTGCCGGTAACGGTGCTAACCCGGTTACGGCGGAAGAGGCGATTCAGGTGATGGAGCTGATTGAGCTTGGCCTGCAGTCGGCGGAGAAACGCCAGACCCTGTCCCTGAAGTAAACCGGGCGGCGTTATCGCCAGCCGATCAACAAGGAGCGCAATCTGCGCTCCTTTTTTATGGCTTATGCCGCCACGCGCTGGCGCAGCGCGGCTTTCTCCGCCTCGGTTAAAAAGGCGATGGCAATACCATTTTCCTGCGCCTGACGGATCTCGGTGGCGCTCAGGCCCGCCTGCGGTGCAGCGACCTCATATTCATGCGCCAGCTCAATGCCCTGTACCGCCGGATCGTCAGTGTTGATGGTTGCCAGAATGCCATGCTGCAGGAACGCCTTCAGCGGATGGCTGGCCAGCGAGGCTACGGTACTGGTCTGAATGTTCGACGTCAGGCAGGATTCAATGCCAATGCGCTGTTCGGCGAGGAAATCCATCAGCGCGCGGTCTTCAATCGCTTTGACACCGTGACCGATGCGCTCAGCGCCCAGCTCGCGGATCGCCTGCCAGATGCTCTCCGGTCCGGCGGCTTCACCGGCATGCACGGTGATGCGGAATCCGGCATCGCGGGCGCGGTTAAAATGGCTAAGGAATTCGCTGCCCGGGAAGCCCAGTTCGTCACCGGCCAGATCGACCGCGGTGATGCCGTCGCGGTGTGCCAGCAGACCTTCCAGCTCGCGCAGGCAGGCTTCTTCGCCGAAGGTGCGGCTCATGATGCCAATCAGCTTCACATCAACGCCGTACTGCTGCACGCCCGCGCGCACGCCATCAATCACCGCTTCCACCACGCCAGCAATCGGCAGGTGATGGTTCATCGCCATGTAGCCCGGTGAGAAGCGCAGCTCAGCGTAATGGATACCGGCCTGCGCGGCGTCAGCGACGTTTTCCAGCGCAATGCGGCGGCAGGCGTCGAGATCGCCCAGCACTTTGACGCCCCAGTCAAGCTTCTGCAGGAAGCTCACCAGGTCCGGCTGGTTGGCGGTCACCTGCACGTGTGGACGCAGCGTATCCAGCGTATCGGCGGGCAGCGCAAGATTGAACTGACGACCTAAATCAAGGATGGTCTGGGCGCGGATATTGCCATCGAGGTGGCGGTGAAGGTCGGTGAGGGGAAGTTTCGCATCAATCATGTCGCACTCGCTGAATTAACGTAAAGTGCAGACCATTATAAAAACATCTTGCGCAACCGCGCCAGTGATTTGCGCAAAGCGGGCAGCGGATGCTGAATTAATCAGCATCCGCTGTGGTTCAGAACGATTGCAGTGCGGCAATCAGCCGGTCCAGCCCGTCATCCAGCTTGCTGCGCGGGCAGCCAGCGTTGAGACGCAGATAGCTGCGGCTGGCGCTGCCGTAAGTGCTGCCTGGCATAATCGCCACCTTATGCTGCTGGATCAGCCGCTGCTGCAGCGCGACGTCATCAATCGCCAGCGGCGCGGTGTCAATCCATGCCAGATAAGTGGCCTGCGGCGGTTGCCAGTTAAGCCCGGCAAACGCCGCGTTGAGCCGTTGCGCAATGTGCTGCATATTGGCACGCAGATAATCGCGCAGCGCGTCGAGCCAGGGTGCGCCGTGACGGTAGGCGGCAATGGTGGCAGCCAGCGCCATCACTGCCGGTGACGACAGCCCGTCCTGCTGCTTCAGCGCGTGAAACCACGCCTGGCGGTCGTCCGCGTCCGGGATAATACCCCAGGCGCCGGTCAGCGCCGGAATATTGAAGCTCTTCGAGGCCGAGGTAAACAGCGCCCAGCGGCCTTGTGCCACCTCGCACCACGGCGTGTGGCGCGCCTCGCTCAGCACCATATCCATATGGATTTCGTCGCTGATCACGCTCACGCCATGCCGTTCGCACAGTGCCGCCATCTGCTGCAGCTCTGCGCGCTGCCACACTTTGCCGGTGGGATTGTGCGGGCTGCACAGTAACATCACCTTACAGCGCGGCCGCGCCAGCAGGGTTTCCAGCTGAGCCATATCACAGCGCCATGTGTCGCCAGTGCGCTGCAACGGCAGTTCCAGCACCCTGCGCTGATTCCCGATGATTGTCTGGTAAAACGCATCATAGGCGGGCGTATGAATCAGCACTTCATCCTCCGCCTGCGTCCAGTGGCGCAGCAGCTGCGCCACCATATAAATCACCGACGGGCCATACACCAGCGACTCTGCCGCGATCTCGCTGGCAAAGCGGCTATGCATCCAGTGCTGCAGGGCGGAGAGGAAATCCTCGTGCTGCCAGCGGCTGTAGCCCAGCACGCCGTGATTCAGCCGCTGCTGCAACGCGTCAATGATGCAGGGAGCGGTGGCAAAATCCATGTCCGAGATGGTGAAGGGCAGCAGATCGGCCACGCCAAAGCGGTCGGCGACAAAGTCCCACTGCGTGCACCAGCTGCCGTGGCGATCCACCACCCGATTAAAATTAAACGCCTGCATGTTTACACCGTCGCGCTCATCAGATGGGCCATTTCATCTTTGACCGACTGCACCTGCGGGCCAATGACTACCTGCAGATTGGTCTGATTGAGGTGCACCACGCCGATGGCGCCGTTGGCTTTCAGCGCGGCATCGTCGACCTTGCTCATGTCGGCCACCGACAGGCGCAGGCGCGTCAGGCAGTTATCCAGCGAGGTGATGTTGTCAACGCCACCCAGCGCCGCGAGAATCGCTGGCGTGTTGTAGCCGGATTTGCCCACGCCGGCGCGGCTGACCTGCTGCTCAACGCGGCTGGTTTCTGCTTCGCGGCCTGGTGTTTTGATATTGAAGCGGGTGATGGCGAAACGGAAGATGGCGTAGTAACCCACAAACCATACGGCGGCAATCACCGGCACCCAGTACCATTTGGTAGAAAGGCCGTGCAGCACGCCAAACACAAAGAAGTCGATCACGTTACCGTCGGTATTACCGATGGTCACGCCAAGCATCGCCATCACGGTGAAGCCGAGACCGGTCAGCAGCGCGTGGATCAGGTACAGCACCGGTGCGACAAACAGGAACAGGAATTCGATCGGTTCAGTAGTGCCGCCAACCACGCAGGCAACCACGCCTGAAATCAGCAGGCCTTTAATTTTGTGACGGTTTTCCGGGCGTGCGCAGTGGTAAATAGCCAGCGCTGCCCCTGGCAGGCCGCCAAGGAATGCCGGCATTTTACCCTGCGACAGAAAGCGGGTGGCGCTTTCCGCGAACCCGTGAGTTTCCGGACACGCCAGCTGCGCCTGGAAGATGGTCAGCGCGCCGCTGACGCTGTGACCACACACCTCCATGGTGCCACCGGCATCGGTGAAGCGAATAATCGCCACCAGAATATGCTGCAGGCCAAACGGCAGCAGCAGACGTTCACCGGTGCCGAAGATCATCGGGCCGAATTCGCCTGCGCTGTTGATCATCCAGCCAAGACCGGTGATCGCGCGCGCAAAGAATGGCCAGATCAGCGGTACTACCAGCCCCAGCAGGCCCATCACCACGGTGGTGATAATCGGCACAAAGCGCGTGCCGCCGAAGAATGCCAGCGCATCCGGCAGGCGAATATTGTGGAAACGCTCGTGCAGCCAGAACACCACAATGCCGACAATCACCGCGCCGAGAATACCGGTGTCGATGGACTGAATGCCGAGAATGTTCTGCACGTTATTGGCTTTCAGCACCGCCGCATCGGTAGTCGGCAGAATCCCGTTGATGTTCAGCCAGAAGTTAACGCTGAGATTGAGCACCGCAAAGCCGACGAAGCCGGCAAATGCCGCCACGCCTTTGTTTTCCCGCGCCATGCCCAGCGGGATGGCGATGGCAAACATCACCGGCAAATAGCTAAAGGCAAAGGAGCCGATTTTCGCCATCCAGATAAACAGGTATTGCAGGAACGGCTGGTCGAGCAGCGGGATCAACGTCAGTACATCATGGCTGCTGAGTGAACTGCCGATGCTCAGCATGATGCCGCAAAACGACAGCAGCGCCACGGGTAGCATGAAGGTTTTCCCCAGGCTCTGGAAAAATTCCCAGAGCGACATTTTGGGTTGGCTGTGAGGCATAGTCTCTCCTGGCTAAAAAGTAACAAGCGGGTAAAGTGGTGGGGGATGATAAAACGTTTTATCACGGCTTTTTGTGGTGATAATCACAAAGCGTGACGAGCATCAGGCTTTATTTTTATGTGAATCAGTGTAACGTTTTACCTCTTTAAATTTTCCGGCAACGAATAGCGTCACACTATGTCCCAGCAAAAAATCACCATCCATGATGTCGCGCAGGCCGCTGGCGTATCGGTCAGCACGGTATCGCTGGTGCTGTCCGGCAAAGGGCGTATTTCACCCGCCACCGCCGCGCGGGTGAATCAGGCGATTGAGCAACTCGGCTATGTGCGTAACCGCTCGGCCTCCATGCTGCGCGGCGGTGAGAGCGGGGTGATTGGCCTGATCGTGCGCGATCTCAGCCAGCCCTTTTATGCGGCAATGACGGCGGGACTGAGTGAGGTGCTGGAGCAGCAGGGCAAAGTGCTGGTGCTGACGCAGAGTGGTCAGCACGGCCAGCATCTGCAGCGCTGTTTTGATTCGCTGGCGGCGCAGGGCGCCGATGGCATTGTGCTGGGCGGTGCGGTGGCGCAGGCGGAATCGCTGCGGCTGCAGGCGCAGGAGCAAAATATTGCACTGATCTGCGCCGCGCGCGCCAGCAGTCTGGAAAAGGTCGATTCGCTGCGTCCGGATAACAGCCAGGCGGCGCGGATGGCCACCGAGTATCTGATCAAACAGGGACATCAGCGCATAGCCTGGGTGGGCGGTCTGGGTTCGTCACTGACGCGCGCCGAACGTATCGGCGGCTATTGCGCCACGCTGCTGCAGTATGGTTTGCCGTTTCGCCCGGACTGGATTATTGAATGTGACGATCGCCAGCAGAGTGTCTCCGCGCTGACGCAGGCGCTGCTGCATCAGCATCCGCGTATTACTGCTATTCTGGCCCACAATGCCAGCACCACGCTCGGCTGCTATTTCGGCGCGCTGCGCAGCGGCCGCACCCTCGGGGAAGATGCCGTGGACAGTTACTACACCCAGCAGCTGGCGCTGGTCGGCTTCAACGACGATCCGCAGCCTGAGCTGAACGATCCGGCATTGACGTTTGTCAGCAGTGAAGCGCGCATCGTCGGGCGGCGCGCGGCAGAACGCATATTACAGCGCCTGGCGCAGCCACAGGCCGATGTGCAGACGTTAATCGTGCCGCCGCAGCTGGTGCAGGGCCGTTAAGCCTGTCGCCCGCCCGGCGTCAGATCATTACTCGCCGCGTTTCTGTTACCGCTGCTTGCCGATTTTCAGCCGGCCTGTGATCATCGTTTTGCTTATGCATGGCGGGCCAGCAGAAAATAAAGATTAAACTTCGGCATCAAATCCTGACACGAAATTGTCATAATATGGTCAGCGTTAAATAAAAATCAACGCGTTAGCCATTTTTCTGAATTACGCGAATTTTGTATTGATTAATATTCTTTACCGGCCGCGCCTGTATTTTATTCAGGCTGGCTGATGTTATTACCTGTCACAAAATGTGTATTTTCTTATTGTTTAGCGCGGGTTTACTTGCTCACTGGATTTGTGACAGGCGAGGAATATACTGCGAGCTATGCTTATTTTTCCTGTGCTGGGGCACGTATGAAAATAATCGTAAACGGGAAAGGTTATCCGGAAAAGAGAAATATCATCGTCAACGATTCACACCATTATCTCAATCTGAAATATAAAAATATCTGGTTTTATCGTAACGCCGTCAGACAGAAAATCCGCAAAGCCAATAAGTTGTTTATTTTCGCGCCGCTACCGTTCTCGGTGCCGGACGATGCGCAAATCATCCATCTTTTTAATGAAGTGGCCTGCACAAAAAAACGCTGGATGGCGACATTTGAAACCGAAATTCCGCGCGTGCTGCCGGTGCCGGGCATGGCCAAACTGCATAATCCACAATTGCAGAAACAACTCAAACTGATCGCGGCACCGCAGTGTACGGCGCTGCTGGCTATCTCCGACGCGACGAAAAAAATTCAAATCAAGCTGTTACAGGCGTTTCCGCAGCAGGCTGCAGCCATTTTGCCCAAACTGCACACCCTGCATCCGCCACAGGCAATTATCTGTGATCGGGTCAGGCCGGTGAATCAGGCGAAGCTGACGTTCAGCTTTGTCGGCAATGAGTTTTATCGTAAAGGTGGTGCGGAAGTGGTGCTGGCCTTTAGCGAGTTGCTGGCAGAAGGCATCATTCAACCCGACAGCGTGCAGGTGAATTTAACGGGCAACCTGAAGCATCGCTATAATATCGCGCACGGCGCGCAGCAGGATGACGCGCAATTTCATCAGCGGATTGAAGACCTGATTAATCAGCAGGCAATCTTCAGGCATGAAACATTTTTGCAAAATGATCGGCTGATGAAAATGCTCGAACAGACCGATGTGGGATTATTACCGACCTGGCAGGATACCTACGGCTTTTCAGTGCTGGAAATGCAGGCGTGCGGCTGTCCGGTTATTACCACCAATGTACGCGCACTGCCGGAAATAAACCCGGCTTCGGCCGGCTGGCTTATTGATTGTCCGTTGAATGATATGTTTGAAATCGCTATCGGTTCAGCGCAGGAGAAACAGGCGATCAGGGCCAGAATTATTGCGCAGCTCAAACAGATCATCACGCAGATGATGGCGCAGCGCGAGGCGATCAGCACCCGCTCGGCGCGGGCGCTGCAAAGAATTAAAGACCAGCACGATCCGGCGCGCTTTCGCGCCCGTCTCGACGCCTTTTATCAGCAGACAGCACAGGTGAATCGTGCCCCGGGCGTCAGCGCTAAAGAGATTTGACGCATTAATCACGCCGGGTGGAGGAAGCGGATCCCCGGTTATCGCCGGTGGCGCTGACGCAACGGCCAGCGCGCACGGCATTAGCGGGCTCTGGCCGTCAGACTAAAATAGGGATGTTTTCCTGCCAGCAGCAGCAAAAACTCATATTCTCCCTGACTGAGCGGCGACGGTTTTGCTGCGGACTCCTTCATCTGCCAGACCCGCAGGCTGAGGTCGAAGCGTTCAGCCGCGTGCAGTTGGGTCATGCCCGTGGCGATGCGTAAGTCACGCACATCAGTCTGAACCGGAACGATGTGCTGCAATGATTGATGGCTCATAAGTTCTTCTCTTTCTGTGGCCTGTCCCTGGCGGTATGGTTATCGGCTGCGAGCTATGCCGGGTCAGAGACGGCAAGCTTTTCTGTCGCGAAGCTGTCAATGGCTGAAACGGGGCGCTGACCGGCCAGCAGCGCGCTGTGCTGCGGGCTGTCAGAAAAGTTAAAATGACTGATCACCGCAGCCAGCGTTCCGGTACGGCCATTCAGGCTGCCGGCCGAGGCGGCAATCTCTTTCACCAGGGCGGCATTCTGCTGGGTAACGCGATCCAGATCGGTCACGGCCAGCGTAACCTGGGCAATGCCTTTGCTCTGTTCGTCTGACGCCAGCGCAATCTGGCCTATTAGCGAGGTGACTGCGGAAACGCTTTGCGTGGCGCTGTCCATGATGGCGCCGGCGCGCTGCGCGGTCTGCGCGCCCTCGCCAACGCGCGTCACGGTGCCATTAATCAGCCCTTCGATCTCCTTCGCGGCGCTGGCGCTGCGTTGTGCCAGCATGCGCACTTCAGCTGCCACCACGGCAAAGCCGCGTCCCTGCTCGCCGGCGCGGGCGGCTTCAACAGCCGCGTTCAGTGCCAGAATATTGGTCTGAAACGCGATGCTGTTAACCGTGGCGGTGAACTGACGGATTTTATCGGCTTCGGCGGCGATATCGGCCATCATCGCTGACACGCTTTTCACCAGCGCTTCGCCGTCGCGCGTGGTGCGCGCCGCATCCTCAGCCAGCTCGCGCGCTTCGCCGGCGCTGTGGGCATTTTTCTCTACGGTGGCGCTAAGCTGCTCCATGCTGGCCGAGGTCTGCTCGAGCGCAGCCGCCTGGCGGGTGGTGCGGTCGGACAGATCGGCGTTGCCGCTGGCGATATCCGCAGACTCTTTGCGCAGCACGTCGGTGTTGTCATGCACGGCGCGCACCGTGGTCAGCAGGCTCTGCTGCATCAGCCTGACCAGCGGAATCAGCTGACCCACACAGTTGCGGCCAAAATCCTGCGGTTCCCGCGTAAGATCGCCAGCGGCAATGCCGCGGAAATGTTCCCGCAGCGCCCCCAGCGGCCGTACAAGATGCGTGACCAGAAAACGGTCACAGAACAGCAGCAGCGCGAGCATCAGCAGTGCAGCAATGCCAAAGGCCATTTGCAGACGCTGGCGATCGGACTGGTCGGCATGGTTATTCGCTGCGATGTCGCGCTGCAGCAACTGCAGGCGCTCAGCCGCAGGCAGCGCAAAGTCAGCCGGCGATGCGGTGAGGGCGGTACGCAGCGGCGCCCAGTCGCTATCGACCGGGGCATCGGCCGCTACGGCCGCTTTTGCCGCCGTGGTTCCCGATGCCATCACTAAACTGGCGCGATTGAGAAACAGCAGCTGGCTGGTCAGTGTGGCGTTATGCAGTTCGCGCTGATGCATGTCGCGCAGCACTGTGCTGCCATAGATCCCGGCCAGCGCCACAATCAGCAGCGCCGCGACCAGGATGCACTGCACAACCCGGCGAATGGTGAAGTTTTTAAGAAATTGCATGGTGAGTTTCCCCGGTGTCGTTTAAGACACAATGGTGTCGAGCGTTATTATTTATTGTTCGCGATAATATCGCGTACTATGGTTTAGCGTTTTAAGCATGGCAGGGAATTCTGAAAAAGAAAATGAATCGTCGATAAAATATTTCTTTCCCGAAGACACGCCAGATTAATTTATAAAAGGGTTATTTCGCCGGGCCGCGGCAGTCAGGCTCGCCGGCGGATAAATAAACATTCATTGTTTTTGCCGTTTGCTGAAATTGAGCGTTCTGTGCCCGTTAATTTAGCTTAAGTCACGCCGTAATGATTAACAGCACTCCGCCTGCAACACGCTGGGCGTCAACAAATAATAAACGCTGCCGCGTTAACGCTAATTTCACCCGTGACCATCACCGATTATAAATTCACACTGTAAAGCACCGGACCCGTTGGACGTCCGGTTGGCGAACCGCCGTGCGGCTCGAGACTGATCGCCAGCGTAGCCTTAACCAGCGACTGCTGTTTCTCAATCGGATACTGCTGCGGCGCACTTCCGGTGACCAGACCGAGTGAAACTGGCGCCCGGCCAGGCGGAATCAGCCACAGTTCCAGACTCTGATCCGCCCTGACCGCGCTGACCTGCAGCGGCGCCAGACTAATCACGTCCTGCCGGCGGCTGGCGCTCACCACCCATTGCTGACTGTGTTGCGCATCGGTCAGCACCGCCAGCGGTGTCATCACCGGCTCGCGCAGCCAGTAAGCCGACAGCGCGAAGCCCAGCGCGACGCAGGCGGCAGCCAGCCACGGCAGCGTCCGGCGTGCGGGCGCGACGCGCTTGTCGGGCGGCAGGGAAAGGGCAATTTTTTTCCACAGCCTTTCCGGCGGTGTGACGGGCGGCTGAACCTGGTCGAGACCCGCCAGCAGCGTCTGCCAGCGGGCGACCTGCGCCGCCAGCACCGGCTCGGCCTGCAGTCTGCGCTGAAAGCGCAATCGCGCGCTGCCGCGCAGCGTGCCGAGGGCGTACTCCGCCGCCAGGGCGTCATCCCGCTGCACCTTGTCACTCATCGTCCAACACACTCCCGCAGATGGTCCAGGCCACGTCGAATCCAGCTTTTAACCGAGCCGACCGGCTGCTGCAGCCACCCGGCAATGTCGCTATGTGATAAGCCCTGATAATAGGCCAGCGCGATCGACTGGCGCTGTTCACTGCTCAAATGCTGCAGACAGTGGTGCAGGCGGGCAACCTCGCGATCGTGCTGCTCATCCAGACTGACGTCACCCGGCGTGCTGCTTAAATCGTCGAGCCAGGCTTCATCTGCATGGAATTGTCTGGCATAGCCGCTGCGCAGCCAGTCAATACAACGGTTGCGTACAATGTGCGTCATCCAGGTCAGGGGAGAACTGAGCGCGCTGTTAAATGACGCGGCGTTGTGCCAGACCGTGATGTAGCATTCGTGCAGAATCTCTTCCGCCCACGCCCGCTGGCGTAACATGCGCAGCGCTACCGCAAACAGATGCGGGGAAGTCAGCCGGTACAGCTGTTCAAAAGCCAGGCGATCGCGCTTCGCGACCGCCTGTATTAAGGCTATTTGTTGCTCAGCCTGAGAGGCGTCCATAATACTCCTGGCCGGTTTGTTTAACCTTACCGAGTATAGACAGTTATTCAGGCATTAAGACGGTATCAATAACGTCAATGACGCCATTTTTCTGGTTTACATCATAAGTGCTGATATTTGCCACATTACCCTGACCATCTTTCAGCTGAATATTGTGTGGCCCGTTGCTCATAATCCACAGCGGCTGACCATTCACCGTTTTCAATTCGGCTTTACCGCCACCCTGTTTAATTTTTTGCTCCAGCGCTTTCATATCATATTTACCGGCGACCACATGGTAGGTCAGCACGCTGGTGAGTTTGGCTTTGTTTTCCGGTTTGAGAAGTGCATCAACGGTGCCGGCAGGCAGTTTGGCAAAGGCGGCGTTAGTCGGCGCAAACACCGTAAACGGGCCTTTGCCCTGTAAGGTATCGACCAGACCCGCGGCTTTAACGGCGGCGACCAGCGTAGTGTGGTCCTTCGAGTTCAGGGCGTTTTCAATAATGTTTTTTTGTGGATACATTGCCGCGCCGCCTACCATCACCGAATCGGCGTGCATGGCCGCCATCGCAGCGTTCGCGCCAAGCAGGGCGGCAGACAGGACGGCATAACTGATTAACTTTTTCATCATATATCCTCATTGAAGGAGCAGAAGGGTGCTCACAAAGGGATATACGTACGGTGCGGCTGAACGGATGCAGAAAAGGGTGAAATTTTTTTGCCGGGGGAAAACGGCAGCCCGGAGCGGGCTGCCGCGGGGATTACTCTGGCATGCCTTCGCTGGTTGGCGCGCCTAACATGTAGCGCGACAGGAACTGCTCCAGCGTCATTTTGTCGCCATTCATGGTGACCTGACCGTTAGCGTATTGCAGGCTGGTGGTGATGTTATCGTCCTGCTGCTGCGTCAGGCGGAACATCTGGCCCATCGCCGCCAGGCCTTTCACCTGCTGATCGGCCAGCTTCTGCGCGTCATCACCCTGATAACCTTCCGCCAGCCCGACGTGACGCATCACTTCGGTCGCCATCGGCATATTGATGCTCAGCTTGCCGTCGAGCGTTTTCAGCACGCGATCCACGGCGGCACCCAGACTCTGCGGTTCACCGGTGACGGTCGCCGGATCGTTAAAACCGACGTTAAGGTTGAACGTGCTCTCGCCTTTGTCATTTTTCCAGCTCAGCGGTGCCACGCTCACGGTCGGTGAACCTTTCAGCAGGGTCGGCAGGTTATTTCTCAGAATGGTCTGCACGCTGGCCTGGTAGCGGATAGGATCGTCCACCACGCCAGGCTGGTTCAGCAGATCCTGCATCTGCGCATTGTACTGGTCAGAGAAGGTTTTCACCGCCTGAGCATCAAACTGCGCAAATTTCATCGCCAGTTTGGCTTCGCCGAACGGCTGTTTCTGCAGGCTGATGCTATCAACCTGATAATCAATCTGGCCGCCAATCTTACCGTCTTTGTTGTCGAACGAGGACTTCCCGTCCAGCTTCTCCAGCGTCAGGCCTTCCTGACCGTTAATGCTGGCATCGAGCTTATCCAGCGTGATGGTCTGGTCGCCGACGCGCACGCCTTCCGGACTCAGGTGGGTGTCACCGCCCAGCTTCAGACCATTAAGGGTAAACAGCACCGGCTGCTGCAGCTGGTTTTTGCTGGTGACGGCGATGCTGGAGAAGTCGCCCTGCAGACTCACTTTGTCGCCTTTGCTGTCCGCGCTGACGTTGAGCGTGCCGCCGTTGGTGGCGAGGCGATCACCGGTCTGCGCATTGCTGTAATCCACCGGCAGCAGGTGCAGCGCGGTATCGGTCGCGCCGCTGTAACCAACGCGGGTATCGGCATTAACCAGCGATTTGCCCTGAGTCAGTTCAAACAGTTTCTTCACCGCATCGGTGTTTTCCAGTTCGGTGTGCACCGAGGCCATGCTGGGGATCAGGTTGCCGCGTTTCAGCTGAGCAAACGGGAAAGGACCGTGGTCGATGGTTTCGTTGAGCACGATGCTTTGACCCGGCTTCAGCAGCGGATTGTCTTCGGTCTGCGAACTGGCCTGAATCACCAGTTTGGTTTTGCTGCTGAATACGCCACGCTGGTAATCCTGATAGCTGAGCGTCAGACGGCTATTCGGCGCGTACGCGTTGATCTGGCTGTTGGCATTTTGCAGCATCTCATCCATGTGGCTTTCCAGCTGTTTACCGGTAAACCACGCTGCGCCAGTCCAGATTACGCCGAGCGCCACAATCACACCTACGGCAACCTTGGTCTTTTTCATCGCTGAGTCGTCCTTATCCTTGCGTGCGCATACCGTTGGGCCGCGCGACGGGTGAAGAAAAACGCCCGCAGGCGTTTTTTAATTAATAGTTTGAAATAATAGCAGTTAATGCTGCAGGCGTCAGCCGCCTCACGTCAGCGCGTTGTACACCCGCGCCAGACGACCGGTCCCCGCCGCGCTCACCGGCGACTCGCTGGCTGCGACAAAGCAGGATTCGCCCGGTTGCAGTACCAGCTGCTGTCCGGCCTTTTCAATCACCGCCTGGCCTTCAATGCAGAACAGCAGGGCGGCACTGTGCTGTGCCAGCGTTTGCGGCGTGGCCGAGAGCGTATGGATGGCGAAGGCAAAATCCTCTACCGGAATCGGGAAGTTCAGGCTGTCGCCCTGCGTCTGCGGCTGCGTGAGCAGCGTCGCCGCCGGTTTGGCCTCGAACTTCAGGTTGGCCAGCAGTTCCGGAATATCAATGAATTTCGGCGTCAGGCCGGCGCGCAGCACGTTATCCGAATTGGCCATCACTTCCAGCGCCACGCCTTTCAGATAGGCATGCGGCGTTTCGGCGAACAGGAACATCGCCTCACCCGGTTGCAGGGTGATGACATTCAGCAGCAGCGGTGAGAACAGGCCATTATCGTCCGGATAGTCGCTGGCGATGGTTTTGATGGTCTGCCACGGTTCGCCTTCGCGCGCGTTCAGCGCGGATTTCAGCACGCCGAGCGCGCGGGTTTTGCTCTCGTCTTTCAGCGACAGCAGGGTAGCGAACAGTTTAGCCAGCGCGGCTTCGCTGGCGTTTTCGAGGAAATGGGCGATCTGCGGATGCGCGCCCGCGACCGGCTCCAGCAGCGAGACAATCTCCGGCAGTTCGCGAAAGCCGTTCATCGCCTGGAACGGCGTCAGGGCATAGACCAGCTCGGGCTTGTGGTTAGCATCTTTATAGTTGCGCTCGGCGGCGCTGAGCGGAATGCCCGCCGCGTTTTCACGCGCGAAACCGGCTTCAGCGGCAGTTTTACTGGGATGCACCTGAATCGATAACGGCTGATCGGCGCACAGCACTTTAAACAGAAACGGCAGCTCACCGAAACGCTGCGCTACCGCAGCGCCCAGCGTCGCGACCTGATCGTCATTGATCACGTCACGCAGCGAACGGGTGACGCCATTCACTTCAACGGTAGAGGGGCTTTTGGGGTGCGCGCCCATCCATAATTCCGCCATCGGCAATCCCTGCGGGTTTTCGATGCCGTAGAGTTCGGTCAGCGCGGTTTTGCTGCCCCATGCATAATTTTGCAGCGAATTGTTCAATTTTTGCATCGTTTACCCTTAATAACGGTAAGTAAATAAGCGTATTAAAGCAGAAAGTGCCATAGAAAATACACGAACAAGTGCAATAAACGCGATGGGCTCGCATAATGTTAATTTCTTGTATGTGACAATCTTGCTCGCTCTAAGGCGTCGCGGGAAGACGACTTAGGCGGAAACCTCAAAATCTGAGCTAAGGAGACGTAGTCATGGCAGCCAACCGCATTGAAAAAGATTCAATGGGTCCGATCGAAGTTCCGGCAGATAAGTTGTGGGGCGCACAAACGCAGCGTTCGCTGGAGCACTTCCGCATCTCCACCGAGAAGATGCCCGTGGCGCTGGTGCATGCGCTGGCGCTGACCAAGCGCGCCGCCGCCCAGGTTAACCGCGATCTGGGGCTGCTGCCGGCTGAACGGGCCGGGGCGATTATCGACGCCGCTGACGAGGTGCTGGCCGACCAGCACAGCGACGAGTTCCCGCTGGCCATCTGGCAGACCGGCTCCGGCACCCAGACCAACATGAACATGAATGAAGTGCTGGCGAACCGCGCCAGCGAACTGCTGGGCGGCGAGCGCGGCATGTCGCGCAAAGTGCATCCGAATGATGATGTTAACAAGAGCCAGAGCTCCAACGATGTGTTCCCGACGGCGATGCACGTTGCCGCGGTGATTGCGCTGCGCGAACAGCTGATCCCGCAAATTGAGGTGCTGAAAAACACCCTGAGCGAGAAGTCCGCCGCGTTTAAAGACATCGTTAAAATTGGTCGTACCCACCTGCAGGACGCCACACCGCTGACGCTCGGCCAGGAGATTTCCGGCTGGGTTGCCATGCTGGAGCACAATCTGAAGCACATCGAACACAGTATTCCGCACGTCGCCGAGCTGGCGCTGGGCGGCACGGCGGTCGGTACCGGCCTGAATACCCATCCGGAATATGCGGTGCGCGTGGCGAAAGCGCTGGCCGACCTGACGCAGCAACCTTTTGTCACCGCGCCCAACAAGTTTGAAGCGCTGGCGACCTGCGACGCGCTGGTGCATGCGCACGGCGCGCTGAAAGGCCTGGCCGCCTCGCTGATGAAAATCGCTAACGACGTGCGCTGGCTGTCGTCCGGTCCGCGTTGCGGTATCGGTGAAATCAGCATCCCGGAAAATGAGCCCGGCAGCTCGATCATGCCAGGCAAAGTCAATCCTACCCAGTGTGAAGCGCTGACCATGCTGTGCTGCCAGGTGATGGGCAATGACGTGGCGGTGAACATGGGCGGTGCATCCGGTAACTTCGAACTCAACGTCTACCGGCCAATGGTGATCCACAACTTCCTGCAGTCGGTACGGCTGCTGGCCGACGGCATGGACAGCTTCAATCACCATTGCGCGGTGGGCATTGAGCCCAACCGCGAGCGCATCGATCAGCTGCTCAACGAGTCGCTGATGCTGGTTACCGCGCTGAATACTCATATCGGCTATGACAAAGCGGCGGAAATTGCCAAGCAGGCGCACAAGCAGGGGCTGACGCTGAAAGCCTCGGCGCTGAAGCTCGGCTACCTGACCGAAGCGCAGTTTGACGAATGGGTGCGGCCGGAAGAGATGGTTGGCAGCATGAAGCAATAGCTTTACTGCCGGACACTACAGCGCGACCTGTCGCGCTGTTTTTTTGCCTTACAGACGGTCACTCCATAAATGCAGCCGCGGGATGATCAGATGCAGCGGCTGCGCCAGCGGCTTGTAACGGTGCGCGATGTTTTCAGCATCGTAATCCAGCAGTTCACCCAGCGTCGGCACCTGCGTACGATCGCGGCACAACACCAGCAGCGGCGAAGGGCAGGCCAGCTGCAGCTGTTTTTTCTCGCTGGCGCGCCACAGCCGCGCGATAGGTTGCACTTTAACCGGCCGCTTGATCTTCAGTTGCGCGCCGTCCGGCAATGACCGCACCCGCTCCAGCTCCTGCTGCACTTTCTCTGCCCACTGTTCGCGCGTCCACGGTGCCTGCGCGCGGTTCGCCTTCAGGCTGCGCTCCAGCTGCCCGACGATAGCCTCGCGCGTCACCTTCTTGATGATGTTTTTATTCGCCCAGCCAAAACGCAGCGTATCCGGCGCCTGCAGTAGCGTGACGCTGCGGTAGGCGTTGAGCGTGATCAGGCCACGCAGATGCTGGTGCACAAACTCAAAACGCGCCTCGCTCGGCAGGCCGGAGTCGACGGTGATCAATTGCTCCAGCCGCTGTTTAAGGGTGTTGATGGTCGTGACCTGCTGCTCCAGTCGCTGGCTGGCCGCCTCATCCGCCTCAATGCAGAGGGCGCCAGGCAGACGCACCGCCGCTTTGGTGCTGAGTTTTTCCGACTGATGCTGCATAAACAGGCGACAATAGTGGGCGAGGGCCAGTTCGCGCGCGCGTTTACCGAGATGCTGGGTCACCGCGATGCGGTTGATTTCATCATGCTCTTTGCCTTTCTCGATATCCGGCAGGCTGAATACGCGCGCCAGCAACAGCGGCTGCTGTTCAACCGACGCCCGCAGTGCAGTAAGTTCGCGCTCCAGCGTATTCACGCATTCGTGTAAATCAGCCACCAAATCATAGCGAGCCATCGCGGTTCTCCATAGTTACAACATACCTAAGGGTGGCACTGAATGACGCGGCGAGCAAGCAGGCATTCTAGTTACAACATACTATAATAGGGTTTATCCATCCAGTCGCTGAAACCCCGGCGTGGAATTCGGCTCAACAGGACGCGCGGGCATTTTTCCTGCCGGATGAACATGCTATAACCGTGATTTACCTGTTAACGGATATTAGCTGTGGAGTATCAGCCAAAACCGGGCGCGCCCGCTATCGTCACGCTCGGCGCCGTGCAGATCCTGTCATGGGGCGGATCGTTTTATCTGATGGCCGTGATGGCTAACCCGATCATCGCGGAAACCGGCTGGTCGCAGCAGTGGGTGTATGGCGCACTTTCGCTCGGCATTCTGGTCTCCGGCCTGCTGGCACCGCTGTGCGGCCGGCTGATTGCCCGCGCACAGGGTCGCCGGCTGCTGGCGGCGAGCGGGGCGCTGATGGCGCTAGGGCTGGTTATCATGGCGCTGAGCCACAATTTGCCGCTATTTCTGTTCGCCTGGCTGATTATCGGCGCGGGCATGGCGATGGGCCTGTATGACGCGCTGTTCGCCACGCTGGGCACCTTATATGGCGGCCAGGCGCGTGGCGCGATTACCGGTATTACGCTGATCTCAGGATTCTGTACCTCACTGGTGTGGCCCGGCATCGCGTTGCTGATCCACTGGCTGGAGTGGCGCGGCGCCTGTCTGGCCATTGCCGCGCTGCTGTGCCTGGCGGTGCTGCCGGCTTACCTGTATGCGCTACCGGCGCCGCGCACGCCATCCATACCAAAAGCCACGCAACAGCATACCGCACAGAATTCGCTGGCCCCCACGCTGTTCTGGCTGCTGTGCAGCATCTTTACCCTCGCGTCGGTGATCATGACGGCGATATCGGTGCAGTTGATTACTCTGCTGCAGGCGAGCGGGCATTCGCTGAGCGCCGCGCTGGCGATCAGCACGCTGCTGGGGCCGTGCCAGGTGGCGTCGCGCATTGTCGATATGGCGTTCAAACGCGGCCATCCCATCTGGACCACTTTCTTCTCGGTCGGACTGGTGGCGCTGGGATTACTGCTGCTGGCCTGTTATCCCGCGTGGGCGCTGGTGAGTATGGTGCTGTACGGTGCAGGAAATGGCTTGCGGGCTATCGTGCGCGGTACGTTGCCGCTGGCGATGGTAAAACCGGAAGAGTACGCCATTGTGGTTGGCCGCATGGCGCGACCGGCGCTGATTGGTCAGGCGCTCACGCCGCTGATTGGCGGCTATATTTTCCAGCATTCCGGCGCGCAGGCTACGCTGTGGCTGTTATGCGGGCTGGCGCTCATCAACGTGCTTTTGGTGGTGGTGCTGAAGCGGAAATTGCCGGCAGGCGCTCCGGAATCCGCAGGGTGAAATCGCCACTGACGGCTAACGGGCAGAGATGGCCGCTGCTGCGCTTTAGTGGCGATCCGTCAGATATTGCAGCAGGCAACACAACGCGCTTAACAGCAGAGTGCAGCCAGCCGAGACAACGAAAGGCAGGGGTGCCATTCGTACGCATTGCCATAAGGTTGGCGCGTTCAGGCAGCTGGTTGCCGCCGTGATGATGCCCACCGTCAGCGGGAGAACGGTCAGCAATAACGCGCCGACGACCGGGGATAATACAGACATTATTTCGCGCCTCGAAAATAGTAACGGCGCGCATTTTGTGCAAAAAATAGCAAGGGAATCATGACCCTGATCAATATTATTCCTTTCAGAAACCGGTTAATCGACCCTGACGTAGCCCCTTCGCCGGTGTGTTTTTGTTTCTTACACAGAAACAATGGCTTGTCTGAAGGTCGGTTGCGCACACGGCGCGACACCCGTGCAGAAATAATCGTCCCTTTGTCACAACGTCCTTCATCAGCCCGCAGCTACAGCGGTGGGGGCAAAAAAGTGACACGTCGCGCATATTGTTGCGCAAGGCTCAGAGTGCTAAAGCGGTCAGCGGCAGGTCATGTTGAAATATTTTTATCTAAATTCAATACTTTAATTCGATATCAAGGCGGGTAATAGCGCAGGTTAGTCACGGGCGGAAAGCATTTTCGGTATTCTAAAAAGCAACAGTGTTTGTTATATTTATTGCTCATTGATTATTCACTGCCGCGGTATAAAAACAAGAAAATAGGCCGCAACTCAGGAAACAGAAATGCTAGATTACCGCTTCCCGACAGCTTTGCAGATGGTTTTGAGCGTAGCGATGGCGGAGCAATTGGGGAAACGCTCGACCAGTGCCATTCTGGCGTACGGTCTTGAAGCGAACCCCAGTTTCATTCGGAAACTCATGGTTCCGTTAACGCGCGATGGCATCATTGTCTCGACGCTTGGCCGTACCGGCTCGATCCATCTGGGTCGTCCGGCCGCTGAGATCACGCTGCGCGATATCTACACTTCAGTGATTGAAGACAAAAAACTGTGGGCGTCGCGCCCCGATGTCGCACCGCGCTGCCTGGTCAGCGCCAACCTGTGCTGGTACTTCAAATCGATCGCGGAGCAAGCGGAAGAGGCGTCGCTTAAAGTGCTGGAAACCCGCACCGTCGCCGATGCCCTTAACGAGCTGAAAAAGCACGATACCAGCAACTGCGAACCGCTGCCTGACCTCGAAATCGCCGAACTCTGCAAAAAAGACCGCTAACCTCCCGTGCGCATCGCTGATGCGCACTTTTCCATTCCGCTTCTGTACGCACAATCTACCCCTGTAAATCCTGTGAAATCCGGCTGCTGTGCTCTGGCGCAGAGGCGCACTGTTGCTGTGTAACATCGTCATGCCGCGACAGGCAAAAAAAATCCGGGCACGATGGCCCGGAGGGGTTTTACTCCTTAGCGTTTACACCGTCTGCGTTTCCACCGCCGGCTGCTGTTTGCGCGTCACCAGCTTACGCAGCGTCACGTAGAACACCGGCGTCAGGAACAGGCCAAACAGCGTAACCCCCAGCATGCCCGAGAACACGGTGATGCCGGTGACGCCACGCACTTCGGCGCCCGCACCTTCGCCCAGAATCAGCGGCACGGTGCCGGCGATAAAGGCGATGGAGGTCATGACGATGGGGCGCAGACGCAGGCGACAGGCTTCCAGCGCCGACTCCACAATCCCTTTGCCCTGCATCTCCAGTTCGCGGGCAAACTCGACGATCAGGATGGCGTTCTTACATGCCAGCCCCATCAGCACCACCAGACCGACCTGGACAAACACGTTGTTATCGCCGCCGGTCAGCCACACGCCAACCAGTGCGGAGAGCATCGTCACCGGTACGATCAGGATCACTGCCAGCGGCAGCGTCCAGCTCTCATACAGCGCCGCCAGTACCAGGAACGCCAGCAGCACCGCCACCGGGAACACGATAAACGCGGTGTTGCCCTGGGTTGCCTGTTGATAGCTCAGGTCGGTCCATTCGATATTCATGCCGTTCGGCAGCACCTGGCTGGACATCGCCTCGAGTTTCTCCATCGCCTGCGCGGAAGAGAGCACGCGCGGATCGGCATCGCCAATCAGGTCGGCCGCCGGATAGCCGTTATAGCGAATCACCGGGTCCGGACCGTAGGTGGTGGTGATGTTCACCATGCTGCCAATCGGCACCATCTCACCGCGATCGTTACGGGTGCGCAGGTTCGCGATATCCTGCACGCTGTCGCGGAAATCCCCGTCAGCCTGCGCCATCACACGCCAGGTACGACCAAACTTGTTGAAGTCGTTGACGTAAGACGAACCCAGATACACCTGCAGCGTCGTGAACAGATCGGTCAGCGATACCCCCTGTGCTTTGGCTTTGTCGCGATCGACCTGCACATCCAGCTGCGGCACGTTGGCCTGATAGGAGGAGATCGGGAACATCATGCCAGGCGTCTGCATCACCGCACCGGACAGGGTATTAATCGCGGTTTGCAGTGCACCATAGCCCAGGCCCGCACGGTCCTGCACATACAGCGAATAGCCCGATCCCTGGCCCAGACCGAGGATCGGCGGTGGCATGATGGAGAAACCGAAGCCCTGCTGAATTTTGGAAATTTTCGCGTTGATCTCAGCATTAATTTCCGCCGCAGTGCGGCTGCGCTCGCTGAATGGTTTCAGACCGAAGAACACCGTGCCGGTATTCGGCGTATTGGTGAACTGCAGCGCATTCAGGCCGGGGAAGGCGACGGAGTAGGCCACGCCTTCGGTGTTCATGCCGATTTCGCTCATCTTACGAATCACTTCATCGGTACGCGCCAGCGATGAGCCTTCCGGCATCTTCACGCCACCAATCAGGTACAGCTTATCCTGGGTCGGAATAAAGCCGCCTGGCACGGTGTGGAACATGAAGCCGGCACCGGCCAGCAGTAGCACGTATACGCCAAACACCGCACCGCGCCGGCGCAGGGTTTTGCCGACCATCGATTCATAGCCGTCTGAGCTGCGCTGGAAGAAGCGGTTAAACGGCCGGAACACCCAGCCCAGCAGACGATCGATCAGGCGCGTCGGCAGGTCCTTCGGCGCACCGTGCGCCTTCAGCAGTTTCGCCGCCAGCGCCGGAGAGAGCGTCAGCGAGTTAATCGCCGAAATCACCGTCGAAATGGCAATGGTCACGGCAAACTGTTTATAGAACTGACCGGTTACGCCCGAGAGGAAGGCCATCGGCACAAATACTGCACACAGCACCAGCGCGATGGCGATAATCGGCCCGGAGACCTCGCGCATCGCCTGGTGAGCCGCCGCCACCGGTGTTAAGCCCTGTTCAATGTTACGCTCGACGTTCTCCACCACCACGATGGCGTCATCGACCACGATCCCAATCGCCAGCACCAGCCCGAACAGACTCAGGGTATTGAGCGAAAAGCCCAGCAGATAGAGCACGCTGAAGGTACCGACCACCGACACCGGCACGGCCAGCAGCGGGATGATCGAGGCGCGCCACGTCTGCAGGAACAGAATCACCACCAGCACCACCAGCACGATGGCTTCGAACAGCGTCTGGACCACGGCGCGGATCGAATCACGCACGAAAACCGTCGGGTCATAAGGCGCGGCCCACTGCACGTCATCCGGGAAGCGCGTTGCCAGCTCGGCCATCTTGGCGCGTACCGCATTCGACAGGTCGATGGCGTTTGCACCCGGCGACTGGAAGATACCGATACCAACCGCATCCTTGTTGTTCAGCTGCGAACGCAGGGCATAGCTGCCGGAGCCCATCTCGATGCGCGCCACGTCACGCAGGCGCACCAGCGTGCCGTCATCGGCGGTTTTCAGGATGATGTTGCCAAACTGCGCCTCATCTTCCAGCCGCCCCTGGGTGTTGATCGACAGCAGGAAATCGCTCTCTTTCTTCGTCGGCTCTGCGCCCAGCTGCCCGGCAGAAACCTGCACGTTCTGCTCCTGCATGGCGCTGACCACGTCGCCGGCGGTCATGCCGCGCGCCGCCACTTTATTCGGGTCGAGCCAGACGCGCATCGCGTAGTCACCGGCACCGAAGATCTGAATCTGGCCGACGCCCGGCAGACGCGCCAGCTCATCTTTCACCTTCAGCGTGGCGTAGTTACGCAGATAGAGCGAATCGTACTTGCCGTGGGGCGAGAACAGATGCACCACCAGCGTCAGGGTAGGTGACTGCTTCTGGGTGGTCAGGCCGAGCTGACGCACCTCTTCCGGCAGACGCGCTTCAGCCTGTGCCACGCGGTTTTGCACCTGGACCTGCGCCTGATCGGGATCGGTCCCCGGGCGGAAGGTCACGGTGGTAACCAGCACGCCATCTGAGCCGGCCACCGACTTCATGTACATCATGTTTTCCACCCCGTTGATCGCTTCTTCCAGCGGCGTTGCCACCGAATCAGCAATCACTTTGGGGTTGGCACCGGGATATTCTGCGCGCACCTGCACGCTGGGTGGTACCACGTTGGGGTATTCACTGATCGGCAACAGCGGAATGGCGATCAGTCCGGTGGTAAATATCAAAATCGACAGGACCGCGGCGAAAATCGGTCGGTCGATAAAAAAGCGGGAGAAATCCATAACGGGCAGTCTCGATTATTATTGAGCGGAGCGCATGGCCACCGGCTGCGCTTTTACCGGCATACCGGGCATGAACACTTTCTGCAGACCGTTGACAATCACCTTGTCGCCTGGCTTCAGACCCTGCTGCACAATACGCAGGCCGTTAGCCAGATCGCCCAGCTGAACATCGCGGCGTTCGGCTTTGCCCTGCGCATCAACCACGTAAACGTATTTACGATCCTGGTCGGTCAGCACCGCGCGGTCGTCGACCAGCAGCGCGTTAAATTCTGCGCTGCCCGGCAGCCGCACGCGGGCAAACAGGCCTGGGGTAAACTGACGCTGCTGATTGTCGAGCGTGGCGCGCATGCGAATGGTGCCGGTGCTGGCGGTCAGCTGGTTATCGAGAAAATCAACGGTGCCGCGGTGCGGATAGCCCTGTTCGCCGGTCAGCGCAATCTCTACCGGCAGCGAACCGCGGTTCTGGCCCTGACGCGCCATCGCCTGGTACTGCAGATAAATCGCTTCGTCGACGTCAAAGTAGACGTACATGCGGTCCTGCGAAACCAGCGTGGTGAGAACGCTGGCGCTGTCGCCGGCGGTCACCAGGTTACCGGTGGTGATCATCGCCCGACTGGCGCGACCATCAATTGGCGCGGTGACGCGGGTAAAGTCGAGGTTCAGCTGCGCCATATCGACTGCCGCCTGGGCGGCCAGCACGCTGGCCTGCGCCTGACTGGCGGTCGAACGCCGCTGTTCCCACTCTTCGCGCGACACCACCTGGGTGCCGATCAGCTTGTCGGTACGGGCCGACTCGCTGCGGGCCAGCGCCGCCTGGCTACGCGCGCTGGCCAGTTCGGCCTGCGCCTGCTCCAGCGTGGCGCGGTAGGTGCGGTCATCAATGGTAAACAGCACCTGACCTTTCTTCACCTCATCGCCTTCGCGATAGTTAACCTGATCGATGTAGCCCGAGACGCGCGGACGCAGCTGCACGCTCTGCACCGCTTCAATGCGGCCATTGAAGCTATCCCACTGGCTGACTTTTTGTTGCACCACCTGCGCGACACTCACTTCGGGCGGAGGCGGCGGCGCATTTTGCGCCACACCGCGATCACAACCGGCCAGCAGGCTTCCCAGCAACATCACTCCTGACAGGCTTACGGCCCGACGAACCCCATATGTTTGCAGATGCATTGTTGTTATTCCGCGTTGGTGAAAAAGAAAGGAGACGTACGAAAAATCTGCAACTTTTAAGATTGCATTAAAACCACAGGAGTGTAGGCTTGGGCGAACTGCATCTGCAAGAATATCTGATACACTTTATGTGCGGTTTTGATCAATTCGTAACAGGTAGCGAAAGCCCCTACGGCGAGTGCGGCATTTAATGCAATAATAAAACTTGCATTAAGTGCGATAGTCAGTCACCCTTAAAGTGTAATTGCAACTGATACTGATACTGTTCGCCATGGCGACGGGAGAGAATGGGATGATGAGCGACGCTTTTATTCACGATCTGATCGACTGGATTGATAACAACATTGAAGCACGTCTGGATCTGGACACCGTAGCGGGGCGCGCCGGCTATTCGAAGTGGCACCTGCAGCGTATGTTCAAAGAGCACACCGGCTATCCGCTGGGTGAGTACATCCGGGCTAAGAAGCTGAAAAAATCGGCCGACCGCCTGACCACCACCAACGAACCGATCCTTAACGTGGCCATTTCGCTGGGGTTCGATTCACAGCAGTCGTTTAACCGCAGCTTCAAGCGCCAGTATGGCGTGGCTCCGGGCGCATGGCGTCGTCACGCCGCGCACACCCCGAGCGCGATGCAGCAGTAAACCTCCGCCAGGGCCAGCCATGCTGGCCCGCGTTTTTCCCCGCCTGAAACCTGCTATTATCGGCGTCCTGCTTTTCAGGATGTCACTATGTCGAAAAAACTCTGGATTGGATTACTGTTTGCGCTGGTGGTTTGCTGGATCGGGCTGAAGCCCCATCTGAGCGGTACTGCACCAGAAAAACAGACGGATATTGCGCAACTGACCGATGCACATCGCGTGGCGCGCTGGCTCCAGCAGCACCACCGTTTGCCTGATTTTTATCTCACCAAAAGCGCGGCACGTCGTCAGGGCTGGAACCCGGCGCAGGGTAACCTGTGTGAGGTGTTGCCAGGACGGGCGATTGGCGGCGATCGCTTCAGTAACCGCGAACGGCGGCTGCCGATGCAGGCGGGACGGCAGTGGTATGAAGCGGACGTCAATTACGACTGCGGCCACCGCGATGCCGATCGTCTGCTTTACTCTTCTGATGGGCTGATCTTTCTCACTACCGATCACTATCGCAGCTTCACGCCGGTACCCTGACTATGCTGACACTCCATTTTGATTTTCGCACGCTGGGCACGCGCCAGGCCTTTTATCAGGCGCTGGTCGAACAGAGCGGCTGCGGTGAATGCTTTGGCTACAATCTGGATGCGCTGTGGGACTGGCTAACCGGCGGCATGGCGCTGCCGGCAACGCTGCATCTGCAGCATGTCGCCGAGGTCAGCGCCAGTGCGGAGTTTGCCCCGGTGCTGGCGCTGCTGGAAGAGGCGGCGCAGCAGCTGGCGGGCGAGCTGCGCCTGATTACTCACTGACTACGCGTGCAGCGGCAGCAGCATAATCGCCAGCGTCTGGCGTGCGCTGGCCGGCAAATCGCCGCCGCCGGTGTAGCCGTTATTCTCGACGATCAGCGAATTTAACCCCACCAGCCAGTCATAAATGTAATAGGCGGTGTGGTTAGCCGGCGCGGCAGACAGCCGCGTCAGACGCTGGCCTGACGAAAAGCTGACGCTGGGCGCCGGCGGGCGGGCGAAAATCGGGCTGCCGCGATTGACGCGACTCTGCGGCCGTTCACGTTCATCCCGCTGCAGGAAGCCGAGCCAGGCGACAAAGTCACCCAGCACCGTCATGGCACGCGACACCTGGCGATCGGTGCGCGCTTCATGGGCACTGACCTGCGTCTCTGTTTCGTTGAGCGCGCTTTGCAGTTTGCTCAGCACCTGCAGACGGAAGCTGGCGGTAATCAGCTCCTCCACCAGCAGTTCCAGCGTTGGCTTATCAACGTTGAGCAGCGCCAGCAGGCTCTGGCTCTCCGGCAGCTGACGCAGGTGCGCCAGCCACAGCGCGAACACCTGCTGAGGAAACTGCTGATCGCGCTGGCCGCTGCTGCTGCGCGGTTCGGCGGTGGTTACCGGCTCATCGTTAAACAGGTCAAACTCAAAACCAATACCAAAATAGCTCTGCTCCACCGCGGCCGGCTGACCGCCGGTGGACGGCGTGCTGCCGTGGCTCTGACTCAGCCACAGCTGGCGCACCGCTTCGCGCGACGGCTGCAGACGCTCAAGCAGCTCGCCATGCAGGCCGGTGCGATGCTGTAAACACTTCAGCAGCGTATCGGCGATGGCCTGTTTCCGCGCGGCCTGTTCCGGCGTGGCGCTGGCTTCGGTCCACGGCTGCAGACGCTCCACCAGTTTCTGCTGCAGCGTGCTGAGCTGTAGCGCCAGCCGGTCGCGCCGTGCCTCCGGCTGCATCTCATCCTGCAGCCAACTGCTCATGCGGTCGACGCCGGCGCGATCGCGCGCCAGCATGGAACCCCAGCTCTGGCCAGGCTGACCAATCTGCCGCTGTACCGCTTCATCGACGTTGATTTGCGACTGCTGATAGCGCGCATCGTGCGGCGTAATCGCCCAAATCAGGCGCGGCTTGTCTGCGCTGGCCGTCGCGCTCTGTTGCAGTTGCCACTCGCGCAGCGCGCTGGCGGCGAGATCCGCATCCTGACGCTGGCTGGCGGCGGTACAAATCAGCATTAAATCGATGCCCTGACGGGCGGCATAGAAGCCCGGCAGCAGGGCACGTTTCTGCTCCAGCAGACTGGCGCGCAGCGCATCACGCGCCTGCAGCCTTGCGCGCTCATCCTGCTGATCGCGGTCGGCGGGCGTGCCCGGCGCGGGCAGTTCCAGCATATCGGCTTCGTCATACAGCGCCTGACGCGGCGTCGAACTGAGCGGCAGGGTGATTTCCAGCGTCAGCAGCGCCAGCCAGCCGAGCGGTACCGACTGCGGTTTGCCCACGCGGTTGGCGACAACCGGACACACTTCAATCAATTCGTTCAGGTCGGCGTCATGGCCGATGAGCTTTTCAGCGGGCAGCGAGGCGTCATCCACCAGCAGGCTGAGCGGCGCCAGCACGCGCGGCGCGTGCCGCAGCTGATGGCGCAGATGCAGCAGGCTGCGCAGGGTTTCATTCAGCGCCGGACGCTGCGGCCACAGCAGCGCAAACAGCTGCACGCGGTCGTCCACGTTGAGCCACGGTGCCAGCTCAATCGCCTGCGGCCAGAAATGGCGGTCCAGCACCTCGGCGTGGTCGGGCTGGCGGCGATGCCACGCCCACAGCGTCACCAGCGCGTCGCTGTCGAGGCCGGGCTGCATCTCGCTCTGGCGATGGCGCTGCAGGCGCTGCAGCGCGGCATCAATCGCCGCGCTGTCCGGCTGGGTGCCCGCGCTGGCGCCGGCCAGCATCAGACGAATCAGCTCGGCTTCGCTCAGCAGCGTCATCTCCAGCGGCCACGCACCAGACTGCGCTTCACGCTGATGGCTGAAACGGGTGGCGATGGCAAAATCGAGATTGCCGGGATTGATGTGCTGAAAATAGTTCAGGGTTTTGTCGCCGAGACGGGCGATCAGCTGGCCCTGCGCGTCGCCGACCATTTCACTCAGCAGCCAGGCTTTACCCGCCTGCGACTGACCAAACAGCGCCAGGGTGACCGGCCGCGCCAGCTGTCGCGCCAGCGCGTGGCTTTCAACGCGGGCGCGCCGCAGCTGGAGCCGCAGCGTATCGGCTTCCAGCGCCAGACGCGGCGAGTGCGCCTGGTGGCTCTCCACCCAGTTCAGCGCGCCGTCAACCGTCTCCTGCAGCAGACCCAGGCGTTTAGCAGGTGTCGCCGGCGTGGCTTTTTTGGCAGTTCTCATCGTTTACACACGCTCCCGCTGTCGATCCAGTATTGCGCATTGGCGTTGCCGGTGGCCGACAGCGTATTCAGTTTCAGACTCAGTTGCTCCAGCGGCACGCGCGTGCCATCGTCCATGCGCGCCTCGCTCAGTACCAGCCGCTCCGGGCCGAGGTTATCCGGGCCCGGTTGTACCGCCAGCCTGATGCGCAGCACGCTTTCGCCCGCTAGCTGGCGCGCCAGCTGCGGATCGGTAATGCTCAGGCTGTAGAGCGGTGTCGCCGGCCAGCGGTCGTTCTCCAGCTGGCGGAAACCGAGGCAGACGTTACCGCGAATGCGGAAGCTGCTTTTACGGTCCAGCGCGAAGCTGTGGCTGTCGAGATCAATCTCGCTGTAGCACAGATTGTCATCGCTCAGCGTGGCGTTTTCATCCAGCACGCCAAGATAGCGAATGGTCGAGTAGGGTTCAAAATCGCCGGCGCGGAACCAGAAGCTGCTGAGACGCAGATCGAGTGCCAGCAGACACAGCATGGCACCGACCGCCGCGGTGGATTTCGGGTTATCAATGCGTCCCTGTTTGTTGAACGGATACCAGTCGCTGGTGTGATACCCCTCCAGCGATAAAATGCGGCTACCCGGCAGCGGCTGCAAATGACGCACCAGCGCCTGAATGCCGGGGAAGCGCGACGGGCGACCGGTCAGCAGCAGCACATCGCACTGATAGAGGGAAACCACTTCGCACATGGCGCGCAGCGCCGGGATGATCGCCATCCGGTGCTGCAGGAACTCAGCATGCAACTGCGCCATGCTCACCACCAGCGGCACGTCAAGCAGATCGAAACGGCTATCGCCGCCGAGCGTGCGCTGAATCTCTCCGTTGACAAACGCCAGCACGCTGCTGGCTGGCTTCTGCGGCACCAGCTCGCCAAACAGCGCGTTAATTTCGCTGTGGCTGTCGAGTGGATTCCAGTTTTCATAGCGCTCCAGCACCGCCTGCGCCAGCGGAATAAACAGCTGCAGGGTGACCTGCTGGCGCAGCGTGGCCTGACCGTCCATGCGGCTGTCGTGTCCAAACAGCTTGTTCATCAGCGGTTCCGCCAGCGCCAGGCCGGCTTTTTGCAGACTCTGCTGTAGCGCGGGCAGGATCCACAGCTGAATCACGTCCAGCAGAATGTCATCGCCGGCCACTTTAAACCCTTCCCGGAACAGCAGGCGCGGGGTGATTTTCACGTTGTTGCCCTGACCATCATCCAGACGATACTGGGTGATGGCGAGGTCGGTGGTGCCGCCGCCGATATCAATCGAGGCGATGCGCAGGCTTTTGCCCGGCAGCTCATCCGCTTCGCGCGGGCGATCCGGACGCGCCATGCTACTGAAGAAATCTTCCGCCCGACCGGCAAAGTTCACCTGGGTTTCGTTGAACAGCCACACCATCTGACCGCAGGTGGCTTCATCCCACTCCATCTGCACATCCGGCACCGGCCGCAGGCTGTGCGCCTGGCTGGCGGCGTCAAACGCGGCGTCGGCCGGATGCCAGCCTTCGGCTTTCCACACCAGCGCGATGGCTTCCTGCATGCGGCGACGGAAAATTTCCCGCTCCGGCTTCGGCATGGCTGACGGCAGCGTCAGGATCACATGACGCAGCTGGCGCGGCGCCTGGCTTTGCGGCATACGCTGGCGCTGGGCCACGCTGTTCATCTGCATCATGGCCTGCGCCAGCAGCTCACACAGCATAAAGGTCATCAGCGAGCTGCGGCTGTAGCTGGCAGAAAACACCGGCAGGCGGTCATCTTCCGGCAGGGCATGCAGCGGCTGCCCCTCATCGTTGAGCAACAGCGTAAACGGCAGCGCAGTGGCCTGCGGCTCGTCGCTGCCGCCGCTGGCGTTGAAGCGCCAGCCTGGCTGATAACGCGCTTCGTCCCATAAGTAGCGGCGCGGGCTGGAGAGGCCGGTGCTGCCCTCGGTGCCGGCGCGCTGCAGCGCGAGACGACTGGCTTCGCGACCGACGCGGGTCAGCGAGGGCCACATAAACGCGTTTTCGCGGCCGCTCTCCAGCGAGAAGTTGGCTTTGCCAAAGTGCGTTTCGGCAAACTCCAGTCGGCTGTCGAACAGCTCGTTGTAGACCTGGTGCGGCTGCGACAGATCGCGCAGCTGCAGCTCATAGGTCTGGCGCAGGCCGTTGCTCTCTTCGGGGTGATCTTCCACCAGAATGCCGCAGGTGTGCGAGTTGCCGACGTCGAGAATGATATCCACGTTGACCGCCGGCGTTTGCGGTGAGGCCGCCTGGATAGTGATTTCTGCCAGATCGAGCTGTTCGCCCAGCAGTTCCAGCACGTTGAGATAGTGCGCCTGATATTCAAATTCGCGCAGCGCCTGGTTCACTTCCTGCTCGCGGCGTGATTCCAGCGCATACACCTGCTGGCTGAACGTCTCGCGCAGCCAGCCGTCAACCCAGGTAAGGTCGAGGAACTCGCCCAGTTCATAGTTGTGCCACGCCAGCGCAAAGCTGACGCCGTTCTGCGCATCGGCTTTGCTCAACCCCAGCTGCTCACCGCCGTCCGCGTCGGCCACCAGGCGCGTATCAAAGGCGAGGGTGATGCGATGGGTATTACCCGCCGCGTCGGGCTGGCTGAGCGGCGCAAGGCGCAGACGCGCCCAGTTATCCGGGCCACCGATAAAACGACGGCCGCTGGAACAGCGCAGCACCGGCAGCGGCAGCCACTGCCCGGCCAGCAGCGTCAGGGAATCGGCCAGCGCGATATCGGTCTCCGGGCGCACTACCTCAGCGGCACCGCCATCCTGCGGATAGAGCAGAAACTTGCCGCTGTTGCCATCAACGTTGAGGCGCAGCAGCGGGCCGTTGGCGGTCTGGCGCACAAACTGCCGCCGCGCCTGTAGCGCGGGCAGGCGCAGACCAAAATCAAGAAACTGCACACCGCTGTCTTCGATCAGCGTGATTTTCTGTTTGTCATCAATCAGGGGAGCCAACATGGTTACTTACTCTCACGCTTAATCGTCAACGGGAACACCTGATCGGCGCCATACTGCGCCGTACAGCTGGCAATGCCATCACCGGCTTTGCACAACAGCTCCGGCATGCGATAGCGTGATTTATCGCTGCAGCTGGCAGTATAGCGGCTGCGCACTACCATGGTGCCGGCGCTGGTCATGGCGGCGGTGACATCGGCTTTACAGCGAATATTGTCGCCCTGGGTAATCACTGCGCTGCCTTTACCGTTGCGGATCTGATAGCGCAGGCTCGGCGGCTTGCCGGTCGGCAGATTGGTCTGACGCAGCGTCACGCGCCAGGTACCATTGATAAATTTCACCGAGCCGAGGCGCGCGTCATCGGCCGTCATCACCAGATCGTCCGCTTTGGCCGGTTCGGTATGTTCCGCTACGACCTCCGGCGGTGCCGGTGGGGTAGCCGGTGCCGGCGCAGGCGTCACCGTCGCACTGCTGTGCGGCAGCGTGGCGGCCAGCGTCTGTGCTTTCGCCAGCATCGCCGGGGCCAGCGCGGGCGCGGCGCTGACCACAGGCGCGGTTTCGGTTTCTGCCGGCTGGACCGGCGCGTCGTGTAACCAGAAGGCCACGCCCGCTGCGGCGGCAGCCAGAGGCAGCACCAGCAGCAGCGGGCGCAGTGCGGATTTATTCCGCGCGGGCGCGTCGGCGACCACGCTCAGCGGTGCGGGTTCGGGTGCGGCCTGTGGTTCGGGTTCCGCCAGCCGTTCCGGCTCGGGCTCCGCCACAACGGGGGCCGCAACCGGTTCAGGCGCGGCAGCCCTTTCTGGCTCCGGCGCGGGCACCACCAGCGGCGGCAGTTCTTCATCAAGGCTGTCGCGCAGGCAGGCCAGCGCATCATCACGCGTGCGCGCCTGCGGGTCGACAAAGCCCCAGAAGGTGATCACCGGCTTGCCATCCACCAGATAGACGTATTGCTGATCGGGAAACTGCAGCGTCTTTGCCAGCAGCGCCCCAAACAGGCGCATCGCCGGATTGTCGGCATCCCGGGCGCGCAGGCTGAGCGCCTGCAAATCCTGCTGATTAAGGGTGAGCTGATCCAGCGCCTGACGCTTTTCGCGATCGCTGGCCGCCAGCCAGGATTTCACTTTGCCGCTGAATGGCGCGTACCAGTCAAGGCGGTCACCGCGCTCGTTGGCCTGCGGGATCGCGAGGCAGTTGGCCAGAGTCGTCTGGCGGCGCAAACGTAATGTTTCGCGAATTTGCAGGGCAGAAGCCCAGACCGGCTGGCCGTTCTCCCCCAGAGCCAGTAACGCGTCGAGATTGCCGCTGCGCAGAAAAGTTTTTGCCACTCGTTGGGCCCTTATCGGTGGTTATCTGAAGCCAAACATCGGGTGTGATGGGCGATGGTAGTGATCTTAAGCCAAATGCGCCGCAATCAAACGGGGGAAAAAGGGGGGGAAACAGGGCGTTATTCCCCCCACGGTACGCGGGGTGGTGAAATGTTAACCGTTCCGGCGCGGGCTGAGCAGCAAATGGGTAAGGACGCCCCCGATCAGGCCCCAGAACGCCGAGCCGACGCCGAGCAGGGAGATGCCGCTGGCGGTGATCAGAAATGCCACGATGGCGCTGTCGCGCTGCGCCGGTTCCGCCAGCGCGCGCTGCAGACTGCCCGCCAGCGTGGCCAGCAGTGCCAGACCGGCCAGCGTGGCGATCAGCACCGGCGGCAATGCGCTGAGCATCACGGCGATCAGCGCGCCGGTAAAGCCGGTCAGCAGATAGAACACGCCCGCCAGCGCGGAAGCCACCCAGCGGCGCGCCGGGTCCGGATCGACATCATCGCCCATGCAGATCGCGGCGGTGATCGCCGCAATACACACCGAGAAGCCGCCGAACGGCGACAGCAGCAGCGCGATCAGGCCGGTCCAGCCGGTGAGCGCGGAGACCGGCGGCCGGTAGCCATGCGCCTGCAGCGTGGCAATACCGGGCGCATTCTGCGACGCCATGGTCACCAGGAAGTAGGGCAAGCCGACGCCAATCAGCGCGGCAGGATTAAAGTGCGGCATGATAAATTCCGGCACGCTCAGCGTTAGCGCATGAGGCGGAAAGTGGATGGCGCGCTGACCCAGCGCCACCAGTACACCTGTCACCAGCGCCAGCAGAATGGCATAACGCGGCAGCCAGCGGCGGCCCAGCAGCCACACCAGACACATGCTGCCGCACAGGGCAAAATGATCCTGTAAGCCGCTGAAAGTGCCGATGCCAAATCGCAGCAGAATCCCCGCCAGCATCGCGGCCGCCAGCGACTGGGGAATGTGGTTCATCAGCCGGGCAAACAGGCCGGTCACGCCGCTCAGCACAATCAGCAGATTGGTAGCGACAAACACCCCAACCACTTCATTCAGCGTCAGGCCGTGCACGCTGGTGGCCAGCAGCGCGGCACCTGGCGTCGACCAGGCGGCGAGCACCGGCATCCGCGTCCACAGCGACAGGCCGAGTGACGCCAGTCCCATGCCCACGCCCAGCATCGACAGCCAGCCGCCAATCTGCGCCGGTGAGGCGCCTGCGGCCTGCGCCGCCTGGAAGATCAGCGCCGCGGTGCTGCTGTAGCCGACCAGCACGGCGATCAGGCCGGAAATCAACATTGGAAAGGAAAAAGCCGGACGAACAGTCGCAGTGGTCATGGAATCACATCCTGTTGTGCGTTATAACGCACATTGTGGCACGCGCGGTATGGCGCGCACAAGTGGTACACTGCGCGCCCGCTTTTCAGGAGAATTCATGGAAAATCTGCATCAACATCTCAGCCAGGCGCTGAAGCAGCTGCGTCAGGCCAATGGCTGGAGCCTGACGCTGGCGGCGGCGCGCACCGGCGTGAGTAAAGCCATGCTCGGTCAGATTGAGCGCGGCGAGTCGAGTCCAACGATCGCCACGCTATGGAAAATCGCCACCGGCTTTAATGTGCCGTTCTCTTTTTTTGTGCAGAGCGGGGCGCAGCCGTCGGGCGATGTGGCGACCTTCAGCCAGCCCAATGCACAAATGCAGGTGAAGCCGCTGCTGCCGTATGACGCGCGTTTGCGCTTCGATCTGCTGGAAGTGACGCTGGCGGCGGGCGCGCAAAGCGATTCATCAGCGCACGAAAGCGGGGTGATTGAGCAGGTGGTGGTGGTGGAAGGTGAGCTGTTGCTGGGCATGGCGGGCAGCTGGCGTCGCCTGCAGGCCGGCGAGGCCAGCCAGTTCGCCGCCGATCAGCCGCACAGCTACCGCAATCCGCTGGCCAGCGCGTTGCGCTTTCATAGCCTGATACACTATTTGCAGCGCAGCTGAGCGGCGGGATGCGCAATTACAAATTGATACGAAGGCAAACTACACAGTTTACCTGCGTATTTATATACTGCGGTCTCATCAGTAAAGGAAAAGGGCGATGAGCGAGCTGATTAGCGCCGCTGCCGCGTTACGCAGCATTAATGGCAAACTGATGCGCCGCCTGCGTGAATCGGCCCCGCCGGGCGATCTCACCTGGCCGCAGGTTTCCGTGCTGGGTTATCTGGTGCGCGACGGCGCAATGACGGTGACCGAGCTGGCCGCGCGCGAAGGGGTGCGCAGCCAGTCGATGAGTGCCACGGTCGCCAGCCTGCAGACGCTGGGCCTGGTACAGGGCGTGGCCGATGCTCAGGATGGCCGCAAAACCCGTTATCAGCCTACCGCTGCCTGCCTGCAGCTCATCGCCAGCAATCGCGCCCAGCGTGACGACTGGCTGCTGTACAGTATCAGCAGCCTGCTCAGTCCGCAGGAGCAGCAAACGCTGCTGGCCGCCATTCCCTTACTGCAACGACTCGCTGACCACTAATTTGAGAGGACTCACCATGGCTGTCACCACGTTAGATGCCCAAACCGCCCTGATTGTCATCGACCTGCAGCACGGCATCGTCCGCCTGCCGGTTACGCCGCGCCATCCGGATGAAGTGATTGCACGCGCCACGCAGCTGACGCAGGCGTTTCGCGCGAAACAGCTGCCGGTGGTGCTGGTGAACGTGGCGGGCGGCGCCCCGGGCCGCAATCAGCAGCCGCGCCACGATGCTGCTCTGCCGGCAGACTGGGCGGTGCTGGTGCCGGAAATGACACCGCAGCCGGGCGATATCAGCGTAACGAAAAAAACCTGGGGCGCGTTCCACAATACCGATCTGCATCAGCAGCTGCAGCAGCGTGGCGTAACGCAGGTGGTGGTGTGCGGGATTGCCACCAGTATCGGCGTGGAATCCACGGCGCGTCAGGCGTACGAGCTGGGCTACAACGTCACGCTGGCGACTGATGCGATGAGCTGCCTGAACGCTGAAACCCACCACAACAGCATTGAGCGCATCTTCCCGCGCCTCGGCGAAACCGGCACCACTGACGAAATCCTCGCGCTGCTGAACTGATCTTTTCCCTCCAGGGCTGGTACTGCCGGCCCTTATCTTTGCCGCTCGCTGCCACTGGTTATTCTGCTGCGCCTCGCTTTCCCTGCCGCCGTTGAGAGTTGGTTGTAACAGCGCTGGTTACTGTCACAGTATGCACAGCAACACGATAACCAATATTTAGCCTGACTTTACGTTTTATTAACACCAGAGAGCAGCAGGATCGGGTAGAGAAATACAGCGATATTCTGCTGCAGGGAGGTAGGGATGCTAAAAAAATTAAACGTGCTTTATCTCATCGCCAGCCTGTTTTTTCTGGGCACCGGTATTACCTTAGGTCTGGTGTTGTCACCGTTAATTACCGCGGAAGTGAATGCCACGCAAAAGGAGGTTGATCTGGCGAAACAGCAGGCGCTATATAGCGGCGAGTTTGATCGCCATCAGCCGGGCAGTGATGCGCTTTACTGGGCCAGCGGTAAAGTCTATCTCAATGAAAATGTCATCGCCTTTGAGGGGGAAATTGCCCCCGGGCCACACTATAAAATTTACCTCACCAAAACTCAGGCGTTTGATCAGCACTCATTTCTGCAAATAAAACATCAGTCGGCGTTAATTGGCGATTTAAATAATTTTGGTGATTTTATTAAATCGCTGCCGGAAGGTATCGATCCGCAGGAATATTGTGCCGTGCAAATCTGGAGTGAGCAATTTTCGAAATTTGTCGGCTCAGCGCGTTATCGCACCTGAATAAGGCACCGACGTGCGCCGGTGCCCGCTTTAGATTACTGGAAAGCGTAGCTCAGCGTCAGGCCGACGCTGTAATTACGCCCCGGTGCGGGTTCGTAATACCGGCCATTGCTCTCATTAACGATGACCGAGCCGATATAGTGGCGATCGAGCAGATTATCCATGCGACCAAACAGATCCAGCGTCCAGTTCTGCACCAGCCATTTATAGCCGCTGTTCAGTCCCACCACCGTATACGCCGGCGCTTTGACATCATTCTGGTCGTTGGCTGCAATGTCGCTCAGGTAGCGCAGGTCGCCGCCGGCATACCAGCCTTGCTCCGGCGCGTAGGCCAGTCCGGCGTAGGCCATATTGCGTGCAATACCGGGGATGCGCTTGCCGTCACAGCTGTCGCTGCCGCAGGCGTTACTGCGGTAGCGCGCGTCGAGCAGTGTCCACGCGGCTTTCAGGTGCCAGTCATAGCCAAACTGCTGATCGAGCCCGAGTTCCAGGCCACGGCGGCGCGTCTCACCGGCGTTTTTGTAGCTGGTGCGGCCTTCGTAACTGCTGTCTGACACGATCTCGTTTTTGGTATCGGTCTGAAACAGCGCAGCGGTCAGCAGGCCGTTGCCGAGGCGTTTTTTGCTGCCGAGCTCAACGGTATTGCTGGTGGCCGGCTGCAGGTTGAGATTGAGCCCGGCCTGATCCGCCGCGCGGTAGGAGAGTTCATTGAGCGTCGGCGTTTCAAAGCCGCGACCGGCGGAAACATAGGCGTTCCAGCCATCATCAATCGCGTATTTGAGCGAGGCCGCAGGCAGCCAGCGGTGATAGCGGCGATTGCCGCTGTCATCCGGGTCGCTGGCGGTCACGTAATAGTCGTTAGCATCGAAATTGACCGTGCTGAAGCGCACGCCGGCGTCCAGCGACCAGCGATCGCTCAGCTGCCACGCGGTCTGCAGATAGGGATCGAGGTTCCACATCAGGTTGCGCTCGTTGCGGCGCAGATCACCCTGCACGCCGTAGTCGGTGGCGCCGTCACTGCGGGTGAAGTTCTGATAGCCTTTGCGCTTCTCGCTCATGGTTTCATAGTCAAGGCCGCCGGTCAGGGTCACCGGCAGCGTCAACAGCGTCGCGCGGTGCGTCCAGCGCGTATCAATGCCCTGGTAGTGGCGCGCCAGTGAAATGACACCACCGGGATAGCCGGCTTTCAGCTGGGTCGCCAGCGGGATGGACTGATACTGGGTGGTTTCGCGCTCACCGGCATAGAGCATCACGCTGAGATCGTCGTTGTCGCTCATCTGGCGCTGGTAGTGCAGGCCCGCCTGGGTCTGGTCGACGGTTTTACGCGCGTTGTACAGCGTGACGTTGCTGGCCACCTGGCGCGGATTATCACGCCACTGATCCGGCGTCAGGCCGCCCGGATCCTGCGCCTCAACGTGAACGCTGTTGAACAGCAGCGTCAGGGTGCTGACATCGTCAATGCGCACGCCAAGCCTGGCATTGCCGAGGTTTTTCTGCGCGGCGCTGTGGTCACGATAGCCGTGCGTGGTGAAGCGCGAAGCCGACACCGTATAGTCAACATCGCCGGCATGGCTGCCATCACCGGTGGCACCGCTCGCTTTCACGCTGTTGCGCCAGCTGCCGTAGCTGCCGTACCAGCTGCTGGCTTCCAGCGTGGTCGGCTGCTGGCCGCGCTGGGTTTCCACATTGATCACGCCGCCCGATGCGTTACCGTACAGCGCAGAGAAAGGGCCGCGCAGCACTTCCACGCGATCGATGGAACCGATATCGATATTCGAGGTTTGCCCCTGGCCATCCGGCATGCTGGCCGGAATGCCATCGACGTACATTCTGATGCCACGCACGCCGAAGGTGGAACGCGAGCCAAAGCCGCGCACCGAAATCTGCAGGTCCTGCGCATAATTCTGCCGGTTCTGGATTTGCAGACCCGGCACGCTGGTGAGGTTTTCAGACAGGTTAACGCGCGGTGCGGCGTGGCGCATATCGTCGCCGCTGACGACGCTGACCGCCGCCGGGGTATCCAGCTCAGAGAGTCCACTGGCCGCAGGCGCGGCGCTCACCACCAGGGTATTGCTGGCATTGTCCGCCGCTAATAGCGGCAGCGGCAGGAGTGCAGGCAGCATCAGCAACGGCGCCTGTCGCAAAAGAGCAATTTTCATTTTAATAACCGTAAAAGACGTGAAATGAACCAATCGGGACATTTATCGCGCGTATGTTAATCGTTTTAGCGCGGGTTTGAAAAGCGTTAATAGTAGGGCAGAACCCTGTTAAGTGTGGCGTGAAAAATGTCCTTTCACCGCACCTCTGGCCTGGCTGTCAGCCCCAATTTCTGTCAGTGTGATCGTTTTGCCTGCGGTAAGAAGAAGGAGAAAACATGAGTCAGCAACCTGTAGTGGCGGTACTGGGATTAGGCGCGATGGGGCACGCATTTGCCGCCAATCTGTTGAAGAAGGGCTTTACCGTGCGCGGCTGGAACCGCACGCGTGCCAAAGGGGAAGATTTGGTGGCCGCAGGCCTGACGCTGAGCGACAGCGCCGCGCAGGCCGTGGAAGGCGCAGAGGTGGTGATTGCCATGCTGGCGGACGGCGCTACCACGCGCGCCACGCTAAACCAGGTGAAAAACGCGCTGCAGCAGGGCGCAACCGTGGCGCAGATGGGCACCATCGGCGTGGAAGAAACCGACGCGCTGATCGCCGGGCTGGTCGCCGCACGGCCGGACGTGGTGTTTATTGATGCGCCGGTTTCCGGTACCAAAGCACCGGCGGAGAACGCGCAGATTCTGGTGATGGCCAGCGGCGACCGGCAGCGCGCCCAGGCGGCGGAGCAGGTGTTTGCCGCGATTGGTAAAGGAACGCAGTGGCTGGGTGCCGCCGGCGCCAGCTCGCGCATGAAGCTGGTGGTGAATAGCTGGCTGATTGGCCTGATGCAGAGCCTCGCCGAAAGCACCCGGCTGGCAGAGCAGTTCGGTTTCACTACCGACGATCTCTGGCAGGTGCTGGAGGGCGGTCCGCTGGCCGCGCCGTACGCCAAAATGAAACTCGGCATGATTGCCAGCGGCGATTTTACGCCGCAGATGCATCTGGTCTGGGCGCTGAAAGATGCCCGGCTGGCGCTGGACGCCGCCGGCGACGCTTCTCTGCCGGCGCTGGAAAACATCGTCGATGTCTGGCAGCAGGCGGTCGATGCCGGTTACGGCGAGCAGGATCTGGCGGCGGTTTATCAGTACCTGAAACGCTAAATGAGCAAGCGGCTCGACTTTGACTTCGCGCAGCGTCCGCTGGTGCCGTATGCGCATGATTACGCGCACGGCGATGCGGAGCCGTGGCACTATCACCACTGCGCGCAGCTGATCCATACCCTGAGCGGCGTGGTGAAAGTGGAAACGCAACACGGCAGCTGGATTGTGCCGCCGAGCCGCGGCGTGTGGCTGCCGGCCGGCACGCGTCATGCGCTGCACATCGTTGGCAGCGTGGCGGCGCGCACGCTGTTTGTCGATCCGCTGGCGCGCGCCGATCTGCCCGCCAGCTGTCAGGTGGTGCAGATATCGCCGCTGCTGCGGGAGCTGATTGTCAGCGCGCTCACGCTGCCGGAGCATTACGCGTCTGGCAGTCGCGCCGAGCGCATTTACGAGCTGATTCTCGATGAAATTCGCGTGATGGATGTGCTGCCGTTTGGCCTGCCACTGCCGCACAGCGACCGGTTGCTGGCGCTGTGCCAGCAGATTCAGCGGACGCCGGGCGAGAGCTGGACGCTGGCGCGCGCGGCGGCGCAGCTGTGTGTGGCGGAGCGGACACTGGCGCGCCATTTCAGTCGCGAAACCGGTTTGCAGTTTAGCGACTGGCTGCGGCGTGCCCGGCTGAGCGTCGCGCTGACCCGGCTGGCACAGGGCGATACGGTGCTGGCCGTGGCGCTCGATCTCGGCTATGACAGCCCGAGCGCCTTCAGCGCCATGTTCCGCCGCGTGCTGGGCGTTACGCCGGCGAACTACTTTCCGGCGGCAGAAAAGCGCCCGCCGCGTTAAGCAATGCCTGCAGCGAGGCGCGCGTCACGTCATTATCAATACCCACGCCCCAGGCGCGTTCGCCGCGTGGCGTAACGCAGCTGATGTAGCACACCGAACGGCTGTCGCTGCGTTTGCCCAGCGTGTGTTCATGATAATCCTCAATGGTTACCGCCAGATCGTAGCGCTGGCGCAGCGCGGCCACCGCCGCTGACAGCAGCCCGTTGCCGCGACCTTCCAGCGTCAGTTGCCGCGCGCCGTGCTGCAGGTGCGCTTTGATCCGCGTCTCGCCCTGATCATCGCTATGGCTCTCCGCCTGCAGCAGGCGGCACAGCGGCTGCTGCAGGCCGTACTGATGACAGAACAGCTGCCACAGCGCGTGGTGCGTCATCTCCTGGCCGTGAGCATCGGTCTGCTGCTGCACGCAGCGGCTGAAATCCTGCTGCAGCCCGCGCGGCAGTTGCAACCCGTGATTTTGCTCCAGCAGCCAGGCGGCACCGCCTTTGCCGGACTGGCTATTCACGCGGATCACCGCTTCATAGCTGCAGCCGATGTCCAGCGGATCGAGCGGCAGATAAGGCATCTGCCAGATCGCTTCGTGACGCGCACTGCGTTCGGCAAAGCCTTTGCGAATCGCATCCTGATGCGAGCCGGAGAAGGCGGTAAACACCAGTTCCCCGGCGTAAGGATGGCGCGGATGCACCGGCAGCTGGTTACAGCGCGTCACCACTTCCAGCACCGCGTGCATGTCGCTAAAGTCCAGCTCAGGCGACACGCCCTGGGTATACAGGTTCAGCGCCAGCGTCACCAGATCGACATTGCCGGTGCGCTCGCCGTTACCAAACAGGCAGCCCTCAACGCGATCGGCCCCGGCCAGCAGCGCCAGCTCGGCGCAGGCGATGCCGGTACCGCGATCGTTATGCGGATGCACGCTGATGGCCACCTGCGAGCGCTGGCTGAAGTGGCGACAGAAATACTCGATCTGGTCGGCATAGACGTTGGGCGTGTTGACTTCCACCGTGGCGGGCAGGTTGATGATCATCGGCCGCTGCGGTCCCGGCTGCCAGATGGCGGCGACCGCTTCACAGATTTCCAGCGCAAACTCCGGCTCGGTAAAGCAGAAAGTTTCCGGCGAGTACTGAAAGGTCCAGCGCGTGGCGGGCTGCGCCGCACAGCGTGCGCGGATTTGCCGCGCGGCGGCGCAGGCCAGCTCGACGATTTCAGCTTTGCTCTGACGAAATACGCGCTCACGGAACAGCGGGGCGGTGGCGTTATACAGATGGACAATCGCCTGCGGCGCGTCACGCAGCGCTGCAAAGGTGCGATCGATTAAATCGCCGCGCGCCTGGGTTAATACCTGAATAGTGACGTCGTGAGGGATGTGCTGCTGTTCAATCAGCAGGCGCACAAAGTCATAATCGGTTTGCGAGGCGGCGGGAAACGCCACTTCAATCTCTTTAAAGCCGCAGCGCAGCAGCAGTTGCCAGAATGCTAATTTGCGCGCGCTGTCCATCGGCGTAGCCAGCGCCTGATTGCCATCGCGCAAATCGGTTGAGAGCCAGCGTGGCGTGCGGGTGATCTGGCGTGACGGCCACTGGCGATCCGCCAGATTGATGACAGGCCACGGGCGATATTTTTCAGCAGGTTGAGTCAGCATGAGGGTCTCCTTGAGGTCTGCCTGTAGTCTGCAGTAACCTGCCGGACGCGGCTCACGCATAGCTGACAACCCGGCGTGCAAAACTGACAGCTGCCGCAGCGATACCCGTCAGTTAAACCCTACTGTGCTTCAATCCCGTGTTTTTTCATCATCGCGCGCAGCTGATGATAAGTGACGCGCAACAGTTCAGCGGCGCGGCGCTGGTTGTATCGCGCCTGTTGCAGACTGGCTTCGACCAGGGCGCACTCCTGCTGGTTTTGCCACTGGCGTAAATCCAGCGGCAGCGCCGGCAGGGCATTTTCACGCTGTTCTGCTTCCGCTTCGGTTACCGCAGGAGCACTGCGTGGCGCAAACGGATTGATGATGATGGTGTCGAGCGCCTGTTCGGTGCTGTGATGACGGTACACCGAGCGCTCCACCACGTTTTTCAGTTCACGCACGTTGCCCGGCCAGCTGTGCTGCAACAGGGTGAGCTGAGCGCGCTCGCTAAAGCCGGGAAACAGCGCCAGGCCCAGCTCGCGGCACATCTGAATGGCAAAATGCTCGGCCATCACCAGGATATCGCTGCGGCGCTCGCGCAGCGGCGGCAGCTGGACAACATCGAACGCCAGGCGATCGAGCAGGTCGGCGCGAAAACGGCCGGCGGCGGCCAATGCTGGCAGATCCTCGTTGGTGGCGCACACCAGCCGCACGTTAACCTGCAGCGACTGATTGCCGCCAACGCGTTCCAGCTGGCCATACTCAATCACGCGCAGCAGTTTCTCCTGCACCAGCATTGGCGCAGTGGCAAGCTCATCCAGAAACAGCGTGCCACCATCGGCGCGCTCAAAGCGGCCAAGGTGGCGCTTCTGGGCGCCGGTAAAGGCACCGGCTTCATGGCCGAACAGCTCGGAATCCAGCAGGTTTTCATTCAGCGCGGCGCAGTTGAGCGAAATAAACGGCCCCTGCCAGCGGTCGGAGAGGTAGTGCAGGCGGCTGGCAATCAGCTCTTTACCGGTACCGCGTTCGCCAGTCACCAGCACCGGTTTCTCCAGCGGCGCCAGTTTCGATACCTGTTCCAGCACCTCTAAAAAGTTATTCGACTCGCCCAGCAGATTGTCTTTACCGTTTGCCATGATGAAATTCACCACTGATTAATTAATTTCACTACCTTAACGGATTGCGCCGCGCGTGTAAAACAGTCAAACCCAGTAAATTCAGCACATTAAAAACTGGCACGCATCTTGTATTAGTCATGAGCGTAAAGACATGACAACCAGAGGAACATCATTATGGGTATTTTTTCTCGTTTCGCCGATATCGTGAACGCTAACATCAACTCGCTGCTGGAGCGTGCCGAAGATCCGCAGAAACTGGTACGCCTGATGATTCAGGAAATGGAAGACACGCTGGTGGAGGTGCGTTCCACCTCGGCCCGCGCGCTGGCAGAAAAGAAACAGTTGCTGCGCCGTATTGAGCAGGCCGAAATTCAGCAGGCGGAATGGCAGGAAAAAGCTGAGCTGGCGCTGAGTAAAGAGAAAGAAGACTTAGCCCGTTCGGCGCTGATTGAGAAACAGAAGCTGACCGACCTGATCGCTGCGCTGCAGCAGGAAGCCAGCCACGTTGAAGAGACGCTGGATCGCATGAAAGGCGAGATTGGCGAGCTGGAGAAAAAACTCAGCGAAACCCGCGCCCGCCAGCAGGCCCTGACGCTGCGTCATCAGGCGGCTTCATCGTCACGCGATGTGCGTCGTCAGCTCGACAGCGGCAAGCTGGATGAGGCAATGGCACGCTTCGAATCTTTTGAGCGCCGCATCGATCACATGGAAGCAGAAGCGGAAAGCCAGCGCTTCGGTAAAAGCAAAACGCTGGACCAGCAGTTTGCCGATCTGAAAGCCGATGACGAAATCAGCCAGCAGCTGGCTGCGCTGAAAGCCAAAATGAACCGCAGCGAGTGATCGCCCCGGGCCTGCTAACGGGCCCGGATTGCCGGGTGTACTGAAAAAGGAGAGTCAATGAGCGCACTATTTCTGGCCATACCGTTAACGATCTTCGTGCTGTTTGTGGCACCGATCTGGTTATGGCTGCACTACAGCAACAAACGCAACGGCGGGGCGCTTTCGTCCGGTGACCTGCAGCGCCTGCAGCAGCTGACGCAGGAAGCGCGCCGCATGCGTGACCGGGTCGAAGCGCTGGAAGCGATTCTCGATGCCGAACACCCGAACTGGAGGCAGCCATGATGAACGGACGCAAACTGTGGCGTATTCCGCAGCAGGGCAAAGTGCGCGGCGTGTGTGCCGGGCTGGCCGAGTACCTGGATATTCCGGTGCGGCTGCTGCGTGTGATTGTGGTGCTGTCGCTGTTTTTCGGTCTGTTTATGATCACCGTGACCGCCTATTTTATCCTCGGCTACGTGCTGGATGAAAAACCGCTGGACGCACCCTCTGAGCGCACACCAACGGCGCGCGAACTGCTGGATGAGCTGGAGAACACCCTTACCGCGGATGAGCGTAACGTACGCGATATCGAGCGTTACGTGACCTCAGAAACCTTCAGCGTACGCAGCCGTTTCCGCCAGATTTAATCCCTGTCGCGGGCCCGTCAGCGGGTCCGCTGCTCTAAGAGAGGCGCTATGCATACGCAACGTTTTACTGCTCTGCGCCGGCGCGCAACGCCTGCGTTGAAGTCGGCGGGAAAATTCATCATCATCAGTGCAGTAACTTATGCGCCCGGCGGCCTGGCCGGCTGGGCAGTGAAATCGGTGGCGCGCCGTCCGCTGCGCCTGTTGCTGGCGGCCGCCCTGGAACCGTTGCTGAGCAAGGCGTTTAACCGCCTGTCGGCACGTTTCATCAGGGAGAGCGATGAAAAGACTGCAAAATGAGTTGATGGGGCTGATGAACCGTGGCGTGGATCGTCATCTGCGCCTCGCCGTCACCGGCCTGAGCCGCAGCGGCAAAACCGCCTTTATCACCTCGCTGGTTAACCAGCTGCTCAATGTCCACAGCGGCGCGCGTCTGCCGCTGTTTTCCGTGGTGCGCGAAGAGCGGCTGCTGGGCGTGAAGCGCGTGCCCCAGCGTGAGCTGGGTACGCCGCGCTTTACCTATGACGAAGGGCTGGCCCAGCTGTACGGCACACCGCCGATGTGGCCAACCCCGACGCGCGGCGTCAGCGAGATGCGCCTGGCGCTGCGCTACCGGCCGGATCAGTCTCTGCTGCGTCATTTCAAAGATACCGCCACCCTTTACCTCGAAATTGTCGATTATCCCGGCGAGTGGCTGCTCGATCTGCCGATGCTGGCGCAGGATTATCTCAGCTGGTCACGCCAGATGGTCGGCCTGCTGCAGGGCGATCGTCAGCAGTGGGCCGCGCGCTGGCACAGCCTGAGCGCCGATCTCGACCCGTTCGCGCCCGCCGATGAAAACCGCCTGGCGGAGATCGCCGCGGCCTGGACCGACTACCTGCATCAGTGCAAAACCGAAGGATTGCACTTCATCCAGCCGGGACGTTTTGTGTTGCCGGGTGACATGGCTGGCGCGCCGGCACTGCAGTTTTTCCCGTGGCCCAACGTCGATGATCAGCAGGCCGGTAAGCTGCTGCAGGCACCGGCCGGCAGCAATTTCGCCATGCTGCAGCAGCGTTTTCACTACTACTGTCAGCATGTGGTGAAAGGGTTTTATAAAAATCACTTCCTGCGCTTCGATCGTCAGATCGTGCTGGTCGATTGCCTGCAGCCGCTCAACAGTGGACCGCAGGCGTTCAATGATATGCGGCTGGCGCTGACCCAGCTGATGCAAAGTTTTCACTATGGTCAGCGCACGCTGTTCCGCCGTCTGTTCTCGCCGGTCATCGATAAGTTGCTGTTTGCCGCCACCAAGGCCGATCACATTACCGCCGATCAGCACGCCAATATGGTGTCGCTGCTGCAGCAGCTGGTACAGGACGCGTGGCAGAACGCCGCGTTTGAAGGCATCAGCATGGATTGTCTGGGGCTGGCGTCGGTACAGGCGACCGAGAGCGGGCTGGTGGATCATCGCGGAGAAAAATTACCGGCGCTGCGCGGTCATCGCCTTGCCGACGGCGAACCGCTGACCTTTTACCCGGGCGAAGTACCGCCGCGCCTGCCGGGCAACAGCTTCTGGCAGCAGCAGGGGTTTCAGTTTGAACAGTTCCGGCCGCAGCAGCTGGATGTCGATCGGCCGTTGCCGCATATCCGCATGGATGCTGCGCTGGAATTTTTACTGGGAGATAAATTGCGATGAGCGATGAAACGCCACTCAAACCACGGATAGATTTTGCCCGCCCGTTGCAGGAGCCTGTGGAGCCGACCCTGCGCGCGGCGCACACCTTTAGCAGCGACGCGCAACAGGGGTTTCTGGTGACGCCTGACGCGGAGCCGCTGGAAGAGGGCGCCGGCGAGAAAGTGGTGGAAGCCGCGCTGCGGCCAAAGCGCAGCCTGTGGCGCAAAATGGTGGGCGTCGGGCTGGGTATCTTTGGCATTAGCGTGGTGGCGCAGGGCGCCCAGTGGCTGCACGATGCCTGGCTGACGCGCGACTGGTTTGCGCTGGGCAGCGGCGTGGCCGGTGGGCTGATTGTCGCCGCCGGCGCGGGCGCGCTGATTGGCGAATGGCGTCGGCTGTATCGTCTGCGTCAGCGGGCGGAAGAGCGGGACGTGGGCCGTGAACTCCTGGCCAGCCACGGTATCGGCAAAGGCCGGGCGTTCTGTGAAAAGCTGGCGCGCCAGGCGCAGTTGGATCAGGCGCATCCGGCACTGCAGCGCTGGCATGCGGCGTTGCACGAAACCCATAACGACCGCGAAATTGTCACGCTGTATGCCCAGCTGGTGCAGCCGGTGCTGGACCGGCAGGCGCGGCGCGAAATCAGCCGCCACGCGGCAGAATCGACGCTGATGATTGCCGTCAGCCCGCTGGCGCTGGTGGACATGGCGTTTATCGCCTGGCGTAACCTGCGGCTGGTGAACCGCATCGCGGCCATCTACGGCATTGAGCTCGGCTACTTCAGTCGCATCCGGCTGTTCCGGCTGGTATTACTGAATATGGCGTTTGCCGGGGCGTCAGAGCTGGTGCGCGAAGTTGGTATGGACTGGATGTCGCAGGACATCGCCGCCCGTCTCTCGGCGCGTGCGGCGCAGGGCATCGGTGCCGGGCTGCTCACCGCCCGACTGGGGATCAAAGCCATGGAATTATGCCGTCCGCTGCCGTGGCTGGTGGAGGACAAACCGCGGCTCGGCGATTTCCGCCGTGAACTGGTGGGACAGCTTAAAGAATCGCTGGCCAAAAGCGGTGATAAAGCAGGTCAGGCTGCTAAATAATCTCACCTTGTCTGCCTTTCACGCTGCCGATGGCGTGAAAGGTAAAATTATCTGTGCTCAGGGTGTTTTCTGGCGGGATTATTGTTGGTTGTTCCGCTACACTTCTCTTCGTCACCTGCATCAGAGTGTCAACTTTTCATGACAGAACCCTTCTGAGGCGCTGCAAGTTAGCGTATTATCTCTAAAATCAAAACCTGACTAAGGCTCATCGCAATGCGTTTGGAAGTTTTCTGCCAGGACCGTATCGGTCTGGCGCGCGAGCTACTCGACCTGCTGGTTGCCCGTAATATTGACCTGCGCGGCATTGAAATTGCCTCGCTGGGCCGCATCTACCTCAACTTTTCTGCACTGGAATTTGACGCATTCAGCAACCTGATGGCGGAGATTCGCCGTACACCGGGCGTGACAGACGTTCGCACCGTGTCTTTCATGCCGTCTGAACGTGAACATCGCGCGCTGAGCGCGCTGCTGGTGGCGATGCCCGAGCCGGTGTTCTCCCTCGACCTGAAAGGTAAAGTCGAACTGGCGAATCCGGCGGCGCAGAACCTGTTTAACCTCGACGAACAGAAGATCCGTAATCAGAACGCCGGCACGCTGATTGCCGGCTTTAATTTCCAGCGCTGGCTGGAGAGTGAACGTGTTGACGCGCAGGCGCAGCATGTGGTGATCCAGGGGCGTGATTTCCTCATGGAAGCGCGCCCGATCTATCTGGCGCAGGAAGATGAGCAGAACGACCAGCCGGTAGGCGCGATGATCACCCTGAAATCCACCGCACGCATGGGGCGGCAGTTGCAGAACCTCAGCGTTACCGATGATTCCGAATTCGATCACATCGTGGCGGTGACGCCGAAAATGCGTCAGGTGATCGACCAGGCGCGCAAGCTGGCGATGCACGATGCGCCGCTGCTGATTGTCGGCGACACCGGCACCGGTAAAGATATGCTGGCGCGCGCCTGCCATCTGCGCAGCGCACGCGGTAAAAAACCGTTCCTGGCGCTCAACTGCGGATCGATCCCGGATGACGTCGCTGAGAGCGAGTTGTTTGGTCACGCGGCGGGCGCGTATCCCAACGCGCTGGAAGGGAAGAAGGGCTTCTTTGAGCAGGCGAACGGCGGCTCGGTGCTGCTGGATGAAATCGGCGAGATGTCGCCGCGCATGCAGACTAAACTGCTGCGCTTCCTGAACGATGGCACCTTCCGCCGCGTCGGCGAGGATCATGAAGTGCACGTGGATGTGCGCGTGATCTGCGCCACGCAAAAGAACCTGATTGAGCTGGTGCAGCGCGGCGAGTTCCGCGAAGACCTGTTCTATCGTCTGAACGTGCTGACGCTGAATCTGCCGCCGCTGCGCGAACGTCCGCTGGATATTCTGCCGCTCACCGAAATGTTTGTGGCGCGCTTCGCCGATGAGCAGGGGCTGCCGCGCCCACGTTTGTCACCGCAGCTGACGCCGTTCCTGACGCGCTATAACTGGCCGGGCAACGTGCGCCAGTTGAAAAATGCGCTGTATCGCGCGCTCACGCAGCTGGAAGGTTATGAACTGCGTCCGCAGGATATCGTGCTGCCGGAGCAGGCGCTGGATGTGTCGCTGGGCGAAGAGGCAATGGAAGGGTCGCTGGATGAAATCACCAGCCGTTTCGAGCGTTCCGTGCTGACTCGTCTCTATCTGTCGTATCCCAGCACGCGTAAACTGGCGAAACGCCTTGGGGTGTCACACACCGCGATCGCCAACAAGCTGCGCGAATATGGCCTCGGCCAGAAACGCAGCGAAGGCGAATAATCCGCGTTCTGCATCAACAAGCCGTCTGTGACAGACGGCTTTTTTATCAGCAGTGACCTTACTTCAGCGCTGCCAGTGCCGCTTCATAGTTCGGCTCTTCGGTGATTTCATTCACCAGCTCGCTGTACAGCACCTTGTCGTTCTCATCCAGCACCACCACCGCGCGGGCGGTCAGGCCTTTCAGCGGGCCATCGGCGATCGCGACGCCGTAATTTTCAATAAATTCTGCACCGCGCAGCGTAGACAGCGTCACTACGTTGTTAACGTTCTCGGCGCCGCAGAAGCGCGACTGCGCAAACGGCAGATCGGCAGAGATGCACAGCACCACGGTGTTGTCAGCTTCGCCAGAACGCTCGTTGAATTTGCGCACCGACGCGGCGCACACGCCGGTATCAATGCTTGGGAAAATGTTCAGAACTTTGCGTTTGCCTGCATACTGAGAAAGGGACACATCACTGAGATCTTTCGCTACCAGGTTGAACGGTTTTGCCTGCTCGCCAGCCTGCGGGAAGTGGCCGGCAACCGGCACCGGATTGCCCTGAAAGTGAACATTCTGCGACATACAATTTCCTTTTAACGATGAAAAATCTGGCGTTAACCCCACCAGAACAGGTATAGCGTTTGTTTATGACATAAATTTTAAGGGTTTACGAGCCTAATTCAACGTGGAGCTGCACCAGCACGTTATGACGTCATGGATTTGAGGAGTCAGTATGAGAACAGTGAAAAGTTATCCGGAAGCCTGGCCGCTGCACTCGCCGTTTGTGATTTCGCGCGGCAGCCGCACCGAGGCGCACGTGGTGGTGGTGGAGATTGAGCAGGATGGCCTCAAAGGGATTGGCGAGGCCACGCCCTATGCGCGCTATGGCGAAAGTGAGGCTTCGGTGCTGCAGCAGATTGCTTCACAGCTCGGTGCGTTACAAAACGGCATGACGCGGGCGGCGCTGCAACAGGCGTTGCCGGCCGGTGCCGCGCGCAACGCGATTGATTGCGCGCTGTGGGATCTGGAGCGCCAGCAGCAGCGCACCAGCCTGGCGGCGCTGTGTGAGGCGGTGCCGGCACAGGAGATCGTCACGGCGCATACCGTCAGCATCGATACGCCAGAAGCGATGGCCAGCAGCGCGCTGGCGCTGTGGCAGCACGGCGCGCGCCTGCTGAAAATTAAGCTGGATAACCATCTGATCAGCGAACGGCTGGTGGCGATCCGCAGTGCGGTGCCGGACGCCACGCTGATCGTCGATGCCAATGAATCCTGGCAGGCAGAAGGGCTGGCGGCGCGCTGCCAGCTGCTGGCGGATTTGCAGGTGGCGATGCTGGAGCAGCCGCTGCCTGCCGCGCAGGATGCGGCGCTGGCCCATTTTATCCATCCGCTACCGATCTGTGCGGATGAGAGCTGCCACACGCGCGACAGTCTGGCAGCCCTGCACGGGCGCTATGACATGGTGAATATCAAACTGGATAAAACCGGTGGGCTGACCGAAGCGCTGGCGCTGGCCACGGCCGCGCGCGCGCAGGGATTTGCCATCATGCTGGGCTGTATGTTGTGTACCTCGCGCGCCATTCGCGCCGCGCTACCGTTAACGCCGCAGGCTACGTTTGCTGACCTCGACGGTCCGACGTGGCTGGCGGCCGATGTGGAACCGTCGCTGCACTTCTCGCACGGCGTGCTTAAGACGACGGCTGCCAGCGCAGCAGGTTGATCATCGCATCGAGATACACCTCGGTGGCTTCGTCCACCGAGGTGGCGGGCATTTCGGCGGTGATGCAGGGCAGACTGAGATCGGCGCACCAGCTGCCAAACGAGCCCGGTGTGGCGTAGCCGACGCTGCTCACCACCGGCAGACCGGTTTGTTCCGCCAGCCAGCTGGCCAGCTGGCTGTGGTGCGGATCGTCAATACAGGCCAGCGGTTCGTGCCAGGAGACGACCCAGCGCGGCCGGATACGATGAATCAGCTGGCACAGTGCGGCGGTTTCCGGCTCTGACGCCGGCGCGTTTCCGGTTGAGAGCAGCACATCGCGCGCGTCGGCCACGCTGTTCCAGCGATAGACGGTATCGCCCGCTTGCCAGTTGGCGGCTGGGAAGTTGCGGTTGAGATCGACACCGTTGACATTGGCGCGCAGCCCGAGCTGGCAGCCGTCCGGATTGACCGCCAGAATCACATGATGACGCCGCAGCGTGTCCGGCAGCGTGCGCATGGCGGCAGAGAGCGTGGCCACCGCCGCGTTTTCATCGCCGTGGGTGCCGGCGATAATCAGTCCGCTGTCCTCGTCGGCCGCCGGTGCTGGAAACCACAGCAGCGGCGCACCCAGCACCGATTGTCCATACTGTTGCCAGACGGCGTCCAGCTTACCGCGCAGCGGGCGCGGGTGGTGTGTCGACATAACCTTCCTCTCTGTCATGCATCGCGTTCAGCCGCAAAAATTGTGAGCTGCCATCCAGCCTCAACATAACGGTAAACAGCAGACGGGGAAATAGCTATTTATCAATCAGCGATTTGCGATAAAGTGCGAAAAGTTGCTGGCGACGCATTGGTTTGGCCGTCGCCCTTTTTTCGGGTCAAGGAGTCGTGATGAAACTAACTTTCCGCACCACGCTGGCCGCGCTCATCATCAGCAGCGCTCTCTCATCCGCCTATGCCGCCAGTGTGCCTGCCGGGGCGCAACTGGCCAGCAGCCAGGAAATCGTGCGCCATATCAAAGATGAACCGGCCTCGCTTGATCCGCTCAAAGCGGTCGGTCTGCCGGAGATTCAGGTGCTACGCGATCTGTTTGAAGGGCTGACTAACCAGGACGCGCAGGGCAAAATCGTGCCGGGCGTTGCGCAGAGCTGGAGCAGCAACGACAACAAAACCTGGCTGTTTACGCTGCGCAAAGATGCGCGCTGGTCCAGCGGTGAACCGGTGACCGCACAGGATTTTGTCTACAGCTGGCAACGTCTGGTCGATCCCAAAAATAGCTCGCCTTTCGCCTGGTTTGCCGCGCTGAGCGGCATTGAGAATGCTGAAGCCATCACCAAAGGGCAGATGAGCCCGGACAAGCTGGGCGTCGTGGCGACCGATGAGACGCATCTGAAGGTGACATTGTCACGTCCACTGCCGTGGTTCCCCAGCATGGTGGCTAACGTGGCGATGTTCCCGGTGCCGCAAAAGGTCATCGCGCAAAACGGCGATGGCTGGACTGCGCCGGGTAAACTGGTGGGCAACGGCGCTTATCAATTGCAGGAGCGCGTAGTTAACGAAAAGATTGTGCTGGTGCGTAACCCGCACTACTGGGATAACGCCCATTCGGTACTGACGAAAGTGACCTTTATTCCCATCAATGAAGAATCCAGCGCCACCAAGCGTTACCGCGCCGGGGATATCGATATCACGGAATCCTTCCCGAAAAATATGTACGGCCTGCTGAAAAAAGAGCTGCCGGGGCAGGTGTATACGCCGGATCAGCTTGGCACCTACTATTACGCGTTTAATACGCAGAAAGGGCCGACGGCGGATGTGCGGGTGCGTAAGGCGCTGTCATGGAGCATTGACCGCCGCATTATCGCGGAAAAAGTGCTGGGCACCGGCGAGAAACCGGCATGGCACTTCACACCAGACGTCACTGCCGGCTTCACGCCGCAGCAGAGCTATCTGCAGCAGCACAGCCAGCAGGAACTGAATGCGCAGGCCAAAGCCCTGCTGACCGCCGCCGGTTACGGCCCGGCTAAACCGCTGCACCTGACGCTGCTGTATAACACCTCTGAAAGTCACCAGAAGATTGCGATTGCGGTGGCCTCGATGTGGAAAAAGAATCTCGGCGTTGACGTGACATTGCAGAACCAGGAGTGGAAAACCTATATCGACAGCCGCAACAGCGGTAATTTCGATGTGATCCGCGCTTCCTGGGTGGGCGATTACAATGAGCCGTCGACCTTCCTCAGCCTGCTGACCGCCAGCCACAGCGGCAATATTTCCCGCTTCAGCAACGCGGAATATGATGCGGTGTTGAGTAAGGCCAGCAATGAAACCAGCGTGGCGGCGCGTAATGCCGATTACAACAAAGCCGAGCAGATCATCGCTGACCAGGCACCGATTGCGCCGATCTACCAGTACACCAACGGGCGGCTGATCAAGCCGTGGGTTAAGGGCTATCCCATCACCAATCCGGAAGACGTTGCCTACAGCCGGGAATTGTGGATTGAGAAGCACTGACGCTGAACCGCCACGGAGGGCGGTGAACGACCCGGTTGCGCTGTCATTTTTACTCACACCCTGGTAATTGCAACTGTCCCGCGCCGCGCTAGACTGTATCGTATTGTTTTTGTTAGTGAGGCGAGTACGTGAACGTCATTGAAGGAAAAGCGCTGCAGGTGTCGGATGCGATTGTCGCCTGCCAGTTCGACGGCAAGGGTGGCGTTATCGCCATTGAAGATAAAGATGTCATCAACTGCGAGCGTCACTGCTGGCTGCACCTGAACTACACCCAGCGGCAAAGCGCCGACTGGTTGCAGCACACGCCGCTGATCCCCGATGCGGTGCGGGATGCGCTGGCCGGTGACAGCATGCGACCGCGCGTGACGCGCCTCGGTGACGGCTTTATGATTGTGCTGCGCAGCGTGAATCATAACGCCGATTCGCGCCCGGACCAGCTGGTGGCGATGCGGGTATTTATCAATGACAAGCTGATTGTTTCTACCCGCCGTCGCAAAGTGTATGCCATTGATGAAGTGCTGACCGATCTGCAAAACGGCAACGGCCCGGTGGACGGCGGCAGCTGGCTGGTGGACGTCTGCGATGCGCTCACCGATCACGCCAGCGAATTCATTGAAGAGATGCACGATAAAATTATCGCGCTGGAAGATGCGCTAATGGATCAGCAGGTCCCGGCGCGCGGTGAACTGGCGCTGCTGCGTAAACAGCTGATCGTGATGCGCCGCTATATGGCGCCGCAGCGTGATGTCTATGCGCGGCTGGCAAGCGAGAAACTGCCGTGGATGAGCGATGACGATCGCCGCCGCATGCAGGATGTTGCGGACCGGCTGGGGCGCGGGCTGGATGACCTCAATGCGGGTGTGGCGCGTACCGGTATTCTGGCGGATGAAGTGGCCTCGCTGCTGGCGGAATCCATGAACCGGCGCACTTACACCATGTCGCTGATGGCGATGATTTTCCTGCCTGCCACGTTTCTCACCGGGCTGTTTGGCGTCAATCTCGGAGGCATTCCCGGTGGCAGCTGGCCGCACGGCTTTACCATGTTCTGCGGGTTGTTACTGGTGATGGTGCTGGGGGTCGCGCTGTGGCTGAAACGCCGCAACTGGCTGTGATGTTACTACGGAGTTATCTGCAGGTCATGAACGGGTAATTGTGGCGGTGTAGGGGAGAAAAGCGGAAAAAACCTGATCGACATCAATAAGCGCATAGCCCAACCGGGGCAAACTCTCTCCCGCAGGTGAATGCAACGTCAAGCGATGGGCGTTGCGCTCCATATTGTCTTACTTCCTTTTTTTGAATTACTGCATAGCACATTTGATTCGTACGACGCCGGCTTATCCGCCGGCTTTTTTTTTGCCGTTTGGCTTGCTGCCGCATCCTTTCCTATGCTTAACAGACATTCAGCGAACAGGAGAACGGCATGCGCATGATTCACGCCAGCGAACCTATCCCGACCGATCCGCCACCGATTCCCGAACCCGTGCCGCAACCGCAGCCGATCCCCGAGCCTGAGCCGCCGCACGATCCTGAATTTCCGCCGATTAGCGATCCTCCGCCGCACCGCTAATAAAAAAGGCGCGTTGCCGGAGCGACGCGCCTTTATGCTGCAAAGTCACCGCGTTATTTAATTTCCAGCACGTCGAGGCGAGCGCTCAGGTCCGGCTGATCGTCCTCGTCAGCCTGCCAGCCGACCGGCTGCGCTGGCAGCGATTCGCGATCGAAACCAATGTCCCCGCCGTCAACCACCGTATCACCATGCTTAATGCCTTTAAAATCAAACAGATTAATATCAGCCATATGTGATGGCACGATGTTCTGCATGGCGCTGAACATGGTTTCAATGCGGCCCGGATAGCGCTTGTCCCAGTCACGCAGCATATCGGCAACCACCTGGCGCTGCAGGTTCGGCTGTGAACCACACAGGTTGCACGGAATGATAGGGTACTGGCGCGCTTCGGCAAACCGCACGATATCTTTTTCGCGGCAGTAGGCCAGCGGGCGAATCACGATATGTTTACCGTCGTCGCTCATCAGTTTTGGCGGCATGCCTTTCATCTTGCCGCCGTAAAACATGTTGAGGAACAGCGTCTGCAGGATGTCATCGCGGTGGTGACCTAAGGCAATCTTGGTGCAGCCCAGTTCAGTAGCGGTACGGTAAAGAATACCGCGACGCAGGCGTGAACAGAGCGAGCAGGTGGTTTTGCCTTCCGGAATTTTTTCTTTAACGATGGAGTAAGTGTCTTCGTTGACGATCTGATACTCCACGCCCAGCGTGTCGAGATAAGCCGGCAGCACGTGTGCCGGGAATCCCGGCTGTTTCTGGTCAAGATTCACCGCCACCAGCGAAAAGTTGACCGGCGCGCTCTGCTGCAGGTTACGCAGAATTTCCAGCATGGTGTAGCTGTCTTTACCGCCGGACAGGCACACCATGATGCGATCGCCTTCCTCAATCATGTTGAAATCCGCAATCGCTTCACCGACGTTACGGCGCAGGCGCTTCTGCAGTTTGTTCAGGTTGTACTGCTCTTTTTTATTAACTTCTTGATGTTCAGACATGAATTTCGGTCTCGGTGATCGCTGGTCAGCTGCGGATGTCGCGTTGATGCGGCCCTCGCCAGGCCTGCATTAACCGTGTCCGCGCACGCTGCGGGTCGCTGCGCTGGCCTTTATGGGTGCCGGCTGACCGCAGTCAGCAGGAAAAGTCTGTGGCGTATGGTACGGATTACAGCGCCAAATTCCAGCACGATTTATGGGTTTGCCGGTGATACGCTCTGTGCGTCGCGCGATCGTGGTCAGAGACCTGTTGCGCTATTCAAAATTTTTAGTTTGTCGCGGATTTTGCAAGCGGTACACTGCCAGCTTCCCCAGGGAGGAATAAGCGATGAAAAATGTTGTGTTAAGCATGCTGGCGAAGATTTCACAAATTGATGCCACCACCAAGCAGTTGACCGCGCGCGTTGAGGCCCAGTCGCTGCTGATCGGTGCGCTGGTACTGGCCGTCAGTAAGAAAGGCGGTGTCACTGAAGTTATTGAAAGCGCCAACAAAGCCATCAACATGGTGATTGAGTCAGCCGAGGCTGACGATATGCTTAAGTCGGACGCCGCTATTCTGCTGAGCGAGTTTCAGGATCTGTTGACGATTTCGCGTGCGGTTGACAGCGCCGATGATGTCATCAACCAGCAGGCGCTGGAAGGTATTACTGGTGTGAGCAGCGCCAGCGATGACGACAAAAAGGATCCGTCCTAATCGCGCAGCGCCGCAGTCGGCTACCATTGCGCACATTTTGCCAGCGGTAACTGCATATTTATTGATCTGGGTAAAGATTTCTTCTCACTGCGCTGACAGGATGGATTCAGCGCTTTTTTTAGTTTTTAAAGGTGAGGAGAGGAACAATGCAAACGTACGATATGGTGTTTGAGGAGGCGTGCCGGCTGGTGGGGCAATGCTATCTGGAACTGGCGCAGCGCGGTGCCGCTACCGAAAAAGAGGTGCTGGCCAGCGAGTTGCGTAATCTGCAACTGCGCTATCGGGAATTAACCGGCGCGCCCAATCGCGCCGTTGAAATGGCGATTGGACAACTCAAACCCTGCTAACCCAGCCGCCCGGCCTTCAGCGCCGGGCTTTTTATCTTCCATCCACCGTAGCGGTTAACCCGCAAGCGCCAGCGCAGTCAAACCATTTCCAGCGACTGCACGCCTTTGATTTCCATCACTTTGTCATAAATGCTGTGCATCGGAAATCTGCGTGACAATGTCACCTCAACGCTCAGCTCGCACAGCCCGCTCTCTTCGTTACGATTGACCACAGCGATGTGGCCATAGCGCAAATTTTCGCGCTGCAGTACCAGCAACACCAGCGGTACGCTTTTGGCTTTGAGATGGACGATGAGGGTGTGATGGCGGCCAATCAGCCAGTGGCTGATACGGCGGAACGTTTCCAGTACCACCAGCGCCAGCACCGTGCCGTAAATACCGATTTCGTACATGCCGCTACCGATCACCAGGCCAATCGCGGCGGTCACCCACAGGCCAGCGGCGGTCGTCAGGCCTTTCACAATCTGCTTTTGTATGATGATGGTGCCAGCGCCAAGGAAGCCCATGCCGCTGACCACCTGCGCCGCAATACGGCTGGGATCCAGCGCCACATGATCGTTAGTCAGCATATCGGCAAAGCCATATTTTGACACCAGCATGAACATGGCGCTGCCAATCCCGACCAGAATGTGAGTGCGCAGGCCCGCTTCTTTAGCGCGCATCTGGCGCTCCAGGCCAATCAGTCCGCCCAGTATTCCGGCTAACGCGATGCGGATGAGCATGTCGGCTAACATCCTTCCTCCTTATTGATTGATGTTTCGTATGAACAGGCAGAGAAAAGAGGGATAACGCTGCAATCAGGATAATTCTGCTTGCCAACGACGATATTAAATTTTGTAAAAAGCTGTGTCGCCTATCGATCGCGCACCGCTGCTGACATATGCTGGTGCGACTTTTCCGCTCACACTCCCGGAGCCCGACCGATGAAAGCCGCAACTTTACTGCTGGCCGGCGCAGCGCTGTTACTCTCTGCCTGCAGCAGCAACAGCGACAATGAACCGCCGCAACAGGCCACCGCCGCGCACGTGCAGCCGCACGTCGTGATGTCGTCCATGGCAGAAGCCAACTGCAACAGCGCAGGCGGCACGCTGGCGTTCTCGCGTCAGTTAGACGGTTCACGCATCGGGATGTGTCAGCTGGCTAACGGTCGGCGCTGCGACGAACAGGCGCTGATCGGCGGTGCCTGCGCCCGCTAACGCAGGCGCAGAACCTTACGCCTTAACCTGATTTGAACAGGTTTCCCCGCGCGCCAGCTGCTGTAAATTGCTGAGCGTGGTTTCTGAAATCGCCGTCAGCGCTTCGGCGGTGAGAAAGGCCTGATGGCCGGTAAACAACACGTTGTGACAGGCCGACAGGCGGCGGAACACGTCGTCCTGAATCACGTCATTCGACTTGTCTTCAAAAAACAGGTCGCGTTCGTTCTCATACACGTCCATGCCGAGCGAGCCGATTTTCTGCTGTTTCAGCGCTTCAATCGCCGCCTGTGAATCAATCAGCCCACCGCGGCTGGTATTGATAATCATCACGCCATCTTTCATCTGGCTGAAGGCCTGCGCGTTGAGCAGATGGTGGTTTTCCGGCGTCAGCGGACAGTGCAGGGTGATGACATCGGACTCCGCCAGTAGCGTTTTCAAATCAACATATTCTGCCCCGAGCGCCAGCGCGGCGTCACTTGGATACGGATCGTACGCCAGCAGACGCATGCCAAAACCTTTCAGGATGCGCATCGTCGCCACACCAATCTTGCCGGTGCCGACCACGCCAGCGGTTTTGTTATGCATGTTGAAACCGGTCAGGCCGTCCAGCGAGAAGTTGGCATCGCGCGTGCGCTGGTAAGCGCGGTGAATACGGCGGTTGAGCGTCATCATCAGACCTACCGCGTGTTCCGCTACCGCTTCCGGCGAGTAAGCGGGCACGCGCACCACCTGCAGTCCCAGCGCGGCGGCGGCGTCGAGGTCGACGTTATTGAAACCAGCACAGCGCAGCGCGATATATTTCACGCCCAGCGCCGCCAGCTCCGCCAGCACCGCTTTGCTCCCGTCATCGTTAACGAAGATACAGACCGCGTCACAGCCAGCGGCGTTTTTCGCCGTGGTTTCGCTCAGTAGGAAGTCAAAAAACTGCAGCTCAAATCCGTAGCCTTCGTTAACGTGCTCGAGGTATTTCTGGTCGTAATGCTTGGTGCTGTAAACCGCAACTTTCATTGTTTCGCTCCTGAAAAATGCTACGTCGGTATCACATCAGGATAACGTTTTCCGCGTCATTTTGCTGTTCTTCAGCCAGACTAAAGCGGTAACGCCTTCATTTGCCGGGCGTAACATGCCATCATCTCTGTCAGGATTGGGTAAAGAACAGGAACGTTAACAGCCATGACGCGGGGCCTCCGTCGACTACTTGCTGCGCTACTGGCGCTGATACTGCTGCTGCTGGGATTGCTGCTGACGCTGACGCACTGGCTGCCGCGGCTGGCGGGTATCTGGCTGCCGGAAAATACCCGCGTCGAGCTACACGGCGCGCCGCACTGGCAGCAGGGCCGGCTGGTGTTTCCTGATGTGCGCTATCTGGCCGGTGACTGCCTGCTGGCGCAGGTCGCCGACGTGGGGCTTGGCCGGACGCAACAGCGCTGGCAGCTTGATGCGCGCGAGGTGGCGCTCAACAGCGATTGTCTGCAGGCACTGCCGCACAGTGCCACGCGCGATGCGCCGCGCAGCCTCGCAGAGTGGCAGCAGATGCTGCCCGGCGCGGATATCCATCTGCAACAGCTCAGTATTTTGCCATGGCAGCAATATGCCGGCCGCTTCGATCTGACCTTAGACAAAGACCTTCAGCAACTGCGTTATCAGGGCGACAACCTGCGCATCGCCGCGCGCCTGCAGGGGCAGCAGCTGCACATTGATCAGCTGCAGCTCAGCCATCCCATACTGCCGCAACCGGTCGAACTGCATGGCAATCTGACGCTGCCAACGTTTGCCGATGGCCTGCCGGTGGCGGGTGAGCTCAGCGGTGCGCTTAACCTGATGCAGTGGCCGCAGCCGCTGGCGCTGACGCTTAACTGGCAGCAGCAGCAGGGCGAACTGGTGGTGCGCCAGCAACAGGAACCACAGCCGTTGTTACAGCTGCCGTGGCAGGTCGATGCGCAGCAAATCCGCATCACTGCCGGTCACTGGCGCTGGCCGTTCGGGTCGCAACCGCTGTCGGGCGGCGTGGCGCTGACGCTGGATGACTGGCAGCAGGGGCTGGAACAGACGCAGATCCGCGGCCGCTTCAATTTACTGACCGCCGGACGCGGCGGTAAAGGCAACCTGGTACTGAGCGTTGGGCCGGGCAAGCTGAGCCTGACTGACAGCGCACTGCCGTTCCAGTTAACCGGCGAAAGCAAGTTTGCCGACCTGCAGCTGTACGGCACCATCCCCGGACAATTACATGGCATGCTCAGCGATCCGCAGCTCAGCCTGCAGCCGGGCGCACTGCTGCGCCTGCGCGGACGCTTACTCTCGACGCTGGAAGTGGATGAAGCGCGCTGGCCGCTGGCCGGCGTCAGCGTGGCCTCGCGCGGCATCAACGGCCGGTTACAGGCAATTCTCAACGCGCACGACCCCAGTTTCGGCCGCTTCAGGCTGCATCTCGACGGGCGCGCCAGCGACTTCTGGCCAGACAGCGGACGCTGGAACTGGCGTTACTGGGGCGAAGGCGTGATGGCGCCGCTTAGCGCCAAATGGGATGTGAAGGGCACCGGCAGCTGGCACGACACCCTGATCAGCCTCGATACGCTGAACACCGGGTTCGATCAGCTGGCGTACGGCATGGTGCAGGTGGATAAGCCGCGCCTGACGCTGACCGCGCCGGTGCGCTGGCAGCGCGATGTGGCACAGCCGGCGTTTAACGGCGGGTTTGCGCTGCGTTCCGGCCAGACCCGCTTCAGCTACGGTGGCTGGCTGCCGCCGTCCGAACTGCGTTTCGATGCCAAAGGCCGCGATCCAGGGCATTTTCTGTGGCGCGGTCAGCTCACCGCGGAAGACATCGGACCGCTGCGCGTGCATGGCCGCTGGGACGGCGAGCGGCTGCGCGGCGAAGCCTGGTGGCCGGCACAGTCGCTCAGCGTATTTCAGCCGCTGCTGAGCAGCGATCTGAAGATGCGTATCCAGTCTGGCGAGCTGCGCGCGCAGATGGCCTTTTCCGCCGCCAGCGGCCAGGGGTTTGAGGCGGGCGGGTTCTGGGCGGTGAAACAGGGCAGCGTGTGGATGCCGGACAGCGAAATCAACGGCATCGATTTTACCCTGCCGTTCCGCCTGAAAGATCATCAGTGGCAGCTGGGGCGCCGCGGGCCGGTGTCGCTGCGCATCGCCGAAGTGAAAAACCAGTTTGCGCTGCAGAACATTACCGCGGATCTGCAGGGCCACTATCCGTGGCAGGAGCGCCAGCCGCTGACGCTCAGCAACGTTAATCTCGATCTGCTCGGCGGGCACGTCAGCATGCCAGCATTGCGTTTACCGCAGCATCAGCCGGCGCGGATTTCGCTGCGTGACATTGATCTCAGCCGGCTGGTGACGGCGCTCAAACCGAAGCAGTTTGCCATGTCAGGTAAAGTGAATGGCGAATTGCCGCTGTGGGTGAACAATCCGCACTGGCTGATTGAAAAGGGCTGGATCGCCAACAGCGGCCCGCTGACGTTCCGCATGGATAAAGACATGGCGGATGCGATTGTCAGCAATAACGTGGCCGCCGGGGCGGCGATGGACTGGCTGCGCTACATGGAGATTGCCCGTTCGTGGGCGACGCTGGATCTGGATAACTTCGGTAACCTGATTCTGCAAAGCGAGGTGAAAGGCACCAGCCAGTTCAGTAACCGCCGCCAGTCCGTCAATCTTAATTACCGGCATCAGGAAAACCTGTTCCAGCTGTGGCGCAGCCTGCGCTTTGGCGATAATTTGCAATCCTGGGTGGAGCAAAACGCCACCCTGCCATCCAACAAGGACCCGAAACCATGAGCCTGAGGGCATTACTGGTGCTGACAGCGGGACTGCCGCTGCTGGGCTGTGTGCCGCGCATCGAAGTCGCCGCACCCAAAGAGCCAATCACCATCAACATGAACGTAAAAATCGAACATGAAATCCACATCAAGGTGGATAAAGACGTCGAAGCGCTGCTGAAGAATCAGAGCGGACTGTTTTGAGGAGAGGCCCGATGAAACGCAAGGGGATAGCGCTGTTGCTGGCGTTTTTGCTGGTGCCGTCGGCCTGGGCGCTGACGCTGGATCAGGCGCGCCAGCAGGGGCGTGTGGGCGAAACGCTGAGCGGTTACATCGCCGCTCGTCAGCAGGATGACGAGACGCTGGCACTGGTTAAGCGCATCAATGACGGCCGCAGCCAGCAGTATCAGCGCGTGGCGCAGCAGAACAATCTCACCACCGCCGAGGTGGCGCGCATCGCCGGCGAGAAGCTGGTTAACCGTGCCGGCAGCGGCGAATATGTGCGCGGGATTAATGGCCAGTGGGTGCAGAAATAGCCGCTTCCACGATTGCGCAGGCATAAAAAAGCCGGGCACTCAGGCCCGGCAAGACAGATAGCATCGTTTTAATGATGATTACGCAGCAACAATCTGTTTGATGGCGTCTTTGGCATCGCTGGCGGCTTTGGTTGCCACTTCCGGACCGTAGGCAATGCCTTCGGCGAACACGAAGTCAACGTCGGTGATGCCGATGAAGCCGAGGAACAGTTTCACGTACGGGGTCAGCAGATCAGTCGGGGTGTCTTTGTGAATGCCGCCACGGCTGGAGAGGATCACCGCACGTTTGCCTTTCACCAGACCTTCCGGGCCTGCTTCGGTGTAGCGGAAGGTGACGCCGGCACGGGCAATCAGGTCAAAGTAGTTTTTCAACTGAGTAGGAATGTTGAAGTTGTACATCGGAGCGGCGATAACCACGGTATCGTGCGCCTGCAGTTCAGCAATCAGTTCATCGGACAGGGCCAGCGCGTCCTGCTGACGTGGCGACAGCGGCGCGTCTGAAGGACGCAGGGCGCCAACCAGTTCACCGTCCAGTATCGGAATCGGCTGGGCAGCCAGATCGCGTACCGTGACTTCGTCGCCTTTGGCGCGGGCTTCATCAGCGTAGAAGTCTGCCAGCTGGTTAGACTGTGAATAACCGGCAAGGATGCTTGATTTCAGAACTAAAACTTTGCTCATGGTATTTTCCTGTACGTTACGCGGTTGGCTTACCGCTCAATGCGTTACACTCTACGGAGTTCGTCCGGCAGGTAAAAGCGCAATATTTCGAGGCCTATGTTCGAAATTATTGAATAAGGTGGCACGTCCGGTCAGGTGAGATGTTCCAATCTGTGCTAAGATGGCGGGCATTAATCGATTGAATCCGCCGGAAAATTCTGCCCGGCGCCGAGCCGTAAGTGCCGGCTCACTGCAACAACAGGTAATTCATCACTATGTCATCATCCGTTACGTCATCTCTGGCCCCCCTCTGGTCGCGGCTCGATAACCTGATGCTGCGCGACCGCAAAGCGCTGCAGCGACGTCTGCACGGGGCGGCAAAAGTGAAAAATCCCGCGGCGCAGCAGGAAATTATGGCTGAGCTGGAGCCGGTGTTCGCCGCGGCAGAACAGCGCGTGGCGCAGCGCGCCGCCGCGACGCCGCGCATTACGTTTCCGGACAATCTGCCGGTCAGCCAGAAGCAGCAGGACATCGCCGACGCGATTCGCGATCATCAGGTAGTGATTGTCGCCGGTGAGACCGGCTCAGGTAAAACCACCCAGTTGCCAAAGATCTGTCTGGCGCTCGGGCGCGGTGTGAAAGGGCTGATTGGGCATACGCAGCCGCGTCGTCTGGCGGCACGCACCGTGGCGAACCGCATTGCCGAAGAGCTGGAAACCACGCCCGGCGGCACCGTCGGTTACAAGGTGCGGTTTAACGATCAGGTCAGCGAAACCACTCAGGTCAAACTGATGACCGACGGTATTCTGCTGGCGGAAATTCAGCAGGATCGTCTGCTGCTGCAGTATGACACCATCATCATCGATGAAGCGCACGAACGCAGTCTGAACATCGATTTCCTGCTGGGTTACCTGCGCGAACTGCTGCCGCGTCGCCCCGATCTGAAAGTGATCATCACCTCCGCGACCATCGATCCGCAGCGCTTCTCGCGCCACTTCAATAATGCCCCGGTAATCGAGGTTTCGGGCCGCACGTATCCGGTCGATGTGCGCTATCGTCCGGTGGTGGAAGATGCCGAAGACACCGAACGCGATCAGCTGCAGGCAATTTTCGATGCGGTTGACGAACTGAGCAGCGAAGGGCGCGGCGATATCCTGATCTTCATGAGCGGCGAGCGCGAAATTCGCGATACCGCCGATGCGCTGATGAAGCGCGATTTACCGCACACCGAGATTCTGCCGCTCTATGCGCGCCTGTCCAACGCCGAACAGAACCGGGTGTTCCAGGCGCACAGCGGCCGCCGCATTGTGCTGGCGACCAACGTCGCTGAGACCTCGCTCACCGTGCCGGGCATTAAATATGTCATCGATCCGGGCACCGCGCGCATCAGCCGTTACAGCTACCGCACCAAAGTGCAGCGTCTGCCGATCGAGCCGATCTCGCAGGCGTCGGCTAACCAGCGCAAAGGGCGCTGCGGCCGCGTGTCGGAAGGGATCTGTATTCGCCTCTATTCGGAGGATGATTTCCTCAGCCGCCCGGCGTTTACTGACCCGGAAATTCTGCGTACCAACCTGGCGTCGGTGATTTTGCAGATGACGGCACTTGGACTGGGCGACATCGCCGCATTCCCGTTCGTCGAAGCGCCGGATAAGCGCAATATTCAGGACGGCGTGCGCCTGCTGGAGGAGCTCGGCGCGATTACCCTGAGCGACGAAGGTGCGTACAAACTGACGCCATCCGGGCGCAGCCTGGCGCAGCTGCCGGTCGATCCGCGGCTGGCGCGCATGGTGCTGGAAGCGCAGAAATTTGGCTGCGTGCGCGAAGTGATGATTATTGCCGCTGCGCTGTCGATTCAGGATCCGCGCGAGCGTCCGGTGGAGAAACAGCAGGCATCTGACGAGAAACACCGGCGTTTTGCCGACAAAGAGTCAGACTTTCTCGCTTTCGTTAATCTGTGGAACTACCTGCAGGAACAGCAGAAAGCGCTGTCCGGCAATCAGTTCCGCCGCCAGTGTAAAAGCGATTATCTCAATTACCTGCGCGTGCGCGAATGGCAGGACATCTACACCCAGCTGCGTCAGGTGGTGCGGGAACTGGGCATGCCGCTCAACAGCGAGCCGGCACCGTACCGTGAAGTACACTGCGCGCTGCTCACCGGTTTGCTGTCGCACATCGGTCAGAAAGATGCGGAAAAGCAGGAGTTTACCGGCGCACGCAACGCGCGTTTCGCTATTTTCCCCGGTTCCGGCCTGTTTAAGAAGCCGCCTAAATGGACCGTGGTGGCGGAACTGGTGGAAACCAGCCGCCTGTGGGGCCGCGTTGCGGCGCGCATCGATCCGGAGTGGATCGAACCGCTGGCCCAGCATCTGCTGAAGCGCAGCTACAGTGAACCGCACTGGGAGAAAGCGCAGGGCGCAGTCATGGCCACCGAGAAAGTTACGCTGTACGGGCTGCCGATTGTGCAGGCGCGTAAGGTCAATTACAGCCGCATCGATCCGCAACTCAGCCGGGAGCTGTTTATCCGTCATGCGCTGGTGGAAGGCGACTGGCAGACGCGTCACGCCTTCTTCCGCAACAACCTGAAACTGCGCAATGAAATCGAGGATCTGGAGCACAAATCGCGGCGGCGCGACATTTTAGTCGATGACGAGACGCTGTTTGCGTTTTACGATCGCCGCATTGGCAGCGAGGTGGTCTCAGCGCGGCATTTTGACAGCTGGTGGAAACAGGCCAGTAAGGACAATCCGGATCTGCTGAGCTTTGATAAGCAAATGCTGATCAAAGACGGCGCGGAGAAGGTCAGCCAGCTGGATTACCCGAACTTCTGGCATCAGGGCAACCTGAAACTGAAGCTCAGCTACCAGTTCGAACCGGGGGCCGATGCGGATGGTGTGACGGTGCACATCCCGCTGCCGCTGCTCAACCAGGTCGACGAAGCCGGTTTCGAGTGGCAGATCCCCGGCGTGCGCCGCGAGCTGATCATCGCGCTAATCAAGTCGCTGCCCAAGCCGGTGCGACGCAACTTTGTGCCGGCACCCAATTACGCCGAGGCCTTTCTTGGCCGCGTGACGGCGCTGGAGCAGCCGCTGCTGGATGCGCTGGAGCGTGAGTTCCGCCGCATGTCTGGCGTCACCATTGAGCGCGACGTCTGGCAGTGGGATCAGGTGCCCGATCACCTGAAAATGACCTTCCGCGTGGTGGATGAGCACAACCGGAAGCTGCAGGAAGGCAAAGACCTGCATCAGCTGAAGCAGGTGCTGAAGGGCAAGGTACAGGAAACGCTGTCCAACGTGGCGGATGACGGGCTGGAACAGCGCGGGCTGCATCTGTGGAGCTTCGGCGATCTGCCGCAAAGCTACGAGCAGAAGCGCGGCAATTATCAGGTCAAAGCCTGGCCGGCGCTGGTGGATGAAAAAGACAGCGTCGCGATTCGCCTGTTTGACAGTGAACGCGAGCAGCAGAAGATGATGTGGCGTGGCCAGCGGCGGTTATTGCTGCTGAACATTCCTTCGCCGATCAAGTATCTGCACGAGAAGCTGCCAAACAAAGCCAAGCTCGGACTCTATTTCAATCCGTACGGCAAAGTACTGGAGCTGATTGATGACTGTATCGCCTGCGGCGTGGATAAGCTGATGGCGGACGCCGGTGGGCCGGCTTGGCAGCAGGAAAACTTCGAGCAGCTGCGCGATAAAGTACGCGCTGAACTGAACGACACGGTGGTGACCATCGCCAGCCAGGTCGAGCAGATTCTTACCAGCGTGTTCAACATCAACAAGTTCCTCAAGGGGCGGGTGGATATGACGCTGGCACTGGCGCTGGCGGATATCAAAACGCAGCTGAGCGGCCTGGTGTATCGCGGTTTTGTCACCGGCAACGGCTATCAGCGGCTGGGTGACACACTGCGCTATCTGCACGGTATTGAGCGCCGGCTGGAGAAGCTGCCGGTCGATCCGCACAGCGATCGGGCGCGGATGCTGAAAGTGCAGGCGGTAGAGCAGGCGTGGCAAAGCTGGCGTAACAAGCTGCCGCCGCAGCGTCAGGACGATGAAGAGGTACAGGCGATTCGCTGGATGCTGGAGGAGCTGCGCATCAGTTATTTTGCGCAGCAGCTGGGCACGCCGTATCCCATCTCCGACAAACGTATTCTGCAGGCGATGGAGCAGCTGGGCTGACTTATTGCGCCAGCGCTTCCAGCTTGTCTTTAAAGGATGTAACGGCAATGGCGCGGTTATCGGCGCGATAGCGATCGGCCGGTGCCGGTGCCGAGCTCTGTACCGCAATCAGCTGCCACTCGCCGTCGCGCTTCAGCAGCAGCGGTGAACCGCTGTCGCCCGGCAGGGTGTCGCACTGGTGCGACAGCACGGCACGCTGCGCCCAGCCGGTGATCAGGCAATCGCTGTGCGAGTAGAGTGTATCCAGATGGTCAGCGGGATAACCGGCCTGTGTCACTTTGCGGCGGGTGGTTTTCAGCGCGGCGGTTAAATCGCTGCGCGAACCGTCAAACAGCGGAATCGGCACGATACCGGACGGCGGATTGTGCAGAATCACCAGGCCGTAATCGTAAGGTGCCGCGTCTGGCGGCACGATCCAGCCTTCACCATCCGCCTGCAGACGCCGCGCCAGCGAAGGCTCCACGCGCGCGTCGATATCATGAATTTCGTAGCGCCAGCCTTTGGCACCCGCCATAAAGCGCAGTGCGACCGGCTTGTCGAATTTGCCCGGGGGCGTCAGTAAGCAGTGTCCGGCCGTCAGTGCCAGATGGGCCGAAATCAACGTGGCACTGCACAGATTGCCGCTTTCCGTCTCTAACTGACCAATGGCATCCCACGGCGCCGCACTGACGTCGGTAATGGCTTTACGATGATCTTTGCCGAAGAACAGGGTCTTAATCTCTTCCGGGCTGGGGCCGTCTTCATCATCGGCATGTGCTGTGAGGTTAAAGCTAAAAAGACCTACAAATAACAGGATAGCCAGGCGCATAGTTCTCTCAATGGCGAGAATAAATAGAGGTTATGGTCATCACGCTTGAGCGATAACTATAGTCGGTGAGCGGTAAAAAAGGGAGAAATATTGGAGTAATCAGCACGCTACAACGACTAGATAAAAAAGCTGGCCGCAATAATGCCGCACAGAATCATGACAATCAGGATAATTTCGAAGCGATAGCGACGCACCATTTTTCGCTACTCCAGTAAATAAACACCCGGCAGAACCGGGTGTTTTCAATCATTAATGCGGTGTTGGCGCGCAAGGCAACCTTATTTAGCAGCTTTTTTCGCTTTGTGGTGCTTTTTAGCAGCCTGAGCTTTCTGAGCAGCTGGTTTGGTTACTTTTTTGTGGTGCTTTTTAGCCGCCTGAGCTTTCTGTGCAGCTGGCTTGGTGGCCTTGTGGTGTTTTTTAGCAGCCTGGGCTTTCTGAGCCGCTGGCTTGGTGGCTTTCTTGTGGTGCTTTTTAGCGGCCTGGGCTTTCTGAGCAGCTGGTTTGGTGGCTTTCTTGTGGTGCTTTTTAGCCGCCTGCGCTTTCTGAGCCGCTGGTGCTTTCTTCTCTACTTTCTTGTGCTTTTTGGCAGCCTGCGCTTTCTGAGCAGCGGCTTTTTTGTGGTGAACAGCTTTGTGCTTAGCCGGTGCAGCGGTAGTTGCAGCAGCAGCAGGAGCAGCAGTTGTTGTCTCAGCAGCGAAGGCTACAGAAGACAGACCCATAGCAGCGGCGATCACCAGCGCAAATAATTTTTTCATTGCAAAACCCTCGAACTATTTTTTCATGTGTAGCCCACTGCGGGGCCGGTGAATGCACTATATGTAAAACAATTCGCGCCTTCAGTGAGGGAATGGTATCGGCGTGTAACGGATTGTACAAAGCAGGAAAACCGGGCAGGGCGGGAATAGTTGCGGATCACTCTCCGCGCAAAAAACGGCGGCCGGGCAGGCCGCCGCACGGATCAGGCAGAGAGATAACGCTGTTCCAGATGCTGACGGAAATAGTGTGGATTGAGCGCTTCGCCAGTGGCATTGATCAGCAGCTGCTGCGTCGGGAAGCGGCTGCCGTGCTGCCAGATGTTCTGCTGCAGCCAGTCAAACACCGGTTGCAGTTCGCCCTGCTGAATCAATTCGTCCACCTGTGGAATGGCGCGTTTTACCGCCTGGAACAGCTGAGCGGCGTACATCGCGCCCAGTGTGTAGGTCGGGAAGTAGCCGAAGGCGCCGTCGGTCCAGTGAATATCCTGCATGCAGCCGTCGCGGTAGTTGCCGCGCGTATCGATACCCAGCGACTGCTGCATTTTTTCATCCCACAGCGCCGGAATATCCTCGACTTCAATCTCGCCTTCAATCAGCGCCCGCTCGATTTCGTAACGTAAAATCACATGGGCCGGATAGCTCAGCTCATCGGCATCGACACGAATGAAACCCGGCTTCACGCGCTGGGTCAGCCGAATAAAGTTGTTGCGCTCCAGCGCCGGCTGGTCGCCCATCAGCGCCACCACCTGGGGATGAATATGCTGCAGGAAGGCATGACTGCGCCCCAGCTGCATCTCCATAAACAGGCTCTGCGATTCATGCATCGCGGTCGAGCGCGCCAGCGCTACCGGCTGTCCGCGCCACTGCTGTGGCAGATTCTGTTCATAGCGCGCATGGCCGGTTTCGTGGATCACGCCCATCAGCGCGCTGAGAAAATCGTTTTCGTTGTAGCGTGTGGTGATACGCACATCTTCCGGTACGCCGCCGCAGAACGGGTGCGCGCTCACGTCCAGCCGGCCGTGATTAAAATCAAACCCTAACGTTGCCATCACGCTCAGGCCGAGCTGCTTTTGTGATTCGATGGCGAAGGGGCCGACCGGCTGGGCAATCGGCGTTGCCTGCTGGCGGGCTACCGCTTTTTGCAGCAGATCCGGCAGCCAGCTTTTCAGATCGCCAAAAGTGCTGTCGAGCTGCGCGCTGGTCATGCCTGGCTCAAACACATCCAGCAGCGCATCGTAGCGTGATACGCCGAGCGCATCGGCGCGCAGCTGAGCCTCTTCGCGGCTCAGCCTCACCACTTCTTTCAGGTTAGCGCTGAAGCCCTGCCAGTCATTGGCCGGACGCTGACTGCGCCACGCGTGTTCACAGCGCGAGCCGGCCAGCGATTTGGCTTCCACCAGCGAGGCCGGCAGCAGCGTTGCCTGGCGCCACGCGCGCTGCATTTCGCCCAGATTGGCCTGTTCCACATCGTTCAGCGACTCCTGCCCGGCGGCGTCAAACAGCCCACCGAGGCGCTTGTCGGTCAGCAGCTCGTGCATAAATACGCTCAGCTCTGCCATCGCTTCTCCACGCGCCTGGCTGCCGCCCGGCGGCATGGTGGTTTGCATATCCACGCCGGCAATCGCGCCCAGATGGCCAAAACGCGCCAGGCGCTGAAAAGTGCGGCTAAGTTCCTGATAAGCTGCAGTCATGTAACAAGCTCCTTATGAAGGTAAGCGCGGCGTTACGTCGCGCAGGGGGAGATCAACCGGCCAGCAGAAGCGTACGCAGGCGCCGCCCAGCGGACTGCTCTCAATCGAGACCTGGCCCTGCAGCGCCTGCGCAATAGAGTGCACAATCGCCAGACCGAGGCCGCAGCCGCCGGTGGCGCGATCGCGGCTGGGATCGAGCCGTACGAAAGGCTCGAATACCCGCTGGCGTTCATCCGGCGGAATGCCCGGACCATCATCTTCAACCTGCAGATTGCCGATGGCGCCGTCAAACCACAGGCTGACACGCAGCCGCTGCTGCGCATAGCGCAGGGCGTTATTCACGAGGTTATCCAGCACCCGCTCCATCAGGCGCGTATCTGCCGCGCCAATGTTTTCCAGCTGCGGAATATCCAGCGTAATGTGCGTCTGCGGATTCATGGTCTGCACGTCAGCGATGTGCACGCGCAGCCACTGGGCCAGATCGAAAGATTGCAGATTGAGGTCAACGCGCGGCCGGTCGAGGCGCGCATAGGTCAGCAGCTCCTCAATCAGGCTCTCCAGCTGGCCGACGTCACGGTTCAGCGCCGCGGATTCTGCCGCGCTGAGGTTTTCACTCATCTCCAGCCGGTATCGCAACCGGACCAGCGGCGTGCGCAGTTCGTGCGCGATACCGTCAATCAGCTGTTTTTTACTCGCCACCAGCGTATTGATGTTGTCTGCCATCTGGTTGAACGCCACGCCAAGGCTGTGCAGGCTGGAGGTGTTTTCAAAATGAGTGCGCACGTCAAGCTCGCCGCGACCAAAGCGCTGAGCCGCTTTCTCCAGCCGCTGCATCTCCTGCCAGTGCGGGCGCAGCCAGATGAACACCGGCAGCGCCAGCGACATGCCAATAAACGCCAGCAGGGCGATATCAAGGATGCGCATCTGGTGCAGATAAAACAGGTAAGGAATCGGTCCGACCGACAGCACATAGTGGCTGCGCGGGATGTGCTGCAGGAAGGTGTACTGATCGTCGAGGGCGACGATCTCACCGGCGCGCAGCCGCTTCATGTCGGCTTCGTCCAGCTGATATTTGCTCATCGGTTCGATGTGCAGCTCAAAGGATAAATCGAGATCGAGGTTGCGGATGGTTTTATTCCAGTCGCGCGGCGGGATCTCACGCAGTTCGCTGCGCATCAGAAACAGCGAGCTGGCCATCAGGTCGTTCATCGACTGGCGTCCGGCGCGCTCGGCGGTGAATTTGTACACCAGACCCACCAGCAGCGTCATCACCAGGAAGCAGACGAACAGCAGCAGATAGAACTGAATGAAGAGCTTTCTCATCAGGAGCGGGTATCCCAGGCCTGCGGCGCGAACAGATAGCCTTTGTTACGGATGGTTTTGATGCGGAACGGCTCGGTGGCGCTGTCGTACAGTTTCTTGCGCAGGCGTGAAATGGCGACGTCGATGCTGCGATCCATGCCGTCATAGCTCACGCCGCGCAGAGTTTTCAGCAGCGCGTCACGGTCGAGAATTTCTCCGGCGTGGCTCGCCAGCTCCCACAGCAGGTCAAAATCGGCGGTCGAAAGGGTGATGGGTTCGTCGAACAGGATCACCTGGCGGTTGAGCGCATCAATGGTGAGCGAACCAAACCGCAGCACCTTTTGCGAGCTCTGCACGGCAGGTGCGGCTTCCGGTTTGGCCACGTGGGCCTGGCGCAGATGCAGGCGCAGACGCGCCAGCAGCACCGCCGGCGGCGTGGTTTTCAGAATATAGTCATTGGCGCCCATCTCCAGCGCCAGAATGTGGTTCATGTCGCTGTCGAGCGAGGTCAGCAGCACAATCGGCCCCTGCCAGTGCGCACGCAAATCGCGGCACAGCGTCATGCCATCTTTGCCCGGCAGCATGATATCCAGTAACACCAGATCCGGATCGGCGGCGAGAATGGTTGCTTCCGCGCGATCGCCGCGCGTCTCAACCAGTACCTCAATATCGTGGCGGCCAAGATAAGCCGCAATCAGTTCGCCGACTTCCGGCTCATCTTCCACATAGACAATTTTGTTCATAATGCTCTGTCATGGCTGAGAATGTCAGCAGCATAGCTTTTCCTGGTCCTGAGCTCTACGCTACCGCACGAATTATCCTTGTCTTACTGGTATGTACACCGTGAAATGTGCCATTATTACCGGCGCGTTCTGGCGCAAGGTTCGGAATCGTACTGAAAACAGGAGGAGTGCGAGGGTGTCTGATAAAGAGCTGGCTTCAGCCGGATACAGTGACCGCATCTGCTTCAACTACAGTGACTTCCTTTCCGCTTCCTGCAAAAAACGCTGGAGCTTTGTCGATGCCATTTACGGCGTGATGCCAATTTTTGGCATGGTGACGCGCAAGTCCGGGCACAGTTTACAGGCCAGCGACGACCATCTGAAAGAATTAGCATTACAAATCATTTCAACCCAGGTCAGCGACGAAATTAACATCGCCCGACTGATTACCCTGGCCGAACAGCAGCACATCAGCCGCTTCGATATTCAGCTGCCTTATCCGCTGTCCGCTGAGCAGCTTGACGCCATCCATCTGGAATACCGCAAGCCGCTCAATCTGACACAGCAGAACGATCTGCTGTGCGTTTCCATTCCCTTACAACCGCACTGATTAGCGCGTCAGCTGCCACAGCGCGGGCAGTGAGGCGGCAATTAACAGCACGATGGCGATGCGCTCCAGCGCAAACAGCGGTTGATCGCCGCGGCCACCGCGTCGTGCATACAGGAACAGCAGAAGACCCGGCGCGTAAAGCACCACCGACAACAGCAGATGCAGCGGCCCCGAGGCGTACAGCAGCCACAGCCCATAGGCGCTGGCACCGAGACCGGTCAACAGGGCCAGCGGTTTGTGCTGACCGCGTACCACTTTGACCAGATACAGACCGACCAGCAGATAGGGCACGAGGATCATTTCTGAGGCGATAGTCAGCAGCGTGTTGTAATCCGCGCCGGTAACCGCAATCAGAATCAGGCACACCTGCACGCTGCCGTTAGTCAGCCACAGCGACGCCGCCGGCGCGTTATGACGGTTCTGCCGGGCAATGCTGCGCGGAAACGCGCCCTGCTGCGCGGCGAGGAACGGGACTTCTGCCGCCATAATGGTCCAGCTGAGATAGGCCCCGCATACCGAAATAATCAGGCCAACCGCAATCACCGCATCGCCCCAGTGACCCAGCAGCCGTTCCATCAGACCGGCCATCGACGGATTGCGCATCTGCGCCAGTTCCGCACGCGGCACCACGCCAAGCGACAGCAGCGTCACCAGCAGATAGACCAGCAGCGCGGCCAGCACCGCCAGCAGGGTGGCGCGCCCGACATCTTTCTTGTGGCGCGCGCGGGCAGAAACTACCACCGCGCCTTCCACGCCAATAAATACCCACAGAGTAATCAGCATGGTCTGTTTGACCTGCTGCCACAGCGGCTGACCGAGCGCTGCGCCGTCAAAGTCAAAACGGAAGCGATCGTAATTAAACGCCAGCAGCGCCAGCACCACGAACAGCAACAGCGGCACCAGTTTGCCCAGCGTCGCCAGCAGGTTGATGCTGGCCGCCGTCTGTACGCCGCGCAGCACCAGCCAGTGCACCAGCCACAGCAGCACGGAAGCGCCAAGCATCGCCTGCCAGGTGTTGCCATCGCCAAACACGATGCGATCCGGCGTATCGGTAAAGAAGCTCAGCGCTGAAAACACAATCACCAGATACGAGACGTTGGCAATCACCGCACACAGCCAGTACCCCCATGCCGAGCAGAAGCCGGTCAGCTCGCCGAAGCCGGCGCGCGCGTAGGTGAAGATGCCGCCATCCAGTTCCGGGCGCAGACGCGTCAGCAGCAACATCGCCAGCGACAGAAAGAGGATACCGACACCGGTGATCAGCCAGCCGATCAGCAGCGCTGCCGGACCGGCAACCGCCGCCATATTTTGTGGCAGGCTAAAGACGCCCGCGCCGAGCATCGAGCTGAGCACCAGCGCAGTGAGCGCGCTAAGACCTAATTTTTTATCCAAAACGCCATTCCTGAGCAGCAGAGTGTGCTGGGTAGTAGTTGTTCAGCCAGAGTGTAACGTGGCAATCAGTCCCGTTTAAAACGGAATACCCTGAAAACAGGCGGCAGATTTTACGGAGAGCGAACGGTGAAGGCAATGCAAGACTATGCAGATTTGCACACGGATTATGCAAACGGCAGGGCGACGGGCGCCGCCCTGCGCGGGGATTATTTAAACAGGTCAGCGGTGACGGTCAGGTTGCCGCCGCTCTGGTTCTGCCACTGGCGCGTAATGTGATAGTACTTCGCGCCTTTAGCGATGGCGCGTTTGCCCACGGCTTCTGAGATCTCGGTTGGCGTGCCGAAATGATCGGAGAAGGAGATGGTGTCAAACGGCTGCATCTGTGCGGCAGTGATCGCATTGACTTCCTGCACGCTGCGGCCATCCGGCTGCGTCACAGTATAACGCTGACCGGTAGAGCTTTGGGTTTCAAAGAAACGACCCACGCTGGTGCTTGGCGTATCTGAGGAAGCAACGCCAGGGATCGCCACTTTCTTCGCCGCTGCGCCGCCCGCAGCCAGGGCTGCTTTACCGGCTTCTGAATCAGCAGGAATGGAGTCAGACGTATCCTGCACCACGCGCGCTTTGGCATCGGCTTTATACACGTAGGCGGTCACGTACTGGTTGCCACCGTTGTTAGCATCCACCTGACGCACAATAAAGAAGGAGGCCGCGCCTTTGTTTTTTGCCGCTTTGGCGATGGCTTCGTTCACGTCCGGCTGGCTGGAGAAGAAGCCGCTGACGGAGACGGTGTCAAACGGCTCAAGGCGATACGCTTCGGCCTTCGGCAGCTCTTTCACGCCGTTGAACATCCGGTATTGCGTGCTTTGTTCCACTTTCGCTGCATTGGCTTTGTACAGATCGGCGGTAACGCGCCAGTTGCCACCGTTACCGTTGCTGTCGTTGATGCCCTGCACGTAGAAAGAGTCCGCGCCTTTGGCGTCGGCGGCTTTAGACACGGCGTCTGTTGCATCGCCAATTGCATTAAAACGGCCGCTAATATTGATGCGTTCGAATGGTTTTAACGCGGCCGCTTGTTCTGGCGTTAACTCTTTGGCAGCAAACGCATTGGCTGCCAGCAGTGATAACAGGGTCGACGCCAGAATGGTGTTCTTCAGCTTCATAAAAATGATCCTTCGCCTTACGCAAATTGAGTACGAAAACGTGCTGGACTCTTGATGTATAACAGATTAGCCGCTGATTATTGCATGTAATAATCGGCCTGTCTCAGCCAATTTATGCGCATAACATTGACAATCCCAGCATTTTATTCATCGGCCTGTCATCTTTCGCTGTTATGGCTTTTTTTTGGTCAGCTTACCGCTTTAACCGGTATCGCTTAGTACCATAATAGTTAAAGCATTGTTAAATATAGGTTTTTAAAAACAGTTAATTCGTCATGACACGATTAGGCACAGCAGATTATTTTCCATAATGCCGCAAACCTGGTGGCATCCCGCGGTATTCATCGCTGGCATCTGAATATCTGTGTGAATGTCATAAGTGTGCGTTATGGCGCTAGATCGTCCTGGGCATTTTCAGTAGGTTATAAAGACTTTGTTACATAGTGCATTTCGCTCATAAAAAGCTGAAACAGCGTTTCGGCTTTTAAGCATGTGCCCCTTACAGAACCTCATCCTTTAATCATGGAAAGGAAACAGTATGTTAATTGGGATACCCAAAGAGCGGTTAGCCAATGAGTCCCGCGTCGCAGCGACGCCAAAGACCGTTGAGCAGCTCATCAAGCTGGGATTCAGCGTCACCGTTGAGCAGGGCGCCGGGTTGCGCGCCAGCTTTGATGATGACAGTTTTATCGCCGCCGGTGCCAGCATCAGTCATCCGCAGGATGTCTGGCAGTCCGACATCGTGCTGAAGGTGAACGCGCCAGACGACAGCGAGATCGCCCTGATGCGCGCGGGCAGTACGCTGGTGAGCTTTATCTGGCCAGCACAGAACCCGGCGCTGCTGGAGAAATTAGCCGCACGCAACATCACCGTAATGGCGATGGATTCCGTACCGCGTATTTCACGCGCGCAGTCGCTGGATGCGCTCAGCTCGATGGCGAACATCGCCGGTTACCGTGCCATTGTCGAAGCAGCCCATGAGTTTGGCCGCTTCTTCACCGGGCAAATCACCGCCGCCGGTAAAGTGCCACCGGCCAAAGTGATGGTCATCGGGGCTGGCGTGGCAGGTCTGGCGGCGATTGGCGCGGCGGGCAGCCTCGGTGCCATCGTGCGCGCCTTCGACACCCGTCCGGAAGTGAAGGAGCAGGTGCAGAGTATGGGTGCCGAGTTCCTTGAACTCGACTTTCAAGAGGAAGCGGGCAGCGGCGACGGTTACGCCAAAGTGATGTCCGAGGCCTTTATCAAGGCGGAAATGGCGCTGTTCGCGGCGCAGGCGCAGGAAGTGGACATTATCGTCACCACCGCGCTGATCCCGGGCAAGCCGGCCCCGAAGCTGATCACCGCAGAGATGGTGGCCAGCATGAAGCCGGGCAGCGTGATTGTTGATCTCGCGGCAGCCACCGGCGGTAACTGCGATCTGACCGTCGCCGACCGCGTCACGCTGAGCGACAACGGCGTCAAAATCATCGGCTACACCGATCTGCCGAGCCGGCTGCCAACGCAGTCCTCGCAGCTGTACGGCACCAACCTGGTAAACCTGCTGAAGCAGCTGTGTAAAGAGAAAAACGGCGAGATCGTGGTTGATTTTGACGATGTCGTGGTGCGCGGCGTCACGGTAATTCGTGACGGAGAAGTGACCTGGCCTGCGCCACCGATTCAGGTCTCTGCTGCGCCACAGGCCGCAAAACCTGCCGCACAGCCGCAGGTGAAAGCGGCAGAGAAGCCCGCTGCGCCGTGGCGCAAATATCTGCTGCTGGCGCTGGCGGTAGTGCTGTTCGGCTGCCTGGCCAACGTCGCACCAGCGGAATTCCTGTCGCACTTCACCGTGTTCGCGCTTGCCTGCGTCGTCGGGTATTACGTGGTGTGGAACGTCAGTCACGCGCTGCATACGCCGTTAATGTCCGTCACCAACGCCATCTCCGGCATTATTGTGGTGGGCGCGGTGCTGCAGATGGGCCATGGCGGCTGGGTCACCTTCCTGGCGTTTATCGCCGTCCTGATTGCCAGCATCAATATCTTCGGTGGTTTCACCGTCACCCAGCGCATGCTGAAAATGTTTCGTAAGAATTAAGGGGTAACAACATGTCTGGCGGATTAGTGACTGCAGCATACATTGTTGCCGCAATTCTGTTTATTTTCAGCCTGGCCGGGCTCTCGAAGCATGAGACCTCAAAGCAGGGCAATATCTTTGGTATCAGCGGCATGGCGCTGGCGCTGCTCGCCACCATTTTTGGTCCGCACAGCGGCCACGTGGCGTGGATTCTGCTGGCGATGGTGATCGGCGGTGCGATTGGCGTGCGTCTGGCGAAGAAAGTCGAAATGACCGAAATGCCGGAGCTGGTGGCGATTTTGCACAGCTTTGTCGGTCTGGCGGCGGTGCTGGTCGGGTTCAACAGCTACCTTGACCACGCGCCAGGACTGTCGGCAGTGATGGAAAATATCCATCTGACCGAAGTGTTCCTCGGCATCTTTATCGGTGCGGTGACCTTCACCGGCTCGGTGGTGGCATTTGGCAAACTGCGCGGCAAGATCTCCTCAAAAGCGCTGATGCTGCCGCATCGCCATAAAATGAACCTGGCGGCGCTGGTGGTCTCATTCCTGCTGATGCTGTGGTTTGTGCGTACCGACAGCACCGCTGCACAGGTCGTTGCGCTGCTGCTGATGACGGTGATTGCGCTGGTGTTCGGCTGGCATCTGGTGGCGTCGATTGGCGGTGCGGATATGCCGGTGGTGGTCTCGATGCTCAACTCCTATTCGGGCTGGGCGGCGGCGGCGGCGGGCTTTATGCTGAGCAATGACCTGCTGATCGTCACCGGTGCGCTGGTGGGCTCCTCCGGTGCCATCCTGTCGTACATTATGTGTAAAGCGATGAACCGTTCCTTTATCAGCGTGATTGCCGGCGGGTTCGGCACTGACGTGAGCGGTGCCGACGCGGGCGAAGAAGCGGGCGAACACCGTGAAATCAACGCGGAAGAGACGGCAGAACTGCTGAAAAACTCGACCTCGGTGATCATCACGCCGGGCTACGGTATGGCGGTCGCTCAGGCGCAGTATCCGGTGGCAGAGATCACCGAGAAGCTGCGCGCGCGCGGTATTAAGGTGCGTTTCGGTATTCACCCGGTCGCCGGTCGTTTGCCGGGGCACATGAACGTGCTGCTGGCGGAAGCCAAAGTGCCGTACGATGTGGTGCTGGAGATGGATGAGATCAACGATGATTTCAGCGATACCGACACCGTGCTGGTTATCGGCGCCAACGACACCGTCAACCCGGCGGCCCAGGACGATCCGCGCAGCCCGATTGCCGGTATGCCGGTGCTGGAAGTGTGGAAAGCGCAAAACGTCATCGTGTTCAAACGCTCGATGAACACCGGCTATGCCGGGGTGCAGAACCCGCTGTTCTTTAAAGAGAACACCCAAATGCTGTTTGGCGATGCCAAAGCCAGCGTCGAAGGCATTCTGCGCGCGCTGTAGGAACAGAAAAGGGCGGTGATGTCACCGCCCTGACAAGCTCAAACCGGGGCGGCACAGGATGGCCGCCCTGCGTTATTTAATCCTCTTCATCTTCCTCATCGTCGAGGTCAATCGGCGATTTGAAATCATCCGGCTTAATCGCCAGCAAATCACAACGCAGATGATCGATCACCTGTTCAGCGGTATTGCCGAGAAACGCAGCTGACAGACCGGTACGACCGATGGTGCCCAGCACCACAATCCCGGCATCGAGATGCGAAGCGATATCAGGGATGACTTCTTCCGGCAGGCCCTTCGCCACGTGGGTAAACTCCTCGCCGATGGAGAATTTCTGGCGCAGCGCTTTCATCGCCACCAGGTGCTGGCCGCGAATGGCATCGTTATAGACGCTGGGATCAAAATCCGGCAGTTCGATGGCAATGTTAATCGGCGTGACAGGATAAGCGCCCACCAGATGCACTTCGGTGTGATTCACCATTTCAGCCAGCTGCGTGGTCTCGCGGATCAGTTTTTGATTGAGCTCATCATGATGCGGTTCCTCGCTGGCAAGATTTACCGCCACCACCGCTTTGCCGCCTTCCGGCCACGGCTGGTCTTTGACCATCCATACCGGGCACGGGCACTTACGCAGCAGGTGCCAGTCGGTGGGGGTGAAAATCACTGCTTCCAGACGATCGTGCTGGTGCGCCATCTTCAGGACCAAATCATGCTGATGCGCCAGCACTTCCTGAATGATGGCTTCGTACGGCCGGTTATGCCACACCACTTTGATCTCGATATCCACGCCGGCTTCCAGATAGGCCTGCGCCTGTTCGCGGATCCATTCGGTACGCTGGCTAATCACCCCTTTGCGCATGTTGACGCGCTCGTCGGGCGACAGCAGGGTGGTCATTTCGTAGGAGAAGTCGTAGATAGGCAGGAAGGCTTTGATTTTTCCGCCGATACGTTGATTGAGATAAACCGCACGCCGCAGCGCCGGCTGGTCGTCCTGCTGAGCATCAATCGCCACCAGAATATGCTGATACCGGGACATAAGGCACTCTCCTCAAACCAAAGCGAAGTTGGATTAAAGATAGCCTAAGATGGCGCAGGGCAGAAGCGGAAAAGTTGTTGCCGGATCAATAAAATAACATTTATCGACCCGGCAGGCGGTTACGCTGCCTGATCGGTCTGGCCGGCCAGTTCAGCCAGCAGCGCATGGTTTTCGATGGTGATATATTTGCCTTTCACCGCCAGCATGCCGCTTTTCTGGAAACGTCCCAGCAGACGGCTGATGGTTTCGACGGTGAGTCCCAGATAGTTACCGATGTCGCCGCGCGTCATGGTCAGGCGGAATTCACGCTGTGAGAAACCGCGCTGGCCGAAGCGGCGCGACAGGTTCCAGATAAACGCCGCCAGACGCTCTTCCGCGTTCTTTTTCGATAACAGCAGGATCATATCCTGATCGCCTTTGATCTCGCCGCTCATCAGACGCATCATCTGCTGACGCAGCGCCGGCATTTTACCGGACAGATCGTCGAGGGTTTCAAACGGAATTTCACATACCATGGCCGTTTCCAGCGCCTGAGCGAAGCTCGGATGGTGCGCGCTGACGATGGCGTCAAAGCCCACCAGATCGCCCGCCAGATGGAAACCGGTGATCTGTTCATCACCCTGTTCGGTAATGGTGTAACTTTTAATGGTGCCGGAGCGGATAGCATAAAGGGATTTCAGTTCATCACCGGCTTTGAACAGCGTCTGGCCTTTCTGAATCGGCTTTTTGCGTTCAATAATATTGTCCAGCTGATCCAGTTCATGTTCGTTCAGCGTGAAGGGAATACACAACTGGCTGATACTGCAATCCTGACAGTGGATGGCACAACCGCCAGACTGAATACGTCGAATGCTGCGTTTTTCCGGGATCATATAGGTACGCTCGATGATTATTGACTGTCGTCAATTTTAACATTTTTCTTTGTCATGTGAACTCATCCGAGCAGTAATAATGATCAAAACCGCACAAATGCTGGGTATTCGCGGCTTTGATGTCTGCAAATTACAAGCCGGTTTTTGATCTGGAACGTTTTCTTTCCATATTTACATCCGGACACAACCCGATCCCGCGCAGAAAGTGACGGATGTGATAGCCGATAACCTTTGCTACTATTTTGCTTTCGGGTGGCATGTTGCGCCCGATTCACCACCAGGCGTGAGGAAAACACCATGAACCTTGATGATGAAGACCTTTTCCGCGATGCCATGGGTGATGTAACCCCGTTAAAAGATTGCGCCAACACCCAGTGGCTGCGCGCGCCGTCTACCAAAGCGCCGCGCCAGCAGCCGCATGACGACGCACCGGAAAACTTCCTGACGCGCGGCTTCCTTGAGATTATCCCGCGCGACACGCCGCTGGAATATAAAGCCGATGGCATTCAGCAGGGCGTGCTCGACAAGCTGCGGCTGGGCAAATATACGCTGGACGCCAGTCTTAATCTGTTACGCCAGCCGGTAGAGACCTGCCGGCAATCGCTGTTTAGCTTTATGCTGGAAGCGCGCAAACAGGGCCTGCGCAATCTGCTGATTATTCATGGCAAAGGGCGGGATGATGAAGCGCACGCCAATATTGTCCGCAGCTACGTGGCACGCTGGCTGCGGCAATTTGACGACGTTCAGACCTTCTGCAGCGCGCAACCGCAGCACGGCGGCAGCGGCGCAGTCTATGTCGGGCTGCGCAAAACCGATCGCGCGCGCCTCGACAATCGCGAACGCCACGCCAAACGCAGCCGTTAACTGTGAAATTTGCGGATGGTGGCCATCAGCACTTCCGCGCTTAACGAGAGCGAGTGGCCGCTGCGGGTAATAATGCCCACCGGCTCGCCGGGGCCGGGCGATGCGATGGGTAGCGCGCTGAGCGCATTGTGACTTAAATCTTCCTTCACCGCGCCGGATGGCACAAACCACACATAGTCATAACGCAGCGCCAGCTGGCGGGCCAGCGAGGTGGAAGAGGTTTCGACACAGTTGCCCGGCAGCGAGCAGCCTTGTTCGTCCAGCATGTGCTGGGCAATGCGGCGCGGCGCGGTGCCTTCAGGCGAAATCACTACCGGCCACTGCATAGCGCGGGAAAGTGTGACATTGTCACTTAACAGCGGGTGCTCCGGTCGCACCACCAGCTTGAGCGATTCGAGAAACAGCAATTCGTAGGTCAGGCCGGTCATCATTTCGCTGTCCGCCATACGGCCAATGCCAATATCAAACTCCCCGGCGCGCAGGCCAGCCAGCAGCACATTATTGTGCAGCGTGGCTACCTGTACCGTGGTGTTCGGCTGCTGTTCATGGAAGCGATCCAGGATCTGCGGCAGCATCCCCATGGCGGCGGTGGTGAGGGCGCCAAGGCGGATCACGATCGGGCGTCCGGAAACCGGCGAGTTGAAACTTTGTCCGGCGTGGTTAAGCGCATCCAGTACTTTCACCGCGTGGGTCAGGAACTGTTCTCCCAGTGTCGTCAGCTGAGCACCGAGGCGACCGCGCTCAAACAGACGTGCACCCGCCAGTTCCTCCAGCTCATTCAGCGTCTTAGACAGCGCCGGCTGACTCAGATTGAGGGTTTCCGCCGCGCGGCCCAGCGTGCCCTGTTGCGCGACTGCCACAAAGGTGTGTAAATGGCGCAGACGAATGCGCTGATTAAAGAGATGATTTTTGTCCATAAACGCCAGCGTAATGAGTCAGAGTGGTCAGCGGCAAGTGGCTGACCGAGATTCTGTTAACTTACCTGCAAAATTATATTAACAAAAACAGTCAGTGTGAGAAGTTTTAGTAAGTGGCTGTATTGGTTGGCTTTATAAATAACCGGGTATCCAGGCGCGTTTCTGTACTCAGCGTTATCAGTAGCTTAGCGGGTAAAATGTTGAATAATTCTCAATTTCACTTAAAAATCCTGCCCGTTATTGTTAACGATGCGCTATCATAAGCGCCGTTTTTTTTACCAAAACTGATGACCTATTCGTGATAATCCTGCAGGAGTGGTACCGTGACCAGCGCTGAAGCCATTGACGTCCGCCAGCTCATCAACCAGAGCGCGTTAAGCAGCTGGCAGAAGCGTTTAATTGCGCTGTGTTTTGTCGTGGTGGCGCTGGATGGCATGGATATCGCGCTGATGGGCTTTATCGCGCCGACGCTGAAAGCCAGCTGGGGCGTGACCAATCATCAGTTGGGGATGGTGATCAGCGCGGCGCTAATTGGGCTGGCGCTGGGTGCCATGGTGGCTGGACCGCTGGCCGATCGCTACGGCCGCCGCGTGATGATTCTGCTCAGCGTGCTGTTTTTTGGCCTCTGGACGCTGGCGACCGCCATGGCGCAAAACATCGAACAGATGATGCTGTTCCGCTTCCTCACCGGTCTGGGACTGGGAGCGGCGATGCCCAACGTCGGCACGCTGGTGGCCGAATACGCGCCCGAGCGGCGTCGCTCGTTTATTATCACCGTGGTGTTCTGCGGCTTCACCTTTGGCGCGGCCTCCGGCGGTTTTGCCGCCTCGTGGCTGCTGCCGCGCTATGACTGGCATTCGGTGATGCTGATGGGCGGCGTGCTGCCGCTGCTGGTGCTGCCGTTTCTGCTGCGCGGCCTGCCGGAGTCGGTGCGCTTTCTCATCAGCCAGCGCGCGCCCGCTGCGCGCATTCACGCTATTCTGGCGCGCATGCTGCCGGGCAGCGTCCGGCCTGACAGCCATTTTCAAAGCAGTGAACCGCTGGCCGCGCGCCACGGTGCAGTGGCCACCGTCGTCTCACCCCGCTATCTGTTTGGCAGCCTGATGCTGTGGGGCGGCTACTTTATGGGGCTGTTTCTGGTCTACCTGATTGGCAGCTGGCTGCCATCGCTGATCAACACGCTGGGCATGTCTGTCACCGAAGCGGCTATCGTCACCGCCATGTATCAGGCGGGCGGCACCGTTGGCTCACTGTTTGCCGGCTGGCTGATGGACCGCATCAACGCCAATCTGGCGCTGGCCATTATTTACTTTTGCGGCGGCATCGCCATCGTGGCGCTCGGGTTTTCCCCGGCGCAGGTCGGGTTGATGAGCGCCATCGCCTTCTGCAGCGGCTTCTGTTTTAACGGTGCCAACACCGGCATGAATGCACTCTCGGCCAGTTACTATCCCACTCATGCCCGCGCGACCGGCTCCAGCTGGATGCATGGCGTTGGCCGCATCGGCGCGATCATCAGCGCCTTCGTCGGCGCTGAGCTGCTGTCCCTCGGCTGGTCGTTTAGCGAGATCTTTCTGCTGCTGGCGTTGCCGGCGGCGCTGACCACGCTGATGCTGGTACTGAAATGTCGCTTTGGTGACCAGCCGCGCGCCACCGAGTGACAGGGCGATCACAGTTCCGCGAAAATGTTACCCGCCGCTAAAGGGTTGATCTACAGTAGCAGCAATCCTTTAGCCCAAGGTGATGACCATGGATAACTTTCTCACCCGCGATGCCATCCGCACGCTGTTCTCTCAGGCCATGTCGGCCATGTACCAGCAGGAGGTGCCGCAGTATGGTACCCTGACGCAGCTGGTTACCGCCGTTAACGAACGCACCTTAGAAGCGCAGCCGGCGCTGAAAAACCGTCTGGCCGCCGCCGATGAGCTGAGCCGGCTTGGCGTGGAGCGTCACGGTGCTATTCGCGTCGGCACTGCCGCAGAGCTCAGCACGCTGCGGCAGATGTTTGCCGTGATGGGGATGGAGCCGGTGGGCTATTACGATCTGTCACAGGCGGGCGTGCCGGTGCACTCTACTGCCTTTCGCCCGGTCAGCGACAGCGCGCTGCGGCGCAATCCCTTCCGCGTTTTCACCTCGCTGCTGCGGCTGGATCTGATCGACGATGCCGCACTGCGCGACAAAGCCGCGGCTATCCTGGCGGCGCGCGACATCTTCACGCCTGGCTGCCGGGCACTGATCGCGCAGCATCAGCAGCAGGGCGGTCTCAATGCTGCCGATGCCGCCCGCTTTGTTCAGGAGGCGCTGGAAACCTTTCGCTGGCATGCGCACACCACGGTAGACAGCGCCACCTACCGCGCGCTGAGCCAGCAGCATCGCCTGATTGCCGACGTCGTGTGCTTCCGCGGCTGCCACATCAATCACCTGACGCCACGCACGCTGGACATCGATCGCGTGCAGGCCCTGATGCCTTCGCGCGGCATCGAACCGAAAATCCTGATTGAGGGGCCGCCGCCGCGCGCGGTGCCGATTCTGCTGCGCCAGACCAGCTTCAAAGCGCTGGAAGAGGCGGTGCATTTTAATGATGGCACGCCTGGCACCCATACCGCGCGCTTTGGTGAAATTGAGCAGCGCGGCGCGGCGCTTACGCCTAAAGGCCGCGCGCTGTACGACCGGCTGCTGGCGCAGGCCGGTACCGGCAGCGATAACCAGCAGCATCAGCAGCACCTCAGCGCGGTGTTTCGTGATTTTCCTGATGATGAACAGACGCTGCGCGAGCAGGAGCTGGCGTGGTTCCGCTACCGTCTGACGCCGCAGGGCGAGCATCAGCCGCCGCGCGCCGGGGAAACCGTGGCGCAGCTGCTGGCCGCCGGACGTTTACAGGCGGAACCGATTGTCTACGAAGATTTTCTGCCGGTGAGCGCGGCCGGGATTTTCCAGTCTAATCTGGGCAACCAGACTCAGGCACGCAGCGCCGGCAATGCCAGTCGTGCCGATTTTGAAGCCGCGCTCGGTGCCGCCGTGCAGGATGAGATGGTGCTGTATCAGCAGATGCAACAGCGCAGTCTGGCGCGCTGCGGCGTGCAGGAGTAGGGCGTAAAAAAGCGGCCTGAAAAGTGACAGGATCACTTTTACAGGCCGGCTGGTTTTCTTTCTAATGATTATTGCAGGCGTGCGTCGCGCACCAGCGTATATTTTCCGGCACCCAGGAACAGGATGGCCAGCGCGCCCAGCAGGTAAAGCGCTTCCGTTTCCAGCGACCAGGCGCCGACATCGGTGCGATGCCAGAGTGCGCCCATTTTCACCAGCAGCGTTGCGACTACCATGTTAACGGCAATGATAAAGGCCGCCGGGCGCGTCAGCAGGCCAACGATGACCATAATGGGTGCCACAATTTCCCCGATGTAAGCACCGTAAGCGATGAAACCTGGCATGCCTTTGACGCTGAGCAGATGGGCGATCCAGCCGACGCCATGAATCGCCTTAAACTCGCCATGAAACAGCAACAGTCCGCCGAAGGTTAAGCGTAACAGCAATTTACCGAAATCCGGGTGATCGCTCATCCGGGTGAACAGTTGATTGATGCCAGCAAACATCGCGTCTCTCCGTCACGCCAGGTTAACTTGCAACCATAAAACAGAATGCGCCGCTGCAGTTAACCAAAAAATTTGATGAAGTTGTTCAATGAATCGGTCGCTTATTCGGCTTAATCTGCAAATGCTTGCAGAACATAGACATTCCACTGAGGCCTGCAAATAATGGAATCAGGCTTTACCAGGAACCCGCAATGAAAAATGAACGACGTCTGAGGATCATGACGGCAGAAGGTGAACTCAGAGGCCTGATGGATGATGAACTGTTTACCTTTAAAGGAATACCTTATGCAGCGCCGCCGGTTGGCGCACTGCGCTGGCGTCCGCCGCAGCCGGTGGTACCGTGGCAAACGCTGCGCGATGCCACCGCGTGGGGCGATGCCAGCTGGCAAAATCGTGACTACTGCGTGGCGGCCGGCGGCGGCGATCCGGGCCGCTTCAGCGAAGATTGCCTCTATCTGAATGTCTGGACGCCGGATGTCGAACCCGCTACGCCGTTACCGGTGATGGTATGGCTGCACGGCGGTGGCTTCAGCATCGGCGCCGGCAGCCTTGATCCCTATCGCGGCAAAGCGCTGGCGGCGCAGGGCGTGGTGGTGGTGACACTCAATTACCGCCTTGGCCATTTCGGCTTTTTCGCGCATCCGGCGCTCGACGCCCAGTATCCGCCGGGCAAGGTGGTCAATAATTTTGCGCTGCTGGATCAGATTGCCGCGCTGCAGTGGATTCAGCGCAACATCCCGGCGTTTGGCGGCGATCGCCATAACGTCACGCTGTTTGGCGAATCGTCCGGCGCGCGCAGCGTGCTGTCGCTGTGCTGCTCGCCGCTGGCCGAAGGGCTGTTTCATAAGGGCATCGTGCAAAGTGCCTACAGCCTGCCGGACGTGCCGCATAAGCAGGCGCAGCAAACCGGCCTGCAGGTGGCAGCGCATTTCAATCTGGCCGCGGATGCCAGTGCGGAACAGCTGCGCGCACTGCCGGCCGACAGTTTCTGGCCGCTGGAGCGACCGCTGGCGCTGGGGCCGGTGGCCATCAGCGGCGATGCGGTGCTACCCAGACCGATGCTCGACACCTTTATGGCGGGTAAACAGCATCGCGTGCCGTTGATGATTGGCAGCAACAGCGACGAAGCCAGCGTGCTCGACTACTTCGGCGTGGATGCCCGCAGCGTGTTACAGCAGCTGCGCAGCAAAAGTCGCCTGAGTTATCGCCTGCTGAAGTGGCTGTACGATATCCATGATGACAGCCTGCTGGGGCGCGCGGTGGCGCGCGACATGGCGTTTACCGTCATGCCGCTGCTGGTGGCACAGTCGCAGCACAGCATCGGCATGCCTGCGTGGCGTTACTGGTTTGATTATGTGTCAGAAAACGCGCGTCACCTCTACCCGCACGGCACCTGGCACGGCAACGAAATTCCTTATGTCTTCAATACGCTCGCGACGCTGCCGCCGCCGGGTGACTGGCATTACAGCGCCAGCGATATCGCCTTTGCCGGCCGCGTCAGCGCCTGGTGGGTAACCTTTGCACGGGATGCCAGTGAGTTCAGCCATCGGCTGCGGCTCGACGGAGAACCCGACTGGCCGGTGTGGCGGCCGGGGGAAGATTTGACTCTTGCTTTTGGTCACGACGGTAAAGCGGAATCGGTGCTGAAGACGCGATTTATGCGCGGCCGTCTGCGTCTGTTCCGCCTGATGATGCGCAGCCACGTTAAACTTTAATAAGCCTGCTAATCATGTAAAAACATCAATGTTTTTTTAAGGCAAATTGGCCGCTATCTGCCTGATTTTACGACTGCTCAGCCGCTCCGCGCGGCACCTCATCCTGCAATTAATTAGCTTACAAAACATTTATCTTTTCCCGGTTCGCTGCCGATAAATACCCTAAGCCCTGTTTTATCCGGGCTGCCAGCGTTCACACCAGGGGATTATGTATGGGTATGTTAAAAAACTTCACGATTCGCGCCGTTATGCTGACCATTCTCGGGCTTTTCTGCCTGTTATGGTGTGGCGTAGGGCTGTTCAGCGTCCACTCGCTGAATGCGCTCGGCGAGGGTAACGAGATTGATCGTCAGCTGGTAAACCAGATGACGGTGCTCAGCAAAGGCAACGATCAATATTTCCGCGTGGTCACGCGTCTGTCGCGGGTAATGGAAGGCCGAACCGCCGGTAACGCGCCGACCGCAGAAGCGTTCGCGCCGGTGCAGCAGGCACTGGATAACATGAAACAGCAGTTAACCCAGTTCAAAGCCATGGCGCCGGGTCCGATGGACAGTGAGACGGTGAACAAGGTGATCAGCAGCTGGCAGAAACTGCTGGATGAGGGTATCGCGCCACAGGTGGCGCTGGCGCAGCAGGCTTCACTGGATGCATGGCGCGCGCAGGCCAACAATGTCACGCCGCCGCTGAGCCGGGCGTTTGGTGCCAGCGCAGAAGCGTTTAATCAGGCCGCCAGCAGCAAGCTGGATGAGACCCGCGTGACCGTGGACACGCTTACCAGCATGACCAAAGTGATTATTGTGTCGGCGGTGGTGTTCGGCTTATTGATTCTGCTGTTCACTGACCGTTACCTGGTGACGATGCTGGTGAAACCACTGGATCGCATCCGTAACCATTTTACCGTGATTGCGCAGGGCGATCTCAGCCAGCCGGTGGAAGAATTTGGCCGCAACTGCGTCGGCAAACTGGTGCCACTGCTACGGGCAATGCAGGACAGCCTGCGTGAAGCGGTCAGCGCCATCCGCAGCGGCACGGAGAACATCTACCGCGGCGCAGCAGAAATTTCAGCCGGCAATAACGATCTTTCATCGCGCACCGAAGAGCAGGCGGCCGCGCTGGAACAGACCGCAGCCAGCATGGAGCAACTGACCGCCACGGTGAAATTCAACGCCGACAACGCACGTCAGGCCAGCGCGCTGGCGGAGACCGCCACCGGCACCGCGCAGCAGGGCGGCCGTCTGGTTGGCGAAGTGGTGACCACCATGCAGGGCATTTCCGGCAGTTCGAAAAAGATTGCCGAAATCACAAGCGTGATCAACGGCATCGCCTTCCAGACCAACATCCTGGCGCTCAACGCGGCAGTCGAAGCGGCGCGTGCCGGTGAGCAGGGGCGCGGCTTTGCCGTGGTGGCCAGCGAAGTGCGCAACCTGGCGCAACGCAGCGCCGGCGCCGCAAAAGAGATCGCCACGCTGATTGAAGATTCGGTATCACGCGTTGAAAAGGGCTCGGAGCTGGTCAGCAGCGCTGGCAGCACCATGCATGACATTCTGAAGTCGGTGCAGGATGTGAACGAGATCATGAAGCACATCGCTGCCGCGTCGGAAGAGCAGAGCAAAGGGATTTCGCAGGTCGGTACCGCCGTCACCGAAATGGACAGCGTCACCCAGCAGAACGCGTCGCTGGTGGAGCAGGTGTCAGCGGCGGCCAGCGCGCTGGAGCGTCAGACCGAAGAGCTGCAGGCGTCGGTGGCGAAGTTCCGTCTGTCCGACAGCGCGCCGCGCGCGCAGGCCGCAGCATCCGCTGCCGCGCCTGCGCTGCGCCGGCCGGTGTTATCTGCCGCCGCAGGCGCTCAGGGTAAACCCGCCAGCAGTGAAGAGTGGGTTTCATTCTGAGGCTGACACAACCACGCCACCAGCTGCGGCAAAAACGGTGGCGCATCTTTTTCCGCCCGCTGTAACAGGCTGTAGCTCGCCCCGGTTGCCACACTCGCGGCAAACGGGGCGATTAACCGCCCATTCGCTAAATCATTCTCCACCAGCGTAATATCCGCCACCGTCACGCCAAATCCCTGAATCGCCGCGCTGATCGCCAAATCCATGGTGGCGAAATGCTGATTGCGCGCCATCGGCAGCTGCTCCGCCTGGGCGGACAGCCACAGCTGCCAGTCGCGCGTATCGCCGGTCGGGTGCAGGAAGGTGAATTTGGCCAGTTCGCTGACATGGCGCGGTGCCGGCACGCTGCTGGCCAGCACCGGCGTCAGGCGCTCGGCAAACAGCGGAATGGCACCGGCAGGCGGCGTGCCGAATACAATTGCCGCATCAAAGTTTTCCAGCTGCGACGCGTGATCGAGCGTGGTGGTCAGCGCCACGTGAATGTCTGGCCGCTGCTGCTCCAGCGCCACCAGACGCGGCACCAGCCAGCGCATGGCGCAGGTCGGGGCTTTAAGCCGAATCGAGGCATTGCTGCGGCTGGCTTTCTCTGTGGCATTTATCAGCAGATTGAATCCCTGTTGCAGCTCCGGCAGCAGCGCCGCGCCCTGATCGGTGAGATGCAGACCGCGCGCGTGGCGTTCAAACAGGGCAAATCCCAGCCAGCTCTCCAGCGCCGCAATTTTGCGGCTCACCGCGCCCTGAGTGATGCACAGTTCGCTGGCGGCGCGCGTCAGGTTGAGATGACGGGCAGTGACCAGAAAGGCATGAATGGCGTTGAGCGGCAGAGCAGAGCGGGACATAACGGCCTCAAGCTATGATTTTTTATCATGGCTATTATGACAACAATTCGCTTGTCGACTCAAGCGTCGCGCCGTTGAATAGAAATCTACTTCCGATACGTGGTTATGCAACATGTGGAGCAATGATGACCCTGAACAGCAGCGTGAAGCTCTCCTCCAAACAGCCGGACGTCGGCACCACCATTTTTAGCGTGATCGGCCAGCTGTCCGCACAGCATCAGGCCGTTAATCTGTCCCAGGGCGCGCCCAATTTCCCGTGTGACCCGCACCTGGTTGAGCTGGTCAGCCAGGCGATGCGCGACGGCCATAATCAGTATGCCGCGATGACCGGTTTACCGGCGCTGCGCGAAGCGCTGGCGGAGAAGGTGCACCGCCTGTATGGCCAGCCGTACGATGCCGCCAGCGAAGTCCTGATCACCGGCAGTGCCAGTCAGGGCATCTACATGGCGATTTCGGCGCTGGTGCATCCGGGTGATGAAGTGATCTTCTTTGAGCCGGCCTTTGATAGCTACGCGCCGGTGGTGCGGTTGCAGGGTGCGACGCCGATCGGCCTCAAGCTGCAGGTGCCGGATTTTGCGATTGACTGGGACGAACTGCGTGCCGCGATCACGCCGCGTACGCGCATGATTATCATCAATACGCCACATAACCCGAGCGGACAGGTACTGAATGCCGCCGATCTCGACCAGCTGGCGGCCCTGACGCGTAATACCGACATCGTGGTATTGTCTGATGAAGTCTACGAACACATCGTGTTTGACGGCCAGACGCACTGCGGCATGGCCACGCACGCGGAACTGGCACAGCGTAGCGTGGTGGTGTCCTCCTTCGGCAAAACCTTCCACGTCACCGGCTGGCGCGTCGGCTATGCGCTGGCGCCTGCTGCGCTGATGGCGGAGATCGTCAAGGTGCATCAGTTCATGATGTACGCCGCCGATACGCCGATGCAGGTTGGCTTCGCGCAGTATCTGCAGAACCCGCAAAACTATCTGCAGCTGTCGTCGTTTTATCAGGCGAAGCGCGACCGGCTGCAGACGCTGCTGCAGGATTCACCGTTCAGGCTGTTACCGAGCGCCGGTTCGTTCTTTATGTTGGCCAGCTACGGACATTTCAGTGACGAAAGCGACAGTGAAATGGTAAAACGTCTCATCGTCGATCACGGTGTGGCCACCATTCCGCTGTCGGCGTTTTATATGGATGGCACTGACAATAAATTAATCCGCCTTTCTTTTGCTAAAGACGACGCAACGCTCGAAGCCGGCGCGCAGGCGCTGTGCCGGGTTAAAGGGTAATTAGGGGAAAATAATGAAAAAACTGAACGCACTGTTTATCGCACTGGGCATGATCACTTCCGTGCAGGCGCTGGCGCAGGAGAGCCTGCGCTACGGTCTGGAATCACAATATCCACCGTTTGAAAGCCGCAACGCGCAGGGCGAGCTGGAGGGTTTTGACATCGAACTGGGCAAAGCCATCTGCCAGGTCGGCCATTTTGACTGCAAATGGGTTGAGAGCAGCTTTGATGCGCTGATCCCGGCGCTGCAGGCGAAAAAATTTGATGCGATTAACTCGGCGATGAACATCACCGAGGCGCGGGCGAAAAGTATCGATTTCACCAACCCGATCTACCGCATTCCTACCATGCTGATTGTGAAGCAGGGCGAGAAACTCGAGCCGACGGCGGCGTCGCTGAAAGGAAAAAACATCGGCGTGCTGCAGGGCTCAATCCAGGAAACCTACGCTAAAAAGCACTGGGAATCCCAGGGCGTGACGGTGACGTCGTATCAGGATCAGAACCAGGTGTACAACGACATGGTCGCTGGCCGTCTTGACGGTACGCTGGTGATGTCCGCCGCCGGTCAGTCTGGTTTCCTCGATAAGCCGCAGGGCAAAGGTTTCGCCTTCGCCGGTAAGCCGGTGGAAGACGACACCATTCTCGGTTCCGGCATTGGTTTCGGTCTGCGCAAAGGTGATAGCAAGCTGAAAGGTGAACTGGATGCGGCCATCGCCAAAGTCCAGGCCGACGGCACCGTCACTAAACTGGCGGCGAAATTCTTCCCGGGCATTGACGTCAGCGTCAGCAAATAAGCGGGTGTCAGCCTGACCGGCAGTCGCCGGTCAGGCAGTTTCAACATTTCTCTGCAACCGCGCTTATCGGGCTGCCAGATAACACAGCGCTTCCGCCACCTGATACGACTTCACAAATGACGGGATCGGCAGGAATTCAAAGCGCGAATGGAAATTGTGCGCGCCGGTGAAGAAATTCGGCGTCAGTAACCCTTTGGCCGACAGCGCAGACCCATCGGTGCCGCCGCGCATCGGAATCACTTTAGGTTCCACACCCACCTGCTGCAGCGCAGCAAAAATCAGATCGATTGCCCGCCGGTCCTCACCTATCGCGTTACTGATGTTGCTATAGATATCATTGATTTTCAGCGCGACGTGACCAGTCGGATAGTGCGCGGCGATCTGATCGGCGACTTCCACCAGCTGCTGCTTCTTCGCATCAAACTCCTTTAAATCGAAATCGCGAATCGACGCTTTCAATACCGCCTGGCTGGCATTGGCCTGCATATCATTGAACCAGATATAACCTTCGCGCCCGGCGGTATGCTCAGGCGTGGCAAGCCGGTCGAAGCGGGCGATGAAGTCGTGCGCCATCAGCAGCGGATTCACCAGCACGCCTTTGCCCGACATGGGATGCGCCGGCACACCGGTGAAGGTAATTTCAGCGGAGGCGCCGTTGAAGCATTCATACACCACTTCGCCCAGCTCGCAGCAGTCGATGGTCCAGGCGAAATCGACGTTAAAGCGCGTCTCCAGGTCCAGCGCCTTGGCGCCGCGCAGGCCGATCTCTTCATCCGGCACAAACGCCACCACCACATCACCGTGCTCGCCACGCAGGTTCTCCACCAGCGTCATCACCACGCTGACTGCCGCTTTGTTGTCGGCCCCCAGCACGCTGGTGCCGTCGCTGAACACAATCTCCTGACCGACATACGGCAGGATTTCCGGATGCTCCGCCACCCGCAGCCAGATGTCCTGCTGCGCATTCAGACACAGATCCGCGCCCTCAAAGCGCAGGGTTTGCGGATGGATATCCGGGGATAGCCCGACATCCACGGTATCAATATGGGTGATAAAGCCCACGCGCGGCGCGCCAGGCCGGTTGCCCGGTTTCACGGCGGTCACCGTGGCATGCTGATCAATCACCACATCCTGCAGACCGAGATCGCGCAGCTCCTGCGCCAGCAGTTCCGCCATGGCGTGTTGCGACGGCGTACTGGGCAGCGTGCTGGATTTGGCATCGCTCTGGCTGGAGACTGCCAGATAACGGTAAAAACGCTGGGTCAGCTGACGGGCAAGTTGGTCTGTCATCACAATTCCTTATTAGCTTTGCGCCACTGGAGATACGCCAGACGGCTAAATCATGTTATTTATGAAATAAATACCGATGCTGGCTCATGGAAGTCAATAAAAAGCGAGAAGACGATGAAAAAGATGATGGGAAAACTGGCGCTTAGCGCACTGGGGTTAGCGGTTGCAGGCGGCGTCTCGGCGAAGACGCTGGTTTACTGTTCTGAAGGCTCGCCGGAGAACTTCAATCCGCAGCTCTACACCTCCGGTACCAGCGTGGACGCCAGCGCCGTGCCGATTTTTAACCGCCTGGTGGATTTCAAACCGGGCACCACCGAGCTGGTGCCCAGCCTGGCGGAGCGCTGGGAGATCAGCCCGGACGGCAAGGTGTATACCTTCCATCTGCGCAAAGGGATTAAGTTCCAGAGCAATAAACTGTTTACGCCGTCGCGCGATCTCAACGCCGATGACGTGATCTTCTCGTTTATGCGCCAGCTCGATACGAAAAACCCGTATCACACCGTTTCGGGCGGTAACTATGCCAACTTTGAAAGCCTCGAGCTGGCAAAACTGATCACCCGTATCGATAAGGTGGATGATCTGACGGTGCGGATTACGCTGGCCCATGCCGAAGCGCCGTTTCTCGCCGATCTGGCGTGGTATTTCGCCTCGATTCACTCGGCGGAATATGCCGACCAGATGCTGAAAGCCGGTACGCCGGAAAAGGTCGACATGCAGCCGATTGGCACCGGACCGTTTGAGCTGGTGCAGTATCAAAAAGATTCCCGCATTCTCTACAAAGCCTTCCCGCAGTACTGGCAGGGCAAGGCTAAAATCGATCGTCTGGTGTTTTCCATCACCCCGGACGCCTCGGTGCGCTATGCCAAACTGGAGAAAAACGAGTGCCAGGTGATGCCGTTCCCTAATCCGGCCGATCTCGACAACATGCGCCACAACCCGAACATCACGCTGGAACAGAAATCTGGCCTCAACACCGGTTTCCTGTCGTTCAACACCACCAAAGCCCCGCTGGATAACGTGAAAGTGCGCCAGGCGCTGGCGATGGCCATCAATAAGCAGGCGATCATTGATGCCATCTTCAAAGGTACCGGCACGGTGGCGAAGAATATTCTGCCGCCGGATGTGTGGAGTGCTGATAAAGATCTGCAGGATTACGCCTACGATCCGCAACAGGCCAAAGCGCTGCTGCAGCAGGCCGGCATTCAGCCGGGCACCGAAATTTCGCTGTGGGCGATGCCGGTCCAGCGGCCGTATAATCCCAACGCCCGCCGCATGGCTGAGATGATTCAGGCCGACTGGGCAAAAGTGGGCATCAAAGCCAACATCGTCAGCTATGAGTGGGGCGAATACCTGAAGCGCGTCAAGGGCGGCGAGCATCAGGCAGCGCTGATGGGCTGGACCACCGCCACCGGCGATCCGGATAACTTCTTCGGGCCATTGTACAGCTGCACCTCGGCGAACGGCGGCTCCAACTCGTCCAAATGGTGCTATGCGCCGTTTGAGAAAATCATCACCCAGGCGCGCGCCGAGCAAAATCACGACAAGCGCGTGGCGCTGTACCGCGAGGCGCAGCAGATGATGCATGACCAGATGCCGGCAGTCATGATTGCGCACTCAACGATTTTCGAGCCGGTGCGTAAATCGGTCAGCGGCTACCAGGTGGATCCGTTCGGCAAGCACATCTTCTATCCGGTGGATATCACGCCTTAATCGCAGCGGACAGCGCGCTGAGCTGCTGTTGCAGAAAGGTCAGAAACAGAGTCAGGGCGGCGCTGCGGGGTCGCCCTGACTGCGTCTGCAGCTGCAGCGTACGCTGGCTCAGCTGATCGATATTGACCGCGCGCATCACCAGACCCTGCTGCTGCGCTTCCTCCGCCAGGGTAAAACTGCTGCAAATGGTCACCGCCAGCGGCGTGCGCAGTAAAAAATGGAACAGGGTGGAGAAGTTGTCGCAGGTCAGCACCGGTTCAATCAGGTGGCCACTCATGTGGCTGGCCAGCTCAAACAGCTGGCGTACCGTGGTGTTTTGCTGCGGTAGCGCCAGCGGATAGTGGCTAAGATCGGCCAGCGCCACCTGCGGCACGCCCGCCAGCGGATGGCTGTCATGCACCACCAGCAACACCGGCGCCGGCCATGAGCCCACCACCTCAACCGCACGTTCCGCGTGCAGGCTAAACTGCAATGCCACGTCGCACTCGCCGCTGCGCAGCAGTTCAGCCACGCCCTGCGCGCTAGCCACCCGGACGTCAAACAGCACGCCGGGATGATCGCGGCGAAAGGCGGCAATCAGCCGGGGCAGCAGGGTAAACGCCAGCCCGTCGGTACAGGCGACACGAATCAGCGTGCGCCGCACCGCCTTCAGGCCTTTGATCTCCGCCAGCGCATACTCCATATCCAGCAAATTTTTGCGCACGTGATGGGCAAAAATCTCGCCGGCCTCGGTCAGCACCATGCCGCGCGCATGACGCGCAAACAGCGTCACGCCCAGCTGCTGCTCCAGCCGCTGGATCTGGCGGCTGATGGCAGAGACCGCCACAAACAGCTGGGCGCTGGCCGCGCTGAGCGAACCGCAATCGGCTACCGCGAGAAAATAACGCATTTCCGTGCTTAACATGCCATGGCCTCCGTCTGTGCCTGCCTCGAAATCGGGCAACGCAGCTTTGCTTTAAAGGCAAATCTTACTCGATAAATTGATAATTGTGGCAAAGCTGCCTTTCCGCAAAGATGAAAAAACAGCAGACCTATAACAGGCAGGGCAAACATGACAGCACAACAGGCGGTTCAGCAGGCCACCGCATATTTCGACAGCGGGGAATTTCAACGTATCCTGGCGCGCCGCGTGGCGTGGCGCACCGAGAGCCAGCGCGACGATCGCGATGCGGCGCTACAGGACTATTTGCAGCAGGAGATTGCGCCGCAACTGCAGGCGCTGGGCTTCACGCTACAGCTCATCGATAACCCACACGCCGCCGGCCGGCCATTCCTCGTGGCGGTGCGCATGGAAGATCCCGCCTTACCGACCTTGCTGAGCTACGGGCACGGTGATGTGGTATTCGGCGATGACGAAAACTGGCGCAGCGGGCTGTCGCCGTGGCAGCTGACCGAAGAGGGTGATCGCTGGTACGGGCGTGGCAGCGCCGACAACAAAGGTCAACACTGCGTCAATCTTGCGGCGCTGGAGCAGGTGTACCAGGCGCGCGGCGGCCGTCTCGGCTTTAACTGCAAATGGCTGTTTGAGATGGGCGAAGAGATCAGCTCACCGGGGCTGGCGCAGCTGTGTCAGCAGCAGGCGGAACTGTTGCAGGCTGACCTGTTCATTGCCTCCGACGGGCCGCGGCTCAACGCCGTGCGGCCGACGCTGTTCCTCGGTTCGCGCGGTGCGATAAATTTCCGCCTGACCATCAACGCGCGTGACAATGCTTATCACTCCGGCAACTGGGGCGGACTGCTAAGCAATCCCGGCACCCGGCTGGCCAGCGCCATCGCCACGCTGGTGGACGCCCAGGGCGTGCTGCAGGTTGAGGCGCTGCGACCTGATTCGTTAACGCCGCAGGTGCGCGCCATTCTCAGCGATATCGAAGTGGGGGGCATGCCAGGCGATCCCGCGATTGACACCAACTGGGGCGAGCCAGGCCTGACGCCTGCCGAACGCCTGTACGGCTGGAACACGCTGGAAGTGCTGTCGTTTCTCACCGGTAATCCGGCGCGCCCGATGAATGCCATTCCCGGCAGCGCGACGGCGGTGTGCCAGCTGCGTTTTGTGGTCGGTACCGACTGGCAGCGGCTGGCGCAGCACGTCAGCGCGCATCTGGCGCAGCACGGCTTCCATGATGTTGAGGTTGAATTTTTGCGCGGTTCACCCGCCACGCGTCTCGATCCTGACGATCCGCTGGTGCACTGGGTGCTGAACAGCATGGCGGCAACCAGCGGCAAAAAACCGGCGCTGTTGCCCAACCTTGGGGGATCGCTGCCAAATGAGGTGTTCGCGGAGATTCTGGGCCTGCCAACGCTGTGGGTGCCGCATTCGTATCCCGCCTGTGGTCAGCATGGCGTGAATGAGCACATGCTGAAATCGATTGCCCGCGAAGGGCTGCAGATCATGACGCAGCTGCTGTGGGAGCTGGGCGAGCAGGGCACGGAATGGCTGGCGCAACACCGCGCTTATGCGGGAGGTGGCGCATGAGCAGCCTCAGCCATAGCGCGCCGCTGAGCGGGGTGAAGCCAAACCTGCACAAAACGCTGTTTGCGACCTGCATCGGTAATGCGCTGGAGTGGTTCGACATTGCGGTGTATGGCTTTTTCGCCAGCTATATCGCCCACGCCTTCTTTCCCACCAGCGATGCGTCGGTCTCGCTGCTGCTGACCTTTGGCAGCTTCGGCGTCTCCTTTCTGATTCGCCCGCTGGGCGCGGTGGTGCTGGGCAACTATGCCGATCGCCACGGGCGTAAAAAAGCGCTGTTGCTGTCAATCAATCTGATGATGCTTGGCGGAGCCATCATTACTTTTATGCCGGGCTACGACAGCATCGGCCTGCTCGCACCGCTGCTGATCCTGCTGGCGCGCCTGGTGCAGGGCTTCTCTGCCGGTGGCGAATTTGGCAGCTCTACGGCGTTTCTGGTCGAGCATTTTCCCGAGCGCAAAGCCTTTATCGCCAGCTGGCAGTTCGCCACTCAGGGTGCCAGCACGCTGATGGCCTCGGCGTTTGGTCTCGGTCTGACGCAGATCCTGAGCGAAGGCCAGATTCAGGCATGGGGCTGGCGTATTCCGTTTGCCTTCGGCCTGCTGATTGGCCCGCTCGGGCTGTATATCCGCCGTCACGTGCACGAGCCCGCCAGCTTTGCCGCGCAGACGCCGGAAGCGGCCCCGCTGAAGCGGCTGTTTGGCCGGCAAAAAGCGCTGATGCTGCTGGCGATTGGCCTGATGGTGATCTCCACGGCGGTCAACTACATGCTCAACTACGTGCCGACCTACGCAACCAAGAACCTGCATCTGCCGGGCTCGGTGGCCTTCACCGCCACGCTGCTGGCCGGGGTGATTCTGACGGTAGTGACGCCGCTGATGGGATGGTGGGCGGAGCGCATTGGCCGCCTGCCGCTGATGTGGGGATCGCTCATACTGCTGATGGTCACCATCTATCCGGCTTTCCGGCTGGTGGTCAATCACACCACGCCGGCCACGCTGATTGTGCTGGTGTGCTGGATGGCGCTGCTGAAATCGATCTATTTTTCTACCGTGCCCTCGGTGATGGCGGATCTGTTTCCGATTGGTACGCGCGCCAGCGGCATGGCCATCAGCTATAACATTGCGGTTACGGTATTTGGCGGTTTTGCCCCGCTGATTTGCACGCTGCTGATCAGTGCCACCGGCACCAGTCTGGCGCCGGGCTACTACCTGATGGCGATGTCGCTCTGTAGCGGGGTAGCGCTGCTGCGCAGTCAGAAACGGATACGCTAAGTGGCAACCGGTGCGCGCTGCGCACCGGTGTTTACGCATCAGGCAAACTGCAGATAGGCGACGTGCGTTTGCAGATACTCCTCCAGCCCGTGGCGGCCATCGGCACCGCCGATGCCGGATTTGCGCCAGCCGGCATGGAATCCCTGCATCGCTTCAAAATTTTCGCGATTAATGTAGGTTTCCCCGAATTTCAGCCGGCGCAGCGCGATCATCGCGGTGTTCAGATCGCGGGTATACAGCGATGAGGTCAGGCCATAGTCGCAGTCGTTAGCCAGCGCGATGGCTTCATCCAGCGTGTTAAAGCGCATCACCGGCAGCACCGGGCCAAAAATTTCCTCACGCATGATCGCCATCTCCTGACGTACCCCGGTGATGATGGTCGGTTCAAAATAAAAGCCGCGTTCACCGGCGCGTTTGCCGCCCAGCACCACCTTGCCGCCCTGCGCAACGGCGCTGGCGACCTTTTGCCCGACGCGGTCGCACGCGGCTGCGCTAATCAGCGGCCCCATATCCACATCGGCCTGCTGCGCCGGATCGCCAAATTTCACCTGCTGCATCGCCCCGGTCAGGGCGCTGATAAAGCGATCGTAAATGCCGTCTTGCACATACACGCGCTCGGCGCAGTTACACACCTGACCGCTGTTAATAATGCGCGAACTGACGATAGCCCTGACGGCCAGATCGAGGTCGGCGTCGTCCATGACAATTGCCGGTGCTTTACCGCCCAACTCCAGCGACACTTTTGTCACATTCGGCGCCGCCGCGGCCATGGTGGCGATGCCGGCGTTGACGCTGCCGGTCAGGCTCACTAACCCGACTTTAGGATTGGCGGCCAGTTCCTGTCCCACCTCCGGGCCATAGCCGTAAACGATGTTAATTACCCCGGGCGGCAGGCCGATGTCGTCGATAATGGCGGCGAACAGGGCGGCGTTGTTCGGGGTGATCTCACTCGGCTTCAGCACGATAGTGTTGCCGGTGATCAGCGCCGGTGCCGCTTTGCGCGCAATCAGGAAGAAGGGAAAATTCCACGGCAGAATACCGGTGGTCACACCAATCGCTTTCTTAAACACAAAGATGTTTTCGTTTGGGCGATCGCTGTTGACGATTTCCCCTTCGTAGCGTCGCGCCCATTCCGCCATGTAGTCGAGGTAGTCAGCGGTAAACAGCACTTCGGTTTGCGCCAGCGCCTGGGTTTTGCCGCCCTCCGCGACGAGGGTGGCGCTCAGCTCAGGCTCGCGCTGGCGAATTGCCGTGGCGATGCGGTGCAGCCAGTCGCCGCGCGTCACCGCCGGTAACGCTTCCCAGCCGGGCTGAGCGGCTTCTGCGGCGGCAATGGCTGCCGCCGCCTGCTGTTTGCTGCCCTGGGGCACGCGTGACAGCAGGGTCTCCGTCGCCGGGTTAATCACTTCAATCCAGCTATCGTTATGCGCCTCGACAAACGCGCCATTAATGTAGTGTTGATGATGAAGGGTCATGTGCAGGGGCTCCACGCTCGGTTTTGTTAAACTGATGTGAAGGAAGAGTGAAGCAGATGAACGCTGGCGACCTTTTTATCACTGCCAGCACCGGCAGGGCGCTGGCAATAGCGGCAAGAATCACGCGACCGACGCAGCATTCTGCGTCAGTGGACCGTTTCAGGAACCGGGCATCATGGCGCCGCTGGCAATAAACCAGACCAGAAAACTGACACCGGCAACAATAATGGCGATGGGGAACAGCAGACCGATTTTCATATGCATCCTGAGCGTTAGGCGAGCTGGATTAGCGCGCGGTGGGTTTTCATCATACTGAATAGCTGAAATTGTGTCGCGTCATCGACCTGACGCAGATGTTCGCCTTTCTGATACTGAATCTGATGCACATGGCCGAGCTGACGCCACACCACAATGGCTGACGCCAGCAGCGCGCAGTTCTCTTCGCTCTGCACGCAGTCCAGCGTGGCGTAGTGAGTAGTATCTAAGCCATTAATGAACACATTCAGCGCCTCGGGCGGCACGATGGCGCGGATGTCATCCAGCATCACGCGGCTCACCGCCTGCGACAGCACCAGCGTTAACCGTTTGCTCTTCATCTCAATCCCTGGTTCCGATGATTTTTCCCACGTTATACGGATTTAACCCCGTCGGGGGAAGTGCTTCGCGCAGCTTTGTGTGAGTGCCATGTTAAGCGGCGCGCTGGCAACAGAGGAAAAACTGTGCCGATCAACACAACATAAATCAAAAATATGCCGAATAATAAGCAACTTAAAGAACGCATCCGGCATAACGGCAGCAAATGCGAATTTGTGATCCTTATGTTGCATACCCCCCCGATTTTGCCAGTCAGCCTGGCTTTACGGCAACCATCCAAAGGCTGAGTCCACGCAGTGCGCCATAGACTGCCACTAATCGGAAACCGCAGGTGTTTCCGTCTGGCCTCAACCTTACGAAGGAATAACAATGAACAGTGCCATTCTTGCAGGTATCTTCTGGCATCTGGTGGGTGCCGCCAGCGCCGCCTGTTTTTATGCTCCGTTTAAACAGGTTAAAAAGTGGTCATGGGAAACCATGTGGTCGGTCGGCGGCGTGATGTCGTGGCTGATTCTGCCCTGGGCAGTCAGTGCCGCGCTGTTACCAAACTTCTGGGCGTACTACAGCAGTTTCAGTTTATCGCAGCTGCTGCCGGTGTTTCTGTTCGGTGCCATGTGGGGCATCGGCAACATCAACTATGGCCTCACCATGCGCTATCTGGGGATGTCGATGGGGATTGGCATCGCCATTGGCATTACGCTGGTGGTGGGGACGCTGATGACGCCGCTGTTGCAGGGCCGATTCGTTGAACTGTTCAGCTCCGCCGGTGGCCGGATGACGCTGCTGGGCGTGCTGGTTGCGCTGCTGGGTGTGGCGATTGTGTCACGTGCCGGACTGCTAAAGGAGCGGGCGCTGGGGATCAACGCCGAAGATTTTAACCTGAAGAAAGGCCTGGTGCTGGCGGTGCTGTGCGGCATCTTCTCTGCCGGCATGTCATTTGCCATGGATGCGGCGAAGCCGATGCATGAAGCCGCTGCCAGTCTGGGCATCAATCCGCTGTATGTGGCGTTGCCGAGTTACGTGGTGATTATGGGCGGTGGCGCGCTGATCAACCTCGCGTACTGCTTTATCCGCCTGGCGGTGAAGCCGGAGCTTTCGCTGCGCCGCGACTTTTCCGTGGCAAAACCGCTGCTGATCGCCAACATCGCCTTCGCCGTGCTGGGGGGAACCATGTGGTATCTGCAGTTCTTCTTTTATGCCTGGGGCCACGCAAAAATTCCTCCGCAGTACGACTTCGTAAGCTGGATGCTGCACATGAGCCTGTATGTGCTGTGCGGCGGCCTGGTGGGACTGGTGCTGAAGGAGTGGAAATCGGTGGGGCGTCGACCGGTGAGCGTGTTGTCGATTGGCTGCGTGGTAATCATTATCGCGGCAAACATTGTCGGTCTCGGTATGGCCGCCTGATAACGCTTAACTCCGCACCGCCTGACGCGTCTCTGCGCGCGTCAGGCTTTTTCTTTGTCTGCCATCGGTTCGCGCGGCGACAAAAAACGCTGACGCCACGCGCTGGGTGTTAACCCGGTTTCGCGCGTAAACACCACGGAAAAGTAGTTGCTGTCATCAAACCCGCAGCGTGCCGCCACTTCGCTAATCAGACATGCCTGCGTGCGCAACAGATATTTTGCCTGACACAGCTGCAGCTGACGCAGGTAGTGGCCGATGGTCATGCCGGTTTGCTGACGGAACAGCTGTTTCAGCGACCGTTCGCTGAGCTGATTTTGCTGGCAGAAATGGGGCAGATCGAAGGGGCGGCTGATATCGCCGAGCAGCGCCGACATCAGCAGATCGAGCTGTTCGCCCTCCGGCAGCACCCACGGGCGATCGGCGGCATAGCCGTGACGGCGCAATATCAGTGCCAGCTGCAAAAACAGCGCTTCCGACAGCTGAATCGATAGCGAATCGCTTTTGCGACTTTCGCGCTCCAGCTGGCTGATGACGCCGCGCGCCAGCGCCATGCCGCGCGTGGTCAGACGCCAGCTGGCGGGTGTCTCTTCATCCTGTGGCGGCAGCAGCTGCTGCCAGTCGAGCGCCAGGCTGAAGCGATCGCGGCAGTAGAGAATATTGTCGAGCGCCAGATCGTTGACGCTATCAAAGCTGTGGCAATCACTGTCGCGAATGTAAAACACATCGCCACAGGTGATCAGCCACGGCCGATCGTTGAGGATATGCAGGCCATTACCGCGCCAGACAATCACGATCTCGCTGAACTCATGCCGGTGCGGTGGGAAAGAGGGCTGCGGCATGCGTTCTGCCACGGCTATGGGCAAATTGCTGGCCGGGAAGTAATCCTCGCGCGTCAGTAACAGCGGCATGTCAGCCCTCCGGTTACCCCATCTGCTGGCGCGCCATGCGCGGCGCGCAGCCAAATTCCCGCCGGAACAGGGTGGAGAAGTGATTACTGTCACCAAACCCACACTGATAGGCGATGTCCGTGATGCGCATCTCGCTGTGGCGCAACAGGTGCCGCGCCTGCAATAAACGCAGCCGATTGAGATAGCGCTGCGGCGTGCTGCCGGTCTGCTGCTTCATCTGGCGATGCAGGGTACGCAGCGACAAACAGAAGCGATCGGCCAGCGCTTCCCACGCAATCTCCTCACTGTAGTGCGCATTCAGCCAGTCCAGCAAGCGGTGCAGGCGGGCATCCTGATCCTGCGCCTGATCGTTGTGCGCCGCCTCGCGCAGCAGCACCAGCAGCTGCAAAAAGTGCTGTTCCTGCTGCGCCTGACGTTCCAGCGACCAGCTGGCCGGCTGCTTCATCTGCGTCACCAGCTGCAGCGCCTGCGCCATCACTTTATGGTTAATCCGCCAGTGTGAAACGTACTGGCCGTCCTGTTCGCGCGGCAGCAGCGCCTGCAGGCCGGACAGAAAGCGGAACGCCGCCGGACTGCGATACAGCACATTCGTCAGGCACAGATTGTCGGTTTGCTCGTACAGATGGCGATCGTGATCGCGTACAAAACAGACGCAGCCGGCGCTGAGTGCCTGCGGCTGACCATTAAATACGTGGATGCCCGAGCCCTGTTCCACCAGCACAATTTCATGAAAATCATGGTGATGCTCCGGAAACGCCGACTGCGGCACACGTGGCTCAATGGCTATCGTGTAATCGCCGGCCGGAAAGAAATCAGCACTGTGTAATACCGTCATCATGCGCCCTCAGTTAACAAAACCGTAACCGAGTCTACGCAGCCGCCTGCCACCTTACCTTGAATTTTGCACCGGGCAGCGCAGGAAAATCGCCAATTATTCAAGATCGCCTAAGTGATTGATGGAATTGCGGCAAGGCTCACAACTCTGCCGTTATGCGGTTCTGTGAGCTCACTCACGAACACCTTTGCAAACCTGCCAGCGGTGATGACCCGCTGGCACTCGCGGGAAGGTGTCTGCGGCGCAGGATTTCTACTCTGTCGCCATGTCTTCACAGGGAGTACTCGCCATGAGTCTGCGTAATATTGTTGCCATCGATTTAGGCGCATCCAGTGGCCGCGTCATGCTGGCCAGCTGGCAGGCTGACCGTAAGCAGCTCAGCCTGCGCGAAGTGCGGCGTTTCGCCAACCCGCGCGTGCAGCGCGGCGATTATGACTGCTGGGATTTGGACCGGCTGGAGCAGGAGATCCGCGCCGGACTGCAGCAGCTGGATGAGGAGGGCATTGTGCCGGACAGCCTTGGTATTGATACCTGGGGCGTGGATCTGGTGTTGCTGGACGCGCACGGCGAGCGGGTAGGCGAAGCGGTCAGCTACCGTGATAAACGCACCGACGGCCTGATGGCCCAGGCGATGCGTGAACTCGGGAAACCGGCGCTCTATCAGCGCACCGGCATTCAGTTTCTGCCGTTCAACACGCTGTATCAGCTGCGCGCACTGTATCTGCAGCAGCCGGACTGGCAGGTGCAGGTAAAGCACGCGCTGATGATTCCGGATTATCTGCACCATCGCCTGACCGGTGAACTCAACTGGGAATACACCAACGCCACCACCACCCAACTGCTCAACATTCACAGCGGCGAATGGGATCGCGAGCTGCTGGCCTGGGCGGGCGCCGACGCCAGCTGGTTCGGCACGCCGCGTGCACCGGGCAACACCGTCGGTTACTGGCGCAACGCCAGCGGCCAGCACATTCCGGTGATCGCCGTCGCCACCCATGATACCGCCAGCGCGGTGCTGGCCACGCCGCTGGAGCAGGACGATACTGCCTACCTCAGCTCCGGCACCTGGTCGCTGATCGGCATCGAAAGCCTGCAGCCCTGTGTCAGCGAGGCGGCGCTGCAGGCTAATCTGACCAATGAAGGCGGTGCGGAAGGTTATCGGGTGCTGAAAAACATCATGGGCCTGTGGCTGTTGCAGCGGGTGTGCAGCGAACTGCACATCAGCGATCTCACTGCGCTGATCGACAACGCCGCGCGGGAACCGGCCTGCCGCGCCCTGATTCACCCTAATCATCACCGCTTCATCAATCCGGCCAGTATGGTGCAGGAGATTCAGAACGCCTGCGCCGAACAGGCGATGCCCGTGCCGCACAGCCCGGCGGCGCTGGCGCGCACCATCTTTGACAGCCTGGCACTGCTCTATTCGCAGACGCTGCAGGAGCTTAGCCACCTGCGCGGCACTGCGCTGCGTCAGTTACATATCGTCGGTGGCGGCTGCCAGAATCCGCTGCTTAACCAGCTGTGCGCCGATGCCTGCCAGCTGCCGGTGTTTGCCGGCCCGGTGGAAGCCTCGACGCTGGGCAACATCGGCTGCCAGCTGATCGCGCTGGGTGAGTTGCGCGACGTGGCCGATTTACGCCGCTGCATTCGCCACAATTTCCCGTTAGAAAAATTTATCCCGCTGAATCACAGCGTCTTTGCGGCCCATCAGGCTCGCTTTGCGGCGCTGAGCCTACCTGCTAAGGAACTTGCATATGACAAAGCTGATTGAACAGGCCTTTGAACTGGCCAGACAACGCTACGCCGCCATTGGGGTGGATGTGGAACAGGTGATGGCACAACTGGATACCATTCCGGTGTCGATGCACTGCTGGCAGGGCGACGATGTACGTGGGTTTGAGAATCCGCAGGGGGCGCTCACCGGCGGCATTCAGGCGACCGGCAACTATCCGGGGCGGGCGCGCAACGCGGTTGAACTGCGTGCCGATCTCGACAAAGCGATGTCGCTGATTCCCGGCGCCATACGCCTCAACCTGCATGCCATCTACCTCGAGAGCGACCGCCCGGTGGAACGTGATGCGATTGAACCGCAGCACTTCAGCAACTGGCTGGAATGGGCGAAAAGCAAAAAGCTGGGGCTGGATTTTAACCCAACCTGTTTTTCTCATGCGCTCAGCGCAGACGGGTTTACGCTGTCGCATGCCGATCCGGGCATTCGCCAGTTCTGGATCGACCACTGCACCGCCAGCCGCCGTATTTCCGCCTGGTTTGGCGAGCAGCTGGGCACGCCGTCAGTCATGAATATCTGGGTGCCGGACGGCATGAAAGATCTCACCGTCGATCGCCTCGCGCCGCGCCAGCGTCTCGCCAGCGCGCTGGATGAGATCATCCGCGAACCGCTGAATCCGCAGCACCACATTGATGCAGTGGAAAGCAAACTGTTTGGCATTGGCGCGGAGAGTTACACCGTGGGTTCCAGTGAGTTCTGCCTCGGTTACGCCACCAGCCGCCAGACCGCGCTGACGCTGGATGCCGGCCACTTCCATCCTACCGAAGTGATCTCCGACAAAATCTCCAGCGCCATGCTGTTTGTGCCGCGCCTGCTGTTGCACGTCAGCCGTCCGGTCCGCTGGGACAGCGATCACGTGGTGCTGCTGGATGATGAAACCCAGGCGATTGCCAGTGAGATCGCCCGTCAAAAGTTGTTCGACAGGGTGCACATCGGTCTCGACTTCTTCGATGCCTCGATCAACCGCATTGCCGCCTGGGTGATCGGCACGCGCAATACCCAAAAAGCCCTGTTGCGGGCGCTGCTGGAGCCGGGCGAACAGCTGCGTCAGCGGGAGCGTGATGGGGATTTCACCGCCCGGCTGGCGCTGCTTGAAGAGCAGAAGTCGCTGCCGTGGCAGGCGGTATGGGAAGCGTGGTGCCTGCGCCACGATGTGCCAGCCGATGCCAGCTGGCTGAGCGAAGTCCGTCACTACGAACAACACGTGCTGCGTCAACGTTAAGGAATCGATTCATGCAAACAATTCTCTCCGCGTGGTTTGTGCGCGACATGGTTAAAGCCACCAGTGACATGTGGCTGAAAGGCTGGGATGAACGTAACGGCGGCAACGTCAGTCTGCGTCTGTTGCCGGAAGAGGTCAGCGCGTATGCCAGCGATTTTTATCCGGCACCGCGCTGTATTGAACTGAGCAAGCCGGCCCCCGCGCTGGCCAACGACTGGTTCCTGGTGACCGGCTCCGGGAAGTTCTTTCGCAACGTGCAGCTCGATCCGGCAGACAGTCTGGTGCTGCTGCAGGTGGATGACAAAGGGCTGTCGTACAAAATTCACTGGGGGCTCAGCAACGGAGGGCTGCCAACGTCCGAGCTGGCGGCGCACTTTCAGTCACACAGCGTACGCAAGGCACTGAGCCACGGCGCGGACCGGGTGATTATGCACTGTCACGCCACCCACTTTATGGCGCTCAGCTATGTGGTGGATCTGGATGCGGCGCGCTTTACCCGCCTGCTGTGGGAGGGCAGCACCGAGTGCCTGGTGGTGTTCCCCGATGGCGTCGGCATTTTGCCCTGGATGGTACCGGGTACCGATGGCATTGGTCAGGCGACGGCAGAAGCGATGGCCAGCCATAGCCTGGTGATGTGGCCTTTCCACGGAATCTTTGGCGCCGGACCGACGCTCGACGAAACCTTTGGTCTGATCGATACCGCTGAGAAGTCATCGCAGGTGGTGGTCATGGCGCTGTCGATGGGCGGCATTCGTCAGAGCATCACCACCGAACAGCTGATTGCGCTGGGCGAGCGCTTTAACGTGAAGCCGTGGCCGGCGGCGCTGCAGGCGGAGCGCAGTGATGTTGCGTAAAGCGTTCGTCATGCAGGTCTATGCGCACTGCCATGCGGAGTATCAGCGCCGTCACACGCCAATCTGGCCGGAGCTGGAACGGACGCTGAAAGCGCATGGCGCGCATAACTACGCGATCTGGCTGGATGCTGAACGCAACCTGCTGTTTGCCAGCGTCGAGATTGAATCCGAAGCGCGCTGGCAGGCTGTAGCGCAAACTGAGGTGTGTCAGCGCTGGTGGGCGTCAATGCGTGACCTGATGCCATCAAATCCCGACGACAGCCCGGTGAGCAAAGCCCTGCAGCCGATGTTTTTCCTGCCTTAGCCGGCCATGTCAGCAGCGGTGCCGCCAGGGGCGCCGCTGCCTGTGAAACGCATTAGCCGTTGGAGCGCAGCTGCGGATAACGGCGGAAAATGGCGATACACCAGAACAGTCCCGCCAGGCCAATGATAGCGCCCACGTTGCCCACGTCTGCCATCTGCAGATGCAGACTGACCTGGTTACCGAGTAGCGCGCCTGCGCCAATACCGATGTTATAAATACCGGAAAACAGCGACATGGCGACGTCGGTGGCGTCCGGTGCCAGCGATAGCACGCGCACCTGCATCGCCAGGCCGATCATCATCATTGCCATTCCCCAGATAATACACAGCACGGTAATCGCTGCCGGGCGTACCGCAGCAAACACCAGCAGACCCATACACAGGGTAATCAGCGCAATGGCGGCGATCAGCAGCGCGGACGGGAATTTATTGCCCAGCGTGCTGAACAGAATGCTGCCCAGAATGCCGGCTGAGCCGAACAGCAGCAGTAACAGGGTGGTGAAGTTCTCATCGGCACTGGCCACTACCTGCATAAACGGCTCGATATAGCTGTAAGCGGTGTAGTGCGCGGTCACCACGACGGTGACCAGAATGTACATCGCCACCAGCGCCGGGCGGCGAAACAGCATCGGCACGCTGCTGAGTGAACCGGTGTGCTCACTCGGCAGGCGCGGCAGTATCCGCACCAGCATAATCAGCAGTACCAGTGCTGACAGGCCGATCATACCAAAGGTGGTACGCCAGCCCAGATACTGACCCACAATACGACCAATCGGTACGCCCAGCACCATCGCCAGCGCCGTGCCCGTGGCCAGCATACTTAACGCCTGGGTTTTCTTGCCGGCCGGCGCAACGCGAATCGCCAGCGAGGCGGTGATCGACCAGAACACCGCATGCGCCAGCGCAATACCAATGCGCGACAGCACCAGCGACGTGAAATCCCACGCCACGGCCGATAAAAGGTGGCTGGCAACAAACAGAATAAACAGGATGGCCAGCAGCAGGCGGCGCTCGACGTTGCGCGTCAGCAGCATTAACGGCAGCGATAACAGCGCCACGACCCAGGCATAGATGGTCAGCATGATACCGACATCAGCGGTTTTCATTGCAAAGCTGCTGGCGATGTCCGACAGCAGGCCAACCGGCACAAATTCGGTGGTATTGAAGACAAAAGCAGCGATAGCCAGCAGCACCACGCGCAGCCAGGCTGTTTTACGGGAAACGGTTGTTGATTGCATTGAATTCAAATCGGCTAAACGACGAGTGAGGGGGGCAGGAACGCACCCGGTAAAGTGACCTCGATCACAAATTTCCGCTATTGTGGAGCATTAGTCAGCCGATGAAAACCGTTAACCCGGGTTTTATCACTGAATATTTCTTATCGCGCTGAGCGTGGTAAATAGCCTGCGGTTATGGGGAGCTGCTGCGCCAGCGTGCTGCCGGCCCGCGAGTCTGCCGTACCAGCACAGGCTAAGTCAGGTGTTTCTGTAATAGAAAAATCGCTTAGCCGTGCTGAGTGCGGGTATCGTGTAGACGGGTGCGGTTCAGACCAGGATTATCAGAGTCACGCCATATGCTTTAGTGCCACGCTAAAGTTGTGGTTCGGATTTTTTTTTACGCCCACCGGGCAGCAGTGTTCGCAGCCCAACGCAGTGGCGTAAAATTTACGCGCCTGCTGGATTGCGGCCCCGGGCGTGTAAAAAGTACCGAGAAAACGACGACCGCCGTCGGATGGCAGGAACGGACAGCCCTTCGCATGCACCACATGATTGTCGTTATAACCGGCATGCTTATCGACATAATAGTAAAGCTCCATCTGACTACCTCATTGCTGTGTAAAAAATAAGTCTATGTATTATTGGAATAGAACGAATTATAGCGATGAATTGCTATTTTGTTTTAAGTGGTACGGCGCGAATGCCTGATTATTCGAATCCAGCGGAGCAGGCGGGACGCTGAGGTCCCGCGCTAACGATGAAGGGTATTACAGTTTGCGGCCCTGTAAACGCAGGCCAACCAGCAGTGCCAGCACCAGCAGGGCGCTGATAAACAGGGTCACGCCCGGCCAGCCGTAGCGGTGCCAGAATACGCCGCCGAGGGTGCCGGCCACGCTGGAGCCCACGTAGTAGCTGAACAGGTAAAGTGATGATGCCTGGCCTTTCGCCCGGCGCGCGCGCGGTCCAATCCAGCCGCTGGCCACCGAATGGGCGGCAAAGAAGCCGGCAGTGAACAGCATCATGCCCGGCAGAATCAGCCACAGCGAATTAAAGGCGGTCAGCAGCAGACCGGCCAGCATGATCGCCGTGGCGCCCGTCATCACCGGACCGCGACCAAAGCGGCTGGTCATCGCGCCGGCTTTCGGCGAGCTCCACGAACCGGTGAGATACACCACGGACAGCAGCCCGACCACCGCCTGGCTCAGTGACCACGGCGAGCTCAGTAAACGGTAGCCGATGTAGTTAAACAGCGTGACAAACGCGCCCATCAGCAGAAAGCCTTCGGCAAACAGCAGCGGCAACCCTTTGTCGCGCCAGTGCAGGCGGAAGTTGATCAGCAGACTGCGTGGCCGCAGCGAGGCAGGGCGAAAATGGCGCGACGCGGGCAGAATTTTCCAGAACATCAGCGCGCCAGCCAGCGCACAGCAGCCAATGACGCCAATGGCAATACGCCACGAGAAAAAGTCGGTCAGTACACCGGAGAGTAAACGACCGCTCATGCCGCCAATCGAGTTACCGCTGATGTACAGCCCCATGGAGAAGGCGATGACCCGCGGGTGCATCTCTTCGCTCAGGTAAGTCATGCCCACCGCCGCGACGCCACTGAGCGACAGACCGGTCAGCGCGCGCATCAGCAGAATCCCCTGCCAGCTGCTCATGGTGGCGGAGATCAGCGTACAAATCGCCGCCAGCATCAGCGCGGTCACCATCACCGATTTACGCCCAATCGCATCTGACAGCGGGCCGGTGAACAGCAGGCCCAGCGCCATCAGCCCGGTGGAGAGCGACAGCGAAATACTGCTTTCGGCAGGCGTCACGCCAAACTGCTGTGACAGCACCGGCAGAATCGGTTGTACGCAATAGAGCAGGGCGAAAGTGGCAAGACCGGCAGAGAACAGCGCCAGCGTCACGCGCATAAACTGCGGCGTTCCACGTTCAATCCATTCAGTAGCGGTATCGGCGGTAACAGGCTTCGTGGACAAGCTGTCCTCATCAAGCGTCACAGCCTGGGAAGAGCGACTCACAGTACATCCTCAATTCAGCAAATGTCTGAATACTGTAGGAAAGGCTGAATAGGTTGTACAATATATTAATAATCTCAAATGAGACGTTTAAGATATGATGATTGAGCTGCGCCATCTGCGCTACTTTATTGCCGTTGCGGAAGAGCTGCACTTTGGCCGCGCCGCGCAGCGGCTGCACATTTCTCAGCCGCCGCTCAGTCAGCAGATTCTGCAACTGGAACAGGCGCTGGATGCGCAGCTGTTCACCCGCACTAATCGCAGCGTACAGCTCACGCCGGCTGGCCAGTCGTTTTTACAGGATGCGCGCGCGGTTTTATTGCAGGTGGAACAGGCGGCCGGGCGCGCGGCGCGCATTCATCACGGTCAGCAGGGAGAGTTGCGTATTGGCTTTACCTCCTCGGCGCCGTTTACCGGACTGGTGTCGGATGCGCTGTATCACTATCGGCAGCGCTGGCCGGACGTGCATATTCAGATGCAGGAGTACAACACGCGGCAGCAGCTGGCGCCGCTGCACGAGGGGCGACTCGATCTGGGCGTCATGCGCAATACGCCGCTGCCGGAGGATCTTCAGCACCGCCTGTTGCTGCGTGAACCGCTGTGCGCGGTGGTGCACTACGCGCATCCGCTGGCACAGACCACGTCGATTAGCATCCGGTCGTTAGCCAGCGAACCCTTTGTTTTCTTTGATGCGCAGGGCGGCACGGCCCTGTACGGTGAAATTCTGGCGCTGCTGCATCGCTACCAAATCAAACCTTACATTACCCAGGAAGTGGGTGAAGCCATGACGATACTCGGCCTGGTGGCAACCGGCCTTGGCGTGTCGATTTTACCCGCCTCGTTTGCCCGCGCGCGACTGGCGGAAGTCGCCTGGATTCCGCTACAGGAAAGCGATGCCATTTCTGAGGTGTGGCTGGTGTGGTCAGCATTGCGCCAGCCGAGTGCGCAGATGAGCAATATGATGGCGCTGCTGCTGCACAATGCCGAGGAATGAACCCGCGGGTACAGAAAACCGCGTTCTTTGTGTGCGATAAATCACATTTCTAATCAAATATTTGACGCTGCGCGCCAATCTGCATCACCATAGCTGCTGTTTATTTAGAAGCGCGAAAATATCCGGGAGCAGGGCGTGAATCTGGACAGTCAGCCTGGCCATATTGACCAAATAAAACAGACCAATGCCGGTGCAGTGTATCGTCTGATTGACCATTACGGTCCGATTTCGCGGATTGAGCTGTCGAAACGTGCCCAGCTGGCCCCGGCCAGCATCACCAAAATTGTGCGCGAAATGCTGGATGCGCATCTGGTGCAGGAGACCGAGTTTCAGGAGCCAGGCAGTCGCGGACGGCCGGCGATAGGGCTGATCCTCGATACCCTTGCCTGGCACTATCTGGCTGTTCGCCTTCAGCCGGGGTTCATCACCCTGACGCTGCGCGATCTCAGCAGCCGCGCGCTACAGGAAGATCGCCTGCCGCTGCCCGCCAGCGCCGACACGCCGCTACTGCAGACGCTGCAGGAGCTGGTCAACGCCTTTTTTATTCGCCATCAGCAAAAACTTGAGCGTCTGACCGCTATCGCCATTACCCTGCCGGGACTGATCAACGCCGCCTCCGGCGTGGTGCACCGTATGCCGGGCTATGACGTACAGGATATGCCGCTGGGCGAAACCCTGGCGCAGCGCACCGGGCTGCCGGTATTCGTCCAGCACGATATCTCCGCATGGACGCTGGCAGAGGCGCTGTTTGGTGCCTCACGGGGTGCGCAGGACGTGATTCAGATTGTTATTGACGAAACGGTGGGCGCCGGGGTGATCAGCGCTGGCCAGCTGCTGCACAAAAGCGGACGCGCGCTGGTGGAGATCGGTCATACGCAGATCGATCCTTACGGCCAGCAGTGTTACTGCGGCAACCATGGCTGCCTGGAAACGGTGGCCAGCACCGGCAGCCTGCTGCAGCTGGCGGCACAGCGCTTATCGTCGCAGCCGGACAGCCAGCTGCACCAGCAGCCGCTGACGCTGGCCTCGTTGTGTGCTGCTGCGCAGCAGGGCGACCGGCTGGCGCGGGACGTCATTGCCGGCGTCGGTCATCATATCGGGCGCATGCTGGCGATGATGGTCAACATCTTTAATCCTCAACAAATTCTTATCGGTTCACCGCTTAACCAGGCGGCGGACGTGCTGTTCCCGGCAGTCAGCAGCACTATTCGCCAGCAGGCCCTGCCGGCGTACAGTCACGCTATTCAGCTGACGCCCGCGGCCTTTAACGATCCCGGCACGCTGGGCGGCGCGGCGCTGATCAAAGACGCGCTCTATAGCGGCCATTTACTGATAAAACTGTTGCAGGGCTAACGCCAGCCCGCCTTAAGTTTGCGCTAACGCAAGCTCTCGCCTGGGACAAATCCTTAAACTGCCTCCTTTGCAGGTTACACATCGCTTTAATGAAGGAGGAGAAAGGTGAAAACGATTTTTGTCACCGGTACCGACACCGCGGTGGGTAAGACCGTGGTTTCCCGCGCACTGTTACAGTGCTTTGCCAAAGCGAATCTGTGTGCCGCTGGCTACAAGCCGGTTGCCAAAAGCGCGCAGCACACGCCGGAAGGGCTCCGTAATAAAGATGCCGTACTGCTGCAGCAGGCATCCGGCCTCACGCTGAACTACAGCGACGTCAATCCCGTGACGCTGGAAGAGGATGAAATCAGCACCAGCCCGGCGCAGCGCATCGATTATCCGTTACTCAATCGCGGACTGGCTGGCTTACAGGATCGCGCTGCACGCGTGGTAGTGGAAGGCACGGGCGGCTGGCGCAGCCTGATGAACGACTTACGGCCGCTGTCGCAGTGGGTGCAGCAGGCGCAACTGCCGGTGGTGCTGGTGGTGGGCATTAAAGAGGGTTGCATTAGCCACGCTTTACTGACCGCCGAAGCGATTGCCGCCGATGGCCTGACGCTGGCGGGCTGGGTCGCCAATCGCATCAATCCCGGACTGGCGCACTATGCTGAAATCATTGATGTTCTGCGCGATAAGCTGAACGCGCCGCTGTTGGGCGAATTGCCTTATCTGCCGCGCGCCGAACAGCGTGATTTGAGTGGTTATCTGGATATTACGTTACTCGGGGGTGATGCGCTGCACAGCGAGAGTGCAAAGCCCGCCGCCTGATGAAACAAAATGCGGCATATCGTATGCAGCTGAATCCGGAGTTTCAGGAGCGGCTGCTTTTTTTTTATGCCGTAAACCTGTTTATATTCAACCATCTGTCCTGAATTTTCCCTTTCCGCTGTCGCCCTGGCGCGTTTCATGCATCAGGCAAACTGATAAATCGTTTGCCGGAGCCCTGCTATGTCGCACCCAGAAGAAGAGAAAGGTTTGTTGTACGGGCTGGATGCCCGCATCGGTCCTGCACCGGCGTTCTTTGCCGCCCTGCAGCACGTGCTGGCCAGCGTGGTCGGTATCATCACGCCGCCGCTGATTATCGGTTCCGTACTGGGGTTACAAGCCTGGATCCCGTATCTCATCAGCATGTCGCTGCTGGTTTCCGGACTCGGCACCTTTCTGCAGGCGCGCCGTTTCTGCGGCATTGGCGCAGGCATGATCTGTCTGCAGGGCACCAGCTTCGCCTTTCTCGGCGTCATTCTCTCGGCGGGGATGACGGTGAAAGCGCAGGGCGGTTCACCGCAGGCGATCCTCGCCATGATCTTTGGCTGCAACCTGGTGGCGGCGCTGATTCCGATGCTGATTAGCCGCTGCATCACACCGCTGCGAAAAGTGCTGACCCCGGTGGTGACCGGTACGGTGATCACCTTGATTGGTATCAGCCTGATAAAAGTCAGTATTACCGACTGGGCGGGCGGGCATAACGCCCGCGATTTTGGCGCGCCGGGTAATCTGGCGCTGGGGGCGCTGACCCTGCTGGTGATTATCGTGCTTAACCGCTCCCACTCGCGCTGGGCGCGGCTGGTGGCGGTGGTCGCCGGCATTGGTGCGGGCTGCATCGCGGCGGCGCTGAGCGGTCATCTGCCGCTGAAGCCGATGGCGGAGACGCACTGGCTGGTGCTGCCTTCGCTGCTGCATTTTGGCTTTGATTTTAGCTGGACGCTGTTTGTACCAATCGCGCTGGTCTCGGTGATCTGCGTGATTGAGGCGGTGGGCGATCTGACCGCCAACTGTCTGATTTCACGCCAGCCGCTGGAAGGCGACGGGTTTCAGCGCCGGCTGCAGGGCGGGATTCTGGCCGATGGCCTCAGCTGCCTGCTGGCGGCACTGTTCTCGGCGTTTCCCAATACCACCTTTGCGCAGAACAACGGGGTGATTCAGATGACCGGCGTCGCCAGTCGCTACGTGGGGATGGTGATTGGCCTGATGCTGGTGCTGCTGGGCATCTTCCCGCTGGTCGGCAACCTGCTACAGCAGATTCCGCCGCCGGTGCTGGGCGGGGCAACGCTGGTGATGTTTGGCAGTGTGGTTGCCGCCGGTATTCGCGTGATGACGCAGGCACCACTGGGGCGGCGTGAGATGCTGATTGTGGCGGTGGCATTTGGCATTGGCCTCGGGGTGGAAGCGGTTCCGGACGTGCTGAAACAGTTCCCGCCGCTGGTTAGCAATCTGTTTGGTCATGCAGTCACTACCGGCGGGATTCTCGCTATGCTGCTGAACGTGGTGCTGCCTAATGAAGCTAAAACGGTTGCGGCGGTCGGCGCGGTTGAAGAGAGCAACTGACGCACAATTTACCTTCAGAATCGCGCCCTCCGTGGCGCGGTTCGGTCGGGGTTACGGGTTGAGACGACGGCGCGTGCGGCCGGAGCTGAGGTAATCCGCGATGTAATCCTGCGAAATTTCGCCGCTGTAGCGACCTTCCTCATCGACAATCGGCATCCATACCGTGTTGTGTTCATACAGCTTCGACAGCACCACGCGCAGGTTCTCCTCCGCTTTGCCGGTGACCTTAAAGGTGTGCAGCATCTCCTCGCAGCGGCCGGTGGCGCCGCGCGCTTCACGACGTTTGACAAAGCCCAGCGGTTTGCCATCTTCGTCGACCACCGTGACCGAACGCATGTCGTTGTCGTCCATGGTCGCGAACGCCTCCTGCAGCGGGGTACTGCGCTGCACGGTGATGGTCGGCTGCTGATCGGTGACGTCGCCCGCCTGCACCAGCAGCAGACGTTTCAGCGTACGGTCCTGACCGACGAACGAGCCGACAAATTCGTTGGCCGGCTGCGCCAGCAGTTCGTCCGGGCTGGCACACTGCACGATTTTGCCCTGGCCAAACACCGCGATGCGGTCACCGAGCTTCAGTGCCTCATCAATATCATGGCTCACCAGCATCACGGTTTTCTTCAGCTGGCGCTGCATATCAAGGAACTCGTTCTGAATCACCTCGCGGTTAATCGGGTCGACGGCACCGAACGGTTCATCCATCAGCAATACCGGTGGATCCGCCGCCAGCGCGCGGATCACGCCGATGCGCTGCTGCTGGCCGCCCGACATCTCACGCGGGTAGCGATGCAGAAACTTCGTCGGGTCAAGCGCCACCATGCTCATCAGCTCCGTCGCCCGTTCCCGACAGCGTTTTTTGTCCCAGCCCAGCATGCGCGGCACCACGGTAATGTTCTCTTCAATGGTCATGTTCGGGAACAGACCAATCTGCTGAATCACATAGCCGATGTTACGGCGCAGCGTGACGGTATCCTGGCCGCTGGTGTCTTCGCCATTAATTAAAATCCGCCCGCTGCTGGCGGGGATCAAACGGTTAATCATCTTCAGCGTGGTGGTTTTGCCGCAGCCGGACGGGCCCAGCAGCACACACATCTCCCCGGCAGGCACTTCCAGGCTGACGTTGTCAACGGCATTGAACGTGGTGCCGTTTTTTTGCGTAAAGGTTTTCGTCAGGTTTTCCAGTTTTATCATTATCGAATCCCCTTAGGAGTCAGCGCCGACTGCAGACGGTGCAGCAGCCAGTCAAGAATAATCGCCAGTAAACAGATCATCAGTGCGCCGGCTATCAGCATACGCACATCGCTGCCGCTGATGCCGTCCAGCAGTTGCAGGCCCAGGCCGCCGGCACCGATCACCGCCGCAATCGCCATCACGCCGACGTTCATCACCACGGCGGTACGGATACCGCCAAAAATCACCGGCAGCGCCATTGGTATTTCCACCCAGCGCAGGCGTTGCCAGAAGGTCATGCCGATACCGCGACCGGCTTCGCGCAGCCCGGGCGGCAGATTTTCCAGCGCGGTATGGGTATTACGCACAATCGGCAGCAGTGAATAGAGAAACACCGCGGTAATCGCCGGCAGGGCGCCAATCCCCTGACCGATCAGTGAAAACAGCGGAATCATCAGGCCAAATAGCGCAATGGTCGGGATGGTCAGCACGATGGTGGCGATGCCCAGCACCGGTGTTGCCAGCCATTTGAAGCGGACAATCAGAATGCCAAGCGGCACGCCGACGAGGATGGCAAAACCTACCGCCACCAGCACCAGCCAGGTGTGCTGCCAGGTCAGCGCCAGCAGCGTGTTCCAGTTATCCATGATGTAATGCAGGGTATCCATTGCGCCTCCTTACAGCATGTTTTTGGATTTGAGGAAATCACGCGCCACCTGCTGCGGCGACTGGTGATCGATATCGACACGCTTGTTCATCTCGGTGATGGCTTCATCGGTGATCAGCGGCGACAGCGCATTCAGCGCGGCCTCAAGGCCAGGATGGCTTTCCAGCACATCCTGACGCACTACCGGCGTGACGTTGTAACTTGGGAAGAAGTGCTTATCATCCTCCAGTACTTTCAAATCAAAGCCTTTTACCCGGCCATCGGTGGTGTAAATCAGTCCGGCGTCAACAAAGCCGTCGCGCACCGCGTTATACACCAGGCCGGGGTCCATCTGACGTATCTGCGGGCGATCCAGCGGCATGTTGTAAGCTTTCTGCAGCGGTTTCAGACCATCCGAGCGGCCGGCAAATTCCAGATCGAGACCGAGTTTCCAGTTATGATCCGGATCGGTGTTGCGCACCTGTTCCAGCTTCGCCACCAGCTGCGACATGGTGTTGATGCCTTCCGCCTCAGCGCGCTGGCGCTGCATGGCAAACGCGTAGGTATTATTCATCGGGGCAGGATTGAGCCACACCAGTCCCAGCTTCGCGTCCAGCTGTTTAACGGTTTTGTACGCCTCTTCAGACGACATTGGCTTATTGATATGGTTGAAAATAATCAGCGAGGTGCCGGTATATTCCCACGTCATATCAATCTGCTTGTTGATCATCGCGTTACGCCCGATGGTGGTGGCGATGTTGGTTTTCGGGATGACCTGAAAACCTTTCTTTTGCAGCCACATCACCGTCATGGCAGACAGGATATGCTGCTCGGTAAAACTTTTGGTCGCCATCACGATGGGCGCGGCGGCGAGCGCGCCGTGACTGAGGGTTAAGGTGGCGGTCAGGGCCAGCGCGGTGCGTTTGACCCAGCGCGCCAGCAGATTAGCAGTGGCCATGATTACATGCTCCGGGTTAAGCCGCAGAGTGCGGGCTGAGGACGCGTCCCAATGCTGCCAGCAGCATGTCGAGGATCAGGGCAAACAGGGCGGTGGCCACTGCGCCGAGGATCAGCGTCGGGAAGTCGTTGAGATAAATACCAGGGAAAATCAGCTCACCATAGCTGCTGGCACCAATTAGAAAGGCCAGCGGCGCGGTGCCGACGTTAATCGCGGTCGCGATTCGTACCCCGGCGAGGATCAGCGGCAGCGCATTCGGCAGTTCAACCCGGCGCAGCCGCTGCAGTTTGGTCATGCCGATACCGTTGGCAGCTTCAATCAGCGACGGCGGCACCGCGCTCAGACCGGCATAGGTGTTGCGCACAATTGGCAGCAGCGAGGCGAGGAACAAGGCGATCAGCGCCGGGCGATCGCCAATGCCGACAATCACCATCGCCAGCGCCAGCACGGCCAGCGGCGGCAGCGTGTTACCGACGTTGAAGATTTGCATCACATATTCAGCCCAGCGACGGGCGAAGGGACGGCTGAGCAAAATCCCGCTCGGGATGCCAACCAGTAAAGCGCATAACATCGACCAGAACACCAAGTACAGGTGTTGCTGCCCAAGGTAAAGTAAATCCACCTTGCGGTCGCGCAGCGTATCCAGCCCTAATCCCCACACCAGCAGGGCTATCACCACCACGATGGCGAGCAGTGCCAGCCCGGCACGTCGGGCGAGCGATGCATTGTGCATAGCGTGCGTCTCCCTGATTGAAAAAATCGATTGATTTTATGACATTATTTTCAGCGTACCGGCGTTATGCGATGCCATACACAGACGAAAATCCAGCACGCTGTCAAATTGCAGTTAAAATGACTGTTTCCCGGCTTTTTCACAGTGAAAAACCAGAAACTGCCTTTAGAGCTATAGCAACGCTTAATGATCATTGCCAGTTTTCACGGCAAAATCAGGTAGATACAAAAGCAGTAAAACTAAGCGAAACCCGCATGAAATAAGGTGTCGTTCGACAATAAAAAATTTTCATCAAGATAGGTGACATTGTCACAAGCAGGCGCACACAGAGGAAACTGAGTCGGCGAAATTTCGACTAGCCTTGTAAGAAAAAGGGAGACGTATGACTGAAAGCGCACAATTACAAACGGAACATCGCCACTGGATTCTGATTGCCTGCATGCTGGCGATGTTTATGGCTGCCATTGAGGTCACCATTGTGGCCACGGCCATGCCAACCATCATTGCCGATCTTGGCGGTTTCGCGCAGTTTGGCTGGGTGTTTTCTATTTATCTGCTGACGCAGGCGGTAAGCGTCCCGTTGTACGGCAGACTGGCGGATATCTGGGGCCGCAAACGATTATTTTTCATCGGCGTAACGCTGTTTTTGCTGGGCTCGGTGCTGTGCGGTTTTGCCCATAGCATGACGTGGCTGATTGTGTTTCGTGCCTTTCAGGGCCTGGGGGCCGGGGCGATCATGCCGCTGACCACCACCATCGTGGCGGACATTTACTCGCCGCGCGAGCGCGCCAGCGTGCAGGGCTGGCTCTCCAGCGTCTGGGGCGTCGCGGCCGTCATCGGTCCGCTCAGCGGTGCCTGGCTGGTTCAGCACTTTAACTGGTCGGTGATTTTCTGGGTAAACGTGCCGATTGGTCTGCTCTCCATGCTGCTGCTGGCGCGTTTTTTGCCGGCGCGCGAACAGCATCAGGGCGCAACGCTGAATCTGACCGGCAGCTGCTGGTTGATGATCAGCGTCACCGCACTGCTGGTGGCGCTGTTACAGGCGGAAGCGCTGGGTTTCTGGCTGGTGCCGTTCCTGGCGCTGGCGCTGCTGGCCGGCTGGCGGCTGAAACATCACGAGCAGCGGGCCGATGCGCCGCTGTTTCCGCTGGCGCTGTGGCGCAGCCGCCTGATTGTGGCCGGTAATGCCGGGAACCTGATTATCGGGGCCACCATGATGGGCATCAGCGCGTTTCTGCCGACGTGGATTCAGGGCATTACTGGCGGCACGCCGCTGCAGGCGGGCAGCGCGCTGGCGATGATGTCAATTGGCTGGCCGCTGGCCAGTACGCTCAGCGGGCGCCTGATGCTGATCACCTCGTATCGTTTTACCGCGCAGCTCGGCGCGTTTTTACTGATTGCCGGCAGCGCGCTGTTACTGCTGCTGCGCGCCGACAGCAGCATCATGCAGGCCGGGCTGACGGCGTTTGTTATTGGCACCGGGATGGGCATGACCAGCACCACCTTTCTGGTTTCGGTACAAAATCATGCGCACTATGAAATTCGCGGCATCTGCACCGCCTCAATCATGTTCAGCCGCATGCTGGGATCGGCCATCGGCACGGCGATAATGGGCGCGGTGCTCAATCTCAACCTGTCGCTGCGGCTGCCGCAGGCCAGCGATCCGATGCAGAAAATTATGGCACCGGAGAGCCGTCAGGCGCTGCCGCAGGAACAGTTACACTTTTGGACCGGACAGATTGCCAGTTCGCTGCACTGGGTATTTGTGGTGGCATTGCTGATTGCGCTGCTGACGTTGTGGATTGCGTGGCTGATGCCGCGTCAGCGGCCGGAAGCGGAATAAAGCAGGGCGGCCGACCAGCCGCCCGAAGGGATTACTGTGCGGGAGCATCCTGCGAGCTGCCCGCGCTGTCCGGCACGCTGCTATCCGCATCGCGACCGTTTTTCTTGTAAACGATTTTCTGCGTGTCGTTTTCACAGTGGCCAACGACCTGACCGCCTGCCTGATCAACCTGATCGTTCGGCACGATATCCAGCGTAAAATCCGATTCCGCCACGCCATTGTTGATGATCTTTTTGCTGATGTCGGCGCGCACGCTTTCGCAGGACGCCTGCACCGCCAGCGGTAACGCCAGCGCCATTAGCAACACAACTGCATTACGTTTTTTCATCACTCACTCCTTGTTGCGTCATTCCCGTGAAAACTATAGCAGCTGACGCGCGTTACGGCGCCAGCGGACGGCCGGTGCGGCGATCGAGGCAGCGCAGGGTGTTCGGTTCCCAGTACGCATTAACGTTGTAGCTTTTTTCGCAGGCGTCGCGGGTATCAAAGGCCCGGTCTGCCTTGTCGAACTCTTTCTCCACGCGGGTATTTACCTTGTTACGCAGGTTGCGCGTATCGTTCCACTGCTCTTTGCTCTGACGCGCCGCCTCGTTGCTGGCCGCGTTGTTGCCATCTTCAATAATCAGGCGATCCGTCTTAGCGACAGCCAGCGGCGCAGTCAGCAATACGCTGGCGGTCAGCGTGGTAGCCAGCAGGGCGGAAAACAGTTTTTTCATCGTCATTTCCTTTCGTTAACTCCAGCACAGCGCGCAGGGCGGCTGTCACAACACTGTCTGCCAGTATATCATCGCTGCTTCTTTGCTCACCAGCGGTGAGCGGTTTGTTTAACGATCAGAGAGACTTTGTATGCTGGTGAAAACCGCGCTGCTGTTTTTTATCACTGCGATTGCCGAGATCACCGGCTGTTTTCTGCCGTGGCTGTGGCTGAAGCGCGGCATGAGCGCCTGGCTATTGTTACCGGCCGCAGCCAGCCTGGCGCTATTTGTCTGGCTGCTGACCCTGCATCCGGCAGCTAGCGGCCGGGTGTATGCGGCTTATGGCGGCGTGTATGTGTTAACGGCGCTGATCTGGCTGCGGCTGGTCGATGGCGTCAAACTGAGTGCGTGGGATTGGGTCGGTGCGCTGGTGGCGTTCAGCGGCATGCTGATTATCGTTATCGGCTGGGGCAAGGCCTGAACCGGCCGCGCAGGGCGACCCGACGGGCCGCCACGCTAAACTTGCTTATTCTTTGAACACCTTCAGTCCGGCGGTGGTTTGCGTCACCGGCATGATTTCCAGCGTGTTGATGTTGACGTGCTTCGGCAGCGTGGTCACCCAATAGACCGCTTCCGTCACGTCTTCCGCCGTCAGCGCGGTGGTGCCTTCATACACCGCATCCGCGCGGCCATCGTCACCTTTGAAGCGCACGTTCGAAAACTCGGTACCGCCCACCAGGCCAGGCTCGATATCGGTGACGCGCAGCGCGGTGCCGTGCAGGTCGGTGCGCAGGTTGAGGCTGAACTGGCGCACAAACGCCTTGGTTGCCCCGTACACGTTGCCGCCGGCGTACGGCCAGCTGCCGGCTATCGAGCCAATGTTGACGATGTGACCGACGTTGCGCTCTACCATGGCAGGCAGCACGGCGCGCGTCATATACACCAGCCCTTTGTTGTTGGTGTCGATCATATTTTCCCAGTCTTCAACACTGGCTTTATGCGCCGGTTCGACGCCCAGCGCCAGCCCGGCATTGTTAACCAGCACATCGATATCACGCCATTCGGCGGGCAGGGCAGCGATGGCTTCTTCGATAGCCGCGCGATTACGCACATCCAGCTGCACGGTATACAGGTTGTCGCCCAGTTCCTGTTTTAATTCCTGTAAACGCTCAGCACGGCGTCCGCTGGCGATCACTTTGTGACCTGTAGCAATGAAGCGGCGGGTGATACTTTGACCAAAACCGGCGGTCGCACCGGTAACAAAAATAATCATCTCACTGTTCCTTATACGATTTCAGGTTCTCTGCCACACCTTAGCATTAACCCCGCAGCGGCGCTCATGAAAAGCGTGGGCGGCGTGTTGCAGAATCTTTCCTGCACGTTTGCGGTGCAGTCCTGCACCATGAGCGTGCCCAATCAGGCACCTTTTCCCGGCGTAAAACGCCAGCGTAATGCGCAAGGGCAATACCACGAACAGGCAATCGGTTACGCATACGATTGCCTGCAATTTTTGCGACGATAATCGCGCTGAAATTGTGTATTTATCTGAATTTAAAGTGATTGTTGGATGGGCTTGCCTGGCATGCGGTTTGCAATATCTTTGCTATATCTATCTGAAACCTGCATTACACCCTGAAGGAAGCGTCATGTCTGACTCTGTTGTAACCCGCCTGCGCGCCAGTTTTTTTGATTTCCCCGCGCTGGCCGACCAGCCCGATGGCCTCGCCGACCAGGCACGCTACCTCGAAGACGGTCTGCTGACGCTGCGCGACGGCAAAGTGGTGAGTCTGGAGCGCTGGCAGTCGGCACATCAACACCTGGAATCAACGCAGGTGATCGATCTGCGCGGCAAGTTGATCCTGCCGGGGTTTGTGGATACCCATATTCACTATCCGCAGACCGAAATGATCGGCGCATTCGGTGAACAGCTGCTGGAGTGGCTCAATCAGTACACTTTTCCGGTCGAGAGCCAGTACCACTGTGCGGCACACGCGGCGCGCATGTCAGCGTTTTTCCTGCAACAGCTGCTGGCCAACGGCACCACGACTGCGCTGGTGTTTGGTACGGTGCATCCGCAATCGGTAGACGCGCTGTTCAGCGCCGCCGAACAGCTGGAGATGCGACTGATTGCCGGCAAGGTAATGATGGATCGCCACGCACCGCCGGAACTGACCGAAACGCCGGCGCAAAGTTATCAGCAGACGCGTGAGCTGATTCAGCGCTGGCACCAGCGCGGGCGTCTCGGTTATGCGCTGACGCCGCGCTTTGCGCCGACCTCATCGCCGCAGTTGCTGGAGAAAGTGCAGCAGCTGAAAAACGAGTTTCCCGATACCTGGCTGCATACCCATCTCAGCGAAAATCAGCAGGAGATCGCCTGGGTAAAAACGCTGTTTCCCGCCCATGATGGCTATCTTGATGTGTATCACCAGCATCAGCTCACCGGCAAACGCAGCGTATTTGCCCACTGCCTGCATCTGGAGGATCGCGAATGGCAGTGCCTGCACGACACCGACTCGGCGATGGCCTTCTGTCCGACCTCCAACCTGTTCCTCGGCAGCGGGCTGTTCAATCTTAAACGCCGCTGGCAGCAGCGCGTGCGCATGGGCATGGGCACCGATGTCGGCGCCGGCACCACCTTCAATATGCTGCAGACGCTGGGTGAAGCCTATAAGGTGGGGCAGCTGCAGCAGTACAAACTCAGCGCCGCAGAAGCGATTTACCACGCTACGCTGGGCGGCGCCCATGCGCTGGATCTTGATGACAAAATCGGCAACTTCAACCCCGGTAAAGAGGCGGATTTTGTGGTGATCGATCCTGCCGTATCACCGCTGCAGCAGCTGCGCATGGCCAACAGCGACGATATCCATCAGCGTTTGTTTGTCCTGATGACGCTGGGTGATGACCGTAACATCGCGCAAACCTGGGTCAACGGTAAGTGCGTGTGGCAGCGGGAAAGCCATACGCACGCGCAAGGTTGTTGCCAGGCGACGAAACTGCCAGGATAAAAGCATCCCGCCGCAGGTGGCTGCGGCGTTGCTGATTATCAGGAGCGATAATGACTTCACGTGCCAATCCGTTTTTTAACGTCAGCCCGTTGCCGTACCAGACACCGCCGTTTGATCTGATCGACGAAGCGCATTTCCTGCCGGCGCTGGAAGCCGGAATTGCCGAAAAGCGCCAGGAAGTGGCGGCCATCGCCAGCAACCCCGAGCCGGTAACCTTTGCTAACACCTATGAAGCGCTGGAGCGCAGCGGTAGTCTGCTAAACCGGGTGTACCCCGTTTTTGCCGCGATGACCTCAGCCAATACCAGCGAGCGGCTCCAGCAGGTTGACGAGCTGATCACCCCGCAGCTGACGGCGCTCAATGACGAAATCTACCTTAACCCGGCGCTGTTTGCGCGGCTCGACAGCGTGTATCAGCAGCGCGGTTCGCAGTGCCCGGATGCCGAAGCGATGCGTCTGGTGGAAGTCACCTGGCAGCGCTTCCAGCTGGCCGGCGCCAGCCTGAGTGAGAGCGATAAAGCGCAACTGCGCGCCTGTAATCAGGAGCTGGCCAGTCTGGGCACGCGTTTCGGTAACCGGCTGCTGGCGGCAACTAACGCCGCCGCTTATACCGTCAGCAGCGCGGCGGCGCTGGACGGCCTGTCGCCGGCGGCGCTGGCACAGGCGAAGGACGCCGCTGAGGCGCGCGGGCTGCACGACGCATGGCTAATCCCTCTGCAAAATACCACCCAGCAGCCGGTGCTGCAGTCGCTGACGGTGCGCGCCACGCGCGAAGCGCTGTTTCAGCAGGCGCTGACGCGCAGCGAGCAGGGTGACGACAACGACACGCGCGCCATCGTGTCGCGCATGGCGCAACTGCGTGCGCAGCAGGCCAGTCTGCTGGGCTTCGACAGCTTCGCAGCATGGAGCCTGCAGGATCAGATGGCGAAAACGCCGGAAGCCGCCCAGTCCTTTATGCGCAACATCGTGCCCGCCGCGACGGCGCGCGCCGGGCGAGAAGCGGCGGATATTCAGCAGCTGATCGCCGACCAAAACCACAGCTTCCCGCTGCGCGCCTGGGACTGGAATTACTACGCGGAGCAGGTACGCACCGCGCAATACGCGCTGGACGAAGGGCAAATCCGCCCCTATTTTGAGCTCAACACTGTACTGGAAAAGGGCGTGTTCTGGTGTGCCAGCCAGCTGTATGGCATTCGATTTGAACAGCGCCACGATCTGCCGGTCTACCATCCGGACGTCAATGTTTATGAGATTTTTGATGCCGACGATGCCCCGTTAGCGCTGTTCTACACCGATTTCTTCACGCGGGATAACAAGAGCGGTGGCGCATGGATGGGCAATTTCGTCGACCAGTCGACGCTGCTGGAAAGCCGGCCGGTGATTTACAACGTCTGCAATTACAGCAAGCCGCAGCCCGGTCAGCCGGCACTGCTCAGCTGGGATGAGGTGATCACGCTGTTCCATGAGTTTGGCCACACGCTGCACGGCCTGTTCGCCACCCAGCGCTATGCCAGCCTGTCCGGCACCGCCACGCCGCGAGATTTTGTCGAATTTCCGTCGCAAATCAACGAACACTGGGCCAGTCAGGATCAGGTGTTTGCCCACTATGCACGTCATTATCAGACCGGTGAAGCGATGCCCGCCGCGCTGCGCGACAAAATGGTGCGCGCCGCGAAATTCAACAAAGGCTATGACATGACCGAACTGCTGGCGGCGGCATTGCTTGATTTGCAGTGGCACTCGCTGTCACCGCACGATAAACCGCAGGATGTCAGCCATTTTGAGCAGCAGGCGCTGGCGGCGGAGAATATTGCCCTGAGTGCCGTGCCGCCGCGCTATCGCTCCAGCTACTTCCGTCATATCTGGGGTGGCGGCTATGCGGCCGGGTATTACGCCTATATCTGGACGCAGATGCTGGCCGACGATGGTTATCAGGCGTTTGTCGAGCGGGGCGGTCTGACGCGCGAAAATGGTCAGCGCTTCCGTGAGCAGATTTTGTCGCGCGGTAACAGCAGCGATCTGCAGCATCTGTGGCTGGCCTGGCGCGGTAAAGCGCCGGACATCGGGCCGATGCTGAAACACCGCGGCCTCGACGAGGCGTAACGCGCCGTAACCGAAGGGCCAGCCAGCGGTGCAGCTGGCTGGCCTGCACGCTTATCCCAGCGGACCGCCTTCAATGGTGTCACACATGCCGGCCAGCACGCGCTCGCCGGTTTCCTCTTTCAGTCCGGCATACCATTCCGCGGTGACCGCCGCATCTTTGGCGTGGGTGACATCACAACGCTTGCGCGCTTTCAGCACCAAATCACGGGTGCGCTCGACGCGCCGCGCCTCATAGCGCAGCAGGCCGTCCTCAATGCCCAGCGAATGTGCAGTCAGGGTTTGCGCCAGTACCACCGCATCTTCCATGGCCGCACAGCCGCCCTGGCCAATATCCGGCGTGGTGCTGTGTGCCGCATCCCCCAGCAGCGCCACACGCCCTCTGACAAAGCGGCTGAAGGGTTCGATATCATGAATCTCCACGCGATTGGTGGTTTGTGCGTCAATGCTGGCGATCAGCCGCTGGACCGGTTCGGCCCAGCCGGCAAAATAGCCGCGCAGATCGTCTTTCACCGTTGCGCGATCCTGCGCCAGCCCTTTCGGCAGCGGGACATCAAAGAAAAAGTAGAAGCGGTTACCGCTCACCGGCATCAGCGAGACGCGCTTGCCCTCGCCGACAAACGTGGTCCACTGATCGGCGGGCGCGATGCTCTCATCGATGGTGACCAGGCCATTCCAGTTAACGTAGCCTGCGTAGCGGCGCTCGACGTGTTCGCCCAGCACGTGATGGCGAATCACCGAGTGGGTGCCGTCGGCGGCCACCATAAAATCCCCTTCAGCCTGGCTGCCGTCATCAAACCAGGCGGTCACGCCGCTGGCATGCTGCTCCACCCGCACAACGCGTTTGCCAAAGCGGATGCGTTCGCGGCCGTAGCTGTCGATCAGCAGCGCCTGTAACTCTGCGCGTGCGACCGGATAAGGATACTCGCCGACCTGCTGCACTAGCGGTGACAAACTGAAGCGGGTCAGGGTGCTGCCGCTGTGGCCATCGTTGTAAGCCATAAACGCCATATTGCCGCCGAGCGCGCGCAGCTGTGCCTTGAGACCCAGCGCATTGAGGCACTTCACGCCGTTAGGCCAGATAGAGATGGCCGCGCCGACCGGTTTCATCTCTTTCACCGCTTCATACACTGCGGTGCTGAAACCCGCTTTTTCCAGCGCCAGCGCCGCGCTCATGCCGCCGATACCCGCTCCAATCACAATCGCTTTCATTACCGTCTCCTTTACTGTGCACCCTAAGCCCTGCAACTTTTGTACCATCTTGCAGGGCCAGAGTGATGCTGAATTAAAGCATTGAAAATAATGACTTATATTTTGGTTGGGTCAGACACTGCTTCAGCAATGGGCGCAGATGCTGCACCTCAACAGGGCATCATCAGGCGGAAGGTGAACCAAAGGTTTCACGCTGGCAATCATCCGGCCAGCGTTCATACTCTCTACATCCATCCTGCGAGGACTGAATGATGAAGTGGATAATGATGTTATGGCTGCTGGGCAGCCTGAGCGCAGCGGCGCAAACGCCGTGGCAGCCGGAGAGAAAAGGGGATTTGCCGCAGCTCACGCCGGTAGCAGCGAAGTGTGATGTCTCTTCCTGTCAGCAGAACTGTTACGTGCAGCAATCGCAGTGCAAGAATGACAACGGCGGCGGCTGTGGCTCGCTGGCGCAGATTTGCGTACAAAACTGTGCCAGCCAGTGCCGCTAGACCGTTTACGGATCGTCTTTGATGCGGCGATCGATGGCGAAGGGAGCGGAGGTCGCTGTGGCAATCAGCGCGGCCGCGGCCGGGTGATCGGGGTTAAACAGCGCATTATCTTCGCCGGTGAGGATGCTGGGCACCGTCATCAGCAGGGGAAAGCCGTTGTGCGGATCGAGAAACGCCGCGCCGATGGCCTGCGTCTCCTCCTGCTGCTGATATTTTTCCCAGCCAGCCGGCAGTTTACTGCTGTCGAGGGCGATGATGTCGGACTCCGGTACCGCCACGGTAAACACCACAAAGCGGCTTTGCTCCAGCAGCGTTTTCCCGGCGTGCACCACCAGTTCCAGCGTTGCCAGCGCTTTTGAGCTGCTGAGGTAAACCGCTTTCATCCCGGGCGGATTCCAGCGGCCACCCCATTTTTCTGCGCCAGCACCGTTAAACGCCTGGCTGGCGTACTCCGCTTTGACAATACGATAGAACACCCTGACGGGTGTGGCCGGATCCTTCCGTCGTGTCATCAGACAATCACTCCGTGCTCCAGGCGGCCAATCAGCGTCAGCACCGCGTCGCAGCCGGCGGGCGTACTGAGCATGTTAATCGGCTGCGCGTTGTCGAGCGCCAGCGCAGGCTGATACATCCAGTGCATCGCCACTTCCGGATCGCCAGCGAACAGCTGGATCACCGCATCCAGCACTTCAAATACCTGATAGATGCGCGCGCCCTGTTCGACTGAGAGCTGCGATCCGGACTTCTCGCGGCGCCGGTAGGTATTGCGGTCAATTGAGACCATTTGCGCGATGTCGATCGGCGTCGCTTTCAGAATCGTGGCGGCGCGTTCGACAATGCCGACATCCATGCCGTCGGTGATCAACTTATGCGCCTTAAGCCGGTTACGCGGCAGCCCCATCTGATCCATAAAAGAGGGGCGGGCGTGCTGAATCAGCGACGGATCAAAGATGCGCGATCCGCTGGTGGGATTAAAAGCCGATGCGGTGGACATCACAACCTCCTGATAATGTTCATGTGAACATTTTTATGCATCAAGTGTACAGCATTTGCCCGCCGGTGTCATGGTTTGTTCACGCCGCACCGCCATTAACTGGCGGTGCGCCAGATGTCGCTCATCGCCAGCTCAAGTTTTTTAAACAGCCGGTAGCGGGTGTCATGGAACGCGAAGCGCGCCGCGCGGGGCTGCAGCGCCTCCGGCGCAAGGGTAACCGCCTGTTGCACGGCGGCAGCCAGATTCGGCCACTGACCCACGCCCACGCCCGCACACAGAGCCGCACCCAGCGCCCCGGTTTCGTGGCAGGTTGCGACGCGAATCGGCATCCCCAGCACATCCGCAAACATTTGCGGCCAGACACTGCTGCGCGTCGCGCCGCCGGAGAGCGTGGCCTGGTTGACCGTAATGCCGGCCGCGCGCAGCCGGTCAATGTGCGCCCGGTGGGCAAAGGTCACGCCTTCAAACAGGGCAAACAGCATGTCAGCGCGCGTATGCCAGCCGCCGAGGCCGTAAAAGCCAGCTTTGGCGGGTTCGGCTTTCCGCCCTGAATAGAGGTAAGGGTGATACAGCGGCAGCTGCGCGTCAGGCCTGACCTGTGCCACGCTGTCGCTGCTGCGCGCCGCGCCCTGGCCGGCGCGGCCATCATCAAATTCACGCAGGAACCAGTCAAGATTGGCGGCAGAAGTGGCGCTGGCCTCGATCGCCATGTAGCGGTCGCGTTCGATGATCGAATTCATAAACACCGGGCGCAGATAATCAGGTTTGTCGACCACCACCTGATTGATGCTCCAGGTACCGGCGACAATGGAGGCCTCACCGCAGTTCACTACGCCCGAGCCGACCGCGCTGGCAACCACGTCAAACATGCCGGCCACCACCGGGATGCCAGCGGGTAAACCGGTGAGCTGTGCCGCCCGGGCCGAGACCACGCCGGTAACCTCGCAGGATTCACGCAGCGGTGGCAGCAGGGCGAGCGCCTCTTCAATGCCATATAACGCCAGCAATTCACGACTGTAGCTGCGCTGGCGATAATCAATCAGCCCGGCACCGGCGGCATCCGAATAGTCCGCGCTGACGTTGCCGCACAGAAAATGAGCGATGACATCTTTGGCACACAGCAGATGGCCGATCTGCGCCCAGCGTTCCGGCTGATGCTGACGCATCCAGCTGATCAGCACCGGCGTGGCGGCGGGCCACGGTTTTTGCAACGACAGCGCGTAAATCTGCTGCGCCGCACCGCTGGATTCCAGCGCCTGTACCGTGGCGCTGGCGCGATGATCAATCGACTGGATGCCAAACAGCGGGCGCTGCTGACGATCCAGCGCATACAACCCGTTGCCGTGACCGGCGGCCCCGACGGCAATCACTTCGCTGCCACGCGTGCCGGCTTGCTGCAGGCAGCGACTCACCGCGTTGCTGACGCCGCGCCAGATATCTTCAACTGGCCGTTCAGCAAAGCCTTCCTGCGGCTGATGCGTTTCGCCTGCGCACTCCGCTACCGACAGCACGCGGCCGCTCAGGTCAAACAGTACCGCTTTGATCATGGTATTTCCGGCATCGATGCCGAGAATCTGGCTCATATCCGACTCCGTTTCAGGCGAAGACGGCGCACCGCTTAAGCGCCGGTGCAGGTCACGCTTAACCCTGCTGGTAGATGTCCAGCGCATCCGCGCCGCTGACACCCTGATGAATAATCGCCATCAGCGCGCTGACCACGCGTGATGGATTATCATGTTGATAAACGTTGCGGCCATACACCATGCCGCTGGCACCCTGCGCCATCAGCGCGGCGCTTTTCGCCAGCACCGCGCCCAGTTCCCCTTTGCCGCCGCCGCGCACCAGCGTCGGACAGCGCGCCGCCTCCACCACGCGATGGAAATCCTCTACGTTGTCCGTGGGGTCGGCTTTAATGATGTCGGCGCCCAGCTCCCGCGCCAGACGCACCAGCGGCACGATTTGTCTGACGTCACCGAGCGAGCCGTACGCCGCGCCCTGGCCGGCGGGGGCCATCACCAGCGGCTCCACCATTAGCGGCATGGCATAGCGATCGCAGGCATGGCGCAGGCGGCCAATGTTCTCCACGCACATGCGAAAAATGCCCGGTTCATCCGGGATCTGGTAGAGATTGACCACCACCGCGGCGGCATCCATCTGCAGCGCGGCAAGAATCGGTGCCTCCGGATTATGCAGTACCGCCCACATCTCGCGGTGGCGCGCCGCGTTATAGGCATTGCCGACGTCGGTGCGCATCACCAGCGCCGGTTTGCGCCCGGCAACGCGCTGCAGCAGATCGGCCTGACCATAATTGACCTGGATCGCATCCGGCTGTGCGGCAATCAGGTTGCGCATCACGCTTTCAATATCTTCCAGCCCCAGCAGAAAATCGGGCTCGTTGGCGATGCCATGGTCGATCGCCACATCCAGGCACTTGCCGTGGTGAAATAACCGGTTGAGGCGAACTTTAGGGGTGAGTGACATCCTGAACTTCCTCCTGTGAAAACGCGGATGCGAGCGCGTGCAGCCCATGGCGCTGCGCCAGGCTGATTGCGGTGTGCTGCAGATGTTCAGCGCGCTGGCTGTCCTGCCAGCCGAGCGAGTCGGCCAGCAGCTGCGAAATTTCCTGCATGAGCGGCGGCGTTAATTCACCGCAGATAGCCAGCGACGTGCGGCGCACCAGCACATCTTCCAGCTGGCACACCTGTTCATGCTCAATCAGATAGCGCAGTTCGGTGGCACTGTAACCGGCATGATGCTGCAGCGGCTGTTCGCCGTGCTGCTGAATCTGCTGCAGCAGCGGCAGGGCCCGGCTGCCGTAGCGTTTCGCCAGTTGCGTCACGCGCGCCAGCGGAATGTCATATTGCTGCGCCAGCGCACTGAGCCAGGCGGGCTGGGCGGACGGCGCCGGAAAATCCCGGCCGCCGCCAATCGGCAGGTCGCTGCTGGAGACGCGACGCTTTTCTCCCAGCAGGCGCAACACGCGGTCGGCGGCCTCTTCCCCGAAGCGGCGGAAGGTAGTCCATTTACCGCCGACCAGACACAGCGTGCTCCAGGCGCGCGCGTGGTCTGGCGGCAGCAGCACCAGCGAATGGTTACGCGAAATCTGACCATTAACTTTGGCCTCGCTGGCCGGCAGCGGGCGCACGCCGCAGAAGGTGTAAACCACCGCGGATGCTGGCACCACAATGTCAGGAAACACAAAGCGCAGCGACTCAAGGATGTAAGCCTGCTCTTCGGCTTCGCATACCACGCTATCAGGGTCATCAACGCGGATATCGGTGGAGCCCACCAGCACTTTGCCAAACCAGGGAAACATGATGCACACCCGGCCTTCCTGGTTTTCGAAATAGACCATTTCACCGTCCAGCATCTGTAACAGCTGGGGATGATCGAGGATCAGATGCGACCCTTTGGTGCCGCCTATCAGTCTGGTCGGCTGCGAATGCACGGCCAGCTGCTGATTCAGCTGGTCGATCCACGCGCCGCCGGCATTGACCAGCACGTGCGGCTGCAGGCTAAAGCGCTCACCGCTCAGCGTATCTTCCAGCAGCACCGTCTCGTCGCTGGCGCTGACCACCCGCAGATAATTGAGCGCCAGCGCCTCCGGGCAGGCGCGTTCCGCATCTTCAATCAGCTCAAACCCGAGTCGCTCCGGCGCGCTGATCCACGCATCGTAGTAGCTGGCGCTGTATTTCACCCAGGGCGCGAAGCCAGGCCAGCGATCGCGCGTGGCGGCTTCGTTACGCAGCTGGTGGCGCGGCATAGCGCCATACTGTCGCGTGTAGAGGTCGTACAGGCTCAGGCCGGTTTTGATCAGCAGCGCGCCGCGCCGGGTGGGCTTATCGCTCAGGCGCAGGAAACGTCGCGTGGCGTTAACCAGTCCACCGCCGAGATTATCGATCGGTACGGTGGTACGCAGCGGAAACACATAGTGCGCGGCGTTTTTCAGCAGGCGATCGCGCTCCATCACCGACTCCTTCACCAGGCCAAACTCGCCGGTCTCCAGATAGCGCAGGCCGCCGTGAATCATGCGCGACAGCGCGCCGCTGGCCGCCTGGCACCAGTCACCTTTCTCCACCAGCACCGCAGGAATGCCCTGTAATGCCAGCTCACGAAAAGTACTGATGCCGTTGATGCCGCCGCCGACGATCAGCACCGGCAGCGAACTGCGCGCGCGCAGGCGGCTAAGCCGTTGTTCGCGGGTCAAAACCTGTTCCATTGTCAGCTCCTTGCGATGAACGCTTACTTGTCAAAGGTATAGGAGCGGGCGCAGCAAACGGCAAATCAGGTCATAAAGGATGTGATTTTGTTCACTACCAATGAGAATTGTCGGGAAGCCTGGCAGGGGTAACGATATACTGCCGGTCAGACATCATGGTTAACCTGCAGGAAAAGGAATTTTCATGTTTTCATGGGCCCGATTAAGCGCACTCGCGCTGCTGGTCAGCGGCAGTGCGCTGGCAACGACATCACCAAACAGCATCATCAAACCGCTGATGCAGCAGTATCAGATCCCCGGTATGGCGGTGGCGATTCTGCACGACGGCAAAACCGAATTTTATAACTACGGCGTGGCATCGAAAGAGAGCGGACAGCCGATCAACGAGCAGACGCTGTTTGAAATCGGTTCGCTGAGTAAAACGTTTACCGCCACCTTAGCCAGCTATGCGGCGCAGCAGAACAAACTGAATTTCAGCGACGCGGCCAGCCAGTGGCTGCCGGAACTGAAAGGCAGCGCTTTTGATCGCGTCTCGCTGCTGAATCTGGCGACGCACACCAGCGGCACGCCGCTGTTCGTACCGGATGACGTGACCAATACCCGCGAGCTGATGCGCTGGTACAAACAGTGGCAGCCAGAGGCCCAGCCGGGCACGGTGCGCGTTTATTCCAACCTCGGTATCGGTATGCTCGGCATGATTGCGGTTAAGAGTCTGCATCAGCCGTTCATCAGTGCGATGGAAAAGCAGCTGCTGCCGGCGATGGGCATGACGCACAGCTATGTGCAGGTGCCTGCATCACAGATGGGGCGCTACGCCCAGGGTTATAACAAGCAGGATCGCCCGGTGCGGGTCACGCCAGGCCCGCTGGATGCGGAATCCTATGGCCTGAAATCCACCTCTGCCGATCTGATTCGCTGGCTGGCCATTCAGCTGCAGCAACAGCCGGTCGCGCCCGCATGGCAACAGGCGGTGGCCGCGACGCATCAGGGCTATTACCACACCGAGGCCGCTTTTACCCAGGCGATGATGTGGGAGTATTACCCGTTGCCGGTGACCACGCAGCAGCTGGTGGACGGCAACAGCGGCGCGCGCATCATGAAGGGCATGAAAGCCACGCTGATTACGCCGCCGCAGACTGCGCCGCAGCAGGCGTGGTACAACAAAACCGGCTCCACCAATGGATTCGCCACCTATGCGGTCTTTATTCCGTCGCAGCGGGTTGCGCTGATTATGCTGGCAAATAAGTGGTTCCCGAATGACGATCGGGTGGTGGCTGCGGAAAAAATCATCAGCAACATCGGGAAGGGCGAATGATCACCATCAGAGCGCTGCGCGCAGAAGATTTTATGCCGTGGCTGGCGCTGTGGCAGGGCTATCAGCGCTTTTATCAGACTACCATTGACGATAACACCACCGGCGAGAGCTTTCGCCGCTTGCTGTCCCGCGCGGAACCCATGCACTGTCTGGTGGCCGAGCAGGACGGCGCGATGGTCGGGCTGGTGCATTTTCTTACCCATCGCTCAACCTGGACTCAGGGCGACTACTGCTATTTGCAGGACCTTTACGTCAGCGAAGCCGCGCGCGGTCTGGGGGCCGGCAAGGCGCTGATTCTGGCGGTCTATGAACAGGCAGAGAAGCTCGGCTGTTCGCGCGTTTACTGGCTGACGCAGGCGTCTAATAGCCACGCGCGGGCGCTGTACGATCGGCTGGCGCAACAAACCGACTTTGTGCAGTACCGTCATTTATTCGATCAGCCGTAATTTTCCCGGGCTGCCATGGAGGGCGGCCCCCGCATGCCTGATCAAGGCGCGCTTGCGTTATTCATCCCACCGTTTCGCTCCCTGACCCTTTCAAACGAAAATCCCTCAGATAAATAACTGTGACCATGCTCGCTATTTTCTGCCTGCGTGCTGTCTTTTTGTTCGCCTGATGTTATGAATGAATATGTAATGTATTTCGAATGAAACCAAAGCGTAAACAGACGGAGTGCGAGATGAACACCACTTTTACCTCAGGACAACAACCCGACGATTTTAAACAGCATGTGCGCCTGATGAAGCAGGTGCTCAGAGCACAGATTGGCGATGTCGAAGGCCTGTTTGAGCAGGTCAGAAGTAAGATTGTTAGTGAAATCGCGGCCGCGCGCGCCGAAGAGAAGCAGCACGGTACGGCGTGGCCGCAGGTCAGCTTCGCGGATCTGGCCGCTGGCCGCATCAGCGAACAGACCAAAGATCACATCCGCCGCCGCGGCTGCGTGGTGGTGAAGCAAACCTTCAGCCGCGAGCAGGCGCTGGCGTGGGATGCTGACATGCTCAACTACCTCGACGACAATGATTTCGACCGCGTTTATCAGGGGCCGGGTGACAACTTCTTTGGCAACCTCGACGCCTCGCGGCCGGAGATCTATCCCATTTACTGGAGCGATGCGCAGATGTCGGCCCGCCAGAGCGAGGCCATGGCGCAAACCCAGGCGTTCCTCAATCGCCTGTGGAAATTCGAATCCGCCGGTACGCGCTGGTTTGATCCGGACGTGAGCATCATCTATCCGGATCGCATCCGTCGCCGGCTGCCGGGCACCACCTCCAAAGGGCTGGGCGCGCACACCGACTCCGGCGCGCTGGAGCGCTGGCTGTTGCCGGCCTATCAGCAGGTGTTCAGCAAGATCTTTTCTAACCAGTTCGATCAGTACGATCCGTGGGATGCAGCGCACCGTACGGACGTGCAGGAGTATCAGTCTGGCACCACCACCAAATGCTCGGTGTTCCGCACCTTCCAGGGCTGGACCGCGCTCTCCGACATGCAGCCTGGTCAGGGACTGCTGCACGTGGTGCCGGTGCCGGAAGCCATGGCTTATCTGCTGCTGCGTCCGTTACTGAAGGATGTGCCGGAAGAGGAACTGTGCGGCGTGGCGCCGGGCAAAGTGCTGCCGGTATCGGAGCGCTGGCATCCGGAATTAATTGCCGGCCTGTGTTCGATCCCGGCGCTGCAGGCGGGCGATTCGGTGTGGTGGCACTGCGACGTGATTCATGCGGTGGCGCCGGTAGAAAATCAGCAGGGCTGGGGCAACGTGATGTACATTCCCGCCGCGCCGATGTGCGATAAAAACGCCGACTATGCGCAGCAGGTGGCGCAGGCGCTGGCGACCGGTGTCTCGCCGGGCGATTTCCCCAAAGAGGATTACGAAGCCAGCTGGCGCGGCCGTTTTACGCCGCAGGATCTGAATGAAAACGGCCGGCGCAGTCTGGGATTAGCGTGATTTCTGCTAAGCTGGGCAAAAACTTTTTTACAGCAGGCTCTATGAACGCACGTCATCAGCACATTATTCAACTGGTCAGCGAGCGCGGCAGCGTCAGCGTCAATGAACTGGCGCAAACCACCGGCGTTTCGGAGGTGACGGTGCGCCAGGATTTGAACCTGCTGGAGAAGGGCGGCTTTCTGCGCCGCGTGCACGGTTCCGCCGTGGCGCCGGAAAGTGATGACGTAGGCGCGCGCATGCAAACCCGTTTTGCGGTGAAAAAACGCCTGGCGGAGTACGCCGCCGGGCTGGTTAATCCCGGCGAAACGGTGTTTATTGAAGGCGGCAGCACCAATGCGCTGCTGGCGCGAGAGCTCAGCCACCGGCAGGACATCACCATCATCACCGTCAGCCATTACATCGCCGGACTGCTGCGTGAGCAGGGCGGCGATGTGATTATCCTCGGCGGGCTGTTTCAGAAAAGCAGTGAGTCGGTAGTCGGGCCGTTAACGCGGCTGTGCATTCAGCACCTCAACTTCCATAAGGCGTTTATTGGCATTGACGGCTGGGATGAGGCGACCGGTTTCACCAGCCGCGACATGCTGCGCTGCGATGTGGTGAACGCCATCATGGAAAAACCGACGCACACCGTCGCGCTGACTGACTCCTCCAAATTTGGTCAGATTCATCCCTATGCGCTGGCGCCGCTACAGCCGTTTAAGCAGGTGATCACCGACGCGGAACTCGCCGCAGGCTGGCAGCAACAGCTGCGTGCGCAGTCGCTGCAGCTCAGTCTGGTTTAACCTTTATTGCGTTCAATCTATCCCTCAGGCTTAGCGTGATTAGCCATTGATTGCATCGGCGCACTATTCATGTAATAAATAAAGTTACATGATGGCAACCGATCGGGACAATGATGACGCAAAATACCAACGATATCTTCAACGAGGAGTTTGCGCGGCAGTACGACGCGTATAACGGCAAACATCAGCCAATCGCCGATAACCTGCATCTGCTAATTTCACTGGTGCTGGACAACGCGCCGCCGCAGGCGCGCGTGCTGTGTGTGGGCGTCGGGACCGGCAGCGAAATTATCCGGCTGGCGCAGCAGCACCCGGAATGGCAGTTTACCGGTGTCGATCCTTCACCGGACATGCTGGCGGTCTGCACAGAAAAACTCAGCGCCGCCGGGATACGGGCGCGCTGCCAACTGCATCAGGGCTACCTTAATGACGTGCCGGTTACCGCCGATTACGATGTGGTGCTTTGCCTGCTGGTGACGCATTTTATCCAGCATCCGCAGCGGGCGGGTATTTATCAGCAGATGCAGCAGCAGCTCAAACCGGGCGGACGCTTAGTGACGGCAGAAATTGTCGGCGATGTGCAGGATACCGGCTTTGATGAACAACTGCTGTTCTGGAAAACCATGCATGAGAGCGCCAGCGGCAGGGCGCAAAATCTGGATGAGATGAAGCAGATGCTGACGCAGCGGCTGCTGTTACTGCCTGCTGCCCAGACCGAAGCGCTGATGGCGCAGGCCGGGTTCACGCCGCCGCAGCGCTTCTTTCAGTCGCTGCTGATACATGGCTGGACGGCGCGCAAGCGCTAAACCGCTTAATAAGGTTGAGTGAGCTGACGATTCAATAAGATAGCAGCGCCTGCGCCGTCAGCTCGTCGGTGATCAAACCGGTGACGAGTCCGCTGGCCAGCACCGCGCGGATCGCCGCCACTTTACTCGGTCCGCCGGTCAGCGCCACGATCTCTGCGCGCTGCGCCAGATCCAGCGGTACCGACAGCGTGCGTGCCGTCAGCGAGTTGTGAATCATCTGCCCGTCGGCAGCAAAAAAGTGCCCCAGCAGTTCGCCCACCGCGCCGGCTTCCGACAGGGCGCGGATCTCGGCTGCATCGATCATCCCGGCTTCCACCAGTTGGGCGGCCGGTTCCACGGTGCCAATGCCCACCAGCTTCACTTCACTGTGCGCGGCCATGCTAAACACTTCGCTGACGCCACGCTGCGCCAGCAGCACATCGCGATCCTCTTCGGTGTTGGCAAAAAACGGTACCGGCATCATGTAGGCCTGCGCACCGGTTTTTTCGGCGATGCGATGCATCACGTCATGCGGATTGAGCGCGTAGTTGCGCGTCAGACAGCCGAGCAGGGAGACAAAGCGCAGGTGCGGCGCGTCGATACGTGCCAGCTGGTGAATCGCTGCCGACAGCGTCCGGCCGTGGCCGAGACCCAGCGTGATCGCCGGCGTGGAGGCCAGAAGATTACGCAAATAATCGGCACCGGCCATGCCCAGCGCGCGCACCGGCAGGCCTTCTTCGCCGAGATCGGGTGCCACCTGACAAAAGTTCAGGCCGTAGCGGCTGCGCAACTGCTCTTCCAGCGTCACGCAGGCGACAATCGCGCCGTCGATGGTGACTTTCACCGCGCCTTCGGCCACCATGCGCGCAATCAGCCGATGGGTTTTCACCGACGGCAGGCCGAGCCGTTTGGCCACTTCAGCCTGCGTCAGGCCGCCGACATAGTGCAGCCAGGCCGCCCGCAGGGCCAGAGAGTCATCGCGTTCAGCGGAAGTCGGTGCTGATTTCATCGGGTTGTCCCTGTCTGGTTGAGGGGTGCTGCGGGCTGACGAAAGCCCTCAGCACGGCATGCTCACGCGAGATGCAAATCCTGCACCCCGGTATCAATATGGTCGGCCCAGAACGCCACGCTTTCAGCAATCTCCGCCACCACATTGCTGTCGGTGGGTTCGCGCTCTTTGAAGCTCAGCTCGAGGCAAATCTCGTTATCCTGCGCGCCGCCGCGCGCCAGCGCCTCGAGCAGCGGCTGCGGCTGAATGCGACCGCCGGCATTGTACTGCAATGTAAAGGGCCTGTGCCCGCCTTTATCCATCATGCTCTGCTTTATATGGATGATGGGCGAAAAGCGCGGCACCGCTTCAGCCCACGCGTAAGGGTCGTAGTCACGCGGATCGGCAGAGGTGACATCGCCATGATCGATATCCGCCATCATCCACATCGGCAGGGCAAACTGTGCCGCGCTCAGCCGCTGCTGCAGTGCCATACAGGCGGGAATGGTTTCGCCAAATTCGCGCCCGACGCTCATCGGTTCCCAGAACAGGTAACGCAGACCGGCCGCTTTGGCGTGTTCCGCCACTTCCGCCCAGCAGTCAATGGCGATGGCAATCAGCGCTTCACGCCGCGCCGCATCGTTAAAATCCCGCTGGGTGAAGATGGCAAACTGCGAGCCCACCGCGACGCCGCCCAGTTCCGCGGTGATGTCGGCAAAGGTCTTGAACCAGTCAATGTAGTAGCGACGTACCGCCGCATCCGGATGACCAAAATGGTTGAGGCGGCCATACGGGCCGGTCATGCCGGAGGTGACGCGCACGCCGGTGGCACGCAGCGCCTGCTGCATGCGGCGCGTCATGTGGCTGAGGGTGGCGGCGGGCCAGCCGGGATTGATAAATTCATGCGTCAGCTGCAGATCGCGAATGCGGATCTGCTGCGCCACGGTGTGAATCAGATCGCCGGGATCGGCGAAGCGGTTCACCAGCGGATTGGTATTCAGCGAAAGCGTTAATGGCATGCGGCACCTCTCAGCCAGCGTGGGCGCGCAGCGGCGCGGCAGGGTGGAAAGTCTGTTCGAACCACTGGCTGAACGCGGTGCGCTGTGCGGCGCTCAGGTGCAGCTGATGTTTGGTGCGACGCCACAGGATATCTTCCGGCTGCTGCGCCCATTCGTACTGCACCAGATAGCGCACCTCGGCCTCATACAGCTGGCCGCCAAAATGCTCACCGAGATCGCTCAGCGCGCTGGCGGTGCCCAGCAGCGTGCTCATCCGCGCACCGTACAGACGCGCATAGTGCTTGCGCAGCGGCTGCGGCAGCCACGGCCAGCGCGTTTTGATCTCTTCCAGGAAGCTGTCAAAATCGGCATGGGCGATCTCGCCGCCCGGCAGCGTGGCACTGCGCGTCCAGTCCGCGCCCATGTTGGGGAAAAACGGCGCCAGCTGTTGCAGCGCATGCTCGGCCAGCTTGCGGAACGTGGTAATTTTGCCGCCGAACACGTGCAGCAGCGGCGCATCCTGTTGATTATCCAGGTCGAACACATAATCCCGCGTCACCGCCGAGGGATTGCCTTTGCCGTCGTCAAACAGCGGCCGTACGCCGGAGAAGCGGGTAATTACATCGCTGGCGCGCAGCTTAACCTTGAAGTAGCGATTCACCACGTCAATCAGATACTGCTGCTCGCTATCATCCGCACTGACATCTTCCGCTTTGCCCTGCCAGGGAATGTCGGTGGTGCCGATTAACGCTTTATCACCCTCATAAGGATTGATAAAAATCACCCGCTTGTCGGTGTTTTGCACCAGATAGGCCTGCTGGCCCTCCCAGAATTTCGGCACGATGAGGTGCGAGCCTTTCACCAGCCGCACGCTGCGCTGGCTTTGCGTGTGGCTAACCTGATTGACGATATCCAGCACCCACGGCCCGGCGGCATTCACCAGCGCGCGGGCGAACACCGTGCGCTGCGCGCCGCTGGCCTGATCCTGCAGGGTAATCTGCCATTTGCCCGGCAGACGCTGCGCTGACACGCAGCGGGTGCGCGGCAGAATGGTGGCGCCGCGCTCGGCGGCATCCAGCGCATTGAGCGTCACCAGCCGGGCATCGTCGACCCAGCAATCGGAATACTCAAAGCCTTTCTGGTAGCTGTCCAGCAGCGGTGCGCCTTCAGGATCGCGCGTCAGATCGAGCACGCGCGTGCCCGGCAGTTTTTTGCGTCCGCCAAGGTGGTCATAGAGAAATAGCCCCAGCCGCACCAGCCACGCCGGGCGATCGGACGGGCTGTGCGGCAGCACAAAGCGCATCGGCCAGATAATGTGCGGCGCCGCGTTCAGCAGCACCTCGCGTTCAATCAGCGCCTCGCGCACCAGGCGGAATTCGTAGTACTCCAGATAGCGCAGGCCGCCGTGCACCAGTTTACCGGAGCGTGAGGAGGTGCCTGCGGCAAGATCGTCTTTTTCACACATCATCACCGACAGCCCGCGCCCGGCGGCATCGCGCGCGATACCGGCACCGTTAATGCCACCGCCGATCACAAACAGATCCAACGTGTTGTCACTCATGCGTTACTCCTTAAAACTGTTTAATGCCTGCCAGGCGGCAGGAAGATCGCGGCGGATCTGCTGATACTGGGGGAACAGCTGCTGGTAGCGCTGCATCAGCGCAGGCGACGGCGCTTCGGCGTCGTCCAGCAGCGGGCGCACCCAGCGTTCAACGCACTGCGCCATGTCCGGATACGCGCCAATCGCCACCGCTGCCATCATGGCCGCACCCGCTGCGCCGGCTTCCTCGCGCTGGCTGATGCGCACCGGCGCGCCGATACAGGCGGCAAGGATTTGCCTGAGCGGCTGCGATCGCACCGCACCGCCGGTAAGGCGAATTTCTCCCGGCAGCGTGGCGCCCATCGCCTGATAACAGTCGCGAGCTGCCATGCCGATGCCTTCAATCACGCCGCGCACCAGGTCGCCAAAGTTGTGCTGGTAGTTAAGGCCGGTGAAACTGGCGCGCGCATCGGCGTTGACAAACGGTCCGCGTTCACCGGCCAGTGAAATGTAAGGATGGAACAGCAGGGTGCCCGGCTGCGCGTCGTTGAGCCAGCGATCGATCTGCTGCACCAGCCGCGCATGATCGGTTTCACAACCAAAGCTGCTCAGCAGATCGCTGGCCACGTTCAGCAGCCAGTCGAGATTGAGCGTGGAGGCCATGTTGGTTTGTACCTGAGTGACATAACCTGGCCACGGCAGCGGGATCACGTAGCCGGTTTGCGCCGGGTTGAGCCATACCTCGTCAATGGTGACGCTGCGCAGATGCACGCCGGTTGAGCCGACAATCGAACAGGCGGTATTGGCTTCACCGGTGTGCACCCCGGCACCGAGCGCGGTCATCGCCATATCGACATAGCCGAGACACACCGGCGTGCCAGCCAGCAGGCCGGTTTGCCGGGCGGCGTCAGCGGTCAGGCCATGGGTGATTTGCGTGCCGTCGATAATCTCCGGCAGCAGGTGGCGCCGGTGGTTAAGCCCCAGCGCGTCAATCACCGTATCGTCGTAGCGCTGGTGGCGATAGTTGCCAAAGGTAAAGCTGGCTTCAGACGGGTCGGTGGCGCGCACACCGGTCAGATTGAGATAGAGCCAGTCCTTGCAGTGCAATGCCACTTCGGTGCGCGCCAGCAGTTCGGGATAGTGCTGGTCCATGTGCGCCAGCTGCGCACCCTGCTGGCAGGTGTTAAGACCGGTGCCGGTGGCCTGAAAGCGTGCGGCGGCCAGCGGCTGCTGATTGAGTTTTTCCACCGTGGCGGCGGCGCGGGCATCCAGCCAGATCCACGCATCGTCCACCGGCTGATTATCAGCACCGACCAGCCAGCTGCCGTCGCCCTGGGCGGTCACCGCCACGGCCACCACGCGCGCCGCCAGATTCTCCACCCGATCGCCGAGCTTGTGAATCGCACTGACCGCATCTTGCCAGGTTTGCGTCATTGACTGCTGGGCGGCACCGCCTGCGCTGCGGTAATAGCGATTGCGCGCCGACGCGCACGCCAGCTGGTTACCTTCCAGATCAAACGCCACCGCTTTAACCACCGAGGTGCCGGAATCCAGACCCAGAATGATATCGCCACTCTCCACATACACCTCCGTTCGCTGCTCCCGGAGCGGGAACCCCTGTTTGGTTTATCCGCAGCCTTGTTAATGAGCTCTGATGATTTTGCTAAATACTGTCTTACACCACTTCTCATGGAGATAACATATCTGATGTATTATTTTTCCCAAAAAAGAATAAATTTCACACCGGATGGCGAGTTCGATCACAAAATCAGCGGGGATTGCGGATGCACCTGCACACTGTGAAAGGTTTTTAATGATTGTATTAAAGGGGTTTTTAAACGGATTTGGGGTGATTGCAGGCAAATAAGCGATCCAGATCGCGCTGTGCGAAAAATTGCGCGCCACCTGTTGACAATTTAGTCACAACAGCACAATTCTCATCACACAAGTTATCACATTTATAACATTGCACAGCGATGAATATCGTCGCTGTTCACCCTGAGAGGTCACGTTATGTCCGAGGTCTCAATCTTAACGCAGCAGCTGGCACGCAAACGTCGGCGGCGCTACACGCTCAGCGGTGTGGTGATCGTGGCGCTGGTAGCCGCCATGGCGCTGGATACCAAAGTAGTGCGCATCGGTTCGGCAGACGACGCGCGTCAGCAGGGCTTCTCCGCAGACAGCTACGGGCAAAAAACCTTTCCCGGCATCCAGCAGGATGTTGAAGCGCGCGCGGTGGATGCCGCCACGCTTGCGGCCGCACTGAACAGCGATCGGCAGCAGGCGGTGGCCAGATACGGTGTCGGCTCGCCGCTGCCGGTGCTGCCGGTCAAACTGCAGGGCGTGGTGCAGCCGGGGCAAATGGGTGTTTTCCCGTTACAGGTCGCCGGTCTGCCGGCGGGCACGCAGCTGCGGTTGCAAACCGGCCCGGCGATTACCGGCACCGATCTGCGTGATGCCAGCGGCAAAATTCAGTTTGGTGATTTTACTAATCAGATCGAATACCAGAACGCCGGGGCGGCGATTAACCGTGCCATGAAAGCGGCGGTGCTGGAGAAACTGGACCGCGACGCGCTGCCGGGCAAAACCGTGCAGGTGGTCGGCGTGTTCCGTCTGCTCAGCCCGACCAACTGGCTGATTACGCCGGTGCGCGTGGAGGTGCAATGAAACCGTTCAACGTCAATCCGGCGCTGCTGAAAGGAGAAGTGATTCTGCAGGCGCGCAACGTCAGCAAAGTGTATGGCTCCACCCATGCGCTGAAAGGCGTCAATTTTGAAATCCGCCGCGGCGAAGTCACCACGCTGTTCGGTGAAAACGGCGCCGGTAAATCGACGCTGATGAAAATTCTTTCTGGCGTGATTACGCCAACATCCGGGGAAATTCTGTTAAACGGCGAAGCAAAGGTGTTCCGTTCGGCCACCGAGGCGCGCGACTGTGGTATCTCGATTATTCATCAGGAGCTGAATCTCGCGCCCAACATGAACGTGCGCGACAACATTTTTATGGGGCGCGAAATCATGCGGCCCGGCGGGGTGGATTACGCCGAAGAGGCGCGGCTGACCCGCCATCTGATGGCGGCGCTGGAGGAGGAGATTGATCCGCTGACGCCGGTGGAGAACCTGCGTCTCGGGCAGCAGCAGATTGTGGAGATCGCCCGCGCGCTGTCGGTGAATTCACAAATCCTGATCATGGATGAACCGACCTCGGCGCTCAGCGCGGCGGAAGTGGCGGTGCTGTTTCAGGTCATCCGAGATCTGACCAGTCAGGGCGTGGCGATTGTGTATATCTCACACCATCTGGAGGAAGCTCTGGAGATCACCGATCGCGCAGTGGTACTGCGTGACGGCGTGATGACCGCCTACGCCCGGCGCGACGAGATCGACCTCGAGTGGATCGTGCGCAACATGGTGGGAGAGCACTTCGACCTCGGTTCACCGCCCGGCGGCTATGCCTTCGGCGGTGACGCGCTGACGGTGCAGGCGTTAACCGTGAAAAGCAAAACCGGCATCCGGCTGGTGGATCAGCTGTCGCTGACGGTGCAGGCCGGCGAGATTGTCTGCATTTATGGTCTGATGGGCGCGGGGCGCACCGAGCTGCTGGAGTGTCTCGCCGGACGGCTGAAGCAGAGCAGCGGGCACATCCTGCTGCAGGATACCGAGATCTCCGCGCTGTCGCTGTCGCAACGCATCAAAATGGGGCTGGCGCTGGTCCCGGAAGATCGCCAGCGCGACGGGCTGGTGCAGACCATGACGGTGGGCGAGAACCTGTCGCTGGCCAGCATCAGCGAGTTTGTGCGCGGGCTGGTGCTGTCAACGCGACGGGAGAAACAGCTGATTAGTGACAGCATTCGTAACGTGACGGTCAAGACTGCCGGCGGTGAGGCGGCTATCGGTTCCCTGTCCGGCGGCAATCAGCAAAAGGTGGTGATCGGCAAAATGCTCGCCACCCGACCCAAAGTGATTCTGCTGGATGAACCGAGCCGCGGCATCGATATCGGTGCCAAAGCCGAAGTGTTTCGTCTGCTGGCGGAGAACGCCAGCAAAGGGCTGGCGGTGGTTTACACCACCTCAGAAGTGGGCGAGTGCCTGAGTATCGCGCACCGCATCGTGGTGATGAGCAAAGGGCGCATCTCGGCCATCTTCGACGCCAGCGTGAGCAAAGAACGCATTATGGCCGCTTCGGGCGAGTCTCTGGTGGCATGACATGAAAAACGGAGCAAACGGTATGACTGACAGAACCCAAACGCTGGATAGCGCACCGCGTGTGGCGAAACCGGCCAGCGGCAAGCGCCTCAACCTGGCGCGGCTGCTGCTGGAAGGGCGTGCCTTTATCGCGCTGCTGGTGATTATCGCCACTTTCTCCCTGCTATCGCCCAACTACTTTACCGGCGCGAACTTCCTCACCATGGCGTCGCATGTGGCCATCTTCGGTTTGCCGGCGATCGGCATGCTGCTGGTGATCCTTAACGGCGGGATTGATTTGTCAGTCGGCTCGACGCTGGGACTGGCCGGGGTGATGGCCGGCTTTATGATGCAGGGCATCAACCTTGAAGCGCTTGGCTTGGTGCTCTATCTGCCAGTGTGGGCGGTGGCAATTCTGACGCTGGTGCTGGGCGCGCTGGTAGGGCTGGTCAACGGCGTGCTGATTGCGATTTTTCGCGTCCCGGCGTTTGTCGCCACGCTCGGCACCATGTATGTGGCGCGCGGTATCGCGCTGCTGATCACCAACGGTCTGACCTACAACAAACTATCCGGCAGCGAAGCGCTGGGCAATACCGGTTTCGACTGGCTCGGTTTTAACCGCCTGTTCAACATCCCGGTCGGTGTGCTGGTGCTCGGCGCAGTGGCGCTGGCCTGCGGTTTCCTGTTGAGTCGCTCGGCGTTTGGCCGCTGGCTGTATGCCTCGGGCGGTAACGAGCGCGCCGCCGATCTTTCCGGCGTGCCGGTGAAACGCATCAAAATCAGCGTCTACGTGCTGTCGGGTATCTGTGCGGCGATGGCCGGGCTGGTGCTCTCTTCGCAGCTGACCTCCGCCGGTCCGACCGCGGGCACCACCTACGAGCTGACCGCCATTGCTGCGGTGGTGATTGGCGGTGCGGCGCTGACCGGAGGACGCGGTAACGTGCGCGGCACGCTGCTGGGCGCGTTCGTGATTGGCTTTCTCTCTGATGGCTTGGTGATTATCGGCGTTTCTGCCTACTGGCAGACGGTGTTCACTGGCGCCGTGATTGTGCTGGCGGTATTGCTCAACACCCTGCAATACGGCCGGCGCGGTCGCTAACCCTGTGCGCGCTGGCCGGCTGGCGCGCGAGTAACCGTAAAACAAACCTGTACCCTAATAATAACGGAGCACCTATGTTCACTAAACGTCTGTTTATCGCCGCCGCCGCGATGGCCATCTCCACCTTTGCCTTACCCAGCTGGGCCAACAACGGCCTGATGACCATCATCGTCAACGATCCCTCCAACCCATACTGGCTGACTGAGGGCCAGGTCGCGCAGAAGGCGGCGGAGAAGCTGGGCTACAGTGCCAAAGTCAGCGCGCACAAAGGGGATACCAACACCGAAAGCCAGCTGATTGATACGGCGATCACCAATAAATCGAAGGCGATCATTCTCGATCCGGCTAACGCCGACGGCTCGATTGGCTCGGTGAAGAAAGCGATTGCCGCCAATATTCCGGTGTTTGTGATCAATGCCGAACTGAACCAGAGCGGGCTGGCTAAAGCGCAGCTGGTGTCGAATAACGCGCAGGGCGCGGCAGTAGGCGCGATGGAGTGGGTGAAGCAGGTGGGTGACAGCGCCAGCTATGTCGAGCTGGTGGGACCGCCGTCGGATAACAACGCCGCCACGCGCGCCAACGGTTTCGATACCGTGCTGTCTCAGTACCCGACGCTGAAGAAAGTCGGCCAGGAAGTGGCGAACTGGGATCGCACCCAGGGCTTCAATAAAATGCAGTCGCTGCTGCAGGCTAATCCGAACATCAAAGGGGTGATCAGCGGTAACGATGAGATGGCGCTGGGTGCTATCGCCGCCCTGAAGGAAGCCGGCAAACTCAGTCAGGTGAAAGTGGGTGGGTTTGACGGTTCACCGGATGCGGTCGACGCGGTTAAAGCCGGTACGCTGGCCTATACCGTGATGCAGCCGGTAGCGCAGTTTGCGCAGAAGGCGGTAGAGCAGGCGGACACCTTCCTCAAAACCGGCAAAACCGGGGTAGCACAGGAGAAGCAGCTGTTTGACTGTATCCTGATCACCAAAGACAACGCCGGTGATTTCGTTTCGCCGTTTGTCCTGAAGCAGTAAGTCAGATTACCGATGGCGGCATTCTGGCCGTCATCGGTTGCCTGCTGCGCGCCTGATTTGCAAAAGAAACGTTTACGCGCTGTAATCAAAGCCGAAACTGCATTTCCGCTTCACTTTCCGGACGAAACATGGCGCATAACCCGCAAGAGACCTCCGCTGGTCACTTCCTGAATGAAACCTTACCGGGCGACAGCCGTCAGGCGCGTCAGCTGGCACGACGCCAGCTCATAGCCGAAGCCGTGATGGCCGAAGGCGCGGTGCGTATCGAAGATATTACTGAGCGCTTCGGGATCAGCCTGATGACCGCCCATCGCGATATTGATGAGATGGTCGAGCGCGGGCTGCTGCATAAATCACGCGGCGTGGTCTCCGCCACACCAACCAGCCTGGTGGAATCCAGCGATCTCTACCGTGCCACGCGCCAGCTGGAAGAGAAGCAGGCGATTGCCGAAGTGGCCGCTGGCTACCTTGAACCCGGCCAGGCGCTGTTTCTGGATGATTCCACCACCGTGCTGCAGATGGCGCGGCTGCTGCCGGCCAAAGCGCCGCTCACGGTGATCACCAATTCGCTGACGTTAATGAATGAATTACGCAACGGTCGCGATATCACCCTGATGGGGCTTGGCGGCCAGTTTCATCACTGGTGTAACGCCTTTATGGGGCGCATGACGCGAGACGAAATCGCCAGCCTGCGCGCCGATGTGTTTTTTGTCAGCATGTCGGCGATTATTGATGATGCGGTGTTTCACCAGTCGGCCGAGACGGTGGAAACCAAGCGCGCGATGTTCGAGGCAGCGCAGAAGCGCATCCTGATGATGGATAACACCAAGTTTGAGCGGCGCGCGCTGCATCGCTTTGCTCACCTGAGCGAGTTTGATGTGGTGATCGTTAATCAGGGCACGCCGGTGCCGGTGCTGCGTCGCCTGCAGGAGTTGGGGGTGAATGTGGTGGTGGCACCGATGAAAACCGGGCAGGGACGCACAGAGGCGTAATGCCCGGTTTGCGCGTTAGCCAAGGCCGATGAAGAAGCCGGCAATGGTGGCGCTCATCAGATTGGAGAGCGTTGCGGCGATCAGCGCGCGCAGGCCCAGCCGCGCGATTTCCGGGGTGCGCTCTGGTGCGACGGCAGAAAAGGCGCCGACCACCACGCCAATCGAACCAAAGTTAGCAAAGCCGCACAGGGCGAACGAGACGATGGCGATGGTTTTGCCGTCGAGCGCGCCCGCCTGATGCAGATAAGGTGAAAAGCTGATGTAGGCGACAAACTCGTTCACCACCAGTTTCTGACCTATCAGACTGCCCGCCAGCGCCGCATCGTGCCACGCCACGCCCATCAGCCACGCCAGCGGGGCCAGCGCGAAGCCGAGTATTCCCTGCAGACTGATGTCGCCGTGACCAAACCAGCCGCCGATGCCGCCGAGTATGCCGTTGAGCATCGCGATGATACCGACAAACGCCATCACCACCGTCGCCAGACCGGCGGCTATTTTCATCCCGGTAATCGCTCCGCTGGCGGCGGCTTCAATCAGGCTGCGTGCCGGCGTGTCGCTAAACGACAGGTTGGTAAAAGTCACCTGCGACGCTTCCGTTGCCGGACTGAGCAGCCGGGCGAACAGAATGCCGCCAGGAATGGCCATCAGCGAGGCGGCCAGCAGATATTCAATCGGTACCCCCAGCCCGGCATAGCCGAGCATAGTGGAACCGGCTATTGAAGCCATGCCGCTGCAGATGGCGGTGAACAGTTCGTTGCGATTGAGACGGTTGACGAAGGGTTTGACGATGGCCGGGATCTCATTCTGGCCGAGGAAAATGGTGGTGACCGCCACGAAGGATTCGATCTTACTGATGTTGAGCGCGCGCTGAAAGATGCCGCCCAGCAGGCGAATGATGGCGCCCATTACGCCAATGTAGTAGAGCACGCTAACCAGCGCGGTGATAAAGATGATGGCCGGCAGAACGTGAAAAGCAAACACAAAGCCGGCGCCGTTAAACACCTTGTCCATTTGCGGTCCGGCCAGCGCGCCAAATAGAAACGCGCTGCCCGCATCACTGTAAGCCAGCGCCTGATGCACGCCGCTGGCGACTTTTTCCGCCAGCCATTTGCCCGGCGGCAAATAGAGGATCGCGCCGCCGAGGGCAATCTGAATCAGTAACGCGGCACCGGTGGTGCGCAGACTGATGTGTTTTTTATTTACTGACAGCAGAAACGCGATCGCCAGTAATACCACCATACCCAGAACACTTCTCATTATATCCATCATGATATTTCCTGATGTCAGCCTGGTGAGGTTGCATAGCGGTATGGGCGACCACTTTCTGCCCATATTGTGGGGTTAAAGGATTAGCGGTACCTGCGCACGCAGTCTTCGACTAAATCCCAGAACCAGGCGGTATCCAGCGTGATGCCCACTTTGGTGTTTGCCGGTTTCCCCAGCACACCCAGCGCATCACACACCGTGCGGCCATAGCAGGGACCGCTGTTGACATCGATTTCGACAAACATCGGCTGAACGTTGAAGGCATCCGGATTGATCAGATAGGCGACACAGGTGGCGTCATGCACCGGGCCGCCCGCCAGACCGTAATTATCGTGCTGGGTTTTCAGCGTAAAATTCATCATGTCGCTGAACAGCTTTCCGGCCGGGCCGCCAGCCTTTTCCATGCGGGTAATGATGTCCGGCGTGCACACCGTCTGGTGCGTTAAGTCGAGGCCCATCATCACCAGCGGGGCGCCGGCGGTAAATACCACGCGCGCGGCTTCCGGGTCGGCAAAAATATTAAACTCCGCCGACGGGGTAAAATTACCGGTGCCGTAAGCGCCGCCCATCAGCACAATTTCACGGATTTTAGGAATGATTTTCGGCTGCATGCGCATCGCTACCGCAATATTAGTGAGCGGGCCGACCGGCACCAGCGTGATATCCCCGTCGCTGTTCATCAGCGTATCGATAATAAAGTTTACCGCGTGCTTTGTTTCCGCTTTACGCGTCAGCGGGCCGAACACCGGGCCGTCAAGACCGGTTTCGCCGTGAATATTATCGGCGACGATCTGCTGGCGCATAATCGGCTGCGGCATGCCGGCATAAACTGGCGTGTCAATATTCAGCGTCTGGCAAACGTTCAGGCCATTAACCAGCGTTTTGTCCAGAATTTGATTGCCCGCCACGATACTGATACCGAGCAGTTCAATCGAAGGATGTTTCGCGGCCAGCATGATGGCGATGGCATCATCATGACCGGGATCACAGTCCAGAATAATTTTACGTGCTGTCATGGTTTTATTCCTCAACTTATTCAGTTATCACCTTAATTTCATTGCAGAAATTTTCCGGTGCGGTAGGGTAGAGGCCTTCACCTTAGCAGCGGCGTGACACGCCAGAGTATGAGAAATCTCATAGTGGACATCGAATAATGAAAGAAATAAATAATGACGCGCTGAAGCAGCAGTTAATAATGGCGTCCGGCTATTGCGATAAATTTTCAGCCGATGTGATCCCGCACACACATTTATTTCATATTCTTGCCGGGGACTATATTGTGCGCGAGGGGGCTCTGCCGGCGTATATGTTTTATCTGGCGCGCGGTCGCACCAAACTGTATGTCACGCTGGCTAATGGCCGTATTTCGCTGGTGGATTTCTTTAATGCGCCCTGTTTTATTGGCGAGATTGAAGTGCTGGATGAAACGCATGCTTCACGCGCGGTGCAGGCGATTGAAGCCTGCTGGTGCCTGGCGCTGCCGGTGAAAACCTGCCGCACGCTATTGTTAAATGATGCGCAGTTCCTGCGCCACGCCTGCCTTGGCCTGGTGAAAAAGAATTTCCGCAATATTGTCACCTCAACGCGCAATCAGGCGTTTCCACTGGTTAACCGGCTGGCGGCCTTTATCCTGCTGACCCAGCATGATGGTGTGTATAAAGAGAAGCATACGCAGGTGGCGGAGTACCTTGGCGTGACCTATCGCCACCTGCTGTATGTGTTTGCGCAGTTCAGCGCAGAAGGGGTGCTGCGTAAGCAGCAGGGGGGTTATGCGATCGCTAACCGCGCGGCACTGATGGCCTTAGCCGAAGAGATGGAACCCGGCGCAGCGCTGCCGGGTCACTGAGGTTTATGCGCCCTGGCGGGTGGCCGCCAGCACGATTTCCCGCACGCAAACCGACTGCGGCTGCGAATAGGCGTAATCGATGGCGCTGGCCACGTCGTCTGCGCTGAGCACCTTGCCGCCCATTTCGGCTTTCCAAGCGTGATAACCGTCCTTGATTGCTTCGCTGGTGGTGTGACTCAACAGCTCGGTTTCAACTGCGCCCGGCGCGATAACGATCACGCGTACATTGTGCGGCGACAGCTCTTCGCGCAGGTTCTCTGACATGCCATGCACAGCGAATTTAGTGCCAACATACACTGCGTGATTAGGAAACGTCTTCCGTCCGGCCACTGAGCTGATATTAATGATCGTGCCCCTTTTGCGGTCAATCATGCCTGCGGTGACCGCCTGCACGCCATTGAGCAGGCCTTTCACGTTGACGTCGAACATCTTATCCCATTCGCCGGCATCCTGTTGTTCAATCGCGCCGAGCAGCATCACGCCCGCATTGTTAATCAGCGCATCAGCCGGGCCAAACTGCTGCTCAGCATCCTGCACTGCGGCGGAAAATGCGTGGCGATCGGTCACATCAACCGCGCGGCACAGGGCGTTGGGCAGGTTCAGTGCCGTCATACGATCGATACGGCGAGCCAGCAGCAGCAGGGCATGTCCACGCGCCGAAAGCAGTTTCGCCGTGGCAAGACCGATACCGGAGCTGGCACCGGTGATGACGATTAAGGGTTTAACATTCTGCGTCATAATGACTTCCTCATAGATAAAATTAATGGCGAGGCTGAGGTATGCACTTTAAATCGCGCAGCGATTGGTGAAAAATGGTTTATTTCTTTCGCCGATATAATGATTTTCTATGGATAAGCGACAGCTAAAAGCTTTTATCTGCGTGTTTGAAGAGCGCAACATCACGCGCGCCGCACAGTTACTCAATCTGACGCAGCCCGCGCTCTCGGCCACGATCAAACTGCTGGAAGAGGAGCTGGCCACCACGCTGTTTATCCGCAGGCCGCGCGGGGTGGAGGTCACGGAGGACGCTCGCGTCCTTTATCCGCAAGCGCGCAAGATGCTCAGCGATATGCAGGCGCTGGTCACACGCTTTCGGCAGCCGTCGGATTGCCTGCCGCTTAAGATTGGCGTCGAAGGGGATGTCGCACCCGCCCAGCTGGCGCAACTGCTGACGGCCATCCGGCAACATTTTCCCACGGTGCTGCTTAACGTCGAGCCCGGTTGCGTGGGCGATATCCGGCTGGCGTGTGAAAGCCTGCGCTGCGAAGACGAGCTGTTTATGCCGCTGTTTGAAGAGCACTACGTGCTGGCGTATCCCGCCAGTCATGCGCTAAATCAGCTGGAAACGCTAACCCATGATCAGTTGCATCCGCTGCCGTGGGTGATGGTGCCGACTGATGAGTCACATCAGCGGCTGCTGCCGTTTTACGGTACGGGTGCGGCCGCGGCCAACGCCGGCAGCTACGCGCTGGCGCTGGATCTGGCGGAAGCCGGCTTTGGCGTCACCATTGCGCCGGCGCCCCTGGTTGCCGCGCGGCATCGCCTGGCCTGGCGCGCTTTACCCGGTCAGCCGCTGATGCGGCGTGTCGGCATTTGCTATGCGGTTCAGGCGCAGGCCAATCCGGCGGTAGAACGGCTGCTGGCGCACTTCAGCCACGGCGCGCCTTTGCGTACTTCGTGATAGATCCGGTACGCTGCCGGGCGCACCGGTTCAAAGCAGATTAGCGCGGGTTCATCATGTCAAATATGGCGTCAAAATTGCCGTCGCGTTCGGCCCAGCGCCGCGTATAGTCGCGCTCCAGCAGCAGTTCGCCGCGCGCGACCGGACCATTTTCCAGCATCTGCAGAATCTGCGCGATATAGTCTTCCAGCGGCATGGCACGGGGATCGCTGAGCTGGTGATCACCGGTCAGCGCCGTCTGTAGATATGGCGGCAGCATTTCCAGCACCTCAACCGGGGTATTACGCAGCTGATGACGCAGCGAAACCAGCCAGGAATGCAGAAAGGCTTTGCTGGCGCAGTAGGTGGGAAAACTGGCCAGCGGCATGAAGGCCAGCGCGGAACTGGTTGCCATCAGCGTGGCCTGCGGCTGACGGCGCAGCAGCGGCAAAAACGCGGCGGTGACGCGAATCACACCGAGGATGTTGGTCATCACGATTTGCTCAGCAATATCACTGGTCCATTCGTCTGTCGTCACCGTTTCCGGCTGCGAGATACCGGCGTTGGCGATCAGCACGTTGATATGCGGGAACTGCGCGTGAATCGCCGCAGAACAGCGGGCGAGGGCGGTGGTGTCATTAACGTCCAGAGCAAAGCCGGTAATGGCCGGGCGCTGGGCGGTGATCTCATCGAGCAGCGCCTGACGTCTGCCGGTGATAATGACGCGGTTACCGCGATCGTGAAAAACCTCGGCCATGCGGCGGCCAATACCGCTGGTTGCGCCGGTGATGAGCAGGGTGTTGTTGGTCAGTTTCATAGTGTGCCTTGTCAGTCAGAGAATGAAAGGCCACGTGCAGTGATGCACTGCTAGCGATCCCGTGAAACAGGATGCGTAGAAAGCGTGAACGATGCCGTGGCGCTGTTCCGGTTTTCCTCTGCGCAGAGGCCCATTCCGGTTCAGGGCGCGTTGGATGACGGTAACGCCTACGGCAAGTCAGAAGTGAGATGCGCGCTTACTATATAGCGAGCCGGGGAGGGATGTCTATCCTGTCGTCCTGTTCCTGCAGACTGTGGCGTTTCGTTTTCTGACCATGATCAGTTATGCTGATTTGTATTAAAAATCATAAAGGAATTATAAAGTGCGCACCCGCGATTCGGCTCGTTTGCTTATTATAAATCCCCTTAATCAGGTTTTATTATTCTGGTTTAAGCATAAAAATAATGCCCTGTCAGGCAGAGAACACTGGGCCACACCCGGTGGAGGCGTTGAACCGGGAGAGACTTTTGAACAGGCAGCTATCAGAGAGCTCAGAGAAGAAACAGGCTTTTATGTCGATGATGTGGGTCAGCCGTTAACTGAGCGCATTTTTGAAATGACGCTTCCCAGCGGTGAGGTGGTTTTGGCAAATGAACGATTTTATTTAATTAAAGTTGGAGATGAAGATATCTGTACCAGTGGTTGGACTGAAAATGAAAAGTCAGTCATTGATAGTTATCACTGGTGGGATCTTACTGAGCTGCGAAACACTCGCGACGTCGTTTATCCAATAAATATTGCTGATCTCTGCACATTGCCGGATTAATTACGCGACGTGTCATAGCGTTGAGCGTATGAATCTATCATTGCCGCTTTCAAATGGAATCTTATTGCAGGTGATCAGAGTATGTTCAGTGGAGCCGACACATGCTCAGGAAAGCAAAGTTTGAAGCATGGACTCTGGGTTGAACCTGATGGATGCCAGGCTTTTTGTCTAAAAGGTATTCACGGAAATGCATGCAGAAATTATTCAGGTATTTCAGGATTTTCAGCAGGTAGCCTAAGCGGCCAGGTCAGCTTTGACTCTATAATCAAATGGCGCATAATGTATATTATGTTAAATAAGATATCTGATCGCGTATCTCAATCCTTCATTTCGCCCTTGACGCCTCTTACCAGGCTTACAACGCATTCCACCTATCCTACCGGTCCGTTTGATGGACACGACTGCGTTATCCTGGTGCGCATCAATGCGCACCCTACAAGTCAGCTTCGCGCTTCGTCCCTTTGATCATGTTTTTAGCTCATCCAGCATGACAACGCTACGCGAAAACTTCCCGGTTATCCCTCAGCGCTTTTGTCAGATTTCATGTAGCGCGATCGGTCTGTTTGCTGAATATCGCGATGTCATCCAGGTGCGCATCAATGCGCACCCTGCAATGCCACTCCGCACTGCACAATCGCAGGGGCGCCATTCATGGCGACCGAACCCGGCGCCGTCAGCGGATTGCCAGCCTCATTTATCTTTAAAATAATCTTCCGGCATTTGTCCCGGCGGCATGTTGATTACGGCATCATTATCCGGACCTTCATTCTTCATGTAGGTCACTTTGGCAAACTCAGGAATCACTACGTACGGATACGCTGGCCCTTCATCACGGAAACGATGCATATCTTCGATAAATTCATTCTGATAGCAGATGGTTTTTTCCGGATGCTGTCCTTCGCCGGCAATCCACTGCGGGAAAAAGATGGTGCCGTGAATCACCTTGCGGTTGATATCAAACAGCAGACTGACGCAGGTGCCGGTCGGCTCGTGCCAGTCGACTTTATAAATGCCCGGCGCGAACTGCACCGCATTCATACTTTGGTTGGTCACCCAACGGCCACCAACCAATCCCTGATGGATACGATAATCACAGGTTGTTGCGTTGCGCGCGTACCACTCATATTTCCAGCCATTATCATAGGTATAAACGAAATGCGTCCCGACAAACGCAGACAAATCTTTGGAAAATTCATCCGTTATCATGGTGTTATCCATTGTTTTACCTCATCAGCAGTTTGTTGAAGCAGGAATAGTAAGTTATAGCGCCTGTGAGAAAACCAGACGGCAAATTAACAAAAAAAATCCGCTTCCTGAGCGTGCTGCCGGCTTGACAGCGCCCGTCCCCTGCTCTTTTATCTCCTCTGTACGCCGGGCCAGCGTCGCTGTTACATTCTGAAGGCTTCGTCTGGCCGTTTTCCTGCTAAATCTCGCTGCAATCTTTGCAACAGCGAGGTCAAACGTTCGGCGATGTAATCGGTAAATTCTGCACGCCCCAGCGTTCTGGCAAATACCTGCTGGGGTATAAAACGGCGCATTTCGTTGTAAAAACGTCCGTCTTTGACGATGTTTTCGATACCAGCCAGCCGCTGTTTTAATAACTTTTCATAGTCATGAATCCGGTAATCCTCGATTTTTTGCCGAATCCAGCCCACATCATACGCAGCGCCTTGCTGCATCAGCCACGGTAAATCCCAGACATCGCGGTAACGAAGATATTTGGTGGTCGCAACCAGAGAAATAAGCTTATCACTCATGATCTCGTCGAGACTTTCACACATTACCAGCGTATCGCTGTAGCCATCCGGCAACACCGGATAATTGCGGCTTAGCGGCAACGGTTTGCGACTGTAAGCGGGAATATTAGCAACTTCGACCTTGATGCGTTGCTTAGGCATATCGCGTTTTTCGGGTGCCGTCGTCACGGAGACCTGCCATTTATCGACTCTGATCTCTTCATAGCCCGGCTGGCGGCGAAGTTCTGCCGGCTCTTTGACCGTAACTTCTAAACCGTAACGCGTGCCGAGATAGTCTTCGATACAGACCTTCATGTTTTTTAAATCTGCACCGGAAAAGTTGATGCCGCCGGCGAAATCCAGATCCTCGCTAAACCGATTGCCGTCATAACATAGCCGCAAAGAGGTACCGCCCTGGAACGTCAGATTTTGCAGCAGACCCGCTTTATCCAGACAGTAAAGGATGTCGTAGTGTAAAAGCTCTTTTTCCACTACGTTACGCATACCCTCGAGTTGCGCTGAAGCCATGGCCTTAGCGACCAGTTCAGTGAAACTGACTTTCTGATTCATCGTTCGTTTCCGCCTCATCAATCAGATGCGTATTACGTCCCACCCGACGTAAATCGCGCAGTGCGGCTTTTTTGGTTGCCAGGCGCAAAGGTGACTCGCCCAAAATGGTGTCCTGCAAAATTTGTTCAGGCGATCGTTTGGTATGCGTGAATTCGATCACGCCATAAGGCGTAATGTGTTCTTCAGAACGGCCCGTGGTCATAACGGTAAGACGCCCCATCGGGATTTGTGAAATTACACCGTAAGCCGATAACGCCGATTCCAGGCTCAGGTAGCTGTATTCTCCTCTGCGCAACGTCTGTACGATTCTTTCCAGCGTGTAAGCGTCTTTACTTCTCGCATAGGCGTAAACATAGACGCCACGGCTGGCGCGCTGCAGGATGCCGTCCTTCACCAGACGGTTCAGGCCAGCATTGAAAGCCTTGTCACTGTCGTCATAAAAGACTTTGGCTAAATCACGCACAGCAAAGACATAGCGCCCCTGCCTGTCAAACGCATTAAGCCGCTCGATTGCCGTCATTTTGTTCATATAAGTCTACGGGAAAACCACATTTATAGAGTATTCATGTGTACATGATTTGCCCAGCACTTTCAAGTGCACATGAATACCAGTAAAAAGTAGTATTCATGTGCACTTAGTCCACTTGGTTCAAATCTGGAAACTCTCCGTCGGTGTTACCAAAATCGCATGCCGGTTAAATGCAGGGTTCTGGCGATGCCACCGACAGCGATCAGCGCCAGCACAATGCCCAACCCCGCCATCGCTTCAAATCCAAGGTGTCTGAACAGCAGATAACCGACAACGCAGCCGGAAAGAAATGAGAAAATCGTGACCAGATGAGTAAAAAGCACGGTTCGGTGGCCATCTCGATCGGCGGCCTCGCTTTGGCTGAACGATGCGCGCAGCCAGGAGCCTAACGCGATGCCGGCGTCGGTCAGTGTGCCGGTCACGTGCGTGGAACGAACACGACCGGAAGAAAGCTGGGTTGAGGTTGAGTTATGGATGCCCATCAGCAGACTCAGCGTAACCAGAATTTCGCCGTTGTTTCGTTCGGAATACCACAGAATTTCTACCAGGGAGGTCAGCAGAAGGAAAATACCCTCGGCCAGCAGCACCAGACAGTAAATGGTGCGCAGATTCCGCTTCAGGCCGTAAGCTACCGTCAAACGCGCCAGCATGGCACCGCAGACAAAAGCAAAAATCAGCACGGCCAGAAACAGCAGATCGTGCAGGTCAGAACCATTTACCTCTGCCGAAATTTGCGAGGTATTGCCGGTCATATGGGAAGGGAAAAAGCCAAATGCGCCAAATGCCATGGCGTTAAGGATACCGGCCGTGGTGGCCAGCGTTAACGCCAGCAGGCGGTCTTCGCTGTGAGAGCGGATTTTCTTCTTGCGCAACAGCATAATCTATTTAGTACTCCTTTGAGAGATTCTCGGGTTGGTCGGGTCTCATCCTTATCAAGCATAGCGGCTATGCTCCGACTCACGGCTAATCCTCTGCTTTTATTACTTTTAAATCCTCTGCTGCCACATCGTATCGCTGTCATTTTTTTGTCATTTCCACGTCAGCGGATTGTTGGTCCCCGGCGCTTACAGTGGTGCATGAACCCCGATTAATTATGAGGACCGATCATGACATTACGCAAAATCACGGCGCTGACGGCGCTGGTAATCTCTGCCCTGAGTGCCGGACTGGCGCATGCCGACAGCGCTGCCGCGCCGCAGGAAGTAAAAAATATTGTGCTGGTCCATGGCCTGTACGCTGATGGATCCAGCTGGGGCAAAGTCATCCCACTGTTGCAGGCGAAAGGTCTGCACGTCACCGCGGTACAAAACCCAACAACGTCGCTGAATGATGACGTGGCGGCGGTGAAACGCGCGCTGGCACAGCAGAACGGACCGGTGATTCTGGTTGCGCACTCCTACGGCGGCATGGTTATCAGCCAGGCGGGCGATGAACCTGAAGTGAAGGGGCTGGTGTACATCGCGGCGCGCGCGCCTGAGGCCGGTGAAGATTATCCGGCGCTCACCAAAAAGTTCCCTGCAGCACCGGTTGCCGCTGGCCTGAAGTGGCGTGACGACGGTTTTGGCGCGCTCAGTGAACAGGCGTTTATCCACGACTTTGCCGGCGATCTGCCGGAAAGCGAAGCGCGGGCTTATTACGCCGTTCAGCAGCCGATGGGTAAAGCCATTACCCAGGCGAAAACCAGCGTGGCGGCCTGGCATAGCAAACCAAGCTGGTATGCGGTGTCGACGGAGGATCGCACTATCAATCCGGATCTGCAGCGCTTTATGGCGAAACGCATGCATGCGCAGACCATCGAACTCAAGGCCAGCCATGTGTCGCTGATTTCCCAGCCGCAGGCGGTGGCAAATCTGATCATGAAAGCCGCGCACGTACCAGGGTATTGAGCGCACCCTTACCGGGTGCATGTTTGATAGCGGCGCAATTTATTGCGTGATAAGTCGCGCCGCTACCAGAGGTGCGCGCCCTGCCTCACGAATGCGCTGGGGCACTCTTCATATCCAGTTCATAAACCACACAGGGCTGGTCGTAATGCTGCTCGATACCGCGATAGCGCATACCCAGCCGCTGCATCACCCGATGGGATGCAAGGTTTTCCGGATGTGCCACCGCCACCAGATAATCCACGCCAATCTGCCCGGTAGCAAACTGCACAATCGCCGTGGCGGCTTCGGTGGCATACCCTTTCCCCTGACTGCTGCGCAACAGTCGCCAGCCAATTTCCAGCGGCGCCTGTTCCTGATGAGCCAGATGCTGCAGACAAGCCGCTCCGACGATGTCATCGCTGCTCTTCTCGCGCAGTGCCCACCAGGAAAAACCATAGCGCTGCCAGCGTTGCTGCACGCGCTCAATGGTCGCCAGCGTCTCGTCCTCGCTCTTCACCTGTCCCTCATTGATATAACGCATGATTTCCGGGTCATCATCCATCGCGCGCAAGCCGGCGAGGTGGCTTAGCGCAAAGGGTTCCAGTCGTAAGCGTTCTGTTTCAATCACTGCCTGCATGATTCCCTCCCCGGGTTGTCCTGATCGCCACAGTTAATGGGTCTGTAGTTAGCGCATCATCGCCTTTATGCGCGTCCGTTACCGGCCAGGCTCCTGACATTAACGGACAACATTGCCAGCGTCATCACAATTTCCAATGACCGGTCAGCTTGTAACCTCATCAACCTCGTGACAATATCGCTACATGTATATACATGTATGTTTCGTGACATTTACCACTGACTAACAAGAAAAATCAATGACTAACCACCTTTAGCCGTTCCAGCGAGGAAACTATGTCCGCTCAGATACCTGCCGCAGATTATTCAGGCGCAGAGAAACAGCGCCTGTCAGAAACACGTTCTATTGATTACATCCCGCTCAGCGAGCGTCACGGGCATCCGTTCAGCCAGTTCACGTTGTGGTTTGGTGGCAATTTGCAGATTACCGCCATTGTTACTGGTGCGCTGGCGGTGGTACTGGGCGGCGATGTGGTGTGGTCGATTGTCGGTTTACTGGTGGGACAGATCGTCGGCGCGGCCATCATGTCGCTGCACGCGATTCAGGGCCCGCGGCTTGGCCTGCCGCAGATGATCACCAGCCGTATGCAGTTTGGCGTGTTTGGCGCGGTGATCCCGCTGGTGCTGGTGTGCATTATGTATGTGGGCTTCTCGGCCAGCGGCACGGTACTGGCCGGCCAGGCGCTGGCGAAGCTGGTCAACGTCAGCAATGCAGCCGGCATGATCATCTTCAGCGCCATCATCATCGTGATTGCGGTGCTCGGCTATCGGGTGATTCATAAACTCGGCAAAGTGGCTAGCGTCATCGGCGTGCTGGCGTTTGTTTACCTGTTCATCACCCTACTCTCCAGCCACGATTTAGCGGCCGTCTGGCAAAATCAGCACTTCAGCGTTGCCAGTTTTCTGCTGGCGGTATCGCTCTCCTCGTCATGGCAGATTGCGTTTTGCCCTTATGTGTCGGACTACTCGCGCTATCTGCCGGTGGATGTCTCCGCGAAAAAGCTGTTCAGTTCGGTGTTTTTTGGCACCGTGCTGGGCACGCAGGCATCCATGACGCTGGGCGTCATTGTGGCAGCGATTGCGGGTAAAGCGTTCTCCGGTAATGAAGTGGGCTACATCGTCGGGCTGGGCAGCAGCGCCACTATGGCGATGGTTATCTACTTCGCCATCTGCTTTGGCAAAATCACCTTCACCACGCTCAATGCCTACGGCAGCTTTATGTCGCTGACCACCATTGTCTCCGGTTTTCGCCAGCAAACCGCGATTAGCCGTGGCGGACGCATCCTGTTTGTGGTGTTGATGGTCACGATCTCATGCATCATTGCGCTGCTCAGCGAACCGGCGTTTCTCAAATCATTTACCCACTTCCTGCTGTTCCTGCTGGCCTTTTTTGTGCCGTGGAGCGCCATCAGCCTGACCGATTTTTATCTGATTACCAAAGGGAAAGTCGATGTGCCCGCGCTGTCTCAACCGGATGGCCGCTACGGTCGCTGGAACTGGGCCGGCATTATCATTTACTTCCTCGGGGTGCTGGTACAGCTGCCGTTCATTGATAACCCGCTGCATCATGGTTCCCTGACGTGGATTTTTGCCGGCAACGATGTGTCATGGATCATCGGCTGGTTTGTTACCGCGCTGCTGTGGCTGGCCGCACGTCGCTTTGATCGACGCGGGAAACTGGCCGACTCGGTTTATCCTCAGTGACGTTGTCACATACTAATGCTGCGGCGCGTGTTTTCGCGCCGCCCTCATCGGCAATATCCTGATAATGCCGTAAACGCTGCGACACGCTACACTGCTGATCGCCCTTTCGAGAATGCAGGAGTCATGGATGCCAGCCTCAGCGCTTTCACTGTTCACCCCGGCCACGCAACAGTGGTTTCGCCGCACTTTTCCGGCGGCGACCACCGTACAACAGGAAGCCTGGCGCGCCATCGCCAGCGGACAACACTGCCTGGTGATTGCGCCGACCGGCTCCGGCAAAACGCTGGCGGCATTTCTGCATGCGATCGACGCGCTGTTTCGCGAGCGTAGCCGCGACGAACCCGTAGCGCGCAGTCATAAGACGCGCATTCTGTATATTTCACCGGTTAAAGCGCTTGCGGCTGACGTGCAGCGTAACCTGGCGCTACCGCTGGCGGGCGTTGCTGCTCAGCGCGCGGAATTGGGTGAGGCGGAAATCACGCTGGAGGTCGGCATGCGCTCCGGCGACACGCTCAGCGCCGAACGGGCAAAGCTGCAGCGCCGGCCGCCGGACATCCTGATTACTACCCCGGAATCGCTTTTCCTGCTGCTGACGTCAAAAGCCCGCGAAACGCTGCGCGGCATCTCAACCGTGATTATTGACGAAGTACACGCGGTGGCCGGAAGTAAACGCGGTGCCCATCTGGCGCTCAGCCTGGAACGGCTCGATGTATTGCTGGCGCAGCCTGCTCAGCGCATTGGACTGTCGGCCACCGTGCGACCGCCAGAAGCGGTGGCGGCTTTCCTCGGTGGCGCGGGCACTACGCGCATCGTCAACCCGCCGGCGCAGCGGCCGCTGCAGCTGACAATTACCGTGCCGGTAGAGGACATGACGGACATCCAGCAACGTCCCGATGCGCGCGCCGCGCAGGAGAGCAGCCTCGCCGCCGGTTCCATCTGGCCGCATATTGAAGCCGGCATTCTGGATGAGGTATTACGCCATCGCGCGACTCTGGTGTTTACAAATTCGCGTGGGCTGGCGGAGAAACTCACCGCACGGCTCAACGAACTGTATGCGCGACGCTCCGCGCCGGAACAGGGCGTAACGGAGCCCGCCCTCGCCTATGGCTCTTTTAGCGGCGGAACCGAAAAACGCGCCACGCCTGCTGAAGCATATATTGCCCGTTCGCATCATGGCTCGGTGTCGAAAGAGCAGCGGCTGGAGATTGAGAACGCCCTGAAAGCCGGCGAACTGCGCTGCGTGGTGGCGACATCCAGTCTTGAACTGGGAATCGACATGGGCGATATCGATCTGGTGATTCAGGTCGGGGCACCGCCTTCGGTGGCCAGCGCGCTGCAGCGTATTGGCCGGGCCGGTCACCAGGTCGGCGGTACGCCGAAAGGCATTATCTGGCCGCGCACGCGCCGCGATCTGGTTGATGCGGCCGTGACGGTGGACGCAATGCTGGCAGGTGAACTGGATGCTATCGCTTTGCCACACAATCCGCTCGATATTCTCGCCCAGCATACGGTGGCGGCGGCGGCCATGGACACCCTGTCCGTCGAGGCGTGGTATCAACAGGTACGCCGTGCCGATCCGTTTAAAACGTTACCACGTAACGCCTTCGATGCGGTGCTGGATATGCTGTCTGGCCGCTACCCTTCGGACGAGTTTGCTAACCTGCGCCCGCGCATCATCTGGGATCGACAACAGCAAACCTTAAGCGGCCGCCCGGGCGCGCAGCATCTGGCAGTCACCAGCGGTGGCACCATTCCGGATCGTGGCATGTTCAGCGTGATGCTGCCGGAGGGCGAAGAACAGTCTGGTGCGCGCCGGGTCGGCGAACTGGATGAGGAGATGGTGTATGAGTCGCGGATTAACGACATCATCACGCTTGGCGCCACCTCGTGGCGCATCCAGCAAATTACGCACGATCAGGTGGTGGTGGTGCCGGCACCCGGTCGCTCGGCGCGCCTGCCCTTCTGGCACGGCGACAGTCTCGGGCGTTCGGCGACACTCGGCGAAGCCATTGGCCGCTATTTGCGACATGCCGCCAGCGGGGTGTTGCCCGGCAGCGACAACCTTGACGCCAATGCCCGACACAACATTCGTGCGCTCATCGACGAACAGATTGCCGCCACAGGCCTGGTGCCTGACGATCGCAATTTGCTGATTGAGCGTTGTCGCGATGAAACCGGCGACTGGCGCGTGATTTTGCATTCCCCTTATGGTCAGCGCGTGCATGCGCCGTGGGCGCTGGCCATCGCTGAGCGGATTGGCCGCCAGATGGGGCTCGATCCGGCCGTGGTCGCCAGCGATGATGGGATTGTCGCGCGCTTCCCTGACAGCGAAGGCCGGGTGCCAGGCGCTGAACTGTTTTTGTTTGCGCCGGACGAACTCCAGCGACAGGTGACGGCTGCGGTGGGACATTCTGCGCTTTTTGCCGCCCGCTTCCGCGAATGCGCCGCGCGCGCCCTGCTGCTGCCGCGCCGCAATCCCGGTAAACGTTCTCCGCTGTGGCAGCAGCGGCTGCGCGCCGGGCAACTGCTGGAGGTGGCGCGGCAGTTCGACGATTTCCCGATTTTGATCGAAACCGCGCGTGAATGTCTGCAGGACGTGTATGACCTGCCGACGCTGCATCAGCTGATGGCGCGGATACAACAGGGCGAGGTTAAGCTGACTGAAGTTACTACCGATACGCCCTCGCCGTTTGCTGCACCGCTGCTGTTTGGCTATGTCGCCGAATTCATGTATGCCAGCGATGCGCCGCAGGCGGAGCGGCGCGCGTCAATGCTGGCGCTCGACAGCACGCTGCTGAGCGATCTGCTGGGCCAGGTTGAAATGCACGAGCTGCTGGCACCCGAGGTGGTGGCACGCGTTGAGCAGGAGCTTCAGCGCACCGTCCCCGATTATCAGGCCAGTACTCAGGAAGCGGTGGTTGATCTGCTGCGCGAGCTGGGGCCGCTCACTGTGCCGGAAATCACGGTGCGCTACAACGGCGAGGCGTCGCTGATGCCGCTGCTAACCGCGCTGCAACAGGCGCAACGCATCATTCAGGTTACGATTGCGGCAGAGGCGCGCTGGGCTGTCGCCGAAGATGGCGTGCGGCTGCGCGACGCGCTGGGCACGGCGCTGCCAGCTGATCTGCCCGCCGGGCTGCTCGCGCCGGTGGCCCGTCCGCTGCATGACTTACTTAATCGCTATCTGCGCACCCACGCTGTCGCCACCAGTCTGCAAATCGCTGTCCGCTTTGGCCTGGGCCGGGTCGTGGTCGACGACACGCTGGAAGAGCTGCGTCAGCAGCAACGCGTACTGAAAGGCGATTTCCTCTCGCCTGCGGTCGATGCGTCAACGCAGTGGGTAGCGGAAAGCGTATTTCGTCGTTTGCGCGTGCGATCGCTGCAGGCGGCGCGTGAGGCCACCCGACCGGTCGAAGCGCCGGCGTACGTGGCTTTTCTGCTTGAGCGCCAGGGATTGCTGAGCGACGTCGCGGCATCTGCGGCACAGGGCGCCTTTGCCGGTATCAACGGCGTGGTGCGGGTGATTGAACAGCTGGCTGGCGTGGCGCTGCCGGTTTCGCTGTGGGAAAGCCAGATTTTGCCGGCGCGGGTGCGTGATTATCAGCCAGCGATGCTGGATGAGCTGCTCTCTTCCGGTGATGTCATCTGGAGTGGCCAGCGGGCACCTGGCGCGCAGGACGGACTGGTCTCCCTGCACCTGAGTGAGTTTGCCAGTGAAACGTTACCGGTGCCTGATGAGGGTAAAAATGTGACGTTGTCACCTTTGCAGCAGGCGATTGTGGCGCAGTTACAGGACGGTGGCGGCTGGTTCGCCCGCGAGCTGCTGCCGCGCGTGATGGCGCAGCCTGAACATGCTGTCGATCCCGGCGAAGTCTTTGCCGCGATGTGGGAACTGGTATGGCGCGGCTATCTGACCATGGATACCTGGGCCGCGCTGCGCCAGCTCAGCACCACCAGCCACACGCCGCGTCCACGCCCGGCCCGTCCTGCGCGCAGTCGCCACAGTCGGGCCAGTTTCGCGGCCAGCCGCAGTGCAGCTGCGCAGCCCTCGCTCAACAGCATGGCCGGACGCTGGTCGCTGATTGTGCGGCAGCCGCTGGCCGATACCGAACGCGCCCTGGCGCTGACTGAAAATATGCTCGACCGCTTTGGCGTGATCACGCGCGGTGCCGCCGTGGCAGAGCAGATTCCCGGCGGCTTTCCGGCGCTGCAGCCGCTGTTGCGCGGTATGGAGGATGCCGGACGGCTGCTGCGCGGCCGCTTTGTTGCTGGTATGGGCGGCGCGCAGTTTGCTGAAAATCCGGCCATCGACCGGCTGCGCCAGCTCGGCAGCGCGCAGGCCACGCACCCGCCGGTGGCGCTGGCGGTGCTGGATCCCGCCAATCCCTTTGGCGTGCAGCTGGCGTGGCCGCTCAGCGTCGGTGGCGTGCGGCCTACCCGCCGCAGCGGCGCACTGGTGGTGATTGGCAATGGGCGCGTTATGTTGTGGCTGCCGCCGGGTGGTAAAGAGCTGTTAACTTTTGGCGACATCTCTGAGGACCAACGTCAGGCCGCCATCGTGGCGCTGGGCCAGGCCTTACGCCGGGAGAAAACCCACAGCTTCATTCTCGAACGGGTGGACGATCAGCCGGCCAGCCAGTCATCGCTGCTACCGGCCCTGAAAGCCACCGGTTTTTCCCGCGTGCCGAAAGGCTACAGCTGGTATGGCTAAGCCTGCAGGCGGTAACGATGCTGCTGCAGGCGTTCGGCCTGACGCGGCGTCGCCACCGGCCAGCTAAGTTGCGGAAACAGGTATAACCGGATGCTGAACAGATGAAACAGCGGCAGCATCAGCGCCTCGTCACGCTGCGCCAGCTGTTCCAGCTGCATCAGCAGCACATCGAGCTCCTCCTGCAAATCCTCATGCGGCGGCGTCTGCAGCGACTTCAGCCTGCGCTTAAGAAACAGTCCCAGCTCGTGAAACATCTGCCCGCTGTCCAGCTGATAACGGCTCAGCAGCGCCTGATGGCGCGCGTAGTAGTCAAAGCTATTGACCCCCAGCCACACCTCGGTCAGCAGCATTCCCGCCGGCGCCATATCGGACTGCGGATCAAGGTGCAGGCGTGGCAGCACCACGTTGACCTTATCCAGCATCAGGCCAATAAAACGCTGGCGTCCCAGCAGCGATGAGCCGTTGCGCTCAATCTCCTTGATAAAGCGCAGCAGTTCACGCAGACCGTGACGCACGGCACGGCGCGCGGTCCACGATGGCCGCTTGTTGCGCATCAGCGCGGTCAGGATCACCGCAAATAGCACGCCGGCCATTGAAGCAATCGCGTTATTCACCAGCAGCACCAGATCGGGTTTCAGATGATGTCCGAGCCCGATAAAGCCGGGGATCTGAATCGCCACGCTCAGACCGATCATGTTGCTGGCCGGTCGCGCAATCATCAGCCCGAGCAGCAGCAAACCCGGGGCCAGGCAGAGGATCAGCGCCTCGAACGAGGTTGCCTGCGGCAGCAGCAGCGCGACATAAATCACGCTGATAAAGATCGCCACGATCACCCCACGAATAAACAGCTTCATTGAGGTCAGCGGCGTATCGAGGCTGGCGAAGAAGGAGCTGAGAATCGCGGCCATTACTGGCGCTGATGCCCCGTCGCGCCAGCCGGTCGCCATCCACAGCAGGCAGGAGCCAAAGGTGGCGCAAAATGCCGTCAGCGCCGACAGCCGAATCAGCCCTTTGTCGAAAAAGCGATGCGTGCGTTTACCGCGCGCCAGCGTGGTGTCGCCTGACAGATCGCTTACCAGCCCGCCCACGCTCTGGTAAGCCCCGGCGATACGCACAAAATCCACCAGCCGCTCCAGCAGGCCGGTAAACAGCAGACAGTGTTCGGTAGACAATTCGCCGTTGCGCCACGCCGCATTCAGCCGATCCTGACAAAGGCTCAGTTCCAGCTGAATGCCAATGACATCGCCCACCGCTTCGCCGTCATTCAGCCACAGCAGGAACTGCTGCAGGGTCTGCTCAACCCAGGCAGGAAAGGCAATCTGGCGCGCCGCCAGCCGCTGCAGTCGCATCTCAATCGCCGTCAGCGTGGGGATTAAGTATGAAAGATGCTGATACTGCGTGCTGACCAGGCGAATCAGCCGCCGGGCCGCGTCGCCCTCGTACACGCAATGGGTAATCAGGATCTCGACCTGCTGCGGATTAGTGGCCATGCGGGTCAGGATTTCGTCGCGTTCTGGCGATCGGTCAGCGGAAATGCCAGAGAGTAAATCGCGGCACAGCTTGCGCCCGTTGAGATACCACTGGCTGACGCTCTGCTCCAGCAGACTGCGCATCGAGACCGGAAACAACAGCGCGTGCACCAGGCTGCTACACACAATGCCTAAAGTAATTTCCTCAATGCGCGACAGCACGGTGCTGGTGATACCGAGCGGCGTCGTCACTTCCGGGAAACCCATAATCGCGGCGCTGTAGCCCGCCAGCATAAAGACATAGCTTTTCGGCGTGCGGTCGTGCAGCGACAGATAGAGACACAGGCTCACCCACAGTGAGATACACAGGCTGAACAGCAGCGGATGCGCCACGGTGAGCGGAAAGATAAAAAAGATGAAGACGCCACCGAGCAGCGTGCCGAGCAGGCGGAACAGCGATTTGGAGATGGTGGCGGCCGAATAAAGCTGCGATGCCACAAACACCGTGGTCAGCGCCCAGGCGGGACGATCAACATTCAGTTCAAGAGCCAGATACAATGCCAGAAAGGCGGCCAGACAGGTTTTTACGGCAAAAAAAACGGCGTTTTTCGAAAACCACTGCATGTCACGGAGACCAGAAGGCGCTAAGTGCGGCGTATCCTGCCAGAATCTGGCGGGCACTCATCCCGATAACTACGACAAATTGTTTCGTAATCGAAAACGGTGTTCATACACGCCTGACATCAGGCACAGAATGCTTTAAAGAAACTAATCGAACGCAGCAATCGGCGGGTCGCCGGCGGGATATCTGCGCTGTCACTGCCGCAGAAAGCAGCAATCTGCCTTCAGCGGCAGAAATGTGTCGCAGATCACACTTTGCTGCCGGACGATGCTATCCATAAAATAATTTCGCGCAATAAGGCGCAGTTTCCTGCGCCCGATCATTTTAATAGCTGACGATGGTCACCCAGTTCGCGTCCCGGCCGGCTGGCGCCTCGCCGACCCGCTGCAACGCCCCGCTGCGCGCCTCAATCGCGTAGCTGCCAATAACCGCACTCTTCTCACCGCTCACCACCAGCCAGCGACCATCGGCGCTGATCGCCATGCCGCGCGGCTGTTTCTCCACCGGCCAGCTGCCGATCAGCGTAAGTTTGCCATCCTGCTGGTTAACACGATAACCGCTCACGGTACTGCTGGTGCGTTCGCTGACATACAGAAAACGCCCGTCCGGCGTCAGCTGGATATCCGCTGACCAGATGCGCGGGGTGCTGTCGCTGTAACCCGGCGGCCGTTCACGCCCATGTTGCAGATGATACTGCGCCGCCACCGCGTTAGGCGTTTCCGCCACTTTCACCAGTTCGCCGCTGGTTTCGCGCCGGAACTGGGTAATGATGCCGCCCATTTCACCAATGTTGTACAGATAGCGATTATCCGGCGATAACACTGAGTGGCGCGGACCGTTGTCGGCGGCGGTTGCTACCCCGCCCTTACCAAGGGCGCTGAGCGTGCCGTCTGCGCCCAGCCGGAGCTGCAGCACGCGATCGGTGCCAAGATTGCCCACATAAGCGTGACGACCGCTGGCATCGACAATCACCGAATGTGCCGCATGACCGGTTTTATAGCTGCCGACCGGCGGCGTAGCGATGGTGCCGCTGGCTGTCAGGCGGTAAACCTGCACCACGTCGCCGTCATATGAGGCCCCCAGCAGAAAGCGTCCCTGACGCTCAGTGCTGATGTAGGGGTAACTGGCCGCAGCCGGCACGGTGTGCCGGTTGTTCAGCTCGCCGCTCTGCGAGTCAATCTGCCAGCTCGCCAGCTGCAGCGGTTTACTGCGAATCGCCGCGTACAGCGTTTTGTGATCCGCACTGAGCGCCATCGGCATCACTTTGCCCCCGGCCTCAGTGTGGCCAAGCAGCTGCAAAGCGCCGCTGCGCGCGTCCAGCGTATAGCGCGCGATGGTACCGTCGTCGGCGGCGGATACGTACACAAAGGTCTGCGCCAGCAGTGGCGCGCTCACCGTCATTGCCGCCAGCAGCGTAACGGTGCGCAGGCTGTTTATCATGGTGTTCTCCTTGATGAGGGGTAATCAGACCCGGTTATACGCAGTAAAGCACGGGCCTGTTATGTGAGATTGCCCGACGTCACCTGGGCACTTCTCCAGCAAGCCAGGCTAATCAGGTAATTAGCGCGCCGGCGAACCTGATGTTTTGTCCGGGTTTGTGCGCGGGCTCACCTGGCGTGGCCGCGATGTGGTGCAGGATTTTGCGGTGATGATTCTGGCTACGGTGGGTATACCACACAACTGGTTGAACACCTGACAGCGCGTCAGGTGTTCAACCGTGTCACAGGTTTTAACCTGCCGATTGCGCGACAGGCGCAAAGCTTACTGCAACTTCACGCCTTTGGTTTCTGGCGCTAACCAGACCACCACCATCGCGGCAAGAAAGGCGATCACCGTGGTGGCCAGCCCGGCGGTGAATCCTCCAACGCTGGCCACAAAGCCAATCAGCAGCGGCGCGATAAAGCCGCCCAGGCGCCCGCCGTTATACGCCAGCCCCATTAAGAAGCCGCGTGACTGCGTGTCGCCAATGATCTCGGCGAGGAAAGGACCGGAGCCGGCAAAAATACCGTTTACGCCAAACCCTGCCATGAAGATGGCAACCATCAGAATCAGCGGCTGAGTGGTCGCCAGATACATGCCGACCGCCACCGCACCGATAAACAGGTAGAGCAGAAACATCGGCCTGCGCCCCCACTTATCGGCCAGCAGTGAGAACACCAGGAAGCCAGCAATGGCACCGGTTTGCAGGGCCAGCACAAATTTCAGGCTGTGAAGAAAATCAAGATGCTTAACTTCACGAAGATAGGTTGGCGTCCAGGTGAATACGCCCCAGAACAGGTACTGAATGAAAAAGATAAAGGTAAATGCCAGCAGCAATCCTTTGAGGTTGATTTTGCCGGTACCTGCCGTTTTGTTCTGGCGGTGAGCGCGTTCCTGCTGGCGCGCCAGCCAGACAGGTGATTCAGGCGTGATATAAGCAATGACCATCATGATAAACACCGGCAGTGCGCCAATCATGAAAAGGTAGCGCCAGCCGCCGTTTTCCAGCCCGCCGGTCAGGGCCGTCACCAGCGCCGTCAGGCCAATCGCCAGAATCGCCCCCACCGGTAACCCCATTTGCATCAGCGCGCCACCGCGTGCACGACGCTCCGGACGCCATGTTTCGGCGATCAGTGCCGCTCCTGACGTCCACATGCCGCCCATACCCAGCGCACCGCAGAATCGCAGCGCAGCAAACGCCTGAGGATTGTGGGAGAACGCCAGCAGTCCGGAGAAGAGTGAATAGATGGCGATACAGATGAAGGCCGTTCTGACGCGTCCGATTTTATCGGCAACCAGCCCAAAAAGAATGCCACCAATAATCTGCCCGCCTGCTGTTGTGCTGATAAACACGCCAAGTTCCGTTTTGCTGACATCAAATACCACGCCCAGTACCGGTAATAACAGCGAGAGCAAAAACGAGTCATAGCTTTCAAACGTCCACCCTAACCCGCCCAGCGCCAGCGTCCTTTTTTCTGCCGATGTATACGAGATCGCTGCAGCGGACTCATCCTGCGCCAGGGGAGGCGCTTCATGCAGTCTTGATTTGATATTCATCCATATTCTCCAGGGAGGATAAGCGATAGCGTGCAGCCGCGGTGCGCCAGAACAGCTGTTCTCTTTCGGTCGGCGAAGCGTGCTCAGCCAGCCTTTTACAGACATTCCAGAATACGCCGTAGCTGAACATCCCTTTGTCGACGGGGAAGTTGCTGGCAAACATACAGCGCCCGACGCCAAATGCGTCAACCAGGGTTTCAAACTGCGGCCGCCAGGCCTGCGAAAGCGTCTGAGAGTCCGGCGGTATGGCATGCTGGGCGAAGGAGTAGCCCATAACGGTCATGCCGAAACCGCTGATTTTGATGCTCACGTTTGGCAACGTCGCCAGCACAATGATGGCCTTTTTCCATTCCTGGAAGGTGGCATCCCGTTTGTCGGCATACGGCCCGCTACCGATCGGCCCGCCGCAATGGTCCACAATAATGTGCAGTTCGGGTAGCGCCCGTGCCAGCTCAGCGATTTCATCGAGTTGGGTGTGATAAACCCAGACATCCAGCGACAGTCCTTTGCGGGCCAGGCATGCGGCACCGCGCCGGAATGCGGCACTGGCCGCCAGACCGGCGGGCGGCGTCGCGGGACTGGATACCACGCGTGGGTCATCGTGCCAGGCCAGCGGATTACGCATCCCGCGTAATCGTCCCCCTGAACGTTCCGTCATGCTTTCAATCACCGGCAGCAGGTCATCGCCAGCCAACAGGCTGGCACCGCCGACAATCGCTTCACAGCCTGCCGCCGCGCCGTAATGGCCGCTGTCAAACATTGCCGCAACGCCGCTGGCAAACTCCACCTCACCGACGGGTTTGAAGGCCTCCGGTCCGTTACGGCGCAGCATTGAACGGCATTGAATGTAGACGGTGGAGAGTATCCGGTGGCCGGACGTTTCGATATCGTGGCTGAATTCAGGCGCCAGATAACGCCCTGACTGGCGGTCCCATAAGTGATGATGCGCATCGACCATCGGCAGGTCGGGCATCAAAGCGGGTTCACGATGCAGTGCCAGCCAGTGCTCTCTGACTGGCAGATGCGGTGCGTTAACGATCTCCATAGTATCCCCTCTTAACTGCCTGATTTAAATCAGGTCTGAAACGCTGCTGGCATGCCTCATCGGCTAAACCATGAGTTGCACCAGATAAAACACAGTTTTACATAGTAAATTGACTTTAGATTCACCGCATAACCGATAGCCAGCAAAAAGGGGATGTTAATGATGTAAGTAAGATGTTAATCACAAATGTCCTGCTACACCGTCAGGTTTCAATCTTTGGCAGCAGCGTCACCCTCAATGTGTGTCGCCTCGACCTGACGAACAAAACTACGCCTCTCGGGTTTTAAGCGCTTTCAGGCGCGCCGGAAGCGCCCGCTCTGTCGCTTTGCGATGGTAAGGCGAAAGCTTGCGCCAGCTTTGGGTTTCACCACGGGTGCGTCCGCATCCTTCGCACCAGCCGGTTTTCGTATCAAACACACAGAGATCGATGCACGGCGATTTTGCGGCCATATCCAGCCTCCTGGGATTTGGATGTCGATGTCGGGGTAATCAGTTGCAGGCGGCCCGAAAGCGCCGTAAAGTGAGTTATATACTATACCCCAGTATATAACATGATCAACCGGAGACAGTAATGGCCCATACCCTGAGAAATCAGAAAAGCTTACTCACCCGCATTCGACGTATAAAAGGTCAGGCGGCGTCGCTGGAAACCGCCGTCGAATCGGGTGAAGAGTGTCTCAAGGTACTGCAGCAGGTCGCGGCAGTGCGCGGCGCTATTAATGGCCTGATGAGCGAATTGCTTGAAGGCCATATACGCGAACATTTGATGAACGCAGAGGCTACGCCGCAGGCGCGAAGTGAGGATCTGGAAGAGATCGTGGCGGTCATTCGTTCTTACCTGAAATAGAACCTCAGGCACGCAGCCGGCTTAATGATAATTATCGGGAATAACGATGCTCTGGCTAATCTCAAAATACGCGTTAACCGCCTTTATGGTGGTACTGATCTCAGAAGCCGCGAAACGCAGCGATCGTCTGGGCGGCCTGCTCGCCGCTTTACCGCTGGTCACCTTGCTGGTGCTTATCTGGATGAAAATAGAAGGACAAACGCAGGAAAAGATTGCCGCTCACGCATGGTATACGTTCTGGTATGTGGTGCCGACACTGCCGATGTTTACCCTGTTTCCGTTTTTTTACCAGCGCGCAGGCTTCTGGCTCACGTTGTTACTCTCCTGCGTGATTACCGTGGTGCTGTTCGCCCTCTGGGCGCTGTTGCTGAAGCGGTTTGGTATCATTCTGATGTAAACGCAAGCCGCATCAATCATCCATTCCATGCCCAATCATTGGCTACACTTGCTGTTTTACCCGCGCAGAAACAAGGAAATGCTATGACTCAACACGCTTCACTCAATCACGCCTGGCTGCTGGCGTCACGCCCGGACGGCGAGCCGGTGAAAGAGAACTTCCGCTTTGTCGAACAACCGCTGCCGCAGGTGCAGGCGGGACAGATGCTGCTGCGCACCCACTATCTGTCGCTCGACCCATATATGCGTGGCCGCATGGATGACAGCAAATCCTACGCGCCGCCGGCGCAACTCGACCAGCCGATGGTCGGCGGCACCGTATGCCAGGTGGCGGAATCGCAGCATCCGGACTTCAGCGCCGGCGACTGGGTGCTGGCGGCCAGCGGCTGGCAGAGCTATGCCCTGTCCGATGGCACTGGCGTGACTAAAATCGGTCATCTGCCCCATCCGTCCTGGGCGCTGGGTATTCTGGGTATGCCGGGCTTTACCGCCTACATGGGCCTGATGGATATCGGTCAGCCCAAAGCCGGTGAAACGCTGGTTGTCGCCGCCGCCACCGGACCGGTGGGTGCCACGGTCGGTCAGCTCGGTAAGCTGAATGGCTGCCGCGTCGTCGGCGTGGCCGGCGGTGAGGAGAAGTGCCGCTACGCGATTGACACCCTCGGTTTTTCCGCCTGTATCGATCATCATCGTGACGATTTCGCAGAACAGCTGGCGGCCGCCTGCCCGGACGGTATCGACATCTATTTTGAAAACGTCGGCGGCAAAGTATTCGATGCCGTCTTCCCGCTGCTCAACACCGCCGCGCGCGTGCCGGTGTGTGGCCTGGTGTCGGGCTACAGCAGTCGTGAACTGCCGCCCGGCCCCGATCGCACGCCGCTGATCATGGGCGGGATTCTGAAACGCCGCATCCGTATGCAGGGCTTCATCATCTTCCAGGATTATGGCGATCGCTATCCGGAATTCCTGCAGGCGATGACGCCGCTGGTCGAGCAACAAAAAGTGTTGTACCGCGAACACATGGTAGAAGGGCTGGAGCATGCGCCGCAGGCGTTTATTGACATGCTGAAAGGCAAAAACTTCGGCAAAACCGTGGTGAAAGTGGCGTAGCCAGCGGTTCTCTCCCCGACTGTAAATCCGGCCTTAGTGTGCGAGCACTAAGGCTTTTTTGCGCTTTGCTTAACCGCTATTGAGATATAAGCCCTCCGCGTGCGCATGCGATGATGCCCTCCTCTATCCTCTTCTACCGGAGAAGTCATTATGTCGCTGACCTTAGCCGACTCCGCGGCGCTGCCGCGTAAAGTCAATACGCAACAGACGGAAGCACCGGTGCCATTACCGGCTGGCGCCGCGCATATCATTCGCGACGATGCGGAAGCTATCGCCGTAGCCCATCAGTTGGCGGCCAGCTTCGCGCGCGAGGCGGCACTGCGCGATCGTGAGGGCATTCTGCCCCTCAAAGAGCTGGATGCGTTCTCGCAAAGCGGCCTGTGGGCAATGGCCATCCCCAAAGCCTGGGGCGGAGCGGGCGTGTCGTGGACCACCGTGGCCAGGGTGATCGCCATCATTTCAGCTGCCGATCCGGCGCTCGGTCAGCTGCCGCAAAACCATCTGGCCGGTGTGGCCCATCTGCTGGAAGACGGTAGCGAAGCACAAAAACAGGTACTGCTGAGCGAGGTACTGGCCGGGCTGCGCTGGGGTGACGCCTTCTCGGAGAAGCATGGCCGCACGGTCGCCGATTTTCAGACGCGCTTTCGGCGTGACGGTGATGAGGTGGTGATTAACGGGGAAAAATTTTATGCCACTGGCGCGCTGCTGGCGCATCGAATCCATGCCGTGGCGCTGGACGAGCAGGACCGGGCGCATCTGATTGTGCTCGATCGCGACACGCCGGGCATCAGCGTCATTAATAACTGGTCGGCCTTTGGTCAGCGCACGACGGCTTCCGGTACCGTACTGCTGGAGAATGTCCGCGCCCCGCTGTCGCGCGTTATTCCAACCTGGCAGGCGTTTGAGCGGCCAACCGCTGCCGGGCCGATTTCACAGATCATTCAGGCGGCGGTGGATGTCGGTATTGCGCGCGGCACCATTGAAGACACCCTGCAATTTGTTCGCGAACGCTCGCGGCCGTGGATTGACAGTGGCCAGGCGCGCGCTGCCGATGACCACTTCACGCTGGCGGCAGTCGGTGATTTGAAAATCCGCCTGCACGCTGCCGAAGCGCTGCTGTGGCAGGCCGGAGCAGCGATTGACGCCGCGCTGGCGCAGCCCGATGAAACCAGCGTGGCACGCGCGACCGTGGCCACCGCCGAGGCCAAAGTGCTGACGACGGAGATCGCTCTGCTTGCCGGTAACAAACTATTTGAGCTGGCTGGCACCCGCGCCACGCTGCAGGAGTTTAATCTGGACCGCCACTGGCGCAACGCGCGCACCCATACGCTGCACGATCCGGTGCGCTGGAAGTATTACCACGTGGGTAATTATTATCTCAACGGCACGCCGCCGCCGCGCCATGCGTGGAGCTAAGGGCGGCGGAAGCGCGTTGCCGGATGGTCAGCAGCCAGGCGCGGCTGACCCGTCAGACGTTCACGCAAGGTTAACGGCTGTGCTGGCTGAGGACGCACCCGCCCGCGCTGGCGCAGCACCGGCATGACCCAGGCAATGAAATCGTTGAAGCTGCCCGGGCTAATAGCCCAGCCCAGATTAAAGCCGTCCACGCCCGATTCTGCCGCAAACTGATCCAGCCGATCGGCAATGGTTTCGCCGCCGCCCACCAGCAACGGATGCAGACCACCGATACCGATGTAGCGTGCTGCCTCACGCAGCGTCCAGCGTTTTTGATCGTCAATTCGCGTCAGGCTGGCTAGCGCCGAACGGCAGGCGTCGGTTGCGCGAAAGGCCAGCGGCATGTCCGGATCCTCCTGCGACCAGTCGATACCGGTCCACGCCGAGAAGAGCGCCAGCGCAGCCTCTTCACTGATGTATTGCTGATAATCCTCAAGTTTGGCCCGGGCGGCGGCATCATCTTCGGCCGTGATCACCGTGATGGCTGTGACAAAACGCAGCGACGCCGGATCGCGCCCTTCTGCCACGGCCAGCTGACGAATGCGCTGAATATCGCTGGCAATCGCCTGCGCGGTGACGCCACCGAGGAAAATGACTTCTGCGTTACGGGCAGCAAACTGCGCACCGCGTGCCGAAGTGCCAGCCTGAAACAGCACCGGGGTGCGCTGTGGGCTGGGCTCACTGAGATGTGCATCCGGCACCTGATACCAGCGACCATAATGCTGAATAGCGTGCACTTTTTGCGGATCGCTATACAGGCTGTTGGCTTTATCGCGGCTAACCGCATCTTCCTCCCATGAGCCTTCCCACAGCTTCGCGGTCACATCCAGAAACTCCTGTGCGCGATCGTAACGCTCATCATGCGGCAGCTGCCGGGTCAAACCCAGATTGCGCGCCGCGGAATCAAGCATGGAAGTCACCACGTTCCAGGCGATACGCCCGCGGGTGAGATGATCAAGCGTCGTGAACTTGCGCGCCAGCAAATAAGGATGTTCGTAGGTGGCAGAGACCGTAATACCGAAACCGAGGTGCTGCGTGACGGCCGCCATGGCGGAGACCAGCAGCAGCGGATCGTTCACCGGCATCTGAGCGGCCAGGCGCAACGCCGCGTCCGGCTTGCCCTGCCACACATCCAGTTGTCCCAGCGCATCAGCAATAAACAGCGCATCAAAACCTGCTGTATCAAGCTGCCGCGCGAGGGTCGTCCAGTAATCCAGCTCGGTATAGCGGTGCGCCTGATCCTGGGGATGTCGCCACAATCCGGCAGAGAGATGACCAGGGACATTCATCATGAACGCAAACAGCAAAAACGGTGAAGGCATCCGTTACCCTCCTCGGACAGGGCGACGCGCACGCAGTGCACCCACGGCCAGTACCACAAAGATCAGGGCGCCGGTTGCCACCTGCTGCCAGTAAAAGTTCCAGCCGACCAGCAACAGTCCGTTGGCGATGAAACTCAGCAGCACGACCCCCAGCAGCGTACCCGGCACATTCGGGCGGCGCGAAGGCGCGAAGGTCGCGCCAATAAAGCTGGCACCGATGGCATTCAGCAGATAGGCATTGCCCGATAACGGTACCCAGGCTTTGACATTGGCGGCGAGAATTAACCCGACGATGCCGGCGACCAGTGCACTGAATATGAATGCCAGCGCGGTGAGACGTTTGACCGCCACGCCAGAATGATGCGCTACGCTGAGCTGTTCACCCATCATGCGCAGTGCGCGACCGCTGGCGCTGCGGTGCAACAGTTGATACAGCACCAGCACCACGCCCAGCAACAGCCAGAGCGGTAGTGGAACGCCAAGTAGCGTGCCGTGACCAATAGCGGTAAAACCCGCCGGCAGCGTCTGGCTTAGCAGATAGACCGGCTGCCCACCGTTGGACGACAGTTGCTGTACGCTCTGACCAATAAACAGCGTGCCAAGCGTGGCGAGAAACGGCTCAACGCCGAGTTGTGTCACCAGAAAAGCGTTGAACACGCCTACCAGCAGTGCCGCCGTCAGCGCACCCAACAGCGCCAGCGGCAGCGCGACCTGATGCAGTACCAGCGTCACCAGCACCAGGCAGGCGACATCAATCGCCGTACCGACGGACAGATCGATCGCGCCGATACGCGTGACCAGCGTCATGGCCAGCGCCACAATCGCCAGCGGTGCGACATTATTCAGCAGCACGCTACGAATGTTGGCGACAGTGGCAAACGCGGGCGCGGCGATGATGAAAAACAGCAGCAGCGCAACAAAGGTCAGAACCATCAGGCTGCGCAACAGCCCCGGCACTTTTTTACCGCTCAGGCTCAGTTCAGACATGAGATGCCCTCCCCGCCTGACGGCGCCGCAGTAGCGCGGTCAGCGCCACAACCAGCAGGATGAGCACACCCTCGACGCCGTTAATCCAGTAACTTGAGACGTTAACCAACTGAAAGCCGTTGGCTATCAGACTCAGAAACAGCGCGCTGATCAGTGCACCGCCCAGGGTCGGCACCAGGCGACGCGAAAACACCACGCCGAGCAGCGCGGCGGCAATCACCATCAGCAGATTGTCGTTAGCGCCCGGCGAACTGCCGCTGAGCAGCGCCACCGAGGCAATGGCTGCCAGTGCAGCGCTGAAGCCGCACAGCACATAACTCAGACTTTGATAGCGCGCCACGCTAATGCCCGCCGCGTTGGCGGCCTGCGGATGGCTACCCACCGCCTGCAGGCGCAGGCCAAACGCGGTGAAACGACTGAGCGCGAGTGCACTCAACGCCAGCAGCAGAAATCCCCAGCCGAGCCAGGAAACGCCCAGTGGTCCGCTGGCTATCAGCAGGTTTTGCAGCGCGCTGCTGGCTGAAATCGACGCGTTTCCGCTCAGTACCATCTCCAGTCCCATGGCGATGTTCATGCTGGTCAGCGTCGCCAGCAGGGGCAAAATACCAAGCCAGACAATCGCCAGGGCATTGAATATCCCCACGGCGATGCCGGTGAGCAGCGTGAGCAGCAGCGCATAAGTGACAGAGTGTTGCTCAGCAATCTGCGCCGCGAATACCGCGGCACACAACCCCATATTAGCGGCAATGGATAAATCAATGCCGCCGCTAATCCCCTGAACACCGCCACCGCTTAGCACCAGCGTCAGACCCAGCGCCAGCGTTCCCACCACCGCCGTTTGCTGCAATACGTTACCAAGGTTGATCACGCTGAGGAAAATAGGCGACAGCCAGGCAAATACCGCCAGCACCAGTACAATAATCAGCAGCGCGACGTGCTGCAGCCACGGCTGCCCCTGCGGTTTGCCTGCCGCCGTCACCACCGCCGGTTGGCTCAGTTCACTCATAGGATTTGCTCCGTCAATGCGCCCGTGCCGGAAGCCAGGGACAGAATCTCCTGATGACTGGTGTGCCGGGCGGACAGCGTGGCGACCTGCTCGCCGCGCGCCAGCACAATAATGCGGTCGGCGAGCGTTTGCAGTTCCAGCAGATCGGTGGAAAACAGGATAATCACCGCCCCGGCGGCCGCCAGCTGCTGCAGGGTTTGATAAATGGCGGCCTTGGCGGCAATGTCGACGCCAACCGTGGGCTCATCCAGCAGATAGAGCGTGGCGTGGGTGTTGAGCCATTTCGCCAGCACCGCTTTTTGCTGATTTCCGCCGGACAGCTGACGCAGCGGTGCCAGCTGGCCCGGTGTGCGGATCGCCAGCTGGCGGATGTTGTCCGCCACTAGCACGGTCTCGGCGGTTGCGGAGACGCCGCCCCAGCGCAGCAGGCGCTGCACGGTCGTCAGGGTGATGTTGTCGCGCAGGCTCACATCGAGCGCGATGCCGTTGGCGCGGCGATCTTCCGGCACCAGCGCGATGCCACGTTTCACCGCGGCATGTGGCGAAGCCGGTACGCCGTGCGTCTCACCTACGCGCAGCGTCCCGCTCACGCCACGTTCCAGACCAAACAGTGCGCTGATTAACGCCTTCCCTCCGGAGCCCAGCAGGCCGGTAATGCCAACGATCTCGCCACGTCGTGCGCTGAAACAAACATTGTGAAAGCGACCCGGCGCGCTCAGGGCGTCTACGGTCAGCACCGGCTCGCCGTCAGGTGGCAGACCGCGCGGTGCAATCGCCTGCTGCGTCTCACCGATCATGGCATTAATCAGCGCCTGCGGAGAAAGGGCGTCGCCGGTAAAATGCGCGACGTCTTTACCATCGCGCAGCACCGTAACCCGCTGGCACAGCGCCTGGATTTCATCGAGATAGTGAGAAACGTAGATCAGTGCGATCCCCTGCTGACGCATACGTTCAATAACGCGAAACAGCGCCTGCACCTCGTGGCGCGCCAGCGCGGCGGTCGGTTCATCCAGTACCACCACGCGCGGCGCGCGCTGTAATACGCGACAGATCTGCACCAGTTGCTGTTCCGCCACACTTAACCCGGCGATCAGCGCATCGGGATCGATCTGCAGATCGAAGTGCTGTTGCAGTAGCTGCCGCGCCTGCTGCCGCATACGCCGGCGATCGATAAACGGTGTGCTGCCAATCCGTGGCTCATTACCGAGCAGCAGCGCTTCCGCCACCGTCAGCGTGCCGGGCAATAGCCGCTCCTGATGAACAATGGCGATGCCCTGCTGTTGTGCCTGAGCCGGACTGGTCAACACCAGTGGCCGGCCTTCCAGCGTCACGCTGCCCTCATCGGCAGCGTGGATGCCGCCCAGCACTTTGATCAGCGTCGATTTTCCGGCTCCGTTATGCCCAATCAGCCCATGCACTTCGCCGGCGTGGACATCAAGCGATACCGCTTGCAGCGCGGGAATGCCGTCAAAGGCTTTACTGATCTGGCGCAGTTGCAGTCGCACTGTCTTATTTATCATCGCTCTGGCCCAGCGTTTGCTGCGCCTGCGCCGCATTCTCTTTGGTGACCAGAATGGCCGGAACATAGGTGGCAGGCGGAAGTGAACGATCGCCGGCAAGGTATTTCGCCACATTTTGTACCGCAGTTTGTCCGATCAGATAGGGTTGCTGCGCCACCACCGCCGCCGCGCTGGATTTCGGATCTTTCACCAGCGAGACCACGTCCGGGCTGCCGTCCACGGCGTAAGTTTTGATTTCACTGCGACCGGCAGCATCAACCGCCTGAGTGGCACCAATCTGCGGTACGTCCCATGCCGCCCAGATAGCCTGTACTGACCCTTGCGGATACTTGTTAAGCAGCTGACTAATCTGCGCATAGGCATCCTGCACGGTATTGGGAATGACGTCGCGCAGTTCGGGCTGAATGATTTTAATTTTCGGATACCATTTCAGCACGGCTTTTAACTGGTCATAGCGCATCGCCACCACCGGCACGCCATAAAAACCATTAAACACCAGAATATTGCCTTCGCCGCGCAGATCATTGACCAGTTTTAATGCCAGCTGCTCGCCAATATAAAAGTTATCGGAGGTCGTGACGTTAATACTGGATGGGCTGGCGGTATCCACGGTAAATAAGGGAATGCCGGCGTCGCGAATTTTTTTCAGCCAGGGTTCCAGCACTGAGGCGGTGCCCAGCGTTTCAATAATGGCATCCGGTTTTTGTGCAATCAGCGTTTGAATTTGCGCGATCTGCTGTGACTCTTTGCGTCCGCCATCCAGGGCGATAGGCGTGCCACCCAGCCGCTTTACTTCATCAATTTGTCCCTGATAGGCTTTCAGATCCCAGTAGTGATCGGTACCGGCCACGGTAATACCGATACGTTTACCGGCCAGTAAGGGAATAGATGCGTCAGCGGCGCGAGCGTGCAGCGACAAGCCGGCGAGCAGCGATGCAGAGGCCAGTAATAGTCCGGCCAGGCGGTGTTTATGCATTGTTTATATCCCTGGAAAAGGTTCAGCTAAATAAGGTGAGTGACGCCTGCTATCCGGCGTATAGCTGAAAATTATCACAGTCACTATTTATCCCTAATGCCATTTTCTCCTTTGGATATGCAGCGGATTTGCATATTGATTGCGTGAAAAAGCATGACCGGGCGCAGATATTCTGACGCCCGGTTATAAATAATAAAAACGTGGCTGGAATGAAGACGTGCGGCGCTAAAGATACGTGATGGTCGCGGGCGCCGCGGGTGTGATTTTAACGCCCTTTTTTCTTGCGTCCCGGCTGAGTAAAGCGCTTGCGGTTCGCGCCCTGACCCGCTTTGTCACTCTGTTTCGGTGCGCTGACGGCCGGTTTTTTCGCGGCGGGCGTCGCCGCTTTCTTCTTCGCCTGTGCCTGCTGCGTTTTTTGATCTTCTGACGACGAATCCTCAATCAGCTTAAACAGGTCGATCAGTTCATCGTCCGTCAGATCGCGCCACTCACCGAGCGGGATACCTTTCAGGCTCACGTTCATGATCCGCGTGCGCTCCAGCTTCGTCACTTCATAGCCAAAGTGTTTGGCCATGCGGCGAATCTGCCGGTTCAGTCCCTGCACCAGGATAATACGAAATACAAAGGTCGACTCCCGCTTCACTTTGCATTTTTTCGTCACTGTGCCGAGCATCGGTACGCCCGCCGCCATACCGGCAATAAACTCGTCGGTGATCGGCTTATCCACCGTGACCACGTACTCCTTTTCGTGATTGTTACCGGCGCGCAGGATTTTATTCACCAGATCGCCGTGATTGGTGAGGAAAATCAGCCCCTGCGAGTCTTTATCCAGCCGGCCAATCGGGAACACGCGCTTGCTGTGGTTGACGAAGTCACCAATGTTGTCACGCTCGCCCTCTTCCATGGTGGTGACAATGCCCACCGGCTTGTTGAGGGCGATTAATACCAGATCGTCTTCGTTGCGCGGTTCAATCAGCCGCCCGTTGACTTTGACCTCATCCCCGGCGAACACCTGCGCACCGACGCTGGCGCGTTTGCCGTTAATGAAAACGTTGCCTTGTTCGATGTAACGATCGGCGTCACGGCGCGAGCAGATTCCGCTCTCGCTGATGTATTTATTCAGGCGCGTGGATGAGTTGGGCAGCATGGTTCCTCCGAAAAAAAACGGACTATACAGCATGTGCGCGCGTTGCGTAAGGCTGGGTTAAGCGTCCGGTGGCGGTTGTTCTTGGCGGTGTGATATGGCGAAAAAGCGGTGCCGGGTGTCATAGCGATTTATGGCACATACAAATCCCTCCTGTCGGTTAAAATAGCCCGCACGCCCCTGAGCAAACTCCGGGAATTGTGAACACCTCTCCGTTAACCAGGCATGAAAATGTACAACGTAAATCATCTTTTCGTCAGCCGGGAAATGAATGTGAAAAAGCTGCTGGCTTACGGTTTCCGCAAGGATGGGCCGGATTACGGCTACCGCTGTGATGTGATGAATAAGCAGTTTACCCTGCAGGTAAACATCACCACCCAGGGTGACATTGCCGCCACCATTATCGATAAAGTCACAGGAGAAGATTACATTCTTCACCGTATTACTTCTGCCACCGGTGCCTTTGTGGGACAGATTCGTGAAGAACATGACGCTATCTTGCTGGATATCGCAGAAAAATGTTTCCCGCAGAAGCATTTCAAAACAGCGCAGGCCGATGCGATTGTTCAGCACTTAAAACAGCAATATCAGAGTGAGCTGGAATTCTTATGGCCGCGCTTTCCTGAAAACGCCATCTTTCGCCGCAAAGATAATCAAAAGTGGTTCGGCGCGCTGTTGACGATTCACAGCAGCAAGCTGGGCCGACCGGATGATAGCCTGATTGAAATCGTCAATATTAAAGTCTCGCCGCAGGCCATCGCTTCGCTGGTCGATGGCGAGGTTTATTTCCCGGGCTACCATATGAACAAAAAGCATTGGGTTTCCCTGTGTCTGGATGGATCAGTCCCGACGGCCGAGATTTTGTTGCGCATTGACAACAGTTTTAACCTGGCCGGCTAGCCATCGGCGCGGCACCGTATACCTCTTCGCGGCTGATTTCGCCGCCCCATCCCCGCAGCCGCAACGTCTCGCCCGTCAGTTCCACCACCGCAAAGGGCACGCGCGACGGGCCATCAAGCATCCCCTGCAGGGTTATAAACACGGTATCCGCGCGCCGATGATAGCCGCCGCGATGATCGTGGCCGGCAAAACAGGCGCGCACGCCATAGCGGCAGAACAGCGCTGCCAGCTGCGAACCGTTGAGCAGACTGTGGCTGTAGCCCGGTGCCAGCGGATAATGGCCGAACACCACCACCTGCTGGCCGCAGGTGCGGGCCTCGATAAGCTGCGTTTCCAGCCATGCCAGCTGCGTCGCACCGACCGCGCCATTCCACGGCTGCGCCTGCGGTTGCTGGCGCGCCTGTAAATCAGCCAGCAGTGCGGCCGCGCGCTGGCGATCGTCGCCGTTGTGTTGATTGCAGTACAGGCTGATATCGTTGCCGTCGTAGACAATAAAGCGCCAGCCCGGCAGCTGAAAGGCATAGTAACTTTTTGGCAGCGGCAGCGCGTCATTGAGGTGCTGCGCGATGGTCTGGGCGTCGTGATTCCCCAGCACCACGGCATGCGGATGGAGTAGCCGATCGTAGAGCGGCAGCAGCGTGGCATAGCTGGCCCAGTGGCGATCCACCAGATCGCCGAGCGTAACGACAAAATCCAGCGGCTGCTGATTGAGCGCGTTTATCGCCTGCGGCAGCTTATGCAGAGCATGACGATAGTAAAGATTCGCCGGGACATCCGCCTCAACGTCAGCATATTGCGGATCGGCCAGCAGCCCGAAGCGCAGCGTGCCGTCGAGCGGTGCCGCGCGTAAATCCGGTAACTGATACAGCTCAGCGACATCACCGAGCCGCTGGCGTTGCGCTGCGGTTAGCGCATGGGCATATCCCATCTCTGGCTCTCCTTAGCGAATACCGGCACGCATGAATGACTGAATAAACTGCCGCTGGAACAGCAAAAACAGCAGCAGCAACGGCAAGGTGGTCATCAGCGTTGCCGCCCCGATCAGCGCCCACTGCACGCCCTGCTCCGGCGCGGAAAACAGCTGCAGCCCGACGGTTAACGGACGCACCTGAACCGAGTCGGTGATCACCAGCGGCCAGAGAAAATCGTTCCAGTGGAAGCTGATCGAGACCAGCGCGAATGCCACATAGATTGGCTTTGCCAGCGGAATGTAGATGTGGCGCAGAATGTAAAACCGGCTGGCTCCTTCAACGGTTGCCGCCTCTTCCAGTACCAGCGGAATGCTCTTGAACGTCTGCCGCAGCAGAAAGATGGCGAACGCCGAGGCAAAGTACGGCAGCGCAATGCCGGTCAGGGTATCGCGCAGCCCGAGCGCGCTGATGGTGCGGTAATTATTCAGAATCAGCACATCCGGGCTGATCATCAGCTGCAGCAGAATCAGCGCGAAGAGGAAACCGGAAAATTTCAGGCGGAACCGCACCAGCGCATAAGCGGCCAGCGTGGCCAGCACCAGCTGGACCACCACAATCATCAGCACCAGCAGCGTGGTATTGAGGAAGTAGCGGGCAAACGGTGCCGCGTGCCAGGCATTGATGAAGTTCTCCAGCGTCAGCGGTGCCAGCAGCGAAAAGTGCCCCTGTCCGGCGGCCGGATGAATGGCAATCCACAGCGCCACCAGCATCGGCAAGCTCCACAGCAGCGCGGCCAGCCAAATCAGCAGGTTGAGCGCAAAACCGCCCGGAGAGGATGCAGCTTTCATTGATAATGGGCTCGCTTGTCCAGCAGATGAAATTTGATCAACGCAATCGATCCGAGGATCACCAGCAGCACCACCGTCATGGCCGACGCGGCTGGCATGTCCCAGAAACTGAATGCGGTACGATAGATATAAAACAGCAGCAGGCTACTGCTGTTGTTCGGGCCGCCGTTGGTCATGGCAATCACCTGATCGACAATGCGGAAGGCGTTCATCGAGGCGTTGATCAGCACAAACAGCGTGGTTGGCAGCAGTAGCGGCCACTGCACGCGGCGGAAAAAGTAACGGCGCGATGCGCCTTCAATGGCGGCGGCTTCGCTGAGGCGCGGATCGATCTGCTGCAGGGCGGCGAGATAAAAGATCATGAAAAAGCCCGCCTCGCGCCATACCGAAACCGCCATCAGGCAGTACAGCGTGGTATCCGGCTCGCCGAGCCAGTTGACCGCCGGTAGCGAAAACCATGCCAGCAGGCTATTCAGGATGCCAAGCTGCGGCGTGTAGAAAAACAGCCACAGATTGGCGATGGCGATCATCGGCAGCAGCGACGGAATGAAGAAGGCCGCACGCACCAGTGCGTTGCCGCGCAGCCGACGATTGACCGCCAGCGCCATCAGCAGCGCCAGCGTCACCGCCAGCGGAATGGTGATCAGCGCATACAGCAGGTTATTCCACAGCGACTGCATAAAAATGTCGTCATCCAGCAGCGCGCGATAGTTATCCAGCCCGACAAAATGGGCCGGATGCGAAGCGCGCGCGGCGCTGAACAGGCTCTGCCACAGCGTGGCCAGCGCCGGATAATGGGTAAACAGCAGCAGGAAGCTGAGCGCGGGCAGCAGCAGCAAATAGCCGCTGAGCTGCAGTGACCACCCTCGCGGGCGCAGCGTGGCGGCGCTGCCAGAGAATGAGCTCATCACGCGGCCGTCACTGATAGTTTTTCAGCAGGCGGTCAGCCTGTTTCTGCGCATCGGCCAGCGCCTGGGCCGGGGTTTTGCTCTGCGTCACCGCTGCTTCAATGGCGTGATTGAGCGCGTCCTGAATCTGCACGCTATTGTAGGTCGAGAGTTCCGGCTGGGCATATTTCAGCTGCTCACGCGCCACCAGTGCCTGAGGCACCTGCTGCACATAGGCTTTCATTGCCGCCGTGTCCCACGCTGCCGGCGAGGTGGCGACATAGCCGGTAGCGATACTCCAGCGCGCGGCCTGTTCCGGTGCGGTGACCCAGCGGATGAAGCGCATCGCCGCCTGCTGCTGCGCCGGTGAGGCGCTTTTGAACACGTACAGGTTACCGCCACCGGTCGGGCTGCCGCGCTGGGTTTTCTCCGGCAGCATGGCGACGCCAAACGGGAAGGTCGCGTTGTCGTGCACGTTGGTCAGGTTGCCGGTGGTGGTGACCATCATGGCCGTTTTACAACTGATAAAGTCCTGCGGCGTGGTGCCCCAGGCGATTGCGCCTTTCGGCGAGACTTCCTCTTTCTGGCCGAGGTCGGTCAGCCACTGCAGGGTTTCCACGTTGCCCGGCGTGTTGAAATACACGGCGTTTCCCTTGCCGTTATCCAGCCGTCCGCCATTGGTGGCAGCCAGCCCCTGGAAATTCCAGTAACCGTTCGGCGTGGAAGGGATCTCAATGCCCCACTGGCTGACGCCGCTGGCCTGTTTCAGCGTCAGTTTTTTGCTGAATGCCACCACCTGCTGCCAGGTGGCGGGCGGTGTATTCGGATCGAGGCCGGCTTTCTCAAATGCCTGTTTGTTCCAGTACATCACCACGGTTGAGCGCTGAAAAGGCACGCCCCACACTTTGCCCTCAATGCGACGCAAAAAGGCCGGATAGAAGCTGTCGATCCACTGTTTGCCCTCTTCACCCGTGGCTAAATCGCTGGCGGCGACGATGGCACCGGCATCCATCAGCGACCAGGCTTCAATATCGCCCATCACCGCCAGTTGCGGTGCGTTACCGCCGCGAAACGCCGTCAGCGCTTTGGTCACGGTGGTGGCGTAATCGCCGGTGTAGACCGGCTGAATGCTGATCTCAGGGTGCTGTTTTTCAAAATCCGCCACCAGGGCTTCCACGGTGTGGCTGACTTTACCGCCGACCGCAATCGGATAGTACATCTGTAACTTCACCGGCTCAGCAGCAAACACCGACGCGGAGGCACACAGCATAACGACACAAGCCAGAGGCGAGAAACGGATCGCAGACATGATTTTCCCTAGAATAAACGACAACGGTTAAACAGCGTATTTTTTCTCAGCGAGCAACATCGGGTGTTCAGCAGCGACACAGCGCTGGCCGCTGGTGGTGGAAAACAGGTATTGCCGGCTGGTGGACCACTGCAGGCCGACCAGGCTGTCATCCGTGAAGCGCTGCAGGCCGGGCACTTTGACGGTCAGTGATTCCGTGATGCCGGGCAACCGACATACCAGCAGCGTATCCGCGCCCATGTATTCGTAGCTCACTACCCGCGCACTCAGCGCGGCCTGCTGCGGGGCGACCAGCTGGATATCCTCCGCGCGCAGGCCCAGACTCAGCGCCGTTTCGCCGGCATAGCTCAGCAGCGGTGTGCTGAGATGGCTGAGGTAGTGATGCGCGCCTTTGCTGTGCAGTGGCAGGATATTCATTGGCGGTGCGCCAATAAACTGCGCGGCAAAACAGCTCGCCGGCTGGTTGTAGAGCTGGTCTGGCGTGCCGTGCTGCTCAATGCGGCCATCGTTAAGCAGAATGATGTGATCGGCCATGCTCATCGCTTCGGTCTGATCGTGGGTGACGTACAACATGGTCAGCCCGAGCTGCTTTTGCAGCGCGCGGATTTCGCGCCGCATGCTCTGGCGCAGTTTGGCATCCAGGTTGGATAACGGCTCATCCATCAGGCACAGCGTATTGTTGGCGATCACCGCCCTGCCCAGCGCCACGCGCTGCTGCTGCCCGCCGGAGAGCTGTGAAGGCAGGCGCGCCAGCAGCGGTTCCAGTTCAAGCAGTGCGCTGACCTGCGCCAGCCGGGCGGCAAACTTTTGCTTATCTTCACCGCGCGCCTTCAGGCCAAACAGCAGATTTTCCCGCACGCTCAGGTGAGGAAACAGCGCGTAAGACTGAAACACCATCGACAGCTTGCGCTGCGCCGGTGGCAGAGGCGTGACGTCGGTGTGATTGAAATAAATGCGGCCGCTGTCGGCCGTTTCCAGCCCGGCGAGTGTGCGCAACAGCGTCGATTTACCGCAGCCGGAAGGCCCCAGCAGTGCGACGAAACTGCCTTGCGCCACGTCGAAGCTGATATCCTGCAGCGCGATTTTATCGCCCCAGGTTTTGGTGATGTGTTGCAGCGAGAGATGGCTCATGCATCCGCAGTCCTGAAATCAGAATGGCGGTAAGCTAGCTGAGGCGGATGAAAGATTTATGGCGCTGACGTGACGGTTGGGTGATGGATGGCGACCTGGCGCAGAATCCGCCCTCACCCGGCACGCCCGCAGGCCGTGCCGGCAGGCGTTTATGCGTTACTGCGACATGCTCAGAATGGTGCGGATGTTCTGCGCCGTGGTGGCAATGATGTCGATAGCGCCGGTGCGCAGCGCGCCGAGGATCGCCATGGCTTTAGTGTTTTCTGCGGCAATGGCAATCACGCAGGGAATTTTACGCAGCTCGTCGATACTCAGGCCAATTACCCGGTCGTTCATCACCGTATCCACGTGCTGGCCCTGGGCATTAAAAAAATCATAGCCGGCCACATCACCGGTCACGCCCTGATTGACGCTGGCATCAATGATCTCATGTGGTGTGAACCAGCCGAGCTTCACCATATAGCTGTTTTCGTTCATGTCACCGATGCCCACCAGTGCCACATCCGCTTTGCGCGCGCGGTCGAGCGTCTCTTTGATGGTGCCGTTTTGCATGAAGGCGTCGCGCAGCGCCCGGTTTTCGACGTAAGCCGGGGCGTACAGGGTTTCGCTGATGCCGCCAAACTTTTTGGCCAGCCGGCGGCTGATGTGGTCCGCGTTGATGGCATCCCCCGGACGATGGGTGCCGCCGATGCCGCTGATAAACAGGCAGTTGCGCGTCGGCACCTGACCGGGATAATCGGCGACGGCCGCCACGTTGCGCCCCTGGCCCACGGCGACAATGGCGTTGTCTTTCAGCGACTGCGCGAGATGCGCCGACACCAGCGCCGCCACCTGACGCCGCTGCTCGTCGCTGTCTGGCGAATCGAGGGCAATCAGCGCGCGCTGCAGATGAGGAAAGCGCGTCTGCAACTGCTGTTCCAGCCGCGTACTGAACACCGGATGGTAGCGCACATTGATCTCGACGATGCCCTCTTCACGCGCGCGTTTCAGCAGTCGCCCCACCTTGATACGGGAAATCCCAAACTTACGCGCAATCTCCTCCTGGGTGATTTCGTCCTGATAGTAGGCGACGGCAATTTCCGTCAGCAGCTCGGAGTCCTGAGAAAGCGTGTTTTTTTCCATCCGTTACCTGTCTTGTATCGTCGTGCGGAGTGCTCAGCAGGGAGTTATATCATTGATGCGACTCGCTTCGCCAGCCAGCAACGCCGCGAGTCGCCGCTGCTGTCACGCTTAACGCTGAATGGCGTCAATTTTCAGCATGCGGGCAATAACCTTATCCAGCTCTTGCTGATCGAAGATCTGTTTCCAGTCCGGTTTGATGATCTTCTCGCGACCATACTCCATGGCGATCATGCAGGCATCCGAGAACGGGTTGGTGGCTCGGAAAGCCACCGCCAGCGCAATCTGAATATGGCCGTACAGCATGGCCTTCGCTGCCTCTTCCGGGACGCCGCTGTGTTTCACCGTTTCATCCAGCGCCTCTTTCATGAAGGCACCGACCATGCAGGCGACGGTTTCGACCAGCGTCGGTTCCAGATACGCCAGTTGCGTCACCGTGACCCAGTGCACCTGATCAACCGGGCCGTACATCACGCTGATTACCTTACTCAGCTCTGCCTTCTGTTCAGCGCTGCTGCTTTCCCAGGCTGCCGCGACGTGCTGAACGGCAGCGACGCCACCAAACGCATCGGCGTGCTCCTCTTTGGTGTAGCGGGCCAGAAATACCGACGGATGGCACGGGTGCGCGACCGCGTATTCAATGCCGTCACGCTGGGCGATCAGGTTGGCGTAGGCCGCGGCCGGATCGAGCGTCAGCAGCACCGCACCGCTTTGCATTTGTGGCACCACGCTTTGCGAGACTTTGCCCAGTACGATATCCGGCACGGCGAGGATCACCACGTCACTCAGTGGCACCACCGACGCGGCATCCGACAGCTCGCGTCCCTGTGCAATCACCTGCTGCTGCGCCTGCGGTGAATTCTCGCAGTAAAACACCTGATAAGCGCTGTGCTGCAAATTAGCGGAAATACGCATGCCCATTTTGCCGCCTGCGCCGATCACGGTGATGGTTTTCAATGCCTTGCTCATGTTAACGACTCCTGATCTTGTTTACTGCGTAGGAATTCAACGGCGCGGCGGGTCCATTCAGCTTCCCGCGCGCAGGTCTGCGCGGCATCGTCCTGCCACGGCAACCAGTGTTCGATGATTTGGTTGATGTCGCGATCGACCGGCCGCACGCTGGCGATCAGCCGGTCATAATCCAGCTTCCCTTCGCCCATCGGACAGCCGGCCAGGGTAAAACCGACCCAGCCGGCACGGCGGGTAAAGGCGAAATCTTTGATGTGCAGATTGCCGACGCGCGCAGCGGTATTGGCGATCACCTGCTCCTGCAGTTCCAGTCCGGCGACGCAGTTGGCCGGATCGAGACAGACGCACAGCCACGGCGAGAGAAAGCGGTTGATCACCGACATCATCGCCGCGCTGCTGACCTGCTCGTAGGTTTCCAGGCACAGCCGCACCTGCTGGCGGGCAAAATCCGGCAGCACGGCAGCAATCAGATTGGCCGCTTCATCCAGCGATGGCCGGTGATCGGCGGTGTTGAACATTGAGCGCACCACGCGCGCGTCGAGAATAGCGGCGATGTGCAGATAGCGGCGCAGGTGCGCGCTGCCGAGACCACGCGTGCCCAGCTCCAGCGTGATGCCAAGTGCATCCGCCTGCTGACGCAGCGCCAGCAGCTGGTCATCTGACCACTGCTCAATCGCCGGGTAGTCGCAGATCTGGAATACTGACACGTCGAGATCGGCGGTGTGCTGCAGCATCTGCGCCAGCGTGAGCGGCTGTGGCACCTGGGGCGACATGCGCCAGAAAAACGCGTAGGTGCTGAGTCCGATGCGGCTCATGACGGCAGCTCCTCAGCCAGCTTACTGGCTTCCTGCACGATTTGCGCCAGCGCCTGCGGATCGTGGGCAAAGCGGCCGAGGAACAGGCCGTTGACGTCGCCGCCGAGGCGCTGAATCAGGCCCGGCCCGGCGCTGCCGCCGTAAATCACCCGCAGCGTGATGCCGTCTGGCGTCGTCAGCTGCTGTAGCCCGCTGCACACCGCGCGGATGTAGCTGTCCGGCGCCGGCTGCGGCGCACCAATGGCCCACTGCGGTTCGTAAGCAAACAATACCTCACCGCTGAGCGCGTGTTGCGCGGCCTCCGCCAGCGCCTCCTGCAGCTGCTGCTGACACAGCGCAATCGCCTGCTCAGGCGTGCCCTGCTGCGGTTCACCGATGCACAGCACCGGGGTCAGGCGATAACGCAGCGCCATCGCCACTTTGGCGGCAATCTGCGTTTTATCTTCATGAAAATGGCGACGGCGTTCAGCGTGACCGATCTCCGCCAGCGAGCACCCCAGTTCCTGCAGCATGCTGGCGCTGACCTCACCGGTCCAGGCGCCGTTTTCCGCCTGACACACGTCCTGCGCGCCGACGCGCACCGGCGTGCCGGCAAAAATCTCCCGCACCGCCGGGATGGCCGGATAAGCGGGCAGCACAAACAGCCCGACATCACCGCGCTGCACCGCCGGATGCTGCGCCAGCGTCGCAACCTCGCGACACCACGCCAGCGTTTGCTGATAGCCGAAATACATTTTCAGGCTGACGCCAAGCCAGATTTTAGGCTGAGCCATAATTACGCTCCCTGTTCAGATGCACTGTGTTCTTTTAACAGATTGCCAACGGTGTTGACGATCATCGCCAGTGAAACCGCACCGGCGTCCGGCGTGCCAACGCTTTTTTCTGCCAGCGGCCGCGCACGCCCCACTTTCGGTACCAGCTGTGCGGTGGCCTGCGCGGCCTGCTCCGCCACCGCTGCCGCACGTAACCAGGCTTCGGTGAGTGATGCGCCCTGCGCGACCGCAGCGCTCAGCGTGTCGCTAAACGGAACCAGCACGTCAACCATGGTTTTATCACCGACGCGCGCTTTGCCGAAGTGCATAATGCCCTCTTTGGCATCCCGGACGCCGGCAGCGACGCGTGTTGCATCCGCTGCCGCGCTGTCGCCCAGTGCGGTGCCGAGCGCGGTCAGTGCCACGCCCCACAGTGCTCCGGACGTGCCGCCCGCTTTATCCGCCCAGGCATCGGCGGCGCGACACAGCAGACTGCCAGCGCCGGCGCCACGCGCGGCCACCTCACGCGCCTTTTCTACCGCGCCGAGTACGCCGCGCTCCATACCAATGCCGTGATCGCCGTCGCCCGCTACCGCATCAATGTCGCCCAGCTGGCCGGCATGACGCTGAATCATCACCGCCACTGCTTCCAGCAGTTCAAGAACGCGCCGGGCGCTGTGTTGTGATGCGGTGCTGGCCTGAGGTAACGTCTCTTCACGGATCTCTTCGCACTCGGCGGCGCTGAGCGGTTCGGCAATCAGGACGCTGCCTTTGCGGTAGGCTGGCGTATTGGCCGGCGCGCGCCACAGCGTTTCCAGTTCATCATCAAGCCACATCAGCGTCAGCGAGACGCCTGCCATGTTAAAACTGGTGACGAATTCGCCGACATCCGGCTCCACCACCTGCAACTGCGCCGCCGACAGCAGCTGGGCGATGCGGCGATACACCACAAACAGCTCTTCATACTTGACTGAACCGAGACCGTTGAGGATTACCGCCACGCGCTGTCCCGCCACCTGCGCCACATCCGCTGGCCGCTCACTCAGCAGTCGGTCGACAAAGATTTCTGCCAGCTCGTCGGCGCGCGGCACCGCCGTTTCGCTGATGCCCGGCTCACCGTGGATGCCCAGCCCGAGCGCCATGCGCCCTTTCTCTACCTCAAACAGCGGATGCGAAGCGCCAGGCAGCGTGCAGCCGGAAAATGCCACGCCGAAGGTGCGGGTGCGATCGTTGGCGTGCTGCGCTTTTTTCAGCACCGTAGCCAGATCGTCACCCGCTTCTGCCGCGGCCGCCGCCACTTTAAACACACACAGATCGCCGGCGACGCCGCGTCGCTTCAGACGCTCATCGTGGCTGGCGCTGGACACATCATCCGTTACCGCCAGCACCTCACAGGCAATACCTTCAGCGCGCAGCCGCTCGCACGCCTGACCAAAATGCAGCACGTCACCGGCATAGTTTCCAAACAGCAACAGCACACCCGCGCCGTTATGCGCCGCGCGCGCGACGTTGTAGATTTGCTGCGCCGACGGCGAAGCGAACAGATTGCCCATTGCCGCCCCGTGCGCCAGGCCCTGGCCGACCAATCCGGCAAAGGCGGGATAGTGACCGGAACCGCCACCGACAATCACCGCCACGGTATCCGGCTGGCTGCGCGTGCTGCGCACCACGCCACCGCTCACCTGGCGTACTTTATCGGCGTTGGCGGCCACAAAGCCTTCGATCAGTTCCGCGGCAAACGCGGATGGCTGGTTAAACAGGTACGTCATGTTATTGCTCCTGTACAAATGAGGCTGGCAGAGGCTGCGCGCGACGGCGATTGAGGAACAGCATCAATACAGCGGAGAGCAGCATAAAACCGCCGACCACGAACATCGGTAACACATAACTGTGAGTGGCATCATGCAGTGCGCCGGTGATGTAACCGGCGGAGAAACCCGCCACGTTGCCCAGGGTGTTAATCAGCGCAATCGCCGCCGCTGCCGATGCGCCGGTCAGGAACTGCGTCGGCAGCGTCCAGAAATTGGGCAACGCGGCGAAGATGGCGCTGGCCGTTACGGCGATCACCAGGATGGTGGTAAACGGTGAATCCATGTAGAGCGCCAGCGGTACGCTGACGCCGCCCGCGACCGCAGGAATCGCGATGTGCCAGGTTTTACAGCCACGCCGCGCGGCATCCCGCGACCAGAAAAACATCACGACGGCGGCGATCAGGTACGGCACGCCGGTGATCAGCCCTTTCTGCATCACATTGAAGGTGGTACCAAACTGCTGCTGGAAGCCAGCGATAATGGTCGGCAGGAAGAACGCCAGCGCGTACAGGCCGTAAATAAAGCCGAAGTAGATCAGGCACAGCATCCACACGCGGCTGTTGCCCATCACCGAACGCACGCTGTGCGGGTGCTGGCCCTGCTTGTGCTGATGTTCCGCCTCCAGTTCGGCTATCAGCCAGTTTTTCTCGTCGTCATTCAGCCACTTCGCCTGACGCGGCGAGTCCACCAGCCAGAACAGCGCCACAATCCCGATGAGGATTGCTGGCAGCGATACGCCCATAAACATTACGCGCCAGCCCTCCAGGCCAAACAGCCCGTGCTGCTCAATCAGCGAGGCAGCCAGCGGTGCGCCAAATACCACTGTCAGCGGTTGTGCCAGGTAGAACAGCGAGAGAATTTTGCTGCGGTGGCGCGCCGGCACCCACAGGCTGAGATAAAGGATGGCGCCCGGGAAGAAACCGGCCTCGGCAATCCCCAGCAGCAGGCGCAGCGTGTACAGCCCTTCGACACTGCTGACCCAGGTAAACAGCAGCGAGACGATGCCCCAGCTGATCATGATGCGCGCCAGCCAGCGCCGCGCGCCGAACTTATGCAGCGCCAGGTTGCTGGGCACTTCCAGCAGGATGTAACCAATGAAGAAGATGCCGGAGGCGAGACCAAACTGCAGCGCACTGAGGCCGAGGTCCTGCGTCATGCCGTTTGGGCCGGCAAAGGAAATGGCGGTGCGATCGAGGAAGTTGATAAAGAACATCAGCGCCACAAACGGTACCAGGCGCCAGGAGATTTTGCGGATTGCGGTCTGCTCAACCGCGCTGACAGCAGAGTGATTCATAACGCACCTCCGAAACGTGCGCAGTGAGACGGTGTTGGCCAGGCGCAAAACCGGCGCTGGCGACAGACAAAATGCGAGGTAAGAAGCAAATGACACATGTTCGAGTCCTCAATGGGTCTTCTTGTACATGGATAGGGTCATGCGAACAAATGAACACTACACGGATATTTGCTCACTCCTCAAGCGCAGTTGGCGAAAGTGTGACAGTGCGCATGAGATTTGATTTCAGCGACATTTTCAGGATTTTTCGCAGCAGAGCGGCGCTGCGCGATCGTTACATCAGGGGGTGCGCGAGATTTTGAGTGGCCGATCGCTAAATCATATGAACATGTATTGAACATATGTTTGATTTTGTGGCAGGCTATCAGTGAACATCTAATCACCTGACGAACATATGTGCAGGTGTCAGACCTTGTATCACTGGAGAGACGTGATGAAAACTATCGCTATTGGTGCCGATGATGCGGCTATCGACCTGAAAAACATTATTAAAAAGCTGCTGGAAGAGCAGGATTATCAGGTAACTGATTACAGTAACGACGCGCAAAATGACCGCCCGATGTATCCGGACGTGGCGTTTGCGCTGGCGACGGCGGTGCAGCAAAAGCAGTTTGAGCGCGGCATTTTGCTGTGTGGCACCGGCATTGGCGTCGCGATTGTTGCCAATAAAGTGGAAGGCGTGCGCGCCGCGCAGTGTCATGACACCTTCTCCGCCGAGCGCGCGCGCAAAAGTAATAATGCCCAGATCATGACCATGGGCTCACGCGTAATTGGGCCGGAGCTGGCGAAAAACATCGTTAACGCCTGGCTGGCATCCGAGTTTGAAGGTGGCGGTTCGACCGCCAAAGTGGAGAAGATCGGTTACTACGAACAAGTGTCACACGCGAAATAATGGGTTATCGGGCGCTGAGTTGCAAAGCCGGCAGCACCTGAGTGCGTGACATCGCCAGCGGCACGCTGACACGACTGGCTACTTTGGTGCATGCCAGCCGTGTCATAGCCGGTGTTTTAACTGCCGCTTAGCGTACCGCTCAGCACCGCAGGCGCATCCTGCTGCACCAGAAAGGCGACCAGCAGGGCGTCGCGTTCACCGTGGATAGCCGACAAGGCAGCGCTATCGCTCACCGCATCGCCTTTTTGCAACCGCACATCCCCGGTGCGTGCAATGCCCTCCAGCACCGTGACCCAGCTGGCATAACCCGGCAAATGCGGCACCTCGATCTGTGCGCCACGATCCAGCCTGACGTCATAGATGTAAACGGCCTGACGCAGCGTCAAAGGTGCCGCGCTGTGCTGCGGACCGGCCAGCAGCGTCCACTGGTTAAGTGCCGCCCCTTCTGCCCGGTACACACTCTGCACCTGCCCTTCACCGTCACCGGATGCCGGGCGGATGTACGCCTGCAGCATTTCGCTTTCAATCAGCGGTGCTGACTCTTCATGACGTACCCCACTGCCCGCGTTCACCAGCAGTGCGCGTTTGCCGTTGAGGGCGAGAGTCTCTCCCTCCTCGCGCCGGTACTGCACCGAGCCGCGCCAGACATAGCTGAAAATTTCATCAACCTGATGACGGCGCATCGGTACCACCGCGCCGGGCTTCAGCGTCATCTGGTCGACAATCGCCAGCGCGCCCAGTTGTTCTCCCGGCCGCTGCCGGCGAATGGTAAAGGGACCGTATTCAAACAGCTGGTCACGCTGCGCTTTAATCACGTTCATCAGTGGCTTCCTCAAAAATCAGGTTCTGATGACCATCATAAAGGCTGCAAAATTGCGTAACAGTAGGGCTTTTTGTTGGCTTAAATCAGTGGTTTTGAATGACCTTCGTCCGCGCCTTTAGTCCGCTGCAGTACGAAGCTGAGCGCCAGGTGCGGGCTGGTGAGTGGCCGCTGTGGCACAGGAAAACGCGACGCGGCGCCGGCCATTGACACCTGCGCTAACGCCACCTGAACCGCGCCCTGCTGCTGTCCCTGAGCGACCGCATCGGCGATCAGCGTGTAATAGTCGTCCAGCCGGCCAGCTTTGAATGCGGCCCAGGCATCCGGGATAAGCCTGACTTGCGGACGCTGGTCAGGTGCCAGACTCTCCGGGCAAAACAGCTGGCGCGTACTGTGCAGCGTAGACTCCGCGGCACACAGCACCAGCGCGGGTGCGCCACGGCGATGCACTTCGTCCGCCAGCATACGGTCAGTGCGATAAACCGCACAGCGCTGTTGTGGATCGCGCAGGCTGTCTGCGGCGGCACCTAAGGTAGAGCAGGTAATCAGTATCGCGTCGAACCACGGCGTCAGGCTGAGTAACAGCTGCTCCAGACGCTGCTGCTGGGCCGGCGTCATGCCACCGCTGAGCTCTGCTTCTGCCAGCAGATGTGGCATCACCAGATGGCTGATTTGCTGAGGCGGAATGCCGAGCGACTGTGCGGCGTCATTAAAAATAGCAATATTACTGGCGGCGGTATGCAGGCAGGCAATGGTCACAACGATTCCTTATCGCTTCAGGTTCAGTACGTTGCACTATAGCCATAATCGGTGACGGAATGCAGCTTTACCGCTGCCTGGCAGGCTTCGCCGGATGCGGTGCAAGGCATTTCTCAACGCCTCGCACCATGCAACCTTCCTTCAGCCGGTCAGCGCGAAATGCGATCTCAGAACCACACTTCTGCCTGTACGCCAAAGTTCCAGCTACCGCCAGCGGTAAAGCCCGCGCTGCCGAAATCATCGTTCAGCGCATAGTTGTCCAGCGCTTTAGACCAGTTCATCCAGGTCGCGAACAGGCGAATCTCCGGTCGCACCAGCATGTCGTTGATGTTGCCGACTTTAAATGTTGGCGCAAAGGTCAGCTTATACACATCGCCCTTCACCGCGTTGTACGTCGCGATGCTACCGCCATCCTGATAGCTGCGGCCATTGGGTTTGAGGTCCATATATAGCCACGATGCCTCATATTGCAGCGCAAAGTTTTCCGTAATCGCCTGGGATGCGCGCAGGTTGATGGTTACCCAGTCATAGCGATCGCCTTTGCGGTAGCGATCCTCGCTGTGCTGCGCCAGCAGCGACGGGGCCACTGACCAGCGATCGCTGAGTGGCATCACGCCAAAAGTGGCCAGTCGCAGCGCGCTGGCGTTGCGCGTTAAGTCGCCGTCGCCACCGATCTGCCGGGTTTCTGCGCCCAGTCCTTTCCCCCACTGAATGGCGTGAGTGCTGCTGCCCGGTGCCAGCCCGTAGAAGCGGTTTTTATCGTGCCAGGCCAGCATGGTAAACACGCCGTGCTTTGCCGTATCGTCACTGCGCAGCGCATAGCTGCCGGTGGTCGATGCGCGCCCTTTCAGCTCGTCGTTGCCGTTTGCGCTCATGCCGGTCAACATCCACTGCCAGTTACCGTAAAACTGGTTTGAGGTCAGCAGCAGGTTTTGCACGTTGTTATCGTCGTAGCGGCTGCTGCCCAGGTCGCCAAAACTGCGGCCATAAATGGAGAAATCGCTGCGCCATTGCTCGTTCCATTGCAGGTTACTGATGCCGCCGCCGGTGCCGCCAAGAAAGACGATATCGGTATCGGTGAAGTGCAGATCAAAATTGTCGCCGTCAAAGCGTTTGCCCGCCCACAGCGAGGCATGTTGCGCGGCGCCCCCAAAGCTGGGCAGATCGCCCATTTCGACATACACCTGGCGGATATTCAGGTTGTTGTCGTTATTCTGCACCCACGGGTCCGGACTGGATGAGCCATCTGCCAGCAGCGCTTTGAAATTGGCCCACGAACCATTACTGAACCGGGTTTGGTTATGAAAGCCCAGCTCGATGTAGTGATCTTTTTCATTACCTAACCGGCCAATATGCGCATCGCCGCCGATCGAACTGGCAGGCGAAATAGCAGGTCCGGCACGTCCACCGCGCCCTTTATCATTAATCAGCAGGCCGGAACGGGCGTAGCCGGAAAAGCGGAACGTGTTGGTTGTTCCGGCACTCGCCTCCTTTTGCTGCTGCTCATCGCGCGCGATTTTCTCTTCCAGCTGGGCCAGACGCTGCTCCAGCGTTAATGACTGTGCCGCTGCACTGCCACCCACCATCATCCCCGCGATAGCCAGCGCCAGGCGCGCGGTTTTAGCCTTATGCATCACCATATTTATCTCTCTTATTATGTCCATTCATTAATTACAACGGGATTGCCTTTGACGCAGCGAGAGCATAAATAAGCGGATTGTGGTTCTTTTTGATCAATATCATTAAATTAAAAAGTGATATTTTACATGAAGTTATAAGATGATTGATTAATTCGATGTCTGTTTTTACTTAAATGGAAAAATCCTTTGCGACCTGTCTTAAAAGACTGGCGAATTAATTTTTCTTTTCCGATCCCATTCGCAGAATGGCGCTTTTACCGGCACGGAAAATCTGCTTAGCCTGCAGCAGAAATAAAAAACAAATTTGCGAGCTGTGCCGCATCGCTTAATGCGGCAACCAGATGAGACGGCGCAATTATTCGGGCAAGCCTGCGCCTCGCTGCTACGCTTAGTGGTTGGATTATCCTTACAAAAGCTGGAGATATTATGAGCAATGACGATCGCAAGCCGACCACCACGGATGCTGGCATTCCGGTAGCCAGCGACGAACATTCTTTGTCCGTCGGTCCTGACGGCCCGCTGATGCTGCACGATCACTACCTGATTGAGCAGATGGCTAACTTCAACCGCGAACGTATTCCAGAGCGTCAGCCGCACGCCAAAGGCAGCGGTGCATTTGGCTATTTTCAGGTGACAGAAGATGTCAGCCGTTACACCAAAGCGGCGGTATTTCAGCCCGGCACCAAAACCGATGTGGTGATGCGCTTCTCCACCGTGGCCGGCGAGCGCGGCAGCCCGGACACCTGGCGCGATCCGCGCGGCTTCGCGATCAAGTTTTACACCAGCGAAGGCAACTACGACATGGTGGGCAATAACACGCCGGTGTTCTTTATTCGTGACCCGATGAAGTTCCAGCACTTTATCCGTTCGCAGAAGCGCCGTGCCGACAACAATCTGCGCGATAACGATATGCAGTGGGATTTCTGGACGCTGTCGCCAGAGTCGGCGCACCAGGTGACCTGGCTGATGGGCGACCGCGGCATTCCGAAAAGCTGGCGCCACATGAACGGTTACTCCAGTCACACCTATATGTGGGTTAACGCCGCCGGGGAAAAATTCTGGGTTAAATACCACTTCAAAACCGATCAGGGTGTGGAGTTCCTGACGCAGGATAACGCCGATCTGCTGGCCGGCCAGGACGGCGATTACCATACGCGCGATCTGTTCAGCGCCATCAAAAATGGTGATTTCCCCAGCTGGACGCTGTACATGCAGATCATGCCGTTTGCCGAGGCGGAAACCTACCGCTTCAACCCGTTTGATCTGACTAAAGTATGGCCACACAGCGATTATCCGCTGATTAAAGTCGGCAAACTGATGCTGAACCGCAACCCGACCGACAACCATGCGCAGATTGAACAGGCGGCGTTTGAACCAAACAACCTGGTGCCCGGCATCGGGCTGAGCCCGGATAAGATGCTGATTGGCAGGGTGTTTGCCTATGCCGATGCCCACCGCGCCCGTCTTGGCGTTAACTACAAGCAGATTCCGGTTAACGCCCCGCAGGCACCGGTGCACAGCTACAGCAAGGATGGCGCGATGCGCATCAATCCGGTCAGCGATCCGGTTTATGCGCCGAACTCGAAAGGCGGTCCGGTGGCGGACGGCGAGCGCTACCCGACGGATTCCACCTGGGAAGCGCACGGCAACATGGTGCGCGCACCCTACACGCTGCGTCAGGATGATGATGACTTTGGCCAGGCCAATACGCTGGTCAATAAAGTGCTGGATGAGGCGGCACGTGATCGTCTGGTGAATAACGTCAGCGGTCATCTGCTCAACGGCGTGGAGGAGCCGGTGCTGTCGCGCGCGTTTGAGTACTGGCGCAACATCGACCAGACGATTGGCGATCGCATTGCCCAGCGGGTACAAACCGAGCGCGCCAAGCGTTAATGCGCTGATTTATAAATATAAAAAAGGCGCCCGCGGGCGCCTTTTTTGCATCGACAGGATTATTTCAGACGGAACGCCACCACGCTGTCGCCGGCTTTGGTGCCGAGCGAACCGTGACCGCCTGCGGCAATCACCACGTACTGCTTACCGTCGCTGCCCATGTAAGTGGATGGTGTCGCCTGTGCGCCGGCGCTAAGCTCCTGCTGCCACAGCAGTTCGCCGGTGGTGCTGTCATAGGCGCGAATGAAGTTATCTGCGGTCGCACCGTGGAACACCAGATCGCCGGCCGTCAGCAGTGGCCCGCCGTGCGCCACCATGCCCATCGGGAAGCCAATCGGGAAGCGGCCCGGCAGGAAGCTGGTTTTCAGGTTTTTCGTGGTGCCAACGCGACGCAGCCATTCGGTTTTGCCGGTTTTCAAATCCACGCCGACCATGCGGCCCCACGGCGGTGCAATGCACGGAATGCCGAGACCGGAGGCCAGCTGCTGGATGTGGATGGCGTAATCACCGTGGAAGTTTTCGTTCCAGTAAGGCTGGCCATCTTTGGTGAACAGGCGCTCCGTCGCCGTGGCGGGCGTACGCTTGATCAGGTTGTATTTGTAGGCGAGGCGAACCGGTGCGGCAATCAGCATCTGACGCTGCGGATCAACCGCCACCGATCCCCAGTTAAACACCCCGATATTGCCCGGGAACACCAGCGAGCCGCCTTCTGTGGCTGGCGTCCACGGATTGCCGTCATAGCGCAGGCTACGGAAATCCATACGGCAGGCCATTTGATCAAACGGTGTGATGCCCCACATTGACTTCTCAGTCAGCGGCTGCGGAATAAAGTTCAGACTGGATACCGGCTGGGTGGCGGCGAATTTCTCGCCCGGCACGCCGCCTTCCGTCGAAACCTTCACGTCGTTAACCGGATAAACCGGCTGGCCGGTCAGGCGATTGAGCACAAACAGGTTGCCGGTTTTGGTCGGCAGGATCACCACCGGCTGTTTCTGGCCCTGATAATCGATATCGACCAGCGACGGCTGTGACGGATTATCGCGGTCCCACAGATCGTGATGGGAGCTCTGATAGCGCCATTTGAATGCACCGGTCTGCAGATCGAGCGCCACTAACGCATCACGGAATTTTTCAGTGTTGCTACTGGCATCACGCTCAATGCCCAGTTCATCCGGCGAGGCGTTGCCAAATGGCACATACACCAGGCCGTTTTTCAGGTCGGCGCTCAGCGTACCCCAGGCCACCGGCGTATCCTGCGGATAGGTCTGGCCAGCAGCTATCGGCGCGGTATTCTGTGGATTAGCCGGATCAAAGTTCCACACCAGACGACCACTTTGCACATCATAGGCGCGAATTACGCCAGAGGGGTTACCGCTGTTGAAGCCGTTATCCATAACCGAGCCGCCGACAATCACCAGATTGCCCGCGACCAGCGGCGCGGCGGTCTGCATCAGCGCGTGTGGACGAACCTCACCCATATTGGCATGCAGATCCACCACTCCGTTGTTGCCAAAATCGGCGCATGGTTTGCCGCTGTCGGCATCCAGCGCAATCAGCCGGGCGTCAGTGGTGGCGTTAAAGATGCGCTTGCGGCACATCGCCGGCGTCGCGGCCGTGTCCTGTGCGGCAACCGGTGCGCCCGCGTAATAGCTGACGCCACGGCAGGTCTGATGCTGCTGCAGATAAGAACGATCTTTCGCCGGCGTGTATTTCCACTTCACTGCACCACTCTGCGGATCAAGCGCGTGGACCTCATTGTGCGGCGTACAGAAATAGAGCATGCCGTTGGCTTTCAGCGGCGTGGCTTCGAAGGTGTATTCGGTGGCATCGTTATCCTGACGCAGATCGCCGGTGTGATAGGTCCAGGCCACTTCGAGATTGCGCACGTTCTCTTTGGTGATCTGATTCAGGGCGGAGAAACGCAGGCCGTCGGCGGTACCGCCGTAGGCGGTCCAGTCAGCGCTCGCGCCCTGCTCGCTGTTTTGTTCACGCGCATTGGTGATGGTGCCGGCCTGCGGCAGCGGATCGTAAAAGCACAATCCAATCACCAGTACAATCATGATGGCCACCGTGCTGCCGAGTAGGCCGTGGAAGCGACGCTGTCCCTGATACAGCGGTTTGACCACCCACGGCATCGCCAGCCACAGGCCGATCACGCCAAACAGATCGCCGCGCGGGATCCACTGCCACTTGTCGAAGCCGACTTCCCAGATCATCCATGCCAGCGTGATCCACATCAGCACCGCATACAGGGTCAGCGCGCTGCGCTGATTGCGGAACAGTAAAATGGCGGTGATCAGTAATCCCACCGCCATCAATGCGTAAAATGCGCTGCCGCCCATCATCAGCAGCTTGCCGCCCATATAGAGCAGCGCAACACCCAGAATCGCCAGCACGAGACTGGTCAGTTTGTTTATCATGCGAATCCCTCAACGCTCATCATTATTAACCACCCCAAACTAAAGACACATAAACTCAACAAAATCTTAACTTACGTAACCGTTAGTTAAAAATCTGCCTGGCGGCGTGTCGTTAGTGCCGCTTATCAATGTAGCTCTGCTCCTTCATGCTGCGCCCCGCTTCGCTCGTAGTGTGAGTGAAATCACGTTTCAATTTTGTTGGAGGAAATTAATCAATCATCAGGAAAATCCGCATTTTTTGATAACGCAGCGTGCGATATGACGAAGGGCGCGACAGGCGTGCTGCCGGGCAGCCTGCAATTTGTCGGCGTACGTATTTCTGGTGAAATTATTTAATTGATTAGTGGCGTACAAATGCGATTTGTCCTGGTCATGTCAGAACCTGATGGTAAAAAAGCAGGCAACGCTGCGCTTTGCCCTAAAAATAGCGTCTTTCCGGCGCGGTGACATTGATAAATGAAATAGCGTATTTATTATTTTGAGAGTTTCCTTAGCCTGTCTGCCAAATTAATCGGTGATATATATTATCTGACTGCTCTGCGGCAAAGCCGCTTATAAAAAGAAGGTTATTATGATCAGCGCAGACGCTTTTTATCGCAAATTACGTTTTCCATTTAAACTCACACATGCTGCCATTAAATTTCCCGTGGCCAATGCGCACGCCCGGCAATACCAGGTCCTGTCAGCAGAACAGACCATCGATCTGCTGCTCAGCGATGACCGGCTCTCAGTGTGCCGCTATGGGGATGGGGAACTGGAAATGACGCTATTTAAGAATATTGGCTTTCAGTCTTTTGATGAACGCCTTTCCATTCGCCTGAAAGAGATCATGCGCCGTGGCACGCAGAGCGATAATCGCTGTCTGCTGTGTATGCCTGATGCCTTTCGCGGCACCGGGAATATGCGTTTTGGCTCAGCGCTTTTCTGGTTTTTTCATAAAGCGTTTTTCTTTCGCCACTATGAGCATTTATTAAAGAAAGGCTATCGCTATGGTAATACGTCGGTAACGCGACCTTATCATGATTATAAAGATAAACAGCCGGCGGCACGTATTTTTGCCAAATTTAAACAGCTGTTTCACGATAAAAAAATTCTGATTGTTGAGGGTAGCGGCACGCGCCTTGGTCTCGGTAACGATCTGCTCGAAGGTGCCCGGCAGATCCGGCGCATTACCACCCTCAACCGTAACGCGTTTTCGGTTTATAACGAGCTATACAGTAATGTGCTGGCGCACGCGCGCGAGTTCGACATGGTATTGATCTCCCTTGGCCCGACGGCAACCGTGCTGGCTTACGACCTCAGTCAGCACGGTATTCGCTGCATTGATACCGGCCATATCGATATTGAGTATGAGTGGATGCGCAGCGCGGCACGCACCAAGGTGCAGGTCGCGGGGAAAAATGTGAATGAGGTCGGTTTATTACAGAGTGACGAGCAGCATGAAGCGGATGCGCATTACCGCAGCCAGATTCTGCTGCACGTTGGCTTAGGTCAGGAGCCACTGCGCAGTGCCGCAGTGGTCACGCAGCCGATAGTGTGATGCAGCGCACCGTAACCGATCGTGCCGGCGATCGGTTTGGTGCAGCACGCTCAGATAGCGAGTATTTATTAGCCAGCGCGATGGTTTCGACTGCGGCGGCGCGGGCACTTATGCCATGGCGGACACTAATTAGTTAGCAGCCTTAGCAATCTGGCATTACCTTTGCTTAATGATTCCTGTGTTCATTTTCAGGAGTCGCATGATGAAAGCGTCCTCAACCCGCTACACCATTTTCTCGCTGCTGTTTCTCATCGCACTGATTAACTACATCGACCGCGGTGCGCTGTCGTTCGCCGCCAACGCCATCTCGCAGGAATTTCACTTCAGTAAAGTGCAACTCGGTGCCGTGCTGGGCTACTTTGGCTTTGGCTATCTGTTCGGGTCGCTGTGCGGCGGCTTCCTTGCCGACCGGCTGGGCACCAAAAAGGTCTGGCTGATGGCTGGCATTCTGTGGTCGCTGCTGGAGATCGCCACCGCCTGGGCCGGAGAGCTGGGCATGGCGCTGTTTGGCGGCTCGGCGATCATGGGGTTTGCTGCACTGCGCGTGCTGTTTGGCTTCAGCGAAGGGCCGGCCTACGCGTTGATGAACAAAACCATCGCCCACTGGGCACCGGATAACGAACGCGGTTTCGCGCTGGGAATTGGCCTGCTGAGCACCCAGTTGGGCTCGCTGCTGACCGCACCGATTGCCGTCGGACTGCTGCTGCTCACCAACGACTGGCGCATGATGTTTATGCTGCTCGGCGCGTTTTCACTGCTGGCGATGCTGCTGTTTGCCCGCCACTTTACTGATACGCCACAGCAGCATCCCCGTGCCAATGCCGTCGAGCGTCAGCTGATCATTGCCGGGCAACGCCAGCAGCCGCAGGACGAAGGCGCGCTGCCGTGGTGGCGCTTCTTCACCAGCCGCACGCTGGTGTGCAACGCGCTGGGCTATTTCAGTTTCCTCTACATCACCTTTACCCTGGTGACCTGGCTGCCGAAATATCTGCAGGATAATTTCCACTATGACCTGCACTCGCTGTGGTATGTGGCGATGATCCCGTGGAGCGGTGCCTGCCTGACGGTGCTGCTGGGCGGGCGCATCGCCGATCGCCTGCTGGCGCGCTTTAACAATCTGCGGCTGGCGCGCAACCTGTTTGCCGCCGTGACGCTGTGCGCCACCGCCTGCTGCTTTATGGCCATTCCCTGGGTCGGATCTGCTGCCGGGATTATCGCGCTGATGACGCTCGGCAACGCGCTCAATGCGCTGGTGAATAACGTCTACTGGTCGGTCGTGATTGACGTGACGCCGAAGGCATCGGTCGGCACCTTCAGCGGCATGACGCTGGCCATCGCCAACCTCGCGTCGATCATTTCACCGATGCTGTGCGGCTGGCTGGCGCAGTACTACGGTTATAACGCCATGTTTACCGTCACCGCCTGTATCGCCTTTGGCAGCATGCTGGCCATGACGCTGCTGCAGCCGGAGAAACGCCTGCAAGCCGATGCGCCGCCAGCCGCCGCGCAGCAGGCTGTGTAAGGGTTATCGCCCGTGCCGCTGGCAGAAGGCGGCGATATCCGGCGACTGAAAATCCGCCAGGTGCGCCATCAGCTTCTCCAGCGGCCAGTTCCACCAGGCAATCGCCTGCAGCTGCGCTGCGATGTCAGCGCTGAAACGGGCGCGAATCGGTTTCGCCGGCACACCTCCGACAATGGTGTAAGGCGGCACATCTTTACTCACCACCGCCCCGGCCGCCAGCACGGCGCCGTCACCGACCGTCACGCCAGGCAGGACAATCACGCCGTGACCGATCCACACATCGTGACCAATGATCACCCGATCGGCACGGCGTCCGGCGAAGAAACCGGCATCGCGCTGCGCGTGGCTGTCGTAATACTCCGGGCAGTAGGTGAAGCGATGCTGTGAGGCGCGATCCATCGGATGATTCGGTGCCCCGATACGCACCTGATTGGCGATGGCCGTGAAGCGGCCAATCTGCGTATCCGCCACGCAGCAGTGTTCCCCAAGGTAGGAAAAATCACCCAGTTCGCTGTATTCCAGATAACTGTGCGCCAGAATTTCACACTGCTGGCCAATCTGCGTGTCGCGCAGACGGACGCTGGGATCGATCGCGGTGTGTTGCAGTTTAGCGGGATGCTGTGTGGCAGAAATCATAAAGCAGGTACTCCGTTGTGGTCAGATGTCTGGATAAGTGGTTGCCTCAACGCAACCGCGAGCCACAACACTAGAGCGGGAAGATGACAGGAATGCTATCGTGTTGCTCCACCGGGAGATCTTCAGGAGAAAATGGAATGAAAGCGTCCCTGCCGTTATTAGCCTTGCTATTCAGTACCGCCCCCGCCTTTGCCGCCCTGCCGCCCGACATCAAAGCCGGAGAAATTGTGCAGGTCGAACTGGCGCAGCTGCATCCCACTCAGGCCGCCATTGGTTATCGCCAGCTGGATTACAAGCAGCATCGTTATCAGGCCGATCCGGAAAAGCTGTTCGATGACTATTGCGAAAGCATGGGACAAAAAGGGGTGAAAAGTTTCACGCCGCGCTCCACCCTGCGCGATCCGGCCAGTTTCAGCTGTAAGGCGCCGGTCGGCAGCGAGCCTGGCCCGATGAAAACCGCGGTGATCGGCCCGGATAATCAACTGTACCTGACTGATGGCCACCATACGTTCAGCAACTTTGCTGACATAGCCGGCCTGTCAACGCCGGTGCAGGTGCGCATTACCGATGATTTCCGCCCGCTGAAAAGCCAGGCTGCTTTCTGGCAGAAAATGGCGGCGGCACATCTGGTGTGGCTGGAGACGCCAAACGGTAAAATCGCCCCCGAAGCGCTGCCGCAGGAGCTGGGTCGCCAGCATATGCAGGATGATGAGTATCGTTCGCTGATCTACTTTGTGCGCGATATCGGCTTCGATAAGCCAGACAACCCGCCGCCGTTCCTGGAATTCTTCTGGGGACAGTGGCTGAGCCGGGAACTGCCGCTGAAAGAGTTCAACCTGCGCGACCGCGACGGCTACGCCGCAGCGGTGAAAAAGGTGGCGGAGAAGATGGTGAGCGTGCCGAAGGACACGGTGATTGCGCAGAGTGATAATGGTCCGCTGACGGCGCAGGCGCTCGGTGCCAGAGACGCGGTGAACCAGAAGGCGCTGAACAAGTTAAGCGCCGATAACGGTAAGCTGAGCTGGGCGTTTAAACGTTAAGCGGGCTGGGTAGTGTTGGGTTTATCCAGGTGCGCATCAATGCGCACCCTACAAAATTACACACTATTGCGGCTGGTGCGCAGCAATACGCACCCGACAAAACCCCACACCAATGCTGCTGGTGCGCGGGCATGCGTTTTGAGCCGTTGTGGCAGGGTCGCCATGGATGGCAACCGAAAACGGCGGTTACACCAGCTCGCTGTTTTTAACATCCGCGGACGGTGCCAGCAGGTTTTGATCGAAGGCGCGCAGCGGCTGGCCGTGGCGAACGCGCAGTGGCCAGTCCGGATTGGCCAGCGCGCTTTTGCCCAGCGCCACATAATCTGCGCCCTGATACAACGCCATGCCGGCGCGTTCGGCATCTGACAGCGATCCGTTGATCACCACCGGCAACTGTGGCGCAGCCTGGCGCGCCAGCTGCAGCAGCGACTCTGCCGCGTCCGCGAACGCTGGCTGCAACGCATCATGCTCGGTCAGGTGCAGATAATCGATACCTGAGTCGGCCAGCAGCGCAAACACCTGGCGCGCTCCGGCAGCGCCCTCCTGCCATTTATGCGTAAAATCATTCACTTTTCCCTGAGAAATCCGCACGCCCAGCGTGACGTTGGCACCGATGCGCTGCCGCACCGCGGCGATCACCTCCCGCGTCAGCGTCAGTCTTGCGATAATATCGCCGCCCCAGCGGTCGCTGCGCTGGTTGGTGTAATCGGTAAAGAACTGATCGAGCAGATAACCGTTGGCCGCGTGAATTTCAATGCCGTCAAAACCGGCTGCCTCAATGGCGCGCGCCGCGCTGTCAGCAAAGGCGTCAATCACCTGCTCAATCTGTTCATCACTCATGGCGCGCGGCAACGGATAAGCGCCGTGGCCATGGTAAAACCGCAGTTGTTCGCCACGTGGCGGGATCGCCGAAGGCGCCAGCGTATCGCGCCGGTAAATATTGCCCTGCGATATCGCACCGGCGTGCATCAGCTGTGCAATGATTTTGCTGCCGTGCTGGTGCACGCTGTTGGTGATGGCCCGCCAGCCGGCGATCTGCTGGCGATTGACCAGCCCGGCCTGAAAAGCGTAAGTCTGTGACCAGGCTTCATCGATGTAGAGACCTTCGGTGATTATCGCGCCAAAGCCACCGCGGGCAAAACGCGTGTAGTACTGCTGCATACGCTCGCCCGGGACCCCATCCACACTGGCGGAAATGCGCGTCATCGGTGCCACCATCAGGCGATTGGTTAAATCGAGGTGGTTAAGCGTACTGCTCTGAAACAGGTGTTTGTCGGACATTTGGCGCTCTGAGGTAAATTATCATCAGGAGCCATTATAGTGAGTCGCTATTGTGGCAAAAATGACCGATTATGATACGTCTGCTTAACGGAAACCGTTACAATGAACTCCCGGGATATTGATGTTTTTCTGATGGTGTCGCAAACCCGCAGCCTGACGCAGGCGGCGCGGCGGCTCGGCACCACTACTATGACCGTGTCGCGCCGGCTGGCCTCACTGGAGGAGGATCTCGGCGTACGGCTGCTGCATCGCACCACGCGCGCCATTGCCCTTACCGATGAAGGCGAAGAGTTTCTTCCCTATGCCAGAACGCTGGCCGAGACCGAACAGAGCGCACGCAACCTGTTCGCGCCCGATAAACAGGGGGCCACCGGCCAGCTGCGCATCACCGCGCCTACGGGGTTTGGCCGCCGCACCATCATTCCACTGCTGCCGTCACTGATGGAGCAAAACCCCGGGCTGCGCGTTGAGTTTCAGCTCAGCGACGATGTCACGGACATTGTCGGGCTGGGCTTTGATGTCGCGATTCGCATCGCCCCGCTGCGCGATTCCCGCCTGGTGGCACACCGTCTGGCCGACAACCCGCGCCGGCTGTGTGCGGCTCCGGGCTATCTGCAACGCTTCGGCACGCCGCGTCATCTGGCGGAGCTGCATCAACACCACTGTCTGCGCCTGTCGAATGTGGTGCAGTGGAGTTTTATGGTGGACGGTCATCTCTCCAGCCTGAGCGTTGACGGGCGCTTTAGCGGCAGCAATGTCGAAGGGGTGCGTGCGCTGTGCGTGGCCGGCAGCGGCATCGCGCAGCTATCCGAATGGGATGTGCGGGAAGAGCTGGCATCCGGCGAACTGGTGGCGCTGGAGCTGGAGGACGCGCAGCCGCAGATGCTGGGCGTGTGGGCGCTGTTTCCCACCACGCGCCACCTGCCGGCGCGCGTCAGCGTGTTTGTTGCGGCGCTCAGACAGGCGATGCAACAGCAAAGCCGGCCCGGCGCGTGACGCGGGCGTACGAAAAAAGGCGGAGGGGTGAGCTCCGCCTTATTTCAAGTTCCGGTCAGTGCGCCTGACCGGTCAGTTGCAAAAGGGCAACGATGATTTGCAGGATCACCCGGACCAGGTCCAGGAGTAATCGAACAAGTTCCATCACTTTCCTTCTCCTCTGACAGGAGCGCGCTGTTCAGCTTTCGGGGCCCTGACTCTACCCGCCGACCGCCTAAGCACATCTGTGAGGAGCGCTGAGCGGCACTCATTGTGAAAGCCACAGGCCAGCACCACCTGAAACCTGCCGGGGTTTGACTATCCGCGCCCCTGGAGTCATCAGAAAACAATAAGCATCCGCCGCGCTCAACACCTGTATAACCATACAGTATTTTAGCGAAACTTGAAATCTTTCGCTGCACATTTTATCATTCCTTTTGTGAGGAGTGCTGAGCACCCCGTTCCGAGCGCGGTTACCAGCCGGGTGACGAACATAAAAAAAGGATTTGGCGACCTGGCCAAATCCTTTTTTATTGCCTGCGATGATCCTACTGTGCGGCGCTGATACGCCAGATCGCGTTGCCGGCATCGTCGGCAATCAACACCCCGCCCTGATTATCCGTCGCCAGTCCTACCGGCAAACCGCGTACCTGCTTCTGATCGTCGGTGAGGAATCCTGACACCACCGTCTGCGGTTGCCCGACCGGTTTGCCGTTTTCAAATTTCACCCAAATCACTTTATAGCCGTTGAGCGGCGTGCGGTTCCAGCTGCCGTGTTCACTGATGAACGCGCCGCCGCGGTACTGCGGCATATTATCCGCGCCATAGAACAGCAGGCCGAGCGGTGCCACGTGTGAGCTCAGCGCATAGTCCGGCTTGATGGCTTTCGCGACCAGATCCGGCCGCTGCGGCTGCGCGCGCTCGTCGACGTGCTGACCAAAGTAGCTGTACGGCCAGCCGTAGAAACCTTTGTCCTGCACGGAGGTCAGGTAATCCGGCACCAGATCCGAACCGATTTCGTCACGCTCGTTGGCGATGGCCCACAGCTTGCCGCTTTGCGGCTCCCACTGCAGACCGGTAGGATTGCGGATGCCGCTGGCATAAATGCGGCTGGCACCGGTTGCGGCGTCCACTTCCCACACCGCCGCGCGGCCATACTCTGCGCCGATACCGTTCTCAGTGATGTTACTGTTGGAGCCGACACCGACGTACAGTTTGCTGCCGTCCGGACTGGCGAGCAGCGCTTTGGTCCAGTGGTGATTCAGCTCACCGCCCGGCAGCGACGTCACCTCTTCCGGCGGCGTACGGATTTCGGTTTCGCCGGTCTGGTAAGGGAATTTCACCAGGCTGTCGGCGTTAGCCACATACAGCGTATTGCCAATCAGCTGCATGCCAAACGGCGCATTGAGGTTTTCGATAAACCGGTGCTGTTCCCACTTGCCGTTAACGTTGCGCAGCAGCGTGATGCGGTTGCCGCCCGGGCCACCTTTGCCGGAAGATTTCTGCACCAGGCTCATGATCAATTCTTTTGGTGCCGTAACCGGGTTTTTCACCCCGTTGGCTTCTGCCACCAGCACGTCGCCATTAGGCAGCACATACAGCTGACGCGGGTGCATCAGGCTGGCCGGGATTTTCTCGATCTTCAGGCCGTCGGCCACTTTTGGTGTCTCGCCCTCTTTCCACGCGGTGCCTTCCGGCACCTGCATCGGCGGCATAAAGAAGTTTTTGGCCTGCGGCAGCTGCGGATCAGGGCCGATTTGCCGTTGCGGATCGAGGTCCGATCCGCTGTCGCAGGCGCTCAGCAGTACCGCAATTCCCAGCGCACTCATTACACGAAATTTCATGGGCGACCTCCCTGTAAACGACGCTCGCGCAGCGCCAGCTGCAGATTCGCTATCAGCAACACCACCACCACCAGGGTGGAGAGCGTCACGCCCATCGGCACCACCGCATAGGCATCGCGGCTGTGAATGAATGCGTTGACGATGGCCAGCACGATTGCCAGCAGCGACAGCCAGAAATGGGTCTTCTCTGCGGCAGGTGCGCCACGGAATAAATGAATCAGGCTGATTAGTCGCGGCACAATAGCCAGCACCAGCCCGATGGCAATCAGCCAGCTGGCGGCTTTGGTCCACATGACGATGAAGGTTTGCAGATAGATAATATCAAACAGCCAGGCAGCAAAGAAAAAGCCCAGCGGCAACGGCTCAAGCAGGGTAAACAGCGTCACGCCAACAACCGAGCGTCCCGAGGTATGGTACATCGCACTCTCCCTATCACAGTTTTTCCAGGCGAGAGCGATCCGGCCAGGCATCGCTTCGCACGCCTGAGAAATATTAGTAAAGATAAAGAGTCATGCGCACAGCCCGCACAAAAAGTTAACCGTGCCGACGGAACTGGTTCAGTTCCTGCGCGTCGTGGCTGCAGAACAGTTGCACCTCTTGCGCGTGCTGCAGTGACAGTTCACGCAGCCGCTGCTGATTGCTGTGCCAGGCGGCGCGGTCACTGCACATCAGGCGCTGATAGGCGCGCAGGCCCGGCGTACAGTGGCGCTGGCTGTGGTACATTTCACCGCGATAAAACCAGGCGTCGCCGCCATGCAGCAGCCAGCCGCCCTGATGACGAATCGCCACGCCCGCATGGCCCAGCGTATGTCCCGGCAGCGGCACCAGCAGAATCTCATCGCTGAGATCGTCGACCGCCTTCACCGCATCAAAGCCATACCAGCGCTCGCCGCCGCTGGTGTAACCGCGCCAGCCATCGTGCGCAGTCCACTGCTGCGGGCGAAACCGCTGACGCGCCAGCCAGCTGCTGTCGCCCGCCTGGGTTACGGTATCCAGTTCACGCTGCAGCAGATGAATGCGGGCGGCCGGAAAATCACTGATGCCGCCGGCGTGGTCAAAATCGAGGTGGGTCAGAATAATGTGGCGCACATCCTCCGGGCGAAACCCCAGCAGCTGAATCTGTGCCAGCGCGCTGAGCTGCTCGTTATAGCGAATATTATTTAGCGCGCGGAAAAAGCCCGACAGGCGGCGGTCAGGATGGCGCATGTCCTGCGTGCCCAGACCGGTATCCACGAGGATTAAACCGTGACGGTCAGTTTCCAGCAGTAAGCAGTGGCACACCAGTTCAGCAAACGGACCTTTGCTGAAACCATCGAATAACGCGCCGCCGAGCGGGCACATGCAGCCACAGTTGAGGTGATGAATTCGCATTGTTCTCCCCCAAAATAAAATGGCGCGAGCGCGCCGTTATTAAATGAATAAATAAAAAGTGATTTAACATATATGTGCCATGATGATGCTAATTGCAAATAAACCAGAATGATTCATTTATCAATTTATTTATTACTCATTTAATTTCAATGCATTGAAATATTGAATGCAGATTTTTAATAAGCAAAAAAATAACCGCAACGCAAGGTTATTCACGCTACGGTTATTTAACGCGGTCAATTACCGTTATTGATTAATCAGGCAACGCGTGCCGCCCACCACAGCCGCAGCTTGAGCCCCCAGCTGCTGGTCCAGCCGCTGCTGGTGCTGACCACCTTGCCCTGATGCAGCACGATGAATGTCGGCGTGGCGCTGATTTGCCAGCGCTGTCCCAGCGCCCCGCTTTCATCATTGACGGCGAATCCCCGTACTCCTTTTTTATCCAGCCAGGTGGCAACGCGCGCATCGCTGCCGGATCGCAGAGCCACGCTGACCACCTGCGTGCCGTGCTGACTGAGCGCGGCTACCGTCGGTGTGGTGAGTTTGCACACGCCACACCAGCTGGCCCAGACGTAAACCAGCACCGGCCGCTGCTGGCTCAGCGTCGCCAGGTTCACCTCGCCCTGCAGCGCGCTGAGCGGCTGCCGGGCCACATCCGCGGGCAGCTGCGGTGCACGCAGCCAGTCCATGGCCAGCAGCAGCGCCGCTGCCATCAGCACCAACAGCACGCCTTCACGCAGCCAGCGCGTTACCCGGCTCATGGCTGAGCCTGCAGCGCACCTTTTACCGCGGCTTCCAGCTGTGCGTAAGGCACTGCCCCGCTGATCAGCTGATTGCCAACCAGCGTGGCGGGCGTACCCTGCACACCCAGCTGCTGCGCCAGCGTCAGGTTGAGGTTGATGGTGTCGAGGCTGGCGGTGCTCGGCGCCGACAGGCTGATGCCACTTTTGTCCAGCGCGGCGGCGATGCTGGCTTCATCATGGTTGCCTTTCTTTGCCATCAGCCGTTCATGCAGCTTAAGAAAGTTATTCGGCTGCTGCTCCCACACCGTCAGCGCCAGACGCGCCGAACTGAGCGAGCTTTCAGCGCGGTAAGGCAGCGGCTTCAGTACCACCGCCACCTGCGGATAGTTGTGCAGCAGTTTTTCGATATCCGCCTCAAACTTTTTGCAAAAGACGCAGTTGTAGTCGGTGAAATAGACCAGCGTCAGTGCCGGTTTTTTAGCACCGATGCGCGGTGAGCCGGCATCGTTAAACAGCGCCGCGCGGTTTTTTTCTACCATCTGCGCGACCACGTTTTGCTGCTGGCGCGCGGCTTCTTTATCAAATGCGTCGGCAGCTTCTGCCAGAATCGCCGGATTTTGCACCAGGGTTTCGCGAATCAGCTGTTTGATGCGCGCCTCCTGCTCGGGGGTAAATGGCGCGGCGGCCAGGGCGGGTGCTGCCAGTAACATCAGCGAAAGTAACAGGGATTTTTTCATCATTTTTTTGCCTCAGAGAGTATTGAAATCACCGCATCACGACTTAATAACGGCGATAAAATCTGGCCGTGCGGCAGTGCCGGACCATAAATCTGGTTAAAGGGGATCGCTACGCGATCGCGGCGGCGCAGGAACTCGCCGATGGCCGGATCCGGTTGAGTCCAGTCACCGCGCAGCAGCACCACATCCTCTGCGCCGAGGGCGGCACGCACGTCAGGCTGATTCAGCACCCGCGATTTATTCACTTTGCAGGTGATGCACCAGTCAGCGGTGACATCGACGAATACGCGTTTATCCTGCTCCAGCGCCTGATTGATGGCGGCTTCGGTCAGCGGTTGCCACACCAGCGATTCTTCTTCCGGGGAGAGGCGCGTCAGCAGTAACAGCGCGCCCGCCAGCGTCACGGTAATGAACACCAGACTTGCCTGCGGCAGCGCGCGGCGTGCGATTAGCCAGCCCGTCAGCGCCAGCATAAGGATGGCCGCCAGCAGAATGGCGACGGTGCTGCCCCAGTGGGGAATCAGCAGCGTCACCAGCCACAGCGTTGCCAGCAGCATCAGCAGCCCCAGCAGCGTGCGCAGATGCAGCATCCAGCGCCCCGGACGCGGCAGGCAGCGCGCCATACCCGGCAGCGCCGCAACCAGCAGCCACGGCAGACTCATGCCGACTCCGAGCGCGACAAACAGCAGCCACAGCTGCGGCAGCGGCGCGGTCAGCGCATAGGCGACGGCGGTGCCAAGAAACGGTGCGCTGCACGGTGTCGCCAGCAGCGTGGCAAAGGCCCCCTGGCCAAAATGCCCTGCCAGACCGGCACCGCCATGCGTCGCCAGCCGGGTAGTCAGGCCGGAAGGCAGGCGGAAATGCAGCAGATCGAACAGACTGGCGCTGAACAGGAACATCACCAACACCATCACCAGCAGAAAGCCGCTGCTCTGAAACTGAATGCCCCAGCCCAGCGCCTGACCGCTGAGCCGTAGCACGGTCATCAGCAGCGCCAGCAGCAGGAAAGAGAACAGAATGCCGGCGCTGGACGCGAGAAACTGCTGACGCGTCTGGCGTTGCGTCTGTCCCTGCTGCTGCACCAGACTGCTCAGTTTGATCGCCAGCACCGGCAGCACGCAGGGCATCAGGTTGAGAATCAGCCCGCCGAGCAGCGCCAGCAGCACTACCGACCACAGCGTGGCGTTCCCGGCGGAGGGAGAAAACAGCGGCTGATGACCAAGGGTCAGCTGGCTTTGCTGAGCGATACCGGCGTCAGCGATAACCAGCGACAGCGCTTTACCGCGCAGGTCCGGCGCAGCCTCGCCCCATTCATCGGTCACCGCCACGCGGGCAGTCAGCGTCTCGCCCTGCACGTTGATTTGCGGCGCCGCCAGCATGCTGCCCTGTGGATAATCAAAGAACAGTTCCGGCTGCTGCCAGCCCTGCTGACGCTGCGCCCGGATTTGCAGCGTGCCATCAACGAAGCTGGCATCAAGCTGATCGGTCAGCCCGCTGTCAGCCGGGATCTGCCCCATCGCCTGGGCGAAATCACGTGCAAAATCCGGACTGGCGGGCTGCGAGAGATCGAGCTGGAACGGAAAATCCGTCAGGATGCAGACGTCGCTACAGGTGGACAGCGTCAGCGTGCCGGCCAGCGTGCCCAGCGGGGCAGATTCGAGCACGATGGGCAGCGTAACGTCGCCTTTGTAGCCCTGCGTGGTGAGGCCGCTGACGTCAAAGCGCGCTGGCACTGGCCACGACCAGCGGGCGTTGACATCCGGCGTTTGCCAGCGGATTTCCGGCGCGACGCCGCCTTCGCCCGGCGAGCGCCAGTAGGTTTTCCAGCCCGGCTGCAGGCGAATATCCAGCAGCAGTTGCAGGTGATCGCCCTGCGGCGCAGCGCGCAGGCGCACTTCGGCGTGGCTGTTTTGCGCATTGCGCAGCCAGCCGGTATCGGCGGCTTGCACGCTCAGCGCGCAGCTCGCCACGAGGAGCAGCAGGCTCCTGATCAGGAATGTCATAATCGTTTCTCCGGTGAATAACAGGGTTTACGCGGTGGATCGCGTAGTGTTATTCCCGGAAGACGCAGAGCGTGAGATGGCGCCGTCGCAGCGGCACAAACAGCGGTTCACGCCGCCAGACAGTGGCAGACGAGGGCTGGAAGAGCGTGGCGATCAACGCCAGCAGCAGTACGAGGAATGGCAGCGCGGTATCGAGCAGCGGCGCGCTGCCGCTGAGTGACTTAGCGCCCAGCGCACAGGGTTTATCACTGCTGGCACCGTCATCAACGGCGGCGCTGTGAGCAGTAATGCTAACGACAGGCTGAGTCGGGAGATTGAAGCTGCGCTGGACGAGACAAAATGCCAGCACCAGACAAACCAGTGCCAGAATCCATTTTGCGCGTTGGGGCGATATCGTCATGCCACAGCCTCAGAGAAAAGTGCGGCCAGTTTATGCAAAAGCAGCAGAAACACCAACCCCTGCTGTGTAAACTTTTGTCTTTATGCCAGCGGGATCGTGCTGACTGCAGAGAGGGAGAAATTATTTACGTTGATTAATCAGCAAGCGCCAGCGGCGGCGTTCGCGCAGCAGGCGTTGATGCAGCCGCTGCAGCTGGGGTAACGTGAGCGCGGCGACCGCTTCTGGCGTAAGCACCGGCAGTCCCTGCTGTTTTCGCAGTGCCTCACTGGCGGCGTCGGCGTTCTGGTGTGGCTGGCACTGCGCCAGTAGCGTCGCCTGCCAGCCCTGCAGGGTTTCATCGTTGATGGCGGCGAGTTCACTCACCATGTCGCGCAAAAACGCTTTGCAGTGTTGCAGCAGCGTGCGCCAGCCAATGGACGGTGATTGCAGCGCCAGCTGCAGTCCATCCACATCCGCCACGCGCTGGTAGCGCGCTGACACCACATAGCCAATCTGTTGCCCGACCCGCAGGCGCTGAAAGAAGCGTGGTTCAAACATCAGCGCCAGCGCACGCAGCGCCGCGAGGCTGGCATCATCGGCAGCGGGCAGCGGAATAAACAGCAACAAGGCCTGATCGTTCGCCGCACAGCGCAGCGCGCTGACGCCGTGCTGTAGTGTAGCCGCGCGCGCCGGCGCAGGCTGAGTCTGAACCACCTCGCTCAGCCCGTGCGCGACGTGCTGACTGACGCTTTCGCTGTGGCCGCACCAGGCGGCCTGCCATGCAGGATGCGCAGCCGGGGCCAGCAGCTGCTGAGGTAGCGCCTCCAGCAACTGACGAATCACAATACTTTGTGCAGCGCGGTGCGGTTGCGGCAGCACCGGCGCATTCAGCGCCGCCAGCACCCCAGGCAGCTGTTGCAGCGCGGGCATTGCATTGTCAGGCAGATCAATCACCAGTTGCCAGACGCCCTGCTGCTGTTGCCAGCGTCCGCTGCCACCGGCATGGCGCAGTGCGGCCAGCCGTGGGCGCAGCTGCTGCTGCCAGCTTAACGCCGCCTCGTCACTCAGGGTGTGATAAAACGCCGGGCGCACCAACAGCGTTTCCCGCGGCTGCACCGGATTTGCGCGCAGTAACGGCGCGCCATTTGCCGGGAGTTCCGGCAAATGCAGGGCGTCAGCGCACGGATAAAATGACCAGTTAACCGGCGTGACCGGGCCAGCCGCAGTCTGTGGCCATGGCGCGCGCTGCAGACAGAATCCCTGCGTGGTGTAAGGCGCGGCGGACAGCTGTCGCTGCGTCAGCAGCCGCGTACACGGTGCCTGTGGCAGCGCGGCGATAAAACCGGTGAAATCTGCGGGAACGTCAGCTGACGGCGCCGATCCCAGCGCCCGTCCACGTAGCTGCGTCAGCGGCGACAGCACAGCGAAATCCTGCTGTGCCAGTTGCAAATAGTGAGCATGCTGCGCTGGCGTGGCGGCGCGCACCGCAAGCAGATGCTGCCAGAAGAGCTGTTCAATGCGTCTTGCTGCCGACGCCGACAGCGCTGGCGCACTGAAGCGCAACGCCAGCCAGCTATGATCGGCGCTCTGCCACAGCCATTCGCACTGCAGCGATGCGCACAGTTGCTCGCTGCGCAGCTGCGCCATCAGGCTGCCAGGGGCTTCATCCTGCCAGAAAGCCTCCAGCAATGTGACGTTGTCACGCAAAGCGTTTTCTTCGCCGGTGATAAACAGGCTAAGCCAGAATGACTCTTCATCGGCAAGCTGGATGAGCGTTTCAACAGGCTCCGGCGCAGGAATGGCTGGCAATAATGAGTGCGCCGCACCGCCTGGCTGGCGAACAGCAAACGCCTCGGCCAGCTGCTGTAATTCATCCAGCGATTGCGGTCCGCTCAGCCACAGCTGCTGGTTGGCGGCGACAAAATGCTGCTGATGAAACAGCCTCAGCGCCTGCTGCAGTTCCGTTACGTTGTCACCAAAACACGCTGCACTCCCGACGCGAAAGCGGCGCAGTGCGCCATCGGCCGCGTCGAGCAGCGCTGCTTCACTCAGCGTTTCGGCATGATGCCGTAGCAGCTGAAATTCTGCCTCAATGACCGCCGCTTCCTGCGTAATCGCCGTACCGGTCAGTAGTGGCGCAGCCAGCACATCTGCCAGCCTTGCCACGCCCGCCGCCAGCGCCTGCGCCGGCAGCTGGAAGAACCAGGCACTGCGGCTGAGTTGCGTGGTGGCATTCACCTGACCACCCTGTTGCTGCAGCCACGGCATCAGGCGCTCATCGCCGGTAAAGCCCGCGCTGCCGCAAAACAGCAGATGTTCCAGCAGATGCGCCAGGCCGGGCCAGCGATCGGGTTCGTGCAGGCTGCCTGCGCCGACGCGCACCAGCGCCGCGCTTTCCCGCGCGTCGGGCTGGTGCGACAGATGACAGCGCAGACCGTTAGCCAGCGTCAGGCTGCGTTCGCACATCAGGTGACCCGCTGTTTGAAAATCAGCTCAGAATTGCTGCGGTTACGGAACTGCAGCTGGGCGATTTTGATATCGCTGCAGCTGGCTTCGCGGCGAGCCTCAAGAACTTTTCCGTGATGCGGCGACTTGCTGCACACCGGGTCGGTGTTGTCGGCATCGCCGGTCAGCATGTATGCCTGGCAGCGGCAACCGCCGAAATCTTTCTCTTTCTCATCGCATGAGCGGCACGGTTCCGGCATCCAGTCGAAGCCGCGATAGCGATTGAAGCCAAACGAGTTGTACCAGATATCCTCCAGGCTCCGCTCCAGCACTGAAGGGAACTGCACCGGCAGCTGGCGCGCGCTGTGACAGGGTAACGCCGTACCTTCCGGCGTCACGCTGAGAAATATCGATCCCCAGCCGCCCATACAGGGTTTGGGCCGCTCTTCGTAGTAATCCGGCGTGACGAACAGCAGATTGGTGAGATTACCGCTGCTGCCCATGCGCTCACGGTAGCGCGCAACCACCGCTTCGGCGCGGGCAATCTGCTCGCGCGTTGGCAGTAATCCCTGACGGTTAAGATGCGCCCAGCCGTAGAACTGACAGGTGGCCAGTTCGACATCGTCCGCCTCCAGCTCGATACACAGATCGATGATTTTATCGATCTGGTCGATGTTATGGCGGTGCAGCACGAAGTTCAGCACCATCGGGTAGCCGTGCTTTTTCACCGCTTTTGCCATCGCCAGCTTCTGCTGAAACGCCTTCTGCGAACCGGCCAGCGCGGCGTTCAGCGTTTCATCACTCGCCTGGAAACTGATCTGGATGTGATCCAGCCCGGCGTCGGCGAAGGCGTCGAGCTTTTTCTCCGTCAGGCCAATGCCGGAGGTGATCAGGTTGGTGTAAAAACCCAGATCGCGCGCGGCGCGAATCAGCTCCGGCAGATCTTTGCGCGTCAGCGGTTCACCACCGGAAAAGCCCAGCTGCACGCTGCCCATGGCGCGTGCCTGGCGGAACACCTCAATCCACTGTTCGGTGCTCAGCTCCTGTTCCTGCTGCGAAAAATCCAGCGGGTTCGAGCAGTAAGGACACTGCAGCGGGCAGCGATAAGTCAGCTCGGCCAGCAGCCACAGCGGCGCATTCACGCCAGGTTTATTCGGGTTCACGACACTGGATCCACTTCTGTTCAATGGCCGATTGCAGGAAGTCTTTGACGTCATCATCGACGCCGCCCGCCTCCGGAAAACGCGCATTGAGCGTGGCGATAATGGCCGCCACATCCTGCTTGCCGGTCACCAGTTCCAGAATGGCGGCAGCGGTTTCATTCAGCTTCGCCATCCCTTCCGGGTAAAGCACCACGTGGCTGTCCTGCGCGGCTTCCCACTGCAGACGATAGCCGCGGCGAAACGCCGGAATCAGAGTCTCTTTCATGTGATTACACCAGTCTTGTACTGTGCCAGGCGACCTGATCGGTCACCGTGTGGTACGGCGGACGCTGCAGTGCGTATGCCATGGTCATGGCATCCAGCATGGCCCAGAGAATGTCGAGTTTAAACTGCAGGATCTCCAGCATACGGTTCTGCTGCTCAGCGCTGGTAAAGACTTCCAGCGCCAGCGCCAGGCCGTGTTCCACATCGCGGTTCGCCTGGCTCAGGCGGCTGCGGAAGTAGAAATAGCCTTCCTCTTTGATCCACGGATAGTGCTGCGGCCAGCTGTCGAGGCGCGACTGATGAATCTGCGGGGCAAACAGCTCGGTGAGCGAGCTGCACGCTGCTTCCTGCCAGTTGGCGCGACGCGCAAAGTTGACATAGGCATCAACGGCAAACCGTACGCCCGGCAACACCAGCTTCTCTGACAGCAAGACTTTGCGATCGAGACCAACCGCTTCTCCCAGCTGCAGCCAGGCTTCAATGCCGCCTTCCTCACCGTTACAACCGTCGTGATCGAGGATACGCTGTACCCATTTACGGCGCGTTGCCGGATCCGGACAGTTGGCCATGATCGCCGCATCTTTCAGCGGAATATTGGTCTGATAGTAAAAACGGTTCGCCACCCAGCCCTGAATCTGCTCGCGCGTCGCGGCACCGTTGTGCATCGCGATATGGTAAGGATGGTGAATATGGTAATACGCGCCTTTGGCACGCAGCGCCTGTTCAAAGGCTTCGGGTGACAACGCCTCGGTAATAATCACGATGCGGACTCCTGCAAATGAATCGCCATGCCGTCCCAGCTCACTTCAATGCCCTGCTGCGTCAGGAACTGGCGCTGCGGCGAATGCTCGTTGAGAATCGGATTGGTGTTGTTAATGTGAATCAGAATTTTGCGTCTGGCCGGCAGCGCGGCCAGCAGCGCCATCAGCCCCTGCTCTTCCGCCAGCGCCAGATGGCCCATGGCTTTGCCGGTATTTTTGCCGACGCCGGTGGTCAGCAGCTCATCATCCTGCCACACGGTGCCGTCGATCAGCAGGCAGTCGGCTTTTCGCAGCCACGGCATAATCACCGCATCCGGTTCGCCGAGGCCCGGCGCATACAGCAGCGTCTGCCCGCTGGCGGTGTTTTCGATAAACAGCGCCACGTTATGTCCCGGCAGCGGACGATCGCGATACGGCGAATACGGTGGCGCATTGCTGAGAATTGGAATGGCGGTGAATTGCAGACTGGCGCAGACGTCAACGCGAAACGGCTCAAGCGGCGTAAGCGCACGATGCTGCAGGCCACCGTTCCAGTGCTGCAGCATGGTAAAAATCGGGAAGCCGCTGGTGAGGTCGGCATGCACTTCCGGCGTGCACCATACCTGATGCGGGCAGCCCTCACGCAGGCTCAGCAGACCGGTGGTGTGATCGATCTGGCTGTCGGTCAAAATAATGCTGCCAATCGCCGTTCCGCGCAGCACGCCGTGTTTCACCAGTTCCGGTGTCCGGGCGATTTGCTGGCTGATGTCCGGCGAAGCGTTGCACAGCACCCAGTCGGTACCGTTATCGCTGACAATGATTGAGGATTGGGTGCGCGCCTGCGCCTGGAGCGTGCCGTTACGCAGCCCGCTGCAGTTGGCGCAGTTACAGTTCCACTGCGGAAAGCCACCGCCAGCCGCCGAACCGAGGACTTTAATAAACATGTGAAGGACCGAAGCAGGAAAAGAAAATGCCCGCACGAACGGCGGGCAGGACGTCTTAGCGGTTGGAGATGTACAGCGTTACTTCCAGGCCCAGACGCAGGTCAACAAACTCAGGTTTTTTCCACATAATATTCTTCCTCATAGTCTTAAAACGCAGAGCAGGCTCTGCTAAAAACATTGCGGCAGAAACAAGGCTTCCGCCAGCAATGGATAACGCGGGGCGATGTTGCGCCAATGTAGCGAGCAGATCAACCCTGATAGCGTAAGGAAATACACTTACGCCTGCCAGATTTGGTGCAATACCCGCTGCCAGTTGCCCCAGGCAAGTTGTTCCAGCAATGCCTGATCATAGTTGAGACTGCGCATCAGCGCATACAGCCGCGGCAAACCGGTGACATCTTTAAGCTCTGCGGGCACGCTGATGCCGTCAAAATCCGACCCCAGCGCGACGTGATCGCTTCCCATAATAGTCATCAGATGCTCACAGTGTTTAACAATTTCGATCAAGCCGCCATCATCTTCGCGCTTACCGTCGGCGCGCAGAAAGGCGTTGCCGAAGTTAATGCCGACCACGCCACCGCTATCGCGTATCGCCCGCAGCTGGTCGTCGGTAAGGTTGCGCGGCTGCGCGCACAGCGCGTGCGCATTCGAGTGACTGGCGACCAGCGGCGCGGATGAGAGCCGGGCTGTGTCCCAGAACGCTTTTTCATTCATGTGCGACACGTCGATCATCATGCGCTGCTGATTTGCCAGCGTGATCAGCCGCTCGCCGTCGGCGGTCAGTCCCGGACCGCTATCCGGCGAACCGGGAAACGCGCCAGTGACGCCAGCGCCAAAGCGATTTTCCAGATTCCAGAACGGACCGATGCTGCGCACGCCCGCCTGCCAGAAGGCGGCAAGGTCGGCGCCGTCGCCGTCAAAACCGTCCGCGCCCTCAATGTGCGCCACCATCGCCAGCACGCCGTCGCGCCGGCAGGCGGCGATATCGGCGGTGCTGAGGCACAGGCGCGCCCGGCCGTCAGAACGGGCAACCAGCGTTTTCAGAATCTCCAGCTGCTGCCACAGGATCTCCAGCGGCTGCCACGCTTCACCGGCCAGCTGAGGTGCTACTTCGCTGACGTAGCGCTGCGGCGGCACAAACAGCGCAAACAATCCGCCGGAAAAGCCGCCCTGCTGCATGCGCGGAAAATCGAGGTGTCCTTTTTCGATACCGGTAAAGAAGGCAGTGGCCGGATCGTCGCGATGATGCAACCACAGGTTGAGCAACAGGTCATTATGACCATCAAAGGTTTTGATTAACATTGGGTTATCCGCCACGGATTTGATGCCGCCATGCTACGCGCATCCCGCCTGTTCGCCAAATACCGGCGCACAAAGGGTTACTGTTGTGCCACCTGCAGACCGCGATAAAAGGTCGGCTTGACATCGAGTGGCTGAGTAATCAGGCCGTACTTTTGATAAAAGTCGGCGGTTTCCTGCTGCTGTTGTACGGTGTGGTCGTCAATGCTCTGCCAGTGTGACTGACGTCGGGCAAAAGATTTGGCGGCAGCCTCCTGAGGAAAACCGATGATCTTCGCCAGCCTGGCGGAATACGCCTCAACGTGGCGATTGGCCCAGCGATCAGCGGCCGCCAGCCGGTTAATATAATCCTGCAGCGCCGCACGTTTACTGGCGTCACTCAGTGCCGCATCGGTGGCGGCGAGGAAGCTGTTGCCGCTGGAGAGCCCCACGCCGTTGATCAGCACGCGGCCGGTATGCGTTACTTCTGCCAGCGCGGTGTAAGGATCCCAGGTTGCCCACGCATCGACGGAACCACTTGCCAGCGCAATGCGCGCATCGGCAGGCGTGAGAAAGCGCCAGCTGACGGCTTTATCGCTCAGCCCGGCACTTTCCAGCGCTTTCAGCGCGATAAAATGACCGATCGACCCGCGCCCGGTGGCGATGCGTTTACCGCGCAGATCCCGCGGCGTTTTGATGGGTGACTCCGGTGCAACCAGCACCGCCAGCCCGGCCGGGGTGGATTTGCTGACGGCCACCGCTTTAACCTGCGAACCTGCGGCCAGCGAGAACAGCAGCGGCGCATCACCAATAATACCGGCATCAACCGCCCCGGCATTCAGGGCTTCGGCCAGCGGAGCGGCGGCCGGAAATTCCGCCCATTCGATACGGTAGGAGAGATCGTTGAGCTGCTGCGCTGCTTCCAGCTCGGCGCGCATGTTGCCCTTTTGATCGGCAATGCGCAGGGTAACGCTGTGCGCCGCGACGCTGCCGCTGGCCAGTAACAGCATCGTTAAAGTCACTCTTTTCATTATCATTTCTCTGCAGATGAAAAGCCCAGACTACCCTGCGCGTAACAAATGACCGATGCCGATTTCGCATGAGGATTGCCGGAAGGAACATAACGACGCGCGGCTGACGATGGCGCAAAAAAAAGCCCGCAACACGAGGTGCGGGCAACGTAATACTGGAAGCAATGTGAGCAATGTCGTGCTCTTCTTCGGTAGAGCCACCGTCGAAGCGCAGAAGAATAATAATCATTCCTATTATCATCTGTAAAGCTCTAATTGAGAATTTTTCTCATTTCCACACTAAGGTTGTGCTTACCCCCTTCTCCCGCTGGGTAAAAAAAGCGCAGATACGCGGCGGATTTGGGGAGTACGCTTGCTTTGCGATACACTCTCGCTATTGCCCGAGAATCGTTGAGTTCTATGCCAAAATTATTCCCCGCGCTGCTGCTTGGTCTCAGCGTCCTGAGTGCCTCTGCGCTCGCCGCGCCCGCGGACTCTATCCGCCACAGCGGCTTTGTTTATTGCGTCAACGGCACGGTTAACACCTTCAACCCGCAGATGGTCAGCAGCGGGCTGGTGGTCGATACGCTGGCGGCACAGTTGTATGACCGCCTGCTCGACGTCGACCCTTATACCTATCGCCTGATCCCCGATCTGGCGCAGAGCTGGGAAGTGCGCGATAACGGCGCGACTTACCGCTTCCACTTGCGCAAAGATGTTTCGTTCCAGCATACCAACTGGTTTACGCCGACGCGCAAAATGAACGCCGACGACGTGGTCTTCAGCTTTGCCCGCATGTTCGATCGCCAGCATCCGTGGCATAACGTCAACGGCGGCAGCTATCCCTACTTCGACAGCCTGCAGTTTGCCGACTCGGTGCAGAGCGTGAAGAAGCTGGATAACGACACGGTAGAGATCCGCCTCAACAGCCCGGACGCTTCGTTCCTGTGGCATATCGCCACCCACTACGCGCCGGTGTTGTCGCAGGAGTACGCCAGCCAGCTGAGCGCGGCAGGCCAGCAGGAACAGCTGGATCGCCAGCCGGTGGGCACCGGCCCGTTCCAGCTGAGTGAGTACCGCACCGGGCAATATCTGCGTCTGGCGCGCAATCCGCACTACTGGAAAGGCGTGCCGCGTCTGCAACAGGTGGTGATCGACCTCGGCGTGGGCGGCACTGGTCGCCTGTCGAAATTGCTGACCGGCGAGTGTGACGTACTGGCCTACCCGGCCGCCAGCCAGCTGTCGATTCTGCGCGACGATCCGCGCCTGCGCATGACGCTGCGTCCTGGCATGAACATCGCCTATCTGGCGTTTAACACCCGCAAACCGCCGCTCGACCGTCCGGAAGTGCGCCACGCGCTGGCGCTGGCGATCAATAACGAGCGGCTGATGGAGTCGATTTATTACGGCACGGCGGAAACCGCAGCCTCGATTCTGCCGCGCGCCTCGTGGGCCTACGATAATGATGCGCGCGTGACGGAATACAATCCGGCAAAAGCGCGTGAAGCATTAAAAGCGCTGGGCATTGAGGATTTGCATCTGCGCCTGGTGGTGCCGACCACCTCGATGTCGTGGAACCCCAGCCCGCTCAAAACCGCCGAGCTGTTGCAGGCGGATCTGGCGCAGGTGGGCGTGCGCGTCACCATCGCGCCGGTCGAAGGACGTTTTCAGGAAGCACAGCTGATGGCCATGAACCACGATTTAACCCTGACCGGCTGGGCCACCGACAGTAACGATCCGGACAGTTTCTTTCGCCCGTTGCTGAGCTGCGCGGCGATTCGTTCGCAGACCAACTACGCGCACTGGTGTTCGCCGGCGTTTGATGAGGCGCTGCAGCGAGCGCTGCTGTCGCAGCAGCTGTCGGCGCGTATCGACAGCTACGATCGCGCCCAGCAGATGCTGGCGCAGGCGCTGCCGGTGCTGCCGCTGGCGTCGTCGCTGCGCCTGCAGGCTTACCGGCACGATATTAAAGGCCTGGTGCTGAGTCCCTTCGGTAATGCCTCGTTCGCCGGGGTTTACCGCGATGAGCACGGCGAGGAGTAAGCATGATCATCTATCTGTTGCGTCGCCTGCTGCTGCTGATCATCACCCTGTTCTTACTCTCGCTGGTGAGTTTCAGCCTGAGCTATTTCACGCCTAACGCGCCGCTGGAAGGCGCCTCGCTATTCGATGCCTGGTGGTTCTGGTTTAAAGGGCTGCTGCAGTTTGATTTCGGTGTCTCCAGCACCAACGGTCAGGCAATTGATATACAGCTGCGCGAGGTGTTTCCCGCCACGCTGGAACTGTGCGTGCTGGCGTTTATGCTGGCGCTGCTGGTCGGTATTCCGCTCGGCATCTGCGCCGGCGTGATGCGCAATAAATGGCAGGATAAAGCCATCAGCGCGCTGGCGCTGCTGGGCTTCTCAATGCCAGTGTTCTGGCTGGCGCTGCTGTTTACCCTGCTGTTTTCGCTGACGCTGGGCTGGCTGCCGGTTTCCGGCCGTTTCGACCTGCTCTATCCGGTGCAGAACATTACTGGTTTTGCCCTGATTGACGCCTGGCTTAGCCCTTCACCGTGGCGGCACGAAATGCTGGTCAGTGCGCTGACGCACCTGATTCTGCCGGTGATCGTGCTGGCTGTGGCACCGACCACCGAAGTGATTCGCCTGCTGCGCAACAGCACCAGCGACGTGATGGATAAAAATTACGTCAAGGCAGCGGCAACGCGCGGCTTGTCGCGCTTCACCGTGATTCGCCGTCACGTGTTGCACAACGCACTGCCGCCGGTGATCCCGCGTCTTGGCCTGCAATTCTCCACCATGCTGACGCTGGCGATGATCACCGAAGTGGTGTTCAACTGGCCCGGACTGGGACGCTGGCTGATTAACGCCATCCGTCAGCAGGATTACGCGGCGATCTCCGCGGGCGTGATGGTGGTTGGCGGGCTGGTAATTCTGGTCAGCGTACTGTCGGATATTATCGGTGCGGCGCTCAATCCGCTGAAACACAAGGAGTGGTATGCCCTCAGATAACATCTACGCCGAGAAGCGGCTGCCGAGTGCGTTTCGCCTCAGCTGGCAGCGCTTTTATCGCGATACCAGCGCCATGATTGGCCTGTACGGCTTCGGCATCCTGCTGTTTCTCTGCCTGTTCGGCGGGCTGCTGTCCCCTTACGGTATCGACCAGCAGTTTCTCGGCTATCAGCTGTTGCCGCCGTCGTGGTCGCGCTACGGCGATGTCTCCTTCTTTCTCGGCACTGACGATCTCGGGCGCGATGTGCTAAGCCGTTTACTGAGCGGCGTGGCGCCGACGGTTGGCTCTGCGCTGCTGGTTACGGTGCTGGCAGCAATCTGCGCGCTGCTGCTGGGCGTGCTGGCGGGAATTACCCACGGTTTGCGCTCGGCGGTGATGAATCACGTGCTGGATACGCTGCTGTCGATTCCCTCTCTGCTGCTGGCGATTATCGTGGTGGCCTTTCTTGGCCCGCGGCTGGAGCATGCGATGCTGGCGGTACTGCTGGCGCTGATCCCGCGTCTGGTGCGCGAAATCTACACGGCAGTGCATGACGAGATGGAAAAAGAGTATGTGGTGGCGCTGCGGCTGGATGGTGCGCGTAACCTGAATATTCTGTGGAATGCGGTGCTGCCAAACGTCCTGCAGCTTCTGGTCAGTGAATTTACCCGCTCGCTGTCGATGGCGATCCTCGACATCGCCGCGCTCGGCTTTCTTGACCTCGGCGCGCAGCTGCCCTCGCCCGAATGGGGGGCGATGCTGGGTGACGCGCTGGAGCTGATTTACGTGGCGCCGTGGACGGTGATGCTGCCGGGTGCCGCGCTGATGGTAAGCGTATTGATTGTTAACCTGCTGGGCGATGGCATCCGTCGCGCCGTCGCTGCGGGAGTGGAATAATGCCGTTACTGGACATTCGAAATCTGACCATTGAATTCATGACCGCTGAAGGTCCGGTGAAAGCGGTCGATCGCATCAATCTGACGCTAAACGAGGGCGAAGTGCGTGGCCTGGTGGGCGAATCCGGCTCGGGGAAAAGTCTGGTGGCGAAAGCCATCTGCGGCGTGACCAAAGATAACTGGCGTGTCACCGCCGATCGCATGGTGTTCGATGATATCGATCTGCTGCGCCTGTCGCCGCGCGAACGGCGGCGCATCGTTGGCCATAACGTGTCGATGATTTTTCAGGAGCCGCAATCCTGCCTCGATCCTTCTGAGAGTGTCGGCCGCCAGCTGATGCAGGCCATTCCACGCTGGACCTTTAAGGGCCGCTGGTATCAGCGCCTGTGGTTCTGGCGCAAAGAGCGCGCCATTGAGCTGCTGCACCGCGTCGGCATTAAAGATCACAAAGACATTATGCGCAGCTTCCCGTATGAGCTGACCGAAGGCGAATGTCAGAAGGTGATGATCGCCATCGCGCTGGCTAATCAGCCGCGCCTGCTGATTGCCGATGAGCCGACCAATGCCATGGAGCCCACCACGCAGGCGCAGATTTTCCGTCTGCTGAGCCGCCTCAATCAGAATAACAACACCACGATTTTGCTGATCAGCCATGACCTGCGCACCATGAGTCAGTGGGCGGACCGCATCAACGTGATGTATTGCGGACAAACGGTGGAAACCGCGCAGAGTGACGATCTGATGGAAACGCCACACCATCCGTATACGCAGGCGCTGATCCGCGCCATGCCCGACTTTGGCCGCGCGCTACCGCATAAAAGCCGCCTGAATACGCTGTCCGGCGCGATACCGTCGCTGGAACATCTGCCGATTGGCTGCCGTCTCGGTCCGCGCTGCCCTTACGCGCAGCGTAAATGCATCGAAACGCCGCGCCTGAGCGGCACTAAAGCACATCTTTATGCCTGTCACTTCCCGCTGAATATGGAGAGCCAATAATGGAAACTCTGCTGGAAGTGCGCAACCTGAGCAAAACCTACCGCTACCGCACCGGGCTGTTCCGGCGCCAGCATGTTGAAGCGGTGAAAAACGTCAGTTTTACCCTGCGCGAAAAGCAGACGCTGGCCATTATCGGCGAAAACGGTTCGGGCAAATCCACGCTGGCGAAGATGCTGAGCGGCATGGTGGCGCCAAGCGAAGGTGAGATGCTGATCGACGATCACCCGCTTAGCTACGGCGACTACGGCTACCGCAGCCAGCGGATTCGCATGATTTTTCAGGATCCGTCGACGTCGCTCAATCCGCGCCAGCGCGTCAGCCAGATCCTTGATTTTCCGCTGCGGCTGAATACCGAGCTTGATGATGAAGCACGCGAAAAGCGCATTATTGCCACGCTGCGTCAGGTCGGGCTGCTGCGCGACCACGCCGGCTACTATCCGCACATGCTGGCCCCCGGCCAGAAGCAGCGTCTGGCGCTGGCGCGCGCGTTGATTCTGCAGCCAAAGGTGATTGTCGCTGATGAAGCCCTCGCCTCGCTGGACATGACCATGCGTTCGCAGCTGGTGAACCTGATGCTGGAGCTGCAGGAGAAACACGGCATCGCCTATATTTATGTTACTCAGCATCTTGGCATGATGAAGCACATCAGCGACCAGGTGCTGGTGATGCATCAGGGCGAAGTGGTGGAGCGAGGCGGCACCGCTGACGTGCTGGCCTCGCCGCTGCACGACTTAACCAAACGGCTGATTGCCAGCCATTTTGGCGAAGCGTTAACCGCCGAGGCGTGGCGCCGCGAGCGTTGAGTGCTACGGCCGTAGCGGAAAACGCGGCGCGATTTACCCCATTTGATACAGACGTGCTAGAATCCGCACGTCGATTAACGTCGGTCGCACAATTTTTAATCATCGCGACCGCCAACAACAATGACCATAAGGATTACAGCTATGGGTTTTCTTTCCGGTAAGCGCATTCTGATTACTGGCGTTGCCAGTAAACTTTCCATCGCCTACGGTATTGCGCAGGCGATGCACAAACAGGGCGCAGAACTGGCTTTCACCTACCAGAACGACAAACTGAAAGGTCGCGTGGAAGAGTTCGCTAAAGAACTGGGTTCAGACATTGTTCTGCCGTGCGATGTGGCAGAAGACGAGAGCATCACTGCCCTGTTCACTGAACTGGCAAAAACCTGGCCGAAATTTGACGGCTTTGTTCACTCCATCGGCTTCGCCCCGGGCGACCAGCTGGATGGCGACTACGTGAACGCCGTTACCCGTGAAGGCTTCAAAATCGCGCACGACATCAGCGCCTACAGCTTTGTGGCGATGGCCAAAGAGTGCCGCGCGATGCTGAACCCGAACGCAGCACTGCTGACCCTCTCTTACCTGGGTGCAGAGCGCGCTATCCCGAACTACAACGTGATGGGTCTGGCGAAAGCGTCGCTGGAAGCCAACGTGCGTTACATGGCGAATGCGATGGGTCCGGAAGGCGTGCGTGTTAACGCCGTGTCTGCTGGTCCAATCCGTACCCTGGCCGCATCAGGCATCAAAGATTTCCGTAAGATGCTGGCACACTGCGAAGCGGTTACCCCGATTCGCCGCACCGTCACCATCGAAGACGTGGGTAACTCTGCGGCCTTCCTGTGTTCAGACCTGGCGGGTGGTATCACCGGTGAAGTGGTGCACGTGGATGGCGGCTTCAGCATTGCCGCGATGAACGAGCTGGAACTGAAATAAGTTCTGCGGGCGAGCCAGGTGCTCGCCCTTTTTCTTTTCTCTCCCCGCCTTATAGCCACACGCTATTAATTATTCCCCATGATTCTTTTGCCGTGGACAGCCGTTCAGCGACGATAAGCTAGCCCTTGAGTGGCGATGCGCTTTTCAGATTTGCCCGTTGTGCACTCAGTCCGTTTTTTGCGAAAGGAATGACCATGGAACACCGCCGTTCTCCCGGCCATGACCACTGGTTTTATGAAAGCCAGACTCGCCCGCATACGTCCGCTACTGCTCCCCTGGTTCCCGAAGCCGCTCATATTGATGACCGTTTTCTGCTCGGCCTGCAGCAGGAAGCCAGCGCCCTGCAGCCGCTGCTGCAGCACTTTCAGCCAGTGCTACAGGCGGCACGTGACCTGAGCCATACCCTGCTGCCCGATGCGGTCAGCACCTCGCTGACCCACACGCTAACGCTGTACGATCGTCTCAGCACCGCACTCACGGTGGCGCAGGTGGCTGGCGTGCAGCGGCTGTGCAATCACTACTCGGCGCGGCTTAATCCGCTGCCGGGACCGGATTCTTCGCGCGAAAGCAATAATCGCCTGACGCAAATCACGCAGTATGCGCGCCAGCTGGCGATGCAGCCGGAGCTGATTACCGCCAGCAGCATCAGCGCGCTGGATGCGGTAGGCCTGACTGAACCCGATATCGTTACGCTCAACCAGCTAGTAGGCTACGTCAGCTATCAGGCGCGCGTGGTCGCCGCGCTTCAGGCGATGATGGGCCTGCCGGTGCGCTGGATCCCTGGCGTCACGCCGCCCGCCGACGCCGATGCGGCGCTGTTCAGTCAGGCTGCTGCCTGGCAGCACGCCATCAAGCCGGTTGAGCTGCGCTATGCCAGCGCTGACCAGCTGGCGGCGGTGACCTTTTGTCAGGGTATGGCCGGACTCGACGACGCCGTCTGGCTGCTGGTGCACGATGCCCAGGCGCTGTATGGCTGGGCGACGCTGCGTCAGCGGCTTGAGGCTTATGGTGGGGAAGAGGAACAGCTGGCGCAGGCAGTCAGCGCGCGCGTACTGGGCTGCCGACGCCAGTTCGCGCAGCTGGCGAACGGCTGGCGCGCGCGTTTGCTGCACGATGTGGATCAGGCCAGCGATGACAGCCTGACGCAGCAGGTAATCGCGCTGAGCGCCCAGCTTACCCGGCTGCCGGAGCGCTTCAGTGCTGCCCATCTGCAGCCGCTGTTAAACGCGGGCTGGGGCAGCGAGCGCCTGTTCACGCTGATGCAGGCGGTGGCATTTGCCAGCTGGCAGGATCGACTGCTGATGGCGCTGGGCGAAGCGCGCTAATCCGCCAGGTGGCGTCGTGCTTCGTCAAAGAAGTGCTGCGACAGCGGCGACGCCCTGCCCGGTTCGGCAATCACCAGCGCCGCCTGACGTCCCATTGGCGCGATATCAATTGGCCGGCGCGCCAGATGGTGCAGCATTTCCGGTAGCAGATGGCCGCAGGGCGACACCATGACGCCCAGGCCAACCTGCGCACTCTGAATCAGCTGCATCACCGAGGCGCTTTCCACAATCACCCGCGGCAGCACGCCGGTTTCACGCAGCTGTCCGTCGAGATAGCGACGGAAATAGCGTGTCGGCTCCGCCAGGCACAGCGGCTGGCTCGCCAGCATGTGCAGCGACAGCCGCTCATGCTGCAGCAGCGCCGGGAAATGATCGGGATGGAAAATGGCTTCGACACCGCGATCGTTGAGCAGCGCGGTCTGGAAATGCAGTTCCCGCAGTGACGTCAGCTCAAAAAAGCCGATACCGCCGTCCACGGTGTGGCTGTTAAGCGCTTCCAGCAGTTGATCGGCGCTCATGGCGGAAACGCGATAGTCGAGCTGCGGATAGCGCGCTTCCACCGCTTTCAGTAACGCCGGCAGCGCCACACTGCACTGTGGCATTACGCCCAGCCGCAGCGTGCCGTTGACGCCGTGCTTCAGCGACTCCACTTCCAGCTTCAGTCCCTGATACACCGAAACAATTTCGCGCGCCCACGTCAGCACGCGTTCCCCTTCTGGCGTGAAGCCGTCAAAGTTGTTGCTGCGATTGATCAGCGACAGCCCCAGCTCACGCTCAAGGTTTTTAAGCCGCATCGAGAGCGTGGGCTGGCTGACGAAGCTGGCCTCCGCCGCGCGGCCAAAATGGCGCTCGCGCTCCAGATTGCACAAATAAATCAATTGCTTGATGTCGATTTTCTTATCCACCGTCGAATTTTTATCGCGTTATGGTAGCAAAACTCGTCGCGCCTCAACGCGCACTCAGCGAAGAAATTTCTGCGTTGTCAGGCGGATTGCTCAGGCGGATAGCGGGTGATGTATACGCGGAGACGCGGCGGGTCGCCACCGACCGCGCCCCACATGATTAACGGTACCGCCCGGCATCAGGCGACGCCGAGCGCACTTTTCACCTCGTTAGCGATTTTCTCGACCTGCGGCCCGTAAATCACCTGCACATCGTGCTCACTGACGCGGTTGACGCCGTTGGCACCGGTCGACAGCAGCGTTTGATCCACCACTTCTTTCATCTCTTTGACCCGCACGCGCAGGCGAGTGAAGCAGCAATCGACGTCCTCTATATTGGCCTCTCCGCCCAGCCCGCTGATGATCACGCGGGTGCGTTCATCCGCCGCCACCTGCAGCGGTTTGGCTTCCTCTTCGGATTCGCGCCCCGGCGTTTCCACCTGCATCCGGGTAATCACCAGGCGAAAGCCCCAGTAATAAACCGGCGCATAAATGGCGCCCAGCACCAGCGTCCACCACCAGTGGGTTTTGCTGCCGCCGAGAATGCCAAACACCAGCAGATCAATCGCGCCGCCCTGCACGTTACCGATCATCAGGTGCAGCATCGACATCAGCATAAACGACAGGCCGGTCAGCAGCGCGTGCATCACGTACAACACCGGCGAGACGAAGATGAAGCAGAACTCCAGCGGTTCAGTGATGCCGGTGGTAAATGAGGTCAGCGCGCCGGCTAGCACCAGCGCTTTGACCCGCTGCTTATGTTCAGGTTTGGCGGTGTGGTAGATGGCCAGCGCGGCGGCGGGCAGACCGAACATCATCACCGGGATTTTGCCCTGGGCGAGAAACTGCGTGGCGGTGCGCACGGTTTCGTCCGGAATCGCGCCGGGATGGGTCAGCGAAGTGTTAAAAATATTCAGCGCGCCGACGATGGTCTGACCGTCCACCGTCGCCATGCCGCCAATCGGCGTAAAGCGCACGGTTTCATTGAGGATGTGATGCAGGCCGGTCGGGATCAGCAGGCGCTCGCAGGCACCGAGCAAAAAGGCACCGTACTGACCGCTTTTACCGATCATCTGGCCGACCCACGCAATGCCCTGGCCGATGGTTGGCCAGATAAGCGCCAGCAGCACGCCCGTCAGCGGCAGCACCACCACCGTCACGATGGGCACAAAGCGACGGCCGCCAAAAAAGCTGATCGCCGTGGGCAACTGCTGGGTATAGAAGCGGTTGTGCAGCATCACAGTGAGCAGGCCGGCAATCACCCCGCCCAGCACGCTCATGTTGTAGGTAAAAATGCCGAGCATGTCGATGTACTCGGCTGACGTCATCATGGCGCTGGTCTGGTCCATACCCGCCTGCTGCAGCGCCTCGGGCGTGGTGGTGGCTGCCGTCAGCCCTTTCGCCGCCAGCGTGGCGCTGATCCCCACATTCATGGCGATATAGCCAATCACTGCCGCAAACGCGGCGGTGGGTTTCTCCGCTTTGGCCAGCCCAATTGCGCTGGCGACGGCAAAAAATACCGGCAGGTTGGCAAACAGCGCGCCCGCCACTTTACGAATAAAACCGATGATCAACTGCGGCACCTGTAAACTGGCAAATGCTTCACCGGTGATCGCCGGATTCTGCAACGCGGCGGCCAGACCGAGAAAAATACCGGCGGCAGCAATGACGGAGATCGGCATCATTAAGGCTTTGCCGAATGCGTGAACCTGACTGGCAAGTTGCTTCATGGAGCGCGCCCTTTTGCTAACGGAAAGAGCAATTATTAGCCACTATTTGGCCGCGCACTTACACGCCGGCGCGCGACAGCCGATAATTTATGATGGCGATCACGCTTTTACCCCTGGCGCGCGATAAACGTTAACTATCGCACCATTAAGTCAATCAATTAGACAACTTTTGCCGTCAGTCGCACACTTCTCACCAACAGAAGTCATATTCTGATAACAATTCATAAACAATAAGCCTGCGACTATCATGAAATTTAAACGTAAGATTCAGCCCTATCGCGCCGCTGCGGGCGGCTGGGGCTCGCTGGAAGCCACCACCCGTTTTGTCCTTGACAGTAAAGCCGCCCTGAAAAACATGCGTAACCTGATGCGCATGAACAAAGCGCGCGGCTTTGACTGCCCGGGCTGTGCCTGGGGCGATGATAACAAGAGCACCTTCAGCTTCTGTGAAAACGGCGCGAAAGCCGTGACCTGGGAAGCGACGCGCCGCGTTGTTGAGCCAGAATTTTTTGCCCAGCACAGCGTCAGCACCCTGTATCAGCAGAGCGACTATTTCCTCGAGTATCAGGGCCGCCTGACCCACCCGATGCGCTACAACAGCGCGACCGATCACTATGAACCGATTAGCTGGGATGACGCCTTCGCGCTGATCGCGCAGCATTTGCAGGCGATGGATCATCCGGATCAGCTGGAGCTGTACACCTCCGGTCGCGCCAGCAATGAAGCCTCGTGGCTGTACCAGCTGTTTGGTCGCGTGCTGGGCACCAACAATTTCCCTGACTGCTCCAACATGTGTCACGAAGCCAGCGGCACCGGACTGAAACGCAGCATTGGCGTCGGTAAAGGCACCATTCGCCTGGACGATTTCGACCACGCTGATGCGATTTTTGTCTTTGGCCAGAATCCCGGCACCAACCATCCGCGCATGCTGCACAGCCTGCGTCACGCCGCCGATCACGGCGCCAGAATTGTGACCTTCAATACCCTGCGCGAGCGCGGCCTGGAACGTTTTGCCGATCCGCAGAAGCCGCTGGAAGTGGTGACGTCGATGGCCGGCAACATCAGTTCTGCCTATTATCAGCCCAACCTCGGCGGTGATATGGCGGCGGTGCGCGGCATGGTCAAAGCGCTGCTGGAGGAGCAGCGTAAACGGCTGGCTGCCGGTGAAAAAGGCATATTCGATCAGGCCTTTATTGACGCCAATACTCAGGGCGTTGAGCAGTATCTGGCCGCCGTGGACGACACCCGCTGGGAGCAGATTGTGCAGCAGTCGGGCCTGAGCGAAGCGCAGATTCGCGAAGCCGCCGCCATTTACCAGAGCGCCGAACGGGTGATCATCACCTGGGCGATGGGCATCACTCAGCACAAACACTCGGTCGATACGGTACGGGAAATCGTTAACCTGCAGCTGCTGTTTGGCCAGCTCGGCAAACAAGGCGCGGGCCTGTGCCCGGTGCGTGGCCACAGTAACGTGCAGGGTAACCGCACCATGGGCATCGACGAGAAACCGTCGAAAGCGTTCCTCGATGCGCTGGGCGCGCATTTTGCTTTTGAACCGCCGCGCGAGCACGGTCATAACACGGTTGAAGCGCTCAACGCCATGCTGCGTGATGAAGTCAAAGTGCTGATTGCGCTGGGCGGTAACCTCGCCGCGGCGGCGCCGGACTCACCGGTTACCGAAGAAGCGCTGCAGCATTGTGGTCTGACGGTGCACATCAGTACCAAGCTGAACCGCAGCCATCTGGTACCGGGCCACGAAGGCCTGATTCTGCCGACGCTGGGCCGTACCGAGCGCGATCGCCAGGCCAGCGGCAACCAGTTCATCACCGTGGAAGATTCGTTCAGCATGGTGCATGCCTCAGAAGGTGTCGGCATTCCGCTGGCGGAAACGCAGCGTTCGGAAACAGCCATTGTGGCCGGTATCGCGCACGCGACGCTGGGCAGCGACCACATCGACTGGCTCGGCATGGCCGCTGACTATAACGTCATTCGCGATCACATTGCGGCGACCATCCCCGGCTTCGCTGATTTTAACAGTCAGTGTGATATTCCCGGCGGCTTTTACCTCGGTAACGCTGCCGCAGAACTGCGCTTCAATACGCCATCGCGTCAGGCAGAATTCAGCGCGACGGCACTGCCGACCTCGCTGTTCCCGCAGCTGGGCAATGACGTTGAAGTGCCGTTCACGTTGCAGACGCTGCGCTCGCATGACCAGTACAACACCACCATTTATGGCCTGGATGACCGCTATCGCGGCGTGTACGGTCAGCGTGAAGTGGTATTTATCCACCCGGACGACATGGCGTCCCTCGGCTTCAGCGAAGGGCAGCTGGTCGACATTGAAACCCTGTGGAATGACGGTCTGACGCGTCGCGTCAGCGGCTTTAAGCTGGTGCCGTATAATATTCCGCGCGGTAACCTCGCCGCCTACTATCCGGAGACCAATCCGCTGGTACCGCTCTCCAGCTACGGTGACGGCAGCGGCACGCCCACCTCCAAATCGGTACCGGTGAAGCTGGCGCTGACCGCCGCCGCGCCCACCCAGCGTATCGCCTGAGTTCTCCGCGTTACCAGAAAGTAAAAAGCCGCGTAAAGCGGCTTTTTCGCCTGTTTTAGCCTTGCCGCGCGGACCTGATTCGCGTAAAACTGTCCACCGCTCTTAGGCCACGAAACTAAATATATTATGTTCCAGGATAACCCGCTGCTCGCGCAGCTGAAAGAGAAGCTTCACGCGCAGACCCCGCGCGCCGAAGGTGTTGTGAAAGGCACGGAAAAAGGCTTTGGCTTCCTCGAAGTTGACGCTCAGAAAAGCTACTTCATTCCCCCTCCGCAGATGAAGAAAGTGATGCACGGCGACCGCATTTCCGCCGTGATCCACACTGATAAAGACCGCGAGAGCGCGGAGCCGGAAACCCTGATTGAGCCGTTCCTGACGCGCTTTGTCGGCCGCGTGCAGAAAAAAGATGACCGCCTGTCTATCGTGCCGGATCATCCGCTGCTGAAAGACGCGATTCAGTGCCGTGCGGTGCGTGGCCTGACCCACGATTTCCAGAACGGTGACTGGGCTGTGGCAGAGATGCGCCGCCATCCGCTGAAAGGCGATCGCGGTTTCTATGCCGAACTGACCGAATTTGTTGTCACCGCGGACGATCACCTCGCACCGTGGTGGGTCACGCTGTCGCGCCACAATCTGGAGCGCGAAGCGCCGGAAGTGGGCTTTGGCGAGATGCTGGACGAACAGCTGCAGCGTGAAGATCTCACCGCGCTGATCTTTGTCACCATCGACAGCGCCAGCACCGAAGATATGGACGATGCGCTGTATGTTGAAGAGCTGGCAGAAGGTAAGCTGGCGCTGACCATCGCTATTGCCGACCCGACCGCTTACGTTGCTGCCGGCAGCGAACTCGACCAGATGGCCTCCAGACGCGCCTTCACCAATTATCTGCCGGGCTTTAATATCCCGATGCTGCCGCGCGAACTGTCAGATGATGTCTGCTCGCTGCGCCCTAACGTCAGGCGTCCGGCGCTGGTGTGTCGCGTTACTGTGCTGCCGGATGGCAGCCTGGCTGACGATGCCCACTTCTTTGCCGCGTGGATCGAATCCAAAGCCAAGCTGGTGTACGACGAAGTGTCGGACTGGCTGGAGAACAGCGGCAGCTGGCAGCCGGAAAATGACACCATCGCGCAGCAGATTCGCCTGCTGCATCGCCTGTGCCTGGCACGTGGCGAGTGGCGTCAGACGCACGCGCTGGTGTTCAAAGATCGCCCTGACTACCGCTTCGTGCTCGGTGAGAAAGGCGAAGTGCTGGATATTATTGCGGAACCGCGCCGCATCGCTAACCGCATCGTGGAAGAAGCGATGATCCTCGCCAACGTCTGCGCCGCTAAAGTGCTGCAGGAGAAGCTTGGCTTCGGTATCTACAACCTGCACACCGGTTTCGACCAGGCGAACGCGGAACAGGCGGCTGGGGTACTGGCTGGTCACGGTATCACGGTTGATCCGCAGGCCATTACCACGCTGGAAGGCTTCCGTCAGCTGCGTCGTCAGCTTGATGCGCAGCCAACCCAGTATCTCGACAGCCGCATTCGTCGTTTCCAGAGTTTCGCCGAAATCAGCACCGAACCGGGCCCGCACTTTGGTCTCGGCCTCGAAGCCTACGCGACCTGGACGTCACCGATTCGTAAATTCGGCGATATGATCAACCATCGTCTGCTGAAGGCTATCGTGCGCGGCGAAAGCATTGCGCGGCCACAGGATGACGTGACCCTGATCATGAGTGAGCGTCGCCGTCTCAACCGCATGGCCGAGCGCGATGTCGGTGACTGGCTGTACGCGCGCTTCCTCGCGCCGTTTGCCGGCACTGACCGCAAATTCAGCGCGGAGATCATCGACGTTTCGCGCGGCGGCATGCGCGTGCGCCTGCTGGAGAACGGTGCGGTCGCCTTTATCCCTGCCCCGTTCATTCACGCCGTACGTGACGAACTGGTGTGCTCGCAGGAGAGCGGCACCGTGCAGATCAAAGGTGAAGTGGCCTACCGCGTGACCGATGTGATTGATGTGACCATCGCCGAAGTGCGCATGGAAACACGCAGCGTGGTGGCCCGTCCGGCCGCCTGAGCATGAAATCGTGCGGGATAACAGCCGTTATCCCGCATTTTTCCCCGCCCGCCTGAACAGTTGTTAAATTTGTTTCCCGCTTCACACTTCTGATCCGATTCCCTGTCGTTAACAATTCATTACATTACTTTTAACTTGTTGTATTCCGATCGCCTTTTTCCCGGTCCCTACAAGGAGTTAACTCATGAACAACGTCAGAACCGGATTGATCTGGTTAGCGGTGGCGTTAATTGGTGCGGCGGCGTTCGCCATGCTGGCGCTCAGTCGCGGCGAACACGTTAATGCCGTCTGGCTGGTGATCGCCTCCGTCGCCTGCTATAGCATCGCGTATCGCTTCTACAGCCTGTTTATCGCCAGGCGCATTTTTGAGCTGGACGACCGGCGCCGCACGCCGGCAGAGCGCTTCAATGACGGGCTGGACTATGTTCCTACCAACAAATGGGTGCTGTTTGGCCACCACTTTGCCGCGATCGCCGGTGCCGGTCCGCTGGTCGGGCCGATCCTGGCGGCGCAGATGGGTTTTCTGCCCGGCACCATCTGGATTCTGGTCGGCGTGATGCTGGCCGGCGCGGTGCAGGATTTTCTGGTGCTGTTTATCTCCACGCGCCGCGACGGTCGTTCGCTGGGTGAGATGGCGCGCCAGGAACTGGGCTCGTTCGCCGGCGTGGTCACCATGCTCGGTGCGCTCGGTGTGATGATCATTATTCTCTCCGCGCTGGCGCTGGTGGTGGTGAAAGCGCTGGCTAACAGTCCGTGGGGGCTGTTTACCATCGCCGCCACCATTCCGATTGCCCTGTTCATGGGCGTGTATATGCGCTTTCTGCGCCCGGGTAAAATCGCCGAAGTGTCGATCATCGGCTTTGTGCTGATGATGGCGGCGATCATTTACGGCGGTGACGTGGCGGCCGATCCGTACTGGGGACCGATTTTTACCCTGAAAGGCACCGAGCTGACGTGGGTGCTGGTGATCTACGGTTTTGTTGCCTCGTCACTGCCGGTGTGGCTGCTGCTGGCGCCGCGTGATTACCTCTCCACCTTCCTGAAAATCGGCGTGATCATCGGGCTGGCGGTGGGCATTCTGTTCGCCATGCCGGAACTGAAGATGCCGGCGGTGACGCGCTTTATCGACGGCACGGGGCCGGTGTTCTCCGGCGCGCTGTTCCCGTTCCTGTTTATCACCATTGCCTGCGGCGCGATCTCCGGCTTCCACGCGCTGGTGTCGAGCGGTACGACGCCAAAACTGGTGGAGCGCGAAAGCCATATTCGCTTTATCGGCTATGGCGCCATGCTGATGGAGTCCTTTGTGGCGATCATGGCGCTGATTTGTGCCTCGGTGCTCGATCCGGGCGTCTACTTTGCCATGAACTCACCGGCGGCGCTGATTGGCACCACGGTGGAGAACGCGTCTCAGGTAATTAACGGCTGGGGCTTTGTGGTGACGCCGGAGATGCTGAGCGGTATCGCCGGCGAAGTGGGCGAAAGCACCATTCTCTCCCGCGCCGGTGGCGCACCGACGTTTGCCGTCGGGATGGCGCATATCATCACCGAGGTGTTTAACAGCCGTGCAATGATGGCGTTCTGGTATCACTTCGCCATTCTGTTTGAGGCGCTGTTTATCCTCACCGCCGTGGATGCCGGTACCCGCGCCTGCCGTTTTATGGTGCAGGATCTGGTCGGGACCGTGGTGCCTTCGCTGGCTAACAACCGCTCGTGGCTCGGGAACATGGCCGGTACCACCGTGGCGGTGGCGGGCTGGGGTTTCTTCGTGTATCAGGGCGTGGTCGATCCGCTCGGCGGCATCAACACCCTGTGGCCGCTGTTCGGCATCGGTAACCAGATGCTGGCGTCGATGGCGCTGATCCTCGGTACCGTGGTGCTGTTCAAAATGAAAAAGCAGCGTTACGCCTGGGTGACGATTGTGCCTACCGCCTGGCTGTTTATCACCTCCATGACCGCCGGCTGGCAGAAAATTTTCCATGAGAAGCCGTCAATTGGTTTCCTCGCGCAGGCCAGTAAGTTCCGTAAAGGTCTCGATGAGGGCGTGATTATCGCACCGGCGAAAACCGTGGCCGACATGCAAACCATCGTGTTCAGCAACCAGATCAACGCGGCGCTGTGCGGCTTTTTCATGCTGGTCGCAGTTACCATGCTGATTGCGGCGTTCTTCGTGATCCGGCGCGCGCTGCGCAGTTCAGTGCCGACCACCCATGAGTCGGACGTGTCACTGCGTCAGGAGGTGCGCAATGTCTGAGGCCATTTTACGCTGGAAAAAGCCGCACGCGGGCTGGCAAATTCAGCAGTGCTTACCGCTCGCTGCCCGCGCCCCTGCCGCGCCGCGCTCACGCTGGCAGCGTCTGTGGCAGGGATTACAGCAGAGCTTCCGGTTAATGGTGGGCGTGCACGACTATCAAACTTATCTGAAGCATATGCGCGAAAAACATCCGGAACAGACCCCCATGGATGAGCGCGCCTTCCATCGTTACTGCCTGGAGGCGCGTTTTCCCAGCCAGGCGGGCAAACTCGGCAAGTGCCCCTGCTAACCTTTCAGCCCCGGAATCCGGGGCTTTTTCGTGCCATTCTTTAATAAAAACAAAAATATATTCAGTTTGCATCTTGTGCTGGCGCAGGAGGTTGAATACTGTTGCTAAAATAATGAGATACCCCTGCTGCGCATTCCTCCGGAGGAAGTTTCCATGACCGATGAACAAGGGCAAACGTTGCTATATACCTTGTTTGGCACAACCAGCCCTCATTGGCGTTTAACTTCAGATAGCGATGCGCTGCATTTTGCCGAAGATGAAAATGCCAATACCAATATGGCGGTGCCCCTGACGCCGGCTCAGGCCAGTCTGCTGCGTGCCATGACGGTAATTACTTCCAGCATCAACCTGACCCTTTCACTGCATGGCTCGCCGGTGCCGATGCACTTTGTCGGCCGTAAAGTGAATCAGTCCACCTGGGCCGGTACCGCATCCGCCTGGGGCGATACCTCGTCGGTGGCGCGCGATTTAACCCTTGGCCTCTCCTTCGCCGAACAGGTGGTGTCAGAAGCGAATTCGGTGATCGTCATCCTCGATCAGCGCGGCAACATTCAGCGTTTTAACCGCCTGAGCGAAGAGTACACCGGCCTGAAAGAGCAGGAAGTGATTGGCCGCAATGTGTTTCAGCTGTTTATGACCAAACAGGAAGCGCAGGCGTCGCGCCGCAACATTGCCGGCTTCTTTCGCGACGGCAACTCCTACGAAGTGGAGCGCTGGGTTAAAACCCGAAAAGGTCAGCGACTGTTTCTGTTTCGTAATAAGTTCGTCCACAGCGGTAGCGGAAAAAATGAAATTTTCCTCATCTGTTCCGGAACCGACATCACAGAAGAGCGTCGGGCGCAGGAGCGCTTACGCGTTATGGCCAATACCGACACGGTGACGGGCCTGCCGAATCGCAACGCTATCCATCAGCAAATTAGCCTGGCACTGGAGCTGGCTAACGGCAGCCAGACCGGCGTGGTTTACCTCGATCTCGACAATTTTAAAAAGGTAAACGATGCCTACGGCCATATGTTTGGCGACCAGCTGCTGCAGGCGGTGTCGCTGGCGATCCTCAGCTGTCTCGGCAAGGACCAGACGCTGGCGCGCCTCGGCGGTGATGAGTTTGTGGTACTGGCTGAGCACACCAGTCAGGCGGCGCTGGAGGCGATGGCCTCACGCATTCTGGAGCGGCTGCGTCAGCCGTTCCGTATCGGGCTGATCGAAGTCTACAGCGGCTGCTCGATTGGTATCGCCCTCGCCCCGCTGCATGGTGAAGATCGCGAAAGTCTGATTCGTAATGCCGATACCGCGATGTACCACGCTAAAGAGAACGGGCGCGGCAAATTCTGCGTGTTCGCCAGCGAGATGAACCAGCGCGTATTTGAATATCTGTGGCTGGATACCAATCTGCGCAAAGCGCTGGAGCAGGATCATCTGGTGGTGCACTATCAGCCGAAGATCGATCGCGACGGTGAAGTGCGCAGTGCCGAGGCGCTGGTGCGCTGGAATTCACCTGAACGCGGCCTGGTGCCGCCTGGCGATTTCATCTCTTACGCGGAAGAGTCCGGACTGATTGTGCCGCTCGGGCGCTGGGTGATGCTGAACGTGTTGCAGCAAATCGTAAAATGGCGCAGCGAAGGCATTTACCTGCGTGTCGCAGTGAACGTTTCCGCCAAGCAGCTGATCGACCAGAGCATCTACAGCGACCTGAAACAGGCGCTGAGCGAAGCGGGCATCAGTGAGTGCCCGATAGACATCGAGCTGACGGAAAGCTGCCTGATCGAGAACGAGGCCGGTGCGCTGAAGCTGATGAAACAGTTTCAGGAGTTAGGCGCACAGGTGCATCTGGATGATTTCGGCACGGGCTACTCCTCGCTCTCCCAGCTGGCGCGCGTGCCGATCGATGCGATTAAGCTGGATCAAAGTTTTGTGCGCAATATTAACAAGCAACCGGTATCGCAGTCGCTGGTGCGCGCGATCGTTGCCGTGGCGAAAGCCCTGGATTTACAGGTCATTGCCGAAGGCATCGAAACCAAAGCCGAAGAGAAGTTTGTGCTGACCAACGGTGTCGATGGGCGTCAGGGTTATTATTATGCGAAACCAATGCCCGCAGAGCAGCTCGGGCATTGGCTGGCTAAGCATCCTGCCCGCGTTTAACGTCTTAGCGTACTGCTAACCGGCTTTACGCAGTGATGCGCTGTGACGATTTTGCAGCTGTACCAGACGTTCCATGTAGGCAATATCTTTCGGTTCCAGCGTGAAAGCATAGTCGACCCAATCCTCAGTAATATCCATCAGTTCTGCCCGTGACAGCTGCAGCACGCGCTGTCGCGCTTTCAGCATGGCACGGACTCCATTCAGTTTTGGCCGCAGCGTATCGATAAAGGTACGCGTGGTGCGGTAGCTGTCACCGGGCTGGAATACTTTATCGACCAGACCACGGGTTTCATACCACTCTGCGCTGTGCGACTCCCCTTCACAGATCAGCTCTTCGGCCAGCTTCATCCCGGAGCGGCGGGCCACCAGTGAGTAGCCGCCCATGCCGGGGAACAGGTTGAAGGCAATTTCCGGGAAGCCCATACGCGCACTGTTCTGCGCCAGAATGAAGTGGTGCGCCAGCGCCGCTTCAAAACCGCCGCCCAAGGCACTGCCCTCAATCATCGCCAGCGTCACTGCGCCGGTATCAAACCCGCGGGCCGCCGAATGGATGCAGTCAACACAGGCGCGGGCGTAGGCGCGCAGTGCTTCACGGCGGTTGTTGCGAATGCATTCGACAAAGAAACGCAGATCGCCCCCGGCGTTAAACATCTGCGGCACCAGCGATCCGGTCACCCAGAAATCAATCGGCAGACCGGAACGCTGGGCGGCGTAGCTCAGGTTCATAATCTCCTCGATTAATTCGTGGTTGAAACTGGGGCGCGGCTGCGCGCGCAGCATCATCCACATGGTGTGTCGACCTTCTTCATAATAGGCGGCAAGCTGTGTGGTTTGACCGACTTCGGTAAACAGGCGGCAGGTTGGTTGGTTAATTACTGTCATCGTCTCATCCTCTATTTATGTGATGCGTTAAACGCCACATCAGCGTAATGCAGAGTGAGGCCAGACCAAATGAGAGTTTGATTTATAACGTAAAATCCAGAGAGATCCCCGAGCCCCTGCCTGAGGAAAGATTAGCGGGCTTACTTAATGACGGCGCAACAGCCGGCAAGCGCATAAATACGCTTAACGCATAGTGAATAAACGACAGCATCCATAGTCCTCGTCTCGTCCGGGCACGCAATCCCCTTAAATAAAAAAGGCACCCGCCGGTGCCTTGAGACAACATCACGCGCTCAGCCTTGCCCGTACCAGGCGTTCTTCCCATGCTTGCGCAGATAGTGCAGGTCAAGCAGGGTCTGGGCGATAGGCGGCAGCTCCGCGCGCAGCTGCTCAGTGTGCAGCGCCATATAGGCCACCTCTTCCAGCACCACCGCACTGTGCACCGCACTATGTGCGTCTTTACCCCAGGCAAACGGCCCGTGGGAGTTCACCAGCGCAGCAGGAATCGCGCCGGGCTCGATGCCGCGCTGCGCAAAGGTTTCAATGATGACCTGGCCGGTGTGCCATTCATATTCCTGCTCAATCTCTGCCCGCTGCATGGCACGGGTGCAGGGAATGGTGCCATAAAAATCATCAGCGTGCGTGGTGCCCCACGCCGGAATGTCCCTGCCCGCCTGCGCCCAGATGGTGGCGTGGCGCGAATGGGTATGCACGATGCCGCCAATCTCCGGCCACGCCAGATACAGTGCGCGGTGTGTCGCGGTATCCGAGGATGGCCGCAGCTGGCCCTCCACGACATTGCCGCTTTCCAGTTCGACCACCACCATGTCGTCGCGCTGCATCTGCTCATATTTAACGCCCGAGGGTTTGATCACCAGCAGCCCGCGCTCGCGGTCTACCGCACTGACATTGCCCCACGTAAAGGTCACCAGGTTGTAACGCGGCAGGTCAAGATTGGCCTCCAGAACCTGCTGTTTCAGCGCTTCCAGCATTGTGTTTTCTCCGCCATACAGTCATTACTGAATTGTGCGGAGCCACCGGTAAAAATGTTATGGAGGGAATGGCTGGATTAACAGCGGAAAGTGGCTAAAGCGGGCAAAGTGTGGGGTTTGATACGGGATCCGGATGCGGACACCACGTCGGGATTTCAGAGTTTTCTTTCTGCATACACATCCGCTTACGCCTAGAATTATCTCAAGCCTGCGGCGGTACCAAAATGGTTTTTGCCAGCAGCGTGAACAACGCGCGCAAGTGGTTGCGCGCCAGCGTGCAGGCTGAAGGAAAAGCACCGCCTGAGTGCATTGGGCGAACAACTTCAGGGCGTAACATCTATACTTAACGAGTTGCCTCTGAGCAAACCATCAAGGAGATGTCCATGACTACAACAATGAAACGCGTGACAGTTGCCGTGCTGGCAACGACGTTAGTGGTGGCCCTGAGCGGCTGTTCCAACTGGTCAAAACGTGACCGCAACACGGCGATTGGCGCCGGTGCCGGTGCTATTGGTGGATCGGTGCTCACCAACGGCAGCGCGCTGGGCACTGTCGGTGGCGCTGCGGTGGGCGGCATTATTGGCCATCAGGTTGATTAATAATAATATTGTAGCAGGCTACGCAGCGCATCTACGTCACATCGGGCCACCTTGCGTGGCCCGCTTTCATTAACCGCCCGCCAGTTTAACCTTCATGCCTTTGGCTTCCAGCAGCGTTTTAAGCAAATCGCGCTTATCGCCCTGAATCTCAATCACGCCCTCTTTCAGCGCCCCGCCGCAGCCGCACTTCTTCTTAAGCTCGGCCGCCAGCTTTGCCAGCGCGTCATCATCGAGATCGATGCCGGTGATCAGGCACACGCCTTTACCTTTACGCCCGCTGGTCTGGCGCTGAATGCGCACGATGCCATCGCCTTTCGGTCGCTGCGGTTTCTCTTCGCTATGTGTAATACGGCCGGTTTCGGTGGAGTAAACCAGCGGATTGTCCTGAGCCATTAGCCCTCCTGTAAACTGTGCAGGATTTGCTGCAGCGTCTGCGCCGGATCGGCAGATTGGGTGATCGGTCGCCCAATCACCATGTAATCCACACCGGCCTGTTGTGCCTGCTGCGGCGTCATGATGCGACGCTGATCGCCGGCCTCGCTCCCCGCCGGGCGAATACCCGGCGTGACCAGCGCGAAATCCTGCCCAATAACCTGTTTGAAGTGCGCGGCTTCCTGCGCCGAGCACACCACGCCATCAAGACCACATTCGCGTGTCAGCCGTGCCAGACGCTCAGCCTGCTGCGCCGGCGATAAGGTGATGCCAAGACCTTTGAGATCGTCTTCGTCCATGCTGGTCAGCACCGTTACCGCAATCAGCAAGGGCGCATCACTGCCAAACGGCAGCAGCGCTTCGCGTGCCGCATTCATCATCCGCGCCCCGCCGCTGGCATGCACGTTGACCATCCACACGCCGAGATCCGCTGCCGCCGCGACCGCATGTGCCGTCGTGTTCGGGATGTCATGAAATTTGAGATCGAGGAATACCTCGAAACCGCGCGCATGCAACGTCTTCACCAGCGACGGCCCAAACAGGGTAAACATCTCTTTACCCACTTTCAGACGGCACTGGCCCGGATCGATACGGTCAACGAACTGCAGTGCGCTATTGAGATCATGATAGTCGAGTGCCACCAGAATCGGTGAGTGAGTAACAGGCATAACGTTTCCTCAGAGGCTGGCACCCGCAGGCGCGATGGACAAACGGCAAGCATTCTACCCGTGCAACCCGGCCACGACAACGTTGCGACGGCGATTGCCTTGCTGTTTGACGAGGCGATGCACAGTGCTGAAATGTGGATGATAATTTCTCTATAAGTATGTTGTAACTACTATGCGTTATGAATAATCACCGAACGCGGCCAGCTTACTGGCCGTCGAGTCCGCGAATCGGTTTAACGGAAGACCAGGCGCGGCACGATGGGCAGTGCCAGTAGAGGGCGTGTGCGGTGAAGCCACACTTCTGGCAGCGGTAGCGCGGTTTAGTGCGAATCTGCTCGCCGACCATATCCCGCAGCACCATCAGACTCTCTTTGGCGCGGCCATCTTCCGCCTCGTGCAGGTGGAAATCCATCAGACGATGGAATACACGCATGGTGGGATGACGCTGCAGCTGACGGTTAATGTAGAGCTGCGCCGCTTCCGGCCCCTGCTGCTGCTCCAGAATGTCCGCCAGATAGAGTTCCGCCGCGGCCCCGGTGTTCTCTTCAACGCAGCGTTGCAGGAACTGCGCCCAGCTGTCAGGCTGCTCCAGCCGCTGATAGCAGGTTTCCAGCATCGGCAGCGTTTCGCTCACCAGTTCTTTGTCCTGTTCCAGCACGCGCTGCAGTCGCTGCGCCGCTTTCGCATATTCGCCCTGCTCCATCAGGATACGTCCCATCATGATGGAAACGCGCGCGCTTTGGTGGTCGGCCGCTTCACCCTTTTTCAACAGGCTCATGGCACGATCGAGGTCATCACTGCTCAGCGCCTGCAGCGCCAGCTCGCAGTAGAAATGGGCGATTTCGCCCTTCTGCTTATCCTTACCGAGTTTTACCAGCCGCTCCGCCACCTCGATGGCTTTCTGCCAGTCGCTGGTCGCCTGATGAATCAGCAGCAGCTGCTGCAGCGCGCTGATGCGAAAATCGGTTTCATCGATCAGCTGACTGAACATGTCTTCGGCGCGATCGTACAAGCCGGCGGCCATGTAGTCGCGTCCCAGCTGCTGAATGGCCAGCAAACGCTGATCGTAGGTAAGCGACGCGCTTTCCATTAGCGACTGGTGGATGCGGATGGCACGGTCGACTTCGCCGCGCGAACGGAACAGGTTACCGAGCGTCAGGTGGGCTTCAACGGTGCCGCTGTCCTCTTTCAACATATCGAGGAACAGATCGACCGCTTTATCCTGCTGATTAGAAAGGAGAAAGTTGACCCCTGCCACGTATTCGCGTGACAGACGGTTAGCTTCCTGTTGCTTATCCTGTTGCGCGCTGCGGCGGCCCATATACCAGCCGTACGCCGCCGCGACAGGAAGAAGCAGAAACAGCAATTCAAGCATCGAACATTAATCCCGACGCACTGCAGTGGAGGTGCTATTTACCGCAGCAGATTGTTCATTTTGCGCCTGCATACGTTTCAGTTTGCGCTGTGCATGCGCCAGCGAAACACGAATGCGCAGCCAGAACAGGCCACAGATCGCCCAGCCCAGCAAAAATCCGGCACCAAACAGGCAGGCCAGCAAGGTTGAAATGCGGAATTCGCCCTGCGCCAGCAGATAGTTGAAGGTGACAATCTGGTCATTATGCGCTCCGAGCGTGACGGAGATGATGAAAATGACCAAAACCACGAGAAAAATCAGCAAATATTTCACAATGCGTCCTGTCGTGAGGTTATCCGGTAGAGTATGCCAAAAAAGTGCCGCCGTTGCTGCTTATCCGCGCAGCAGTTAGTGCCCTTTCTGCAAGTACAATCAATCATATGGGGGCAAAGGGAGAAATTACAATCCGTCATCGCGCCCGGCAATCTCACGCTGCTCTTCCGGCGGCACGCTGAGCGGGCCACAAAAGCGCTGCGCCAGCCAGGTTGCCAGCGTCACCAGCAGCCACGAGATTAGCGTCGCGACCACCAGATCGCGCGGCCAGTGCATGCCCAGTACCAGCCGGCTGCCCATGACCAGCGTAGCCCAGACAAACAGCACCACCACCGTGACAACATGCCGGCGCGGCCATAACAGGCCAATCACCAGCAGCGCCCAGCTGGCGGCAAACATGGTGTGGCCAGACGGAAAAGCAAAGCCCGTCTCAAACGCCCAGTGATTTTTTAACCAGGCGGGCAGCTTTGTGTCATTGGCGAGCAAGGCGGACACCATTTCGCCGCGCTGCTGCCGTTTCAGCTGATAAAACTGCTGTTCGTTGACGCCGTGGCTGTGCTCAAGCCAGACCACATACGGCCGCGGCTCCTGCACCTGCTCTTTGATAAAGGTTTTGGTCGACTGACCGGCAAGAATCGCGCCGTTCATGATAATCAACAACAGAATGGCCGGCCGGAGGCGAAAGCGCAGGCACCACAATACCCAGCCGCTCAGAATCAGGCTGGTCAGCGTGCCCCACGGACTGGTGACGGTTTCGGTGATCCAGAACAGCACGCGCAACAGATGCCCGCTCTCCCCCGGTTGCCACTGCCAGCCGGAAAGCCATACGCCCAGCGGCATCAGCAGTAATAAAAACGCGCCCAGCGTGGTGCGTTGCACAATTTTTAACATCTTGTCCCTTTATTGTTTCCCGACCTGACAGGCGTATTGCATAACTTTAGTTGAAAAAAGAATAACATACCCGTTGCGGCTTAGATAATTGTGCTTTATCACTACAATCACTCTGACTGATTAGCGGCCCTGGTTCAGGTTGTGGCACAATATCGGCAGTTTCGTCGGGCCAGTCGGGCCCGTGCGTTATCATGATGATAGCGCATCCTCTGAAGGTTCTGGAGAGTCACATGCAGCTGAAACGGGTAGCAGAAGCCAAACTGCCCACGCCATGGGGAGATTTCCTGATGGTTGGTTTTGAAGAACTGGCAACCGGCCACGACCACGTCGCGCTGGTTTATGGTGATATTAGCGATCACAATCCGGTGCTGGCGCGCGTCCACTCCGAATGTCTTACCGGCGATGCGCTGTTCAGCCTGCGCTGCGACTGTGGCTTCCAGCTGGAAGCCGCGCTGACCGCCATTGCGGAAGAAGGACGCGGCGTGCTGCTGTACCATCGTCAGGAAGGCCGCAATATCGGGCTGCTGAACAAAATTCGCGCCTATGCGTTGCAGGACAAAGGCTACGACACGGTGGAAGCGAACCATCAGCTGGGCTTTGCCGCCGATGAGCGTGACTTCACCCTGTGCGCCGACATGTTTAAACTGCTGGGCATCAATGAAGTGCGTTTGCTGACCAACAATCCGCGCAAAGTGGAGATACTGTCAGAAGCGGGTATCAATATCGTTGAGCGCGTGCCGCTGATCGTTGGCCGTAACCCAAAAAATGCGCACTATCTCGATACGAAAGCCGAAAAGATGGGACATCTGCTGCCAAAATCGTAACGCGGCGGTGCGCTCTCGCGTCATGCACTTTCTGCGTCAATAAATAAAGCCGGGCATGCCCGGCTTTGTTTTTTAGTTGAGCATATTGCGTATCACATAATGCAGGATGCCGTCGTTCTGGTAATAGGTCAGCTCATTACCGGTATCGATACGACAGCGGGTTTCCAGCGTCTGCTGACTGCCGTCAGCCCGCGTCAGCGTCACCGGGACGCCGCAGCCGGGCTGCAGCTGCGCCAGATTTGCCACGTCGATACGCTCTTCCCCGGTCAGCTGCAGCGTCTTACGCGTTACGCCCGTCGGGAACTCCAGCGGTAAAATGCCCATGCCGATCAGGTTAGAGCGGTGAATACGCTCGAACGATTCGGCAATCACCACGCGCACGCCCTGGAGGCGCGGACCTTTCGCCGCCCAGTCGCGGCTGGAGCCGGAGCCGTACTCTTTCCCGGCGATCACTGCCAGCGGCACGCCCTCCTCCTGATACTTCATCGCCGCATCGTAGATGGCCAGCTGTTCCTGGCTCGGATAGTGCCGGGTATAACCGCCCTCGACGCCGGGCACCATTTCGTTGCGAATACGGATGTTGGCAAACGTACCGCGCATCATGACTTCGTGGTTGCCGCGTCGTGAACCATACGAGTTGAAGTCGTTACGCTCAACGCCGTGCGCAAGCAGATAACGCCCCGCCGGACTCTCCGCTTTAATGCTGCCAGCCGGGGAGATATGGTCGGTCGTCACCGAATCACCGAGCATCGCCAGGATGCGCGCGCCACTGATGTCCTGCACCGGCTGCGGCGTTTTTTCCATATCGTCAAAGAACGGGGACAGCCGGATATAGGTGGAGCCTTCATCCCAGTCGTAGGTGGCGGCTTCGCTGACTTTGATCTGCTGCCACTCGGGCGTACCGTCGAACACCTCGGCATACTCTTTATGGAACATGTCGCTGGTGACTTTCTGCACCGATGCGGCAATCTCTTCCGGCGATGGCCAGATGTCCTGCAGATAGACATCATTGCCCTGCTGATCCTGACCGATCGGATCAGTCTGCAGGTTGATCTTCATGTTACCCGCCAGCGCATACGCCACCACCAGCGGCGGAGACGCCAGCCAGTTGGTTTTCACCAGCGGATGGATGCGCCCTTCAAAGTTACGGTTGCCGGACAATACGGCACCCACCGTCAGATCGCCCTCTTTGATGGCGCTTTCGATCTCATCCGGCAGCGGGCCGGAGTTACCGATACAGGTGGTACAGCCGTAACCCACGAGGTTAAAGCCCAGCTCATCGAGGTACGGTGTCAGCTGCGCCACGGCGAGATAATCCGACACCACTTTTGATCCTGGTGCCAGCGAGGCTTTTACCCAGGGTTTACGCATTAGTCCGCGCTCGACGGCTTTTTTCGCCAGCAGGCCAGCCGCCATTAAGACGCTGGGGTTCGAGGTGTTGGTACAGGACGTAATCGCGGAGATCACCACGGCACCATCATCCAGCTGAATTGAGTCGCCGGTTTCGCTGTCCCGATAGCTGACGGTTTTGTGCGGCTTCTGCGCGTGATTCACTTCCAGCTCGTTGCTGGCATCAAACGCCGCCGGCACATCACCAAGTGATACGCGGTCCTGCGGACGTTTCGGACCGGCCAGGCTGGATTCGACCTCGGCCATATCCAGCGCCAGCGTGCTGGTGAAGATGGGCTCATCGCCCGGTTTACGCCACAGCCCCTGCTGTTTTGCATAGGCTTCCACCAGCTCAACCTGCTGCGCATCGCGCCCGGTGAGCGTCATGTAGCTGAGCGTTACTTCATCAATCGGGAAGAAACCGCAGGTTGCACCATATTCCGGCGCCATGTTGGCGATGGTTGCGCGATCCGCCAGCGGCAGATCGGCCAGTCCATCACCGTAGAATTCGACAAACTTACCGACCACTCCGTGCTTGCGCAGCATCTGCGTCACGGTTAATACCAGGTCGGTGGCGGTGATACCGGGACGCAGTTTGCCGGTCAGCTTGAAACCCACCACATCGGGAATCAGCATTGAAACCGGCTGGCCCAGCATGGCGGCCTCAGCTTCAATGCCGCCCACGCCCCAGCCAAGCACGCCCAGGGCGTTAATCATGGTGGTATGGGAATCGGTACCGACCAGCGTATCCGGATAAGCTACTTCTTTGCCGTCCAGCGTTTCATGCCAGATGGCTTTACCGAGGTACTCCAGATTGACCTGATGACAGATACCGGTGCCCGGCGGCACGACGCGGAAACGGTTAAAGGCTTTTTGCCCCCAGCGCAGGAAAACATAGCGTTCGTGGTTGCGTTCCATCTCCAGGCGCACGTTTTCTTCAAATGCATCGTCATCGCCAAAATGGTCGACCGTGACCGAGTGGTCAATCACCAGATCGACCGGTGACAGCGGGTTAACTTTCGCCACATCACCGCCCAGCCGCTTAACGGCTTCACGCATCGCCGCAAGGTCAACCACGGCCGGTACACCGGTGAAATCCTGCATTAATACGCGCGCCGGACGATAAGCAATTTCGCGATCGGCATGTGCAGTTTGCTGCCACGCCACCAGCGCCTGAATATCTGCTGCCGTTACGGAATCTTCATCCTGCCAGCGCAGCAGGTTTTCCAGCAGAACCTTGAGGGATTTTGGTAAGCGATCGATGTCACCGACCTGCTGAGCGGCTTTCGGCAAGCTGTAGTAATGATATTTTTTTGCCCCTACTTCCAGCGCATCCTGACTCTGCTCACGTAACGTTAACGACATAACTCCTCCTTTTATGGGCTCTTCTGCTAAACCTCAGAGAGTGCAAGGTTTAGCTTAAAGATAGACCACATTTTCGTTAACGTTTTGATAACAACACGAATTGACACACAAAACCGCAACGAAAAATGCCCTGACTAATGTCAGGGCATTCAGAAAGCGTTAACTGGCAGGATTAGCGAATTACAGGACGGCCCAGACGGCCGCAGCCCAAAAGGCCATTGAGAAGGCATAAACGCTGAGCCATGAAAAAGTTGTGGTATTCATCTGTCACTCCTCCCGGATCGCGGGCAACAAAAAGCCATCGTCTTCAGCGTTGTACTGATGACACCGTTTTTTTAGATGCTGAGTGTTAAAGGACGGGCTTTTAACGTGCCCACCGGAGAGTCCGGTAAAAATGCGCGACAGTATGTCTTAATAAGAATTGGACGCAGACTGCGTTATTTAGACTTCGGATCCATGAATGATTCAATAAAGCTGCGCTGCTGTTCACTCAGTTCCCAGGAAGCCGGGATTGCCACTTGCGGTTCAGCAGGCGCTTCTTTGGCTTTGCACACCGGTGCTTTAGGCTGACGCGCAGCGACCGGATATTTACGACTGAGTGTATTTGCCCACATGGCTTAACCCCACATACGCCAAATCATTAACGCCACCACTACCCAGAACAGTGCTGAAGCAGCGAAGACAGTCAACCAGGCTTTGCGACGGATGTTACCTGAACGCTCTACCTTGGTGCTTTTAGCCCGGAAGTCCGGTTGTACAGTTAATCTCGTAGTCATAGTTTTTGATAATCACTCTCAATAAAACGATTGATAACAACGATGAAGATTTAGGACGAATCCTAAACTTGTTAAGTCCAAAAATCCAGTTATTTTTATTGAGCACAACGATTAACGCTATTTATCAAAACCGCCAAAACTGATGAGATAAATTTAAGCACGCTGCAAACTATTAATTTAATAGTTACATTGTAAATTTGGCTTAAACCAAAATTAGATCCACTCTAAATTTGAGTTTAATTTAACGAGCCAGTTAAAAAGCCCTTTCTCATCAGCTCTTAACTGGAGTATGGGAATATTCCTGGCAGTCCGCAAAGCGGCAAAGTAAAAATTGTGTACTGATTCGCATTTAATAAATAACAATGAAAAAACATGTGACGCATGTTTCATTTACAAAAAAATAATGGAATTTTTTGAGGTTCTGCTGGTGCTAAGCGGCGGGAGGTGTGCGGGAAGTCGCTGGACATCCCGCAAAAATAATGAGTTAGGTGATTACCTGAAAGGAAGCTTGATATCGCGGAACATCGCTTCGATATCTTCGTTTGAGCGCAGCGCCACAGCGGCGTCCACCACGTCTCGCGTCAGATGCGGTGCGAAGCGCTGAATGAAATCATACATATAGCTGCGCAGGAAGGTGCTGCGCCGGAAACCAATCTTGGTGGTGCTATTGGTAAAGATTTCTGAAGCTTCAATGCGCACCAGATCCGGATCGGAAACCGGGTCCACCGCCATGCTGGCAATCACCCCAACCCCCAGGCCTAAACGCACATAGGTTTTGATCACGTCGGCATCGGTTGCGGTAAAAACAATACGCGGCGTTAAACCGGCACGGTTAAACGCAGTATCCAGTTCTGAGCGGCCGGTAAAACCAAAGGTGTAAGTCACCAGCGGGAAATCAGCCAGCTCCTCAATCGACACATTGGATTTCCCCGCCAGCGGATGATCCGGCGTGACCACAATGGCACGGTTCCAGTGATAGCACGGCAGCATAATTAAGTCGTCGTACAGATGCAGCGCTTCGGTGGCAATGGCGAAATCGGCATTGCCTTTGGAGACCGCCTCAGCAATTTGTGTGGGCGAGCCCTGATGCATATGCAGGGAAACGCGCGGATAGCGTTCGATAAAGCCTTTGATTACGCCAGGCAGTGCATAACGCGCCTGAGTGTGGGTCGTGGCCACGTACAGCGATCCTTTATCTGGCCAGGTGTGTTCACCGGCGACCGATTTGATCGCATCCACTTTGGACAAAACTTCGCGGGCAATACGGATAATCTCTTCACCCGCTGGCGTCACCTGCGTCAGATGTTTGCCGCTGCGGGCAAAAATCTGCACGCCCAGCTCATCTTCCAGCATGCGCACCTGCTTACTGATGCCCGGTTGCGAGGTATACAGCCCCTCTGCCGTGGAGGAGACATTGAGGTTGTGGTTAACGACTTCAACGATGTAACGCAACTGCTGCAATTTCATAGTTATATCTTCCCGATAGCGACAGAGGTGCATTCCCTGCAGGCGTGTATCCGCCCTGATGGCGTAATAATGAGGGAAAGCGAGTCAGCAAAATGCAATAAGCTATAACTACTATATCAGTTAACGTAAGAATGTAGAACGATTAGCTATAAGGATGGGAAAAAGGCCAGCGAACGCTGGCCTCCAGGGGGATTACTTCTTCGCTTCCTGCCACTTACCGTCGATATAGAAAACTGACCAGCCGGTCGCTTTGCCCTCTTTTTCTGAGGCAACATACTGCTGTTTAGTCTTACGGCTAAAACGCACCAGCGTTTTATTGCCTTCCGGATCCACTGCCGGCGCTTCGGCCAGATATTTCAGTTTCTCCGGCAGACGGTCAGCAAAGCGCTGCAGCTCTTCCACCAGCGGCGCACGGGTTTCACGCGATTTCGGGAAGGTGTTAGCGGCCAGGAACACGCCCGCAGCTCCGTCACGCAGCACAAAATACGCATCCGATTTCTCGCACGGCAGCTCCGGCAGCGGTACCGGATCTTCTTTCGGCGGCGCGACTTCGCCGTTACGCAGAATCTTACGGGTATTTTTACACTCGTCGTTGGTACAGGCCATGTACTTACCAAAACGCCCCATCTTCAGGTGCATTTCAGAGCCACATTTTTCGCACTCAACAATCGGACCGTCATAACCTTTAATACGGAATTCACCCTGCTCGATTTCATAACCGTCACACTCCGGGTTATTACCACAGACGTGCAGTTTACGGCCGTTGTCGATCAGGTAGCTGTCCATCGCGGTGCCGCACTTCTGGCAGCGACGACGGGCGCGCAGCGCGTTGGTTTCGGCATCATCGCCTTCCAGCACATTAAGCACTTCGTTTTCCGGGATCAGGTTAATGGTCTGCTTGCAGCGCTCTTTCGGCGGCAGTGCATAACCGGAACAGCCCAGGAACACGCCGGTACTGGCGGTGCGAATCCCCATTTTACGTCCGCAGGTTGGGCAATCGATGGAGGTCAGCACCATCTGGTTCGGCTGCATGCCGCCCTCTTCCGGATCTTTCTCCGCCTGCTCCAGCTGCTGGCTGAAATCACTGAAGAATGAATCCAGCACCGCTTTCCATTGCGCTTCGTTATTCGCGACCTGGTCGAGACTGTCTTCCATGTGCGCGGTGAAATCATAATTCATCAGCTCACGGAAGTTCTCTTCCAGACGATCGGTAACAATCTCCCCCATCTTCTCGGCGTAGAAACGGCGGTTTTCCACCCGCACGTAACCGCGATCCTGGATGGTGGAAATGATCGAGGCATAGGTAGACGGGCGGCCAATGCCACGCTTCTCCAGCTCGCGCACCAGCGAAGCTTCGCTGAAGCGCGCCGGCGGCTTGGTAAAGTGCTGGCCCGGCAGCAGGGATTTCAGATCCAGCGTGTCGCCCACGTTCACCGGCGGCAGCGTCAAATCTTCATCATTTTTACGCAGCGCCGGCATCACTTTGGTCCAGCCGTCGAAACGCAGTGTACGCCCTTTCGCTTTCAGTTTGAAATCTGCCGCGCCGACGGTCAGCGTGGTGGAATCATATTGCGCGGGCACCATCTGGCAGGCCACGAACTGGCGCCAGATCAGCTGATACAGCTTCTGCGCATCCGCTTCCATATCCTTCAGCTGCTCGGCGGCAACGTTGACATCAGAAGGACGAATCGCTTCGTGCGCTTCCTGTGAATTCTCTTTGCTGGCGTAGGTGTTGGGCGCATCCGGCAGGTAGTTCTTACCGAATTTTTTCTCCACGTAGCCACGCGCCATCGCCACCGCATCCTGACTCAGGTTGGTGGAATCGGTACGCATATAGGTGATGTGACCGGCTTCATACAGACGCTGCGCCATCATCATGGTTTTCTTCACGCCAAAACCAAGGCGGGTGCTCGCCGCCTGCTGCAGCGTCGAGGTAATAAACGGCGCCGACGGTTTGCTGCTGGTCGGCTTGTCTTCACGATCCAGAACGGCGTAACGCGCCTTTTCCAGGATGGCCACGGCCGCTTCGGTTTGCTCGCGGTTCACCGGGCGGAACGCTTTGTCGCCCTGATGCGTCACCCTGACCGCCAGCGCATCGCCTTTCGGCGTCGACAGATCGGCGTCAATTTCCCAGTACTCTTCCGGTACGAAGGCTTTGATTTCGCGCTCGCGCTCCACCACCAGACGCACAGCAACCGACTGCACGCGTCCGGCTGACAGGCCACGGGCAATTTTTTTCCACAGCAGCGGCGAGACCATATAGCCCACCACGCGGTCCATAAAACGACGCGCCTGCTGCGCATTGACGCGCTCAATATTCAGTTCGCCCGGCTTCTCGAACGCCTGACGAATCGCATTTTTGGTGATTTCGTTAAACACCACGCGGCTGAAGCGTTTGTCATCGCCGCCGATCACTTCCCGCAGGTGCCAGGCAATGGCTTCCCCTTCGCGGTCAAGGTCGGTTGCGAGATAGATGTGGTCGGCATCGGCAGCCAGGTTCTTCAGTTCGGAGACGACTTTTTCCTTGCCGGGCAGAATCTGATAGTCCGCTTCCCAGCCGTGCCACGGGTCAACGCCCATGCGATTAACCAGCGCGGCCTTTTCATCTTTCTTTACTTTCTTGCCGGTTTTCGCCTTTTCCCCGTCGGCACTTTTACGGGCCGTTGAACCACTGGTCGGCAAATCACGGATATGACCGACGCTGGATTTCACCACGTAGTCATTACCGAGGTATTTATTGATTGTTTTGGCCTTTGCCGGGGACTCAACGATGACGAGTGCTTTACCCATATGTACCTTTACCTAATTGAAACGTCCTGATAAACGGGAGAGGATTGGCAGCCCCAAAACCCAATGGGTTCAATATTGCTGCTGACTTTTTGCTTTTCAAGCCAGCGGGGACAATCTCTGGTCAGATTGCATCGGCATTTGCAACTTGATGATTAAGAGCGAGTTTTCCGTCTGACGGTATCACACATCCTGGTGTGATCTCCCTGAAAGCTGAATCGCCCACACTCTACCTGATAAAATCTGTTACGCAACTTAATTAGCATTCTGTTTAATTTCTCGCCAGTTTTCTGACCGAACGCTGATTTGCTGAACGCACCGACAGGCAAGTAATATAGAAGGAGAAAATTCGCTGTCAAAAAAGAGGTGAAAAATGTCAGCAGAAACGGAATCCATTTCACACCAGGCGCTACTGGAAATCGCTAATCAGCTCCTTCAGCAGCACGATGAATATTTTGCCGGGATGGAAGCCACTGAGGTGATTCAGCAGGGCGAGGTTCTGGTGTTTCGCGGCCCGTGGTTCCTCGACGATGAAGGGTTGCCGACCGCCAAAACCACGGCGGTGTTTAACGTGTTTAAGCACCTTGCCGTGGTGCTCTCCGCGCAGTATCACCTGGCATAAAAAAACCCGGCCTGCGCCGGGTTGGTTCACAACAGCGGTTTATCACCGCGCTGCCAGATTTTCAGAATCAGCCGCTCGGCTGCCACGCTGGCACTGTGGGTCACGCGATCAATCATTTTTTTCTTGCGCGCGAAGTGCACGCCCAGCACGCTAAAACGGTCCATGCGCGCAATGATCAGCGCATCGCTGGTACCAATCTCATCAATCAGCCCCAGATCCAGCGCCTGACGGCCATACCAGTGTTCGCCCGTCGCCACTTTGTCCAGATCCAGCGCCGGACGCATCTGATGCACAAAATCTTTAAACAGCTGATGGGTTTCATTCAGGTCTTCCTGAAACTTCTCCCGCCCTTCCTCGGTATTCTCACCAAACAGCGTCAGCGTACGTTTGTACTGGCCGGCAGTGTGCAGCTCCACATCAATGTCGTTACGCTTCAGCAGCCGGTTAAAGTTGGGGATTTGCGCCACCACGCCGATGGAACCAATGATGGAGAACGGCGCCGCCACGATGCGATCCGCAACGCAGGCCATCATGTATCCACCGCTGGCGGCAACTTTATCCACCACCGCCGTCAGTTGCAGCCCCGCATCACGCAGACGTTGTAACTGCGACGCGGCCAGGCCATAACCGTGCACCACGCCACCGGGGCTTTCCAGCCGCAGCAGCACTTCATCACCCGGCTGTGCCACCGCCAGCACCGCGGAGATCTCTTCGCGCAGCGAGCTGACTTCGCCGGCGTCCATACTGCCTTTGAACTCCAGCACATAGAGAGTCGGCTTCGCCGCTTCAGTTACACCGGCTTTGGCATTGCGCTTTTCGGCTTTGGCTTTCTGTTTCTCTTCTTTCTTATGCTGCTTCAGCCACACTTTTTGCGCCTGCGGCTTCATCTTCGCCAGCTGCAGGTCCTCTTTCATCTCACGATAGGCTTCGTCGAGATGGGTTAAGCGCAGCTGACCGCCGCTGTGACGTTTACGCAGCGCGGCATTTAGCACAATCAGTACAATAGCTGCGATCGCCACCACGACGGTGACGGCCTTGGCCAGAAATAATCCATAGCTGGAGAGTAAATCCATTCTGCCGCCTTATTAAACAGTGAATTACAGTCAAACCCTGAGTTTACCCGCTTTGATGCCGTTCGTCGCCTGAAATGCCGGCAGGCGGCACAGAATGCGCGTTGCGGCGATTGCACCTTGCGCCAAATTGAGGCATAAAGCCAAAAAACCCTCTGACCTGCAAAGGACATCGCTGTGCATTATCAACCGAAAAGCGACCTGCTGGACAATCGCATCATTCTCGTGACCGGTGCTTCCGACGGCATCGGCCGTGAAGCCGCCCTGACCTATGCGCGCTACGGTGCGCGCGTGATTCTGCTCGGCCGCAATGCCACCACGCTGCAGCAAACCGCTGAGGCGATTAATCAGCTCAATAAACAGCCCGCGGCTACGCTGCTGCTGGATCTGGCGCACGCCACACCGGAAAGCTGCCAGCAGCTGGCACAACAGGTTGCCGCGCTGGTGCCGCGGCTGGATGGCGTGCTGCATAACGCTGGCATTCTCGGTGAGATCGTGCCGCTGGCGGAACTCGATCCGGCGGTCTGGCAGCAGGTGATGCAAATCAACCTCGACGCCACCTTCTATTTAACGCAGGCGCTGCTGCCGCTGCTGCTAAAATCCGACGCCGGTTCGCTGGTGTTCACCACCTCCAGCGTGGGCCGCACCGGCCGCGCAGGCTGGGGCGCGTATGCCGTGTCGAAATTCGCCACCGAAGGCATGATGCAGGTGCTGGCCGATGAGTATAAAAACCGCCATCTTCGGGTGAACTGCATCAATCCCGGCGGCACGCGCACCAAAATGCGTGCCAGCGCCTTCCCGGAGGAGAATGCCAGCCTGCTGAAAACCCCGGCCGACCTGATGCCACTCTACCTCTATCTGATGGGTGATGACAGCCGCCGTAAAACCGGGATCAGCTACGATGCACAACCGGGGCGCAAACCGGGACCGGCCAGCGCATGAGCGATCGTCACCAGCAACGCCAGCAGCGGCTGAAAGAACAGGTTGACGCCCGCATCGCCGCCGCCACCGAAACGCGCGGCATCCTGATGGTGTTTACCGGCAACGGCAAAGGTAAAACCACCGCCGCTTTTGGCACCGCTTTACGTGCCTGCGGCCACGGTAAAAATGTGGCTGCCGTGCAGTTTATTAAGGGCGAATGGCCCAATGGTGAACGTAATCTGCTGGCGCAGCACGGCGTGGAGTTTCAGGTGATGGCCACCGGCTTTACCTGGGAGACGCAAAACCGTGCCAGCGATACGGCCGCCTGCCAGCAGGTGTGGCAACACGCCAGACGCATGCTGCAAGACGCGTCGCTGGATCTGGTGATACTGGATGAAATCACCTACATGGTGAGTATGGATTATCTCGATCTGGATGAGCTGGTCACTGCACTGCAGCAGCGTCCGCCGCAGCAAAGTGTGATCATAACCGGGCGCGGCTGTCACCGCACGCTACTGGAACTGGCGGATACCGTCAGCGAGATGCGTCCGGTCAAACACGCGTTCGACGCTGGAATTCAGGCACAGCAGGGAATCGACTGGTAAAACTGACGCCGCAGGCGCGGCGTCAGGGAGCATCAGGAACCGCGTTTATTACTGTTGCGACGCGGGCTGTTATTGCTTACCGCGCTATGACGTTTCACCGCCCGGCGGATTTGGTTCGCTTTGGTGCGGCGACGATCTTTCTCGACCGCCACTTTGGTCACCGTCTCTTCCGGCAGTCCCACCAGCTTACGCAGGTAGTTGACCGCCGGCAGTTCCATCTCCATCCAGCCGCCGCGCGGCAGACCTTTTGGCAGCTGAATATCGCCGTAGCGCACGCGCATCAGACGGCTTACCTGCACGCCAACCGCTTCCCACAGACGACGCACCTCACGGTTACGCCCTTCCGTCAGGGTGACGTTGTACCACTGGTTAATGCCTTCACCGCCGGCGAATTTGATGGTTTTGAACGCTGCCGGGCCGTCTTCCAGCTGCACGCCCTTGCTCAGCTGACGCACTTTTTCGTCATCCACTTCACCGAATACGCGCACTGCGTATTCACGCTCAACTTCGCGGCTTGGGTGCATCAGGCGGTTGGCCAGCTCACCGTCGGTGGTGAACAACATCAGACCGCAGGTGTTCACGTCCAGACGGCCGACGGCAATCCAGCGTGAACCGCGCAGGCGCGGCAGGCGATCAAATACCGTTGGGCGCCCTTCCGGATCGTTGCGCGTGCACAGCTCACCTTCCGGTTTGTAATACGCCAGTACGCGACACACCTCGGTGGCCGATTCAGCAATCGATACCAGATGGCCATCAATACGGATTTTCAGGGTTTTGTCATTTTCGATGCGATCGCCCAGCGTCGCCAGTTTGCCATCGACGCTGATGCGTCCGGCTGAAATCATTGCTTCGATTTCACGGCGCGAACCGTGTCCGGCGCGCGCTAATACTTTTTGTAATTTCTCGCTCATGGAGCTGCCTCGTTGTCGCCTTCCCAGGCGTCGTGGTAATGAAGAGGTAAGATACCGGCGTTACCAGGTCCCGTATCAGAATCTGTGACCGCTTCGCGCCAGGTGCCAGCGCGGACGGCCGGAGATTTTACACCAGCTACAGTTTCGTTAACACCTTTTCCTTTTCTGCCGATAATAAAGCGCCTGTGATCCGGAGGCTGAAGCGGGCAGCAAGGTCATTGATTCAGATTTCTGATTGATTTGCGTAAAGAGCGTGATGATAGCCTGCGCAACCCGCTGAAATTACGTCGTTTTGCCTGAGACCGTTTATTTATTTAATGTTGCGCCGATTAGTGCCGCAATAGATTAAAGAGACTCACCAGTCTGTTACCCGCAGCGTTCCCGGCCAGGCTGCAGTTGTGCAAACAGAAAATCGGCGCAAAACACCAAAATCAGCATAAAGAACTAAATAGTGGTGTTAGTAAAGCTTATTGCAGCCAGCAGCCCCAGCCATACAGCGGATTGGCGCTGCAGGTTGGATTAAGTCTGTATTTTCGTTTTTATTTGATAAAGATTAAATATGATGAATTGTTCTGCCGCGAAAACTGTGTAAAATTTAATCCTGAATTCGGCTAAGCAGTATCAGAAAAAATTTTAATTACTTTTTATAAGCTTTCAAACAACAAGCCATTAACAAATAATGGTACAGCTGGCCTGATAATATAATCCGGCGCGCTCAGGAAATGGCGCGCTAATCGTTTCACGGATTGAATTTAATTTGTCTGTCGAAAGTCTTCACCAGGGATTTTGCTGACGGACATTAAATGAAGACCGCCATCATGAGAACCTCCCTGCTTTGGCCGGCGCTTACAGCGCTGGCACTGAGCGGCTGTTCCGTGGGCCATACTGAGTACAGTCGTACGGCGCTGCAGCACGTGGATATGAGCGTGACCGGCATCCCGACGGTACTCGGTTTGGGCATCCTCGGTACAACCATTCCGTTAACGCCGGAATACAGTCTGACTGCCGCGCACGTGGCCAAAACCGCCGTGCAGCGCGTGAAGGCTTATCACCCCTATTGCGACGTCGCGATTATTTATCATAAAAACAGTCCGGATACGCTGGCGAAATTCCGCAGCAGCGCGGTGGGCGAGCCAATTAAAATGTATGGCTACAGTTTTATTTCCGCGATGCCGGTCGAGTCGAGCGGCGTTAATCTGGCGCGCACCGCCATTAATAATCGCTGGAATAAAAAGCCCTGCATGGCAATGGCTTCCGATGCCGGTGTCGTTCAGGGGATGTCGGGTGGAGCTGTCTATAATGCCGACCAGACAATCAGCGGAGTGATTGTGGGTTACAGCCATGAAATTGCTAACGTACGCAGCAAAAAAGTCATCTTAAAAGATGTCTCGCTGTACATTCCGTACGGCGATTTCAAACGCTGGCTGGAAGCCAATATCGGCCAGACGCCACAAACAGCGCCCGGCCCGGCGTAATCACAGGAACGGGCGGGTATCGCCTGCCCCTTCACGCACGATGACGGGCGCATCGCTGGTGAGATCGATCACGGTGGTTGGCTGCTGGCCCAGCGTGCCGCCATCGATAATTAAATCCACCAGCTTGCCGATGCTGTGCTGGATCTCTTCCGGATCGGATTCAGTGAAATCATTGCCTGGCAGCATCAGTGAGGTCGACATCATCGGCTCATTGAGGCGTTCCAGCAGCGCCAGCGCCACCGGGTTTGACGGGACGCGCAGGCCGATGGTTTTACGTTTATCGTTCATCAGGCGACGCGGCACTTCTTTAGTGGCCTTCAGAATGAAGGTGTAATTGCCTGGCGTATTGTTTTTCAGAATGCGAAACGCGCTGTTATCCACCTGCGAATAGGTCGACAGCTCAGAAAGATCGCGGCACATCAGGGTAAAGTTATGGTTACCATCGAGCTGACGAATGCGGCAGATGCGTTCCATGGCATTCTTCTCTTCCAGACGGCATCCCAGCGCGTAGCCGGAATCGGTCGGATAGACAATAACGCTGCCTTTATTGAGATAATCCACCGCCTGATTAACCAGACGCGGCTGCGGATTTTCCGGATGAATGTGAAAAAGTTGACTCATAAAAACCTCATATCACCCATCAACGTGCGATCTGACCGGCGCTAAAGCGGGAAAACGCTCCCAGACCGGCTCCACGCCGCCCGGCAGCCATAGCTTGCGCCCCAGTTCAATCCACGGACAGGGTTGGTGAAAATCGGACCCCTGCGAAGCCGCCAGCTGATTATCGCGCGCATAGCTCGCCAGCTGGGTACGTTCATTCGGTGCCTGCTGACACTGCGCCACTTCCATCGCATCGCCGCCTTCTGCGGCAAAATGCGCAATCAGTCGCTTCAGCCATTTGGCCGACAGTCCGTAGCGCGCAGGATGGGCCAGCACCGCCACGCCACCAGAATGATGAATAGCATCAATGGCTTGTTTAATTGTACACCATTGTGGTGGCACGTAGCCGGTTTTGCCGCGCGCCAGATAGTTTTTAAATACCTGCGCCATGTTATCGGCTTTGCCCAGCTCTACCAGATAGCGGGCAAAATGCCCGCGGGTGATCACCCCGCCCTGCGCCAGACGCTGAGCGCCGGCCAGCGCGTCAGGAATGCGCGCGCGCTCCAGCCGTTCAGCAATCAACTCTGCACGTGCCATACGGCACTGGTGCTGCTGCGCCAGAAAAGCGGTTAACGCCGGATGCTGCGTATCAACGTTGAGCCCGACAATATGAATTTCGTGGTTTTCCCACAGCGTCGACGCTTCCACACCGGCCAGTACCCGTAGCGGTAGCTGAAGCTGCTGCACCGCCGCCTGCGCTTCAGCAACGCCCGCCACGCTGTCGTGATCGGTAATCGCCAGCACGCCGACGTGCATCTCAACGGCGCGCTGCACCAGCGCGGTCGGCGTCAGCAAACCGTCAGAAGCCTGGGTATGGCTGTGTAAATCATAAAGTGGAAAACGGGCGATATCTGACAAGGTCACTCCAGCGACTGCATTAAACCGGCTGGCATGATAACGATTTTGCCCGTAACTGAAAAAGGGTATTGACTTTTTTCACCCGAACCAGTTAACTAGTACACAAGTTCACACGTAACGGGTATTTAATCATGGCTCTTATCGGTACGCATGTTAATGGTTGGTGGCGCGATGATCCCTTTCACGGGCGACGTCGTCATGCACATTTTGCGTAACCGCAGTGCAGATACCTGAGCCCGCCACCGAGCGGGCTTTTTTTTGAGCGAAATTCAGAGAATCCATTATGGCTAATGCGAAACCTACATTGAAGTTGATTACCGGTACCGCGCCCTACCGCGAAGATCCGGCCGCAGTGTTTCATCAATTATGCGGCGCACGTCCGGCAACTCTGCTGCTTGAATCTGCCGATATCGACAGCAAGCAGAACCTGAAAAGCCTGCTGATTGTCGACAGCGCGCTGCGCATCAGCGCCCTGGGCAATGTTGTTACCCTGCAGGCGCTGTCGGAAAACGGCCGCGCGCTGCTGCCGCTGCTGGACGAAGCACTGCCCCCCGAGGTGCGCATCGCCGTGCGCCCGGACGGACGTGAGCTGCATTTCACGCCGGTTGAGGGTCTGCACGATGAAGACTCCCGCCTGAAAGCGCTGTCGGTGTTTGATGCGCTGCGTCTGATTCCGCATCTGGTTAACAGCCCGGCCGAAGAACGTGAAGCCATGCTGCTGGGCGGCCTGTTTGCCTACGATCTGGTGGCGGGATTTGAAGATCTGCCGCCGCTGCGCAATGACCAAAGCTGCCCGGATTACTGTTTCTACCTCGCCGAAACGTTACTGGTGATCGATCACCAGCAGCGCAGCGCCCGTCTGCAGGCCAGCCTGTTTGCGCCGTCCACCAGCGAGTTTCAGCGTCTGCAGAGCCGTATCGAACAGCTGCACGGTCAGATGACGCAGCCAGCGCCAGCGCTGCCGGTGCAGCGCGTCGAGCAGATGACGCTGAGCACCAGCCAGAGCGATGAAGCTTACTGCAACGTGGTAAGCGAACTGCAGCAGGCCATTCGCATCGGTGAAATTTTCCAGGTGGTACCATCGCGCCGCTTCTCACTGCCGTGCCCGTCACCGCTGGCGGCTTACGATACGCTGAAAAACAGCAACCCCAGCCCGTATATGTTCTTTATGCAGGATCAGGATTTTGCGCTGTTCGGCGCTTCGCCGGAGAGCTCGCTGAAGTATGACGCCAGCTCACGCCAGATCGAAATCTACCCGATTGCCGGTACGCGTCCGCGCGGTCGCCATGCGGATGGCTCGCTGGATCGCGACCTGGACAGCCGTATTGAACTGGAAATGCGCACCGATCATAAAGAGCTGGCTGAGCACCTGATGCTGGTGGATCTGGCGCGCAACGACCTGGCGCGTATCTGTGTGCCCGGCAGCCGTTACGTGGCGGATTTAACCAAAGTGGACCGCTACTCGTTTGTGATGCATCTGGTGTCCCGCGTGGTTGGCACGCTGCGCAACGATCTTGATGTGCTGCACGCCTATCGCGCCTGCATGAACATGGGCACGCTGAGTGGTGCACCGAAAGTGCGTGCGATGCAGCTGATTGCGGAAAAAGAAGGCACGCGGCGCGGCAGCTACGGCGGCGCGGTCGGCTACTTTACCGCCAGCGGCGACCTTGATACCTGCATCGTCATCCGCTCCGCCTGGGTGGAAGGTGGCGTCGCCACTGTGCAGGCCGGTGCCGGCGTGGTGCTGGATTCTCAGCCTCAGGCTGAAGCGGATGAGAGCCGCAACAAAGCCCGCGCGGTATTGCGCGCCATCGCTACTGCCCATCACTGCAAGGAGATTTTCTGATGGCCGATATCCTGCTGCTCGATAATATCGACTCCTTTACCTACAACCTCGTTGATCAGCTGCGTACCTTTGGCCACAACGTGGTGATTTACCGCAACAACGTCCCGGCAGAAGTGCTGATCGACCGCCTGCAGCAGATGGAAAACCCGGTGCTGATGCTCTCACCCGGCCCTGGCGCACCGAAAGATGCCGGCTGCATGCCGCAGCTGTTACAGGCGCTGCGCGGTCAGCTGCCGATCATTGGTATCTGTCTCGGCCATCAGGCCATCGTCGAAGCTTACGGCGGGCACGTCGGCCAGGCGGGCGAAATTCTGCATGGTAAAGCCTCCGCCATTACCCATGATGGCGAGGCAATGTTTACCGGCCTCAGCAACCCGCTGCCGGTGGCGCGTTACCACTCGCTGGTGGGCAGCAATACGCCGGCGGAACTGACGGTTAACGCCAGCTACAACGGCATGGTGATGGCGGTGCGTCACGAAACGGACCGCGTGTGCGGCTTCCAGTTCCATCCTGAGTCGATTCTCACCACGCAGGGCGCACGTCTGCTGGAGCAAACACTGGCCTGGGCGCTGGCGAAATAACAGGGAGATGATGATGCAAACTATTCTGGAAAAACTGTATCAGGCGCAAACGCTGAGCCAGGCCGAGAGCCACCAGCTGTTCAGCGCGATTATTACCGGACAGCTGGAGCCGACGCAGCTGGCAGCGGCGCTGATCGCCATGAAAGTGCGTGGCGAGCGCCCGGAAGAGATCGCCGGTGCCGCCTCCGCGCTGCTGGCCGATGCCAGACCTTTCCCGCGTCCGGACTATACCTTTGCCGATATCGTTGGCACCGGCGGTGATGGCAGCAACAGCATTAATATTTCAACGGCCAGCGCCTTTGTCGCCGCCACCTGCGGGCTGAAAGTGGCCAAGCACGGCAACCGCAGCGTCTCCAGCAAATCCGGATCTTCCGATCTGCTGGCCGCTTTCGGTATCAATCTCGACATGCCGGCGCAGCAGGCACGGCAGGCGCTGGACGATCTCAACGTCTGCTTCCTGTTTGCGCCGCAGTATCACAGCGGTTTCCGCCACGCGATGCCGGTGCGCCAGCAGCTGAAAACCCGCACGCTGTTTAACGTACTTGGTCCGCTGATCAACCCGGCGCGCCCACCGCTGGCGGTGATTGGCGTCTACAGTCCGGAACTGGTGCTGCCCATTGCCCAGACGCTGAAAGTGCTGGGCTACCAGCGTGCTGCCGTGGTGCACGGTGGCGGCATGGATGAAGTGGCGCTGCACAGTGCGACCCAGGTCGCTGAGCTGCGTGACGGCGAGATCACCAGTTACCAGTTGACGCCGGAAGACTTTGGCTTCAGCTTCCAGCCGAAAGAGGCACTGGCCGGCGGCACACCGGAAGAAAACCGTGACATTCTGACGCGTTTGCTCCAGGGTAAAGGCCAGCCCGCCCACGAGCAGGCCGTTGCGGTAAATGTCGCAATGTTGCTGAAAGTATTCGGAAATGAAGATTTGCGCGATAACGCTGAGCGCGCCATGGCTGCCATTCGCAGCGGTCAGGCGTACGAGCGCGTTGTGGCACTGGCAGCGAGAGGATGAAATGAGTATCAAGGGCACCGTATTAGAGAAAATTGTGCAGGATAAAGCCCTATGGGTTGAAGCACGGAAATCGCAGCAGCCGCTGGCCTCCTTCCAGAACGATCTGCAGCCGGCGGAGCGTCATTTTTACGAAGCGCTCCGTGGCACGCGCACCGTCTTCATTCTGGAGTGTAAAAAAGCCTCCCCGTCGAAAGGGCTGATTCGCGCCGATTTTGATCCCGCGACTATCGCCGGGATCTACCGCCATTACGCCACTGCGGTGTCAGTGCTGACCGATGAGAAATATTTCCAGGGCAGCTTTGATTTCCTGCCGGTGGTCAGCGCCGCCATCACGCAGCCGGTGCTGTGCAAAGACTTTATTATTGATCCCTACCAGATTTACCTGGCGCGCCATTATCAGGCCGATGCCATTCTGCTGATGCTGTCCGTACTGGATGATGAGCAGTACCGTCAGCTGGCTGCGGTGGCGCACAGTCTGAAAATGGGCGTGCTGACCGAAGTCAGTAACGAAGAAGAGCTGGAGCGCGCTATTGCGCTGGAAGCTAAAGTGGTCGGCATCAACAACCGCGATCTGCGTGATTTGTCGATTGACCTGAATCGCACGCGTCAGCTGGCCCCGCGTCTCAGCCATGGCGTCACCGTAATCAGCGAGTCCGGCATCCATAATTACGCCCAGGTGCGCGAGCTGAGCCATTTTGCTAACGGCTTTTTAATTGGCTCGGCGCTGATGGAAGAGCACGACCTCGACGCCGGTGTACGCCGCGTGCTGCTGGGCGATAACAAGGTGTGCGGCCTGACCCGCCCGGAAGATGCGCAGGCCGCGCATCAGGCTGGCGCGCTGTATGGCGGCGTGATCTTTGCCGCCGGTTCGCCGCGCCAGGTTAACGAGGCGCAGGCGCAGGTGGTGATCGCCGCTGCGCCGCTGAAGTATGTCGGCGTGTTCCGCAATCAGCCTATCGGTGACGTTGTCACGTTAGCCACACGTTTATCGCTTGCGGCCGTCCAGCTGCACGGCGACGAAGACAAAGCCTACGTTGCGGAACTTCGCCAGGCGCTGCCAGCCAGCGTGCGCATCTGGAAGGCGCTGAGCATTCAAGATCGGTTGCCGCCACGCGACTGGCCGCACGTTGATCGCTACGTGCTGGATAATGGCCAGGGTGGCAGCGGTCAGCGCTTTGACTGGTCGCTGCTGCAGGGTGAAGAGCTGGCTGATGTGCTGCTGGCCGGAGGCCTGAGCGCCGATAACTGCGTCGAAGCCGCTCAGCTCGGCTGTGCCGGCCTCGACTTCAACTCCGGCGTGGAATCCGCGCCGGGCATCAAAGATGCCAGCAAAGTCGCGGCGGTATTCCGCACGCTGCGCGCCTATTAATTGCGTCTGCCCGCCTGCGGGCGGGCCGGATAAGGAAGAGGACACGATGACGACATTACTTAATCCCTACTTTGGCGAATTTGGCGGCCAGTATGTGCCGCAGATTTTGATGCCAGCACTGCGTCAGCTGGAAACGGCCTTTGTTGAAGCACAGCGCGATCCGGCGTTTCAGGCTGAATTCACTGACCTGCTGAAAAACTACGCCGGTCGCCCGACGGCCCTGACGCTGTGCAGCAACCTGACCAAAGGCAGCAAAACCCGCCTGTACCTGAAGCGCGAAGACCTGCTGCACGGCGGCGCACACAAAACTAACCAGGTGCTGGGCCAGGCGCTGCTGGCAAAACGCATGGGCAAAAACGAGATCATCGCGGAAACCGGCGCCGGTCAGCACGGCGTGGCGTCGGCACTGGCGTGTGCCCTGCTCGGCATGAAATGCCGTATTTACATGGGCGCGAAAGACGTTGAGCGCCAGTCACCCAACGTGTTCCGTATGCGGCTGATGGGCGCAGAGGTGATTCCGGTACACAGCGGCTCGGCCACGCTGAAAGATGCCTGTAACGAGGCGCTGCGCGACTGGTCCGGCAGCTACGAAACCGCACACTACATGCTCGGCACTGCCGCAGGTCCGCACCCGTTCCCGACCATTGTGCGTGAATTCCAGCGCATGATTGGCGAAGAGACCAAAGCGCAGATTCTTGAAAAAGAGGGTCGCCTGCCGGATGCGGTACTGGCGTGCGTCGGCGGCGGTTCTAACGCCATCGGCATGTTTGCGGATTTCATCGAAGAGAGCAGCGTGCGCCTGATCGGCGTGGAGCCTGCGGGTCACGGTATTGACACCGGTGAGCACGGTGCGCCGCTCAAGCACGGTCGCGTCGGCATCTATTTCGGCATGAAGGCGCCGATGATGCAGACCGAAGAGGGACAGATCGAAGAGTCCTACTCCATCTCTGCCGGTCTCGATTTCCCGTCGGTCGGTCCGCAGCATGCGCACCTGAACAGCACCGGCCGCGCTGACTACGTGTCAATCACGGATGATGAAGCGCTGGATGCCTTTAAAACGTTGTGTCGTGCCGAAGGCATCATTCCGGCACTGGAGTCATCGCACGCGCTGGCGTATGCGCTGAAGATGATCCGCGAAAACCCGGACAAAGAGCAGTTGCTGGTGGTAAACCTTTCCGGCCGCGGCGACAAAGACATCTTTACCGTTCACGATATTCTGAAAGCTAAGGGAGAGATCTGATGGAGCGTTATAATCAGCTGTTTCAACGTCTGTCCGCGAAACAGGAAGGCGCATTTGTGCCCTTCGTCACCCTTGGCGATCCGTCGCCGGCGCTGTCGCTGAAGATTATTGATGCGCTGGTCGCGGGCGGTGCGGATGCGCTGGAGCTGGGCATTCCGTTCTCTGATCCGCTGGCCGATGGCCCGACGATTCAGGGCGCTACGCTGCGTGCCTTTGCCGCCGGCACCACCGTGGCGCAGTGTTTTGAAATGCTCGCCACCGTGCGCCAGAAATACCCCGAGCTACCGATTGGTTTGCTGATGTACGCTAACCTGGTGTTCAGCAGAGGTATCGACAACTTCTACGCGCAGTGTGCTGCGGTGGGCGTTGACTCGGTGCTGGTGGCTGACGTGCCGGTGGAAGAGTCGGCACCATTCCGCCAGGCGGCGATGCGTCACAACATTGCGCCGATCTTTATCTGTCCGCCCAACGCGGATGACGATCTGCTGCGCGAAATCGCCTCGCACGGCCGTGGCTACACCTATCTGCTGTCACGCGCCGGCGTTACCGGTGCGGAAAATCGCGCCAGCCTGCCGCTGCATCATCTGATCGAGAAGCTGCGCGAATATCATGCTGCGCCACCGCTGCAGGGCTTCGGCATCTCTGAGCCGGGTCAGGTGAAAGAGGCAGTTGCCGCCGGAGCCGCCGGAGCCATCTCCGGCTCGGCCATCGTGAAAATCATCGAGCGTAATCAGAACGACCCAACGGCGCTGCTCAGCGAACTGCAAACGTTCGTCAGCGATCTCAAAGCGGCTACCCGCTAAGTTGGCACGGCCCTGCACTGGCTGCAGGGCCCTTCTTACTTCCTGCCTCTTTTTTTCTCCCCTGCGACAAACTTTTTCATCGCACCTGAGTTGCCGAAATGCGAGGCACGGCCCACACTTAAGCGTGCCGTCACGTTACGGTGCACCACCATCTATGACAGGGAGATAACCAATGAAATTGTTCAAAGTCGTTGCGGGTTTTTTAGTGGCTGCAGTGATGGCGCTCACCTTAAGTGCCTGTGCACCAACAGCAACAAAGGAAGGGACCGGCGGTTACATCGATGACACGGTCATTACCACCAAAGTGAAGGCACAGCTGCTGAATGACGAGGCGCTGAAATCGACAGAAATTAACGTTGAGACCTTCAAAGGGAAAGTACAGCTGAGCGGCTTTGTCAGCTCGCCGCAGATGGCCAACCGCGCGGTTGCGGTAACGCGTAACGTAGCGGGGGTAAAATCCGTCGTCAACAATATGCAGATTAAGTAACTAAACGGGCGACCTGCGGGTCGCCCTTTTTCTTTCTGGTGTAAAAATCAGAAACGGTAGCCCGCGCCAAAGAAGAACACCCATGGATCGATGCGGGTATTGATATTCTGCTGTTCGCCCGCCGCTTTGAATTTCACCTCGGTATCGATGTCCATGTACCACAATGACGCGTTGAGCATCCAGTCGCGGTTGATCTGATAATCCAGCCCGACCTGACCCGCCACGCCCCATGAATCTTTCACGCTCAAATCGCTCAGCTGCGCATCCTGCCCGGTCTGGTTGAACTTCGCATCGTAGAAGGTGGTGTAGTTGATCCCGACACCAACGTAAGGGCGCAGCGCGCTTTGGCTGTCGAAAAAGTAGTACTGCGCCATCAGGGTGGGCGGCAGCTGACGCACGGTAGCGAGGTTGCCGGTCGGGCCAAGTCCCACTTTGTGGCGGAACGGCGTGGCCGCCAGCAGCTCAACGCCGATATTGTCGGTCGCCATGCAGGTAAACGTCAGACCCAGCTGGGTATCATTACTGACGCTGAAGCCGCCCATACCCAGCACATTATCAGAGCCTTCGGTCGGACGAACGGTCGCGCTACCGGCGCGCACAAAAAAATCACCGGCCTGGTGAGCCAGTGCCAGTTGCGGGATCGCCAGCGCCAGCAGCAGCGCGCATTTAGCCAGTTTCATAATCACTCCTTTGCCGGAAAAAAGGGTATTGAGGTTAATCGCGGCACAAGATTTACCCCTTTTTTGCGAAAAGATCATCAGCATCAATTCAAATTAATCACTTATAAAACAATGAATTGATTCAGATCAATTTTGCCTTTACAAGCGGACATAAAAATCCTGTTGCCGCCATGACACGGCGTGATTATGTTGCTATTCCCCTTTTGTGATTTTGGTTCGAAGCCTCAGGAGTGGCGGGCGATCAGATGAGCGATTTACTTAACCCCTGTATGACCTGTGGCGCCTGCTGCGCCCATTTTCGCGTTTCTTTTTACTGGGCCGAAGCCGACGACGGCGGTGGCGCGGTGCCGGTTGAACTGACAGAACCCCTGAGCCTGATGATGCGCAACATGCGCGGCACCAACGATCGTGCCCCGCGCTGCGTGGCGCTGCAGGGTGAAATTGGCGGCTGTGTTTCCTGTGGGATTTATGCGCAGCGGCCGTCACCGTGCCGGGAGTTCGCCATGTCCGGCGAAAATGGCGTGCCGAATGACGCCTGCGATCGCGCGCGGGCGCGCTATGGTTTACCCGCGCTTTTTCACCCTTCTTTACCTGAGATGACAGAAAGTTATGGGATTCCGGGTGCCAGCCTGCCTGAAGAACATGTACAATCGCCGGGTTAATTAACCCGGTTCCTTCAAGGAGTGTACATGTCTATCACGGCAAGCTCGTTATACCGTGACACAGGAAATTTTCTGCGCCATCAGCTGGTCACCATCGTGCTGATGGCGTTGCTGACCTCGTTTATTACCGTGATTGTTGGCCACGCCCTGACGCCGGGCGAGGATCAGTTATCCCTGCTCAGCCAGACCGACAGCAGCGCCTCTTCGCTGTTTGAAATCGTCCAGAACATGTCACCGGATCAGCAACGCATTCTGCTGCGCGCCTCTGCCGCCGGCACTTTCGCTGCCCTGATTGGCAACACGCTGCTATTGGGCGGCATGCTGTGCCTGCTGCCGATGGTATCCAGTGGACAGCGCGTCAGCGCGCTGCGCGCGATTGGCGCCTCTGCGCCGCTGCTGCCGAAACTGCTGGTGCAGACCTTCCTGATCACCCTGCTGGTGCAGCTGGGCTTTATGGTACTGATGGTGCCGGGTGTGATTCTGGCGATTCTGCTGTCGCTGGCGCCGGTGATGCTGGCAAGTGAAAAAATGGGCATTTTCAGTGCGATGCGCGCCAGTATGCGTCTGGCCTGGAAGAACGTTAAGGTGATCGCCCCGGCAATTATTCTGTGGCTGCTGGCGAAAATTGCGCTGATGTTCTTCTTCTCCTCGCTGACCGTGCTGCCTGCCAATATCGCTTCAGTGGTGCTCAACGCGCTGGGCAACCTGGTATCAGCCATTCTGATTATCTATTTGTACCGGCTGTATATGCTGTTACGTTAAGCGTTATGGCGCCCGCGGCGGCGCCGTAACTCAACGCTCCTGCCCCTGACTGGAAACGCTATGAAGCAGTTACTCGATTTTCTTCCCCTGGTAGTTTTCTTTATTTTCTACAAGCTGTACGACATTTTCGTCGCCTCCGGCGCGCTGGTGGTGGCGACCGGTATCGCGCTGGTGGTCAGCTGGGTGCTGTACCGCAAGCTGGAAAAGATGACCATTTTCACCTTTGTGCTGGTTGCGGTGTTCGGCACCCTGACCTATGTGTTCCACAACGATGAGTTCATCAAGTGGAAAGTCACGGTGATTTACTCGCTGTTTGCGCTGGCACTGCTGTACAGCCAGTGGTTTATGCAGCAACCGCTGATCCAGACCATGCTTGGCAAAGAGCTGCAGCTGCCGGGTGCGGTATGGCGTCGGCTGAATATCGCCTGGGCCCTGTTCTTCCTGGCCTGCGGCCTGGCGAATATTTATGTCGCGTTTTGGTTATCCCAGGCGTTTTGGGTTAACTTTAAGGTGTTCGGTCTTACCGGCCTGACCCTGCTGTTTACGCTGTTAAGCGGCCTGTACATCTGGCGACAGATGCCGCAACAAGAACAAAAATAATCGATGCAGCCCGGTCTCCGCCGGGCTTGTCTTCACCTGCAGAAGAACTGAGCAATGGACGAAAAACATAAGTTGCCGCAAGGCGAGATGGTCTCGCGTACCCTGGCGATGCCGGCAGATACCAATGCCAACGGTGATATCTTCGGCGGCTGGCTGATGTCGCAGATGGATATGGGCGGCGCGATACTGGCTAAAGAGATTGCCAAAGGCCGCGTGGTAACGGTGCGCGTGGATGGTATGACCTTCCTCAAGCCCGTCGCCGTCGGGGATGTGGTGAGCTGCTACGCGCGCTGCATCCGCACCGGCAATAGCTCGATGACCATTAACGTGGAAGTGTGGATTAAAAAAGTGTCGTCCGAACCGATCGGCCAGACTTACTGCGCCACCGAAGCGGTGTTTGTTTACGTAGCGGTCGATAACAGCGGGAAATCCCGTCCGCTGCCGGAAGGCCAGGCCAATCTGAGCAATTAAGCGTATAAAAAAAGCGGCCCGGAATGGCCGCTTTTTCTTTGCCTGTCTGGCTTTACTCGATGTTCGCGCCGCCGTTAATGCGGAACACGATGTTCATCGTCAGCCCCTTGCCCGGCCGCCCTGGCTGATAGCGCCACTTCTTCATCGCCTGCTTCACTTCGCGCTCAAACATGTTGCGCGGCTCGGCGGACAAAATCTCGACGTTATCGACGCGCCCATCGCTGTCCACGTCAAACTTCACCCGCACCCGCCCTTCAACGCGCAGCGCGAACGCACGCGCCGGATACGCCGGCTTGCTGACGCTCATCGCTTTCGGTCCATCCGACACCGTCTGCGTTGGGGACGGGTTACTCTTCGGTGCCGTCGAGGGGCGCGTTTGCGCGGCTGGCGCGTCCTGTTTAAACGGATTCTCCTGCGGCTTCACCTGCTGGCGCGGCTTCGGCTCTGCCTTTTTCTCCACCTTTGGCTTCGGTTTCGGTTTTGGCTTCGGTTTAGGTTCCGGCTTAGGGATCGGCACCGGCTCGGCTTTTGGTGGCTCTGGTGCGACCTCCGGCTCGGGTTCCGGTTCGGGCGGCGGCGGCGGGGTTACTGCTGCCGGTGCCGGTTCAGGCTGCACTTCCGGTGCCACCATGCTAATGCTGATAGGCTGAGACGCTTTAGGAACCTCAATGGTCTGATGAAATGAAGCATAAAGAATGCCGGCGATTACCGAACCGTGAAGGAGCACGGACAAAATCACGGACACAGGCGTTCGGGTTGGAAAAGGCGTAGTCAACGTCGTCATATCAGTCATGTTCATTGAGTGAAGCGCTGATTTTAAATGCAAATAGCAATCAGTTTCAATAAGCACGCTACTGAAGGCCAAAAGAAAGGCGCTTTTTAACCCTGCCTGCGTTGCAGCGCGCGCCCATTATCTTTCGTTTGCACTCTGTTTAGCGATCACTTAACGTGTCTCGCAAATTCGGCAAGTCTAACGGGAGTATCCCATCGTGCTTTACGTCATTTATGCGGAAGATACCGCAGATTCACTGGAAAAACGTAACTCTGTGCGCCCGGCACACCTGGCGCGTCTGCAGCTGCTGCAGGATGAGGGGCGTCTGATTGTCGCCGGTCCTCTGCCTGCCGTCGACAGTAATGAGCCGGGCCCGGCTGGTTTCACCGGTTCTGTGATTGTTGCCGAGTTCTCATCGCTGGAAACGGCCCAGTCGTGGGCCAATGACGATCCGTATATCGCCGCTGGCGTGTACGATAAAGTCACGGTTAAACCGTTTAAACGGGTGTTCTGATGCAGTGGCAGCCCCTTCTGTTGTTAGTGCTGGTGCTGCTGCTGATTGGTCGTGCGCTGTGGCTGTGGCGCCGTCAGGGCTGGCGTCAGGCGCGCCAGCACATCGTCATGCTGGTGGTACTGGCGGCGGCCCTGCAGATAGTGAATGTTTCACTGGTATTACGCGGCCACTGACGACCGCGTTCATTGCTCAGGTATTCTGCGTGATAAACAGGATAGAGCGACGCTGCTGCTGCGCCACCTGATGACGAATCGCATGGATGCGCTTATAACGACGTGACTGCCCTTCCAGCCAGCGGGCACGACGGCGATGCGCCTGGCGTAACATTCTCCAGCGGGCCACTTCATTTCTGCTGCGTCTCATCACATCCTCTCTGACTGGCTAAACCCGCGACGCATTATAGTGATCTGGCTAAAAATGCCAAATCGAAACCTTCATCGAAACGTCATCAACGATTAAAGGTTTCGCTGGCGCAGATCAACACGTAAACTTTGCCCATCAAAGCGCGAACGGGACGTCCACTTTATGACCACATTTTATACCCTTATCAGTTGGTTGCTGCTGTTTGGCTACTGGCTGCTGATTGCCGGGGTTACGCTGCGCATCCTGATGAAGCGGCGAGCGGTGACCTCAGCGATGGCCTGGCTGCTGATCATCTACATTCTGCCGCTGGTGGGTATTATCGCCTATCTGTCGTTTGGCGAACTGCATTTAGGTAAACGTCGCGCTGAACGCGCCCGCACCATGTGGCCCTCGACCGCCAAATGGCTCAACGACCTGAAACAGTGTCGTCACATTTTCGCGACTGAACACAGTGACGTGGCGCGCTCCCTGTTCGAGCTGTGCCGTCATCGTCAGGGTATTGCCGGCGTTAAAGGCAATCAGCTGCAGCTGCTGACCAGCGCCGATGACGTGATGCAGGCGCTGATCCGCGATATTCAGCTGGCGCGCCATAATATTGAGATGGTGTTCTACATCTGGCAGCCGGGTGGTCTGGCTGATGATGTGGCGGAATCGCTGATGGCTGCCTCACGGCGCGGCGTGCACTGCCGCCTGATGCTGGACTCCGCCGGCAGCGTGGCGTTCTTCCGCAGTCCGTGGGTAGGCATGATGCGCAACGCCGGTATTGATGTGGTCGAGGCATTGCAGGTCAGCCTGTGGCGTGTGTTCCTGCGCCGCATGGATTTGCGTCAGCACCGCAAAGTGGTGCTGATCGATAACTACATTGCCTATACCGGCAGCATGAATCTGGTGGATCCGCGCTTCTTTAAACAGGATGCTGGCGTGGGTCAATGGATTGATCTGATGGCGCGCATGGAGGGCCCGGTGGCCACTACCATGGGCATCGTCTACGCCTGCGACTGGGAAATCGAAACCGGCAAACGCATTCTGCCGCCGGCGCCGGACGGCAATGTGATGCCGTTTGAGCAGGAGAGCGGTCACACCATTCAGGTGATCGCCTCAGGTCCGGGCTTCCCCGAGGACATGATTCATCAGGCGCTGCTGACGGCGGTGTATTCAGCGCGCGAGCAGCTGATCATGACCACGCCCTACTTCGTGCCGAGCGACGACTTACTGCACGCCATCTGTACCGCCGCGCTGCGTGGCGTTGAGGTGAGCATTGTTGTACCGCGCCATAATGACTCGCTGCTGGTCGGCTGGGCCAGCCGCGCCTTCTTCACTGAACTGCTGGAAGCCGGGGTGAAAATCTATCAGTTTGAAGATGGCCTGTTGCACACCAAGAGCGTGCTGGTGGACGGTCAGCTCAGCCTGGTGGGCACGGTGAACCTGGATATGCGCAGCCTGTGGCTCAACTTCGAGATCACGCTGGTGGTGGATGATGACGGCTTTGGTAGCGATCTCGCCACGGTCCAGGATGATTATATCGCCCGTTCGCGTCTGCTGGACGGCGCGCGCTGGGCAAAACGTGCCTGGTGGCAGCGCATCGTCGAACGACTGTTTTACTTCTTTAGCCCTTTACTGTAAAACGAGCGAAAATATTACCGCCTCAGGGCAAGCAGGAATGACCATGGATTTAAATAATCGCCTTACTGAAGATGAAACGCTGGAACAGGCTTACGATATTTTTCTTGAGCTGGCAGGCGATAACCTCGATCCGGCAGACATCATTCTGTTCAATCTGCAATTTGAAGAGCGCGGCGGTGCCGAGCTGTTTGATCCATCCGAAGACTGGCAGGAACATGTGGATTTCGATCTCAACCCTGACTTCTTCTCAGAAGTGGTGATCGGCCTCGGTGAAGCGGACGGCGAACCGATTACCGATGTGTTCGCGCGGATCCTGCTGTGCCGCGAGAAAGATCATAAGCTGTGTCATATTCTGTGGCGTGAATAAGCCGCAGCGCATAAAAAACGCCGGGCACTGCCCGGCGTTGTTGTTTATGGCACCGCTATTAAAGCGGATCAACCTTCAGACAGGACACCGCATGGCGGAAACTGCCTTCGAGTAGCGGTCGGGTTTTGGCGCACTCCGGGCCGGCAATCGGGCAGCGGGTGCGGAACACGCAGCCTGATGGCGGATTGATTGGCGACGGCAGTTCCCCTTCCAGCAGCTGAATCTGCTTATTTTTCTCCAGGTCCGGATCAGGAATCGGCACCGCCGACATCAGCGCTTTGGTGTACGGATGCTGCGGATCGTTATATACCGCATCATAGGTCCCCAGCTCAACCGCGTGGCCGAGATACATCACCAGTACGCGATCAGAGATGTGCTTCACCACCGCCAGGTCATGCGCGATGAAGATCAGCGACAGGCCCATTTCACGCTGCAGTTTCTGCAGCAGGTTGACCACCTGCGCCTGAATCGACACGTCGAGCGCCGACACCGGCTCATCACAGATAATCAGCTTCGGCTCAAGAATCAGCGCACGGGCGATACCGATACGCTGGCACTGGCCACCGGAGAACTCGTGCGGATAGCGGTTGATGAGGTTCGGCAGCAGACCGACCTTCATCATCATGTTTTTAACCTTATCCTTCACTTCCTGACGCGGCATCTTTGGATAGTAGGTGCGCAGCGGTTCGGCGATGATGTCACCAATGGTCATACGCGGGTTGAGCGAGGCCAGCGGGTCCTGGAAGATCATCTGAATGTCACTGCGCGCCTGACGCCACTCTTCCTGGCTCTGGCCCAGCAGATCGCGCCCCAGCCACGCCACGCGCCCGTCGGTGGCTTTCACCAGACCGATAATGGCGCGCGCCAGCGTGGATTTGCCGCAGCCGGATTCACCCACCACGCCGAGGGTTTCGCCTTCATACAAACGCAGACTGACACCATCCACCGCTTTCAGGGTTTTCGGCGGCTGCCAGAACCACTGCTTGCCGTCTTTGATATCGAAATGCACCCTGAGATCGGCGATTTCCAGCAACACTTTTTTTTCTTCGATTACGGTGCTCATACTAACTCCTCCACCGGTTTGAAGCAGGCGCGCAGGCGCCCTTCGGCAAACGGTTCAAGCGGCGGTGATTTGGCACAAATATCCATGGCATATGCGCAGCGCGGCTGGAACGGACAGCCCTGCGGCAGACGCAACAGATTGGGCGGGTTGCCGGGAATGGTGGTCAGCGACTCTCCCTCCGCGTCAAGACGCGGCACCGCGCTCAGCAAACCGATCGAGTACGGATGGGCCGGCTGGTAGAACACATCGCGCGCACGGCCATATTCCATGGTGCGCCCGGCATACATCACCAGTACCTTGTCACAGATCCCGGCAACAACGCCGAGATCGTGAGTGATCATGATGATGGCGGTGTTAAATTCACGCTTCAGCTCATTCAACAGCGTCATGATTTGCGCCTGCACGGTGACATCCAGCGCAGTGGTTGGCTCATCGGCAATCAGCAGCTTTGGCCGGCACAGCAGCGCCATGGCGATCATTACGCGCTGACGCATGCCACCGGAAAACTCGTGCGGGAACATCTTCATGCGTTTGCGCGCTTCCGGCATTTTCACCGCGTCCAGCATGCGCACCGACTCTTCAAACGCCTGGGCGCTGCTCATGCCTTTGTGCAGTTTCAGCACCTCCATCAGCTGTTCGCCGACGCGCATGTACGGATTGAGCGATGTCATCGGGTCCTGGAAAATCATCGCAATCTGCTCCGCGCGCAGCTTGTTCAGCTTGCTTTCCGGCAGATTGAGGATTTCGCTGCCGTTGAACTGCGCCGAGCCGCCAATGCGACCATTTTTCGCCAGCAGTCCCATCAGTGCAAACGCGGTTTGCGATTTTCCGGAGCCGGATTCACCGACAATGCCCAGCGTTTCACCGGCGCGCAGGGAAAAGTTGAGGTCGTTCACAGCGGTCACGTCGCCGTCGTGAGTACTAAAGGTGACGCGCAGATCTTTAACGTCCAGCAGCAGGTTAGCGTTTCCCGCAGGTGCAGCCGCCAGCGGCTGCTGAGTATCATGATGGGTCATCGGGAAACTCCTTAACGATCTTTCGGGTCGAGGGCGTCACGCAGGCCATCGCCGATAAAGTTGAAACAGAACAACGTCACCACCAGGAAGCCCGCCGGGAACATCAGCAGCCACGGTGATACTTCCATCGAGTTGGCGCCGTCGCTCAACAGCGCGCCCCAGCTGCTCAGTGGCTCCTGGGTACCGAGGCCAAGGAAGCTCAGGAAGGATTCAAACAGGATCATGCTTGGCACCAGCAGCGAGGCATACACCACCACCACGCCCAGCACGTTCGGCACGATGTGGCGCAGCACGATATTGCCGGTAGAAACACCGCCGACCTGCGCCGCTTCGATGAACTCTTTGCGCTTCAGTCCCAGCGTCTGGCCGCGCACGATACGCGCCATATCCAGCCATGACACCATGCCAATGGCAACGAAGATCAGCAGGATATTGCGGCCAAAGAAGGTCACCAGCAGGATGACGAAGAACATAAACGGGAACGAGTTGAGGATTTCCAGGATACGCATCATCACCGAGTCAATCTTGCCGCCAAGGTAGCCGGCCAGCGAACCGTACAGCGTGCCCACCAGCACCGCGATCAGCGCTGAAGCGATGCCAACCATCAGTGAGATACGGCCGCCAATCGCCACGCGCACCAGCAGGTCACGTCCCGAAGAGTCGGTGCCAAACCAGTGCCCTGAGGTGGTGTCCGGCGGTGCAGACATCATCGCCCAGTCGGTATCATCATATTTGAACTGCGCCAGCATCGGGGCGAACACCACGAACAGCGCAATCACCAGCAGCACCAGCAGGCTGATAAGGGCCGCACGGTTATGAATAAAGCGGCGACGTGCGTCCTGCCACAGGCTGCGCCCTTCCACTTCCAGCTTTTCGCTGAACGCGTCCAGAGCTTCGCTATTTTTCTTACTTAACATCATGAGCGAGCTCCACCATCAGTAACGAATTTTCGGATCGATAACGGCGTACAGCACGTCAACGATCGCGTTGAACAGGATGGTCAGCACGCCGACCAGAATGGTCAGGCTCATCACCAGCGAGTAGTCACGGTTCAGTGCGCCGTTGACAAACAGCTGACCGATGCCCGGCAGACCGTAAATTGATTCGATTACCATCGAACCGGTGATGATGCCAACAAACGCCGGCCCCATATAGGAGAGCACCGGCAGCAGCGCCGGCTTTAGCGCGTGGCGCAGCACAATACGGCGCAGCGGCAGACCTTTCGCACGCGCGGTGCGGATGAAGTTAGAGTGCATCACTTCAATCATCGAGCCGCGGGTGATACGGGCGATACTGGCGATGTAAGCCAGTGACAGCGCCACCATCGGCAGTAGCATGTAGTTCCACTGCCCGCCATTCCAGCCGCCGCCCGGCAGCCAGCGCAGGGTGATGGCAAAGATCAGTACCAGTAGCGGTGCCACCACGAAGCTGGGAATGACCACCCCGGTCATCGCCACCCCCATGACCGCATAATCCCACAAACTGTTTTGCTTCAGCGCGGCGATAACCCCCGCCGTCACGCCCAGCATCACCGCAAGGAAGAATGCTGCCAGCCCCAGTTTGGCCGATACCGGAAACGCATGACCGACCAGGTAGTTAACCGAGTAGTCTTTATATTTAAACGACGGCCCGAAATCGCCGTGTGCCAGCTGCACCAGGTAGCTGAGATATTGTTTGCCGATCGGGTCGTTGAGGTGATATTTGGCCTCAATGTTGGCCATGACTTCCGGCGCCAGCGCACGCTCGCCGGTGAACGGACTGCCGGGTGCCAGTCGCATCATAAAGAAGGAGATGGTGATCAGAATGAATAGCGTCGGGATGGCTTCAAGGAGCCGACGCAGGATGAATTTTAACATTGCCGTACCTACCAGGCTGTTGCTTCACAAAGTCAAAAAGGCGGCGCCGCAGCACCGCCACTGTCGATAGCCTGAGTGCTATTAATGCTTAATGATGTACAGGTTCTTATCCAGGGTTTTATCCAGCGGATCGTTGCCGGTGTAGCCGCCAACGTACGGTTTCACCAGACGCGCGTTCACGTAGTAGTAAACCGGCACGATGGTGCTGTCTTTATCCAGGATCTGCTCTGCTTTCTGATAATCGGCCACGCGCGCTTTGTCATCCGCCGCTTTCACCGCATCGTGAATCACTTTGTCGAAGTCCGCGCTCTTATAGTGCGAGGTGTTACTGCTGCTGTCCGACAGCATGATGTTCAGGAAGGAAGTCGGTTCGTTATAGTCGGCACACCATGCTGCGCGGGAGACATCGAAGTTGCCCTGATGACGGGTATCCAGGAAGGTTTTCCACTCCTGGTTTTCCAGCTTGATGTTCACGCCGATGTTCTTTTTCCAGATAGACGAAGCGGCAATCGCCAGTTTTTTGTGCAGATCGGAGGTGTTATACAGCAGGTTGAAGGTCAGCGGTTTGTCGGCGGTATAACCGGCTTCGGCCAGCAGTTTCTTCGCTTCTTCGTTACGCTTGTTCTGATCCCACTTGTACCAGTCCGGCGGCAGCAGTTCCATGCCGTCAGTGGCTGGCGGTGTGAAGCTGTAGGCCGGCTGTTGACCCTGCGCCAGCACTTTGTTCACCATGATGTCGCGATCCAGACCCAGCTTCAGCGCGGTACGCACGCGAACATCGGTAAACGGTGCTTTCTGGTTGTTGATTTCATAGTAGTAGGTGCACAGATACGGTTTCACCATCAGCTCTTTACCGTTATCACGCTGCAGTTTTTTAAACAGCTCGATCGGCATGTTGTTGTAAGTGATGTCGCTGCCGTTCTCGGAGAAATAACGGTTCACATCGCTGACTTCGGAGTTGATTGGCAGGAAGGTGACTTTATTCAGTACGGTATGTTCGTTGTCCCAGTATTCCGGGTTACGCACCAGCGTCACGCGTTCGTTGATCACGTGAGATTCCAGTTTAAATGCACCGTTGCCGACCCAGTTCTGCGGCTGCGTCCACTGGTCGCCAAACTTCTCAATGGCGGGCTTATACACCGGTGACATCACCGCGTTGATCAGCAGCTTATCGAAGTACGGTACCGGCTCGCTCAGCGTCACTTCCAGCGTGTGGTCATCCAGTGCTTTCACGCCAAGATCGGAGGTCGGTTTTTTACCGGCGATGATGTCATCCACGTTGAGGATGTGGCCATACTGCGGGTAGCTCGCATAAGGCGAGGCGGTTTTTGGATCGACCAGACGCTGCCAGCTGTAGACGAAGTCCTGCGCGGTGACCGGCTCGCCGTTTGACCATTTGGCATTTTTACGCAGATGGAAGGTCCAGACTTTGTAGTCTTTGTTTTCCCAGCTTTCCGCGACGCCCGGAACCGGCTTGCCGTTGCTGTCGCTCACGATCAGACCTTCATACAGGTCACGGGCGATATTATCTTCCGGCACGCCTTCGATTTTGTGCGGATCCAGCGACTGCACTTCATCGCCATTGCCGCGCACCAGTTCCTGTTTCGCTGCCAATTCGGTACCCGCCGGTACGTTGGCCGCCAGTGCAGCATTCCCTGCCAGCGCGCCGATGGCCGCCAGTACGCCTGCGGCGATCAGGCTTTTTTTCGTGATGTTGTTCATTATTACGCTCCAGTTTTATTATCGTCACCGGGTCGGCTGACCGCCCGGCGTACCCCGTTTCCGGGAGATCTCCGCCTGTCTGCGCGAAGATCACTACCACCCTGCAGGGTTACCACGGCAACGTGACGCCCGACTGTAGCGCCGGATCGTCACATTACTCAATGTTTCTTTATGTAATAGTATTTCAGCGCCAGCATATCCTGCGGATCTTTGCCGCTGAAACCGCCCACCCACGGCTTCACCAGCCGCACGCTAACGCGGTAGTAAACCGGGATGATCGGTGAATCCTGATCCAGCTGTTGTTCCGCCTGCTGATAGAGTTGCGCGCGCTGCGCGTCATCAGCGGTGTTGAGCGTTTGCGCCATCAGCGCATCAAATGCGGCGCTGTGATAAAACGCGGTGTTGATGGAGGAGCCACTCAGCAGCAGATTGAGGAAGCTGGATGGCTCGTTGTAATCCGCACACCAGGTGGCGCGCACCACATCAAACTGTGCCTGATGACGGGTCTCCAGTAGCGTTTTCCACTCCTGATTTTGCAGCGTCACCTGTGCACCGAGATTCTTTTGCCACATCGAGGCAGCCGCAATCGCCTGACGCTTGTTCTGTTCTGAAGTGTTATACAGCAGGGTAAAACGCAGCGGATGCCGGGCATTGAAGCCAGCTTCCGCCAGCAGCTGCTTCGCTGCCGCGTTACGTTGCGCCTGTGTCTGCTGCGCCCACGCCGGCGTATTGAGAGCAATACCGTGAATAAAGGGCGGCGTCAGGCCGTAGGCCGGGATCTGTCCCTGCCCCATAATTTTCTGTGCGATGATGTCGCGGTCGAGCGTTAACTTCAGCGCGCTGCGTACGCGGACGTCGTCAAACGGCGCTTTCTTGTTATTGATTTCGTAATAGAAGGTGCACAGTAGCGGGCTGACTTTTACTTCATCTCCCAGCGACTGCTGCAGTTTTTTGAACATATCGGGCGGCACCACGCTGTTGGTCATGTCAGTGCCGCCACTGCGATAGCGGTTGATATCACTATTCTCAGACGTGAGCGCCAGAAACACGCCTTCGTCCAGCGTGGTATGGGCATTGTCCCAGTAGTGCGGATTACGCTTCACCACGATCTGCTCGTTCACCACCCAATCTGCCAGCGTGTAAGCACCATTACCCACGTAGTGCTGCGGCTGTGTCCAGGCATCGCCCCACTGCTCTACCGCCGGACGATACACCGGTTTCATCGAAGTATGAGCCAGCATATCAACAAAATACGGGACCGGTTCAGAGAGCGTAACCTGCAAATGATGATCGTCCAGCGCTTTCACGCCCAGCTGGGAAGGCGCAGCTTTACCGGCGAGGATGGCATCAATGTTGCTGATGTGCGCAGCCTGCAAATAGCTGGCGTACGGCGAGGCGGTGCGGGGATCGGCCAGACGCTGCCAGCTGTAGACAAAATCCTGCGCGGTGACCGGCTCACCATTGCTCCAGCGGGCGTCTTTACGCAGCGTGAACGTCCAGATGCGGCCCTGCTGATTTTGCCACTGCTGCGCCACGCCAGGCACCAGTTGACCGTTATTGTCGGTCTCAACCAGTCCTTCCAGCAGATTGCGAATCACATTGGATTCCGGCACGCCCTCGACTTTTTGTGGATCAAGCGAGGACACTTCGCTGCCATTGTTAATAACGATGCGTTGCGTATCCGCTAATGATATCCCGGCTGGGATCTCAGCGGCCTGACTTTGCGCCAGCGCACTGGAGAGGCAAAGCGCCAGAAACGTGCGCGCTGCCGTTTTCGCTACCATGCTTTTCATCAACCAATATCAACCTTCAACATAACCTGATAGCAGTAAGCAAGAAGCGTACACATTTGTTGCTAGCAGATAAAAAATTTTGCGGTGAGCCGAAAATTATCAGAAGCGTTGCCCGCACGCCAAAGCTAAACCACAAAAATGTTAGCTGATTCTCTTTTATCACGTTGCCGCGCACAGGAAAAGTGTTAATTCTTGAGCAGAATTATCGATTAATCCACTGATAAACAATGAATTTCAGCCTGATTTGCACGTTAATTATTCGTTAATCAACTAACTTTATAATATTTACGAATATTGCTGCTTTCAATGCTGAAGCCCGGATATTTATTCGGATTTACAGCGCAAGCCATAGAATGATACTGCTGATTATTTGCAGAGCAGAGGGATATACTGTGACAATTATCACAGTATTTTGCGGGTCAGGCTATGTGCAGGATGGCATAAGTAGTAAAACTGATGAGGTTAAGCCAATATTAAGCGCGACAAATAAAATCACTATAATGGTGCAATATTTCGTTTAATTGCACCATTCTGGTTCACAAAGCGCTTAGCGATAAAAAATAACCGCCGTTAATTCAGTAATCCTGGAAACAGGGCTTTCATTCCGGTCACGACAAATTCAATGCCCAGCGCCATGAGCAGCAGCCCCATGATACGCGTAATGACGTTGATACCGGTTTGTCCCAATACGCGCACCATCAGCGGTGCGGCCCGGAATAATAACCAGCAGCAGAAGGCAAATATCGCAATCGCCAGGGTAAAGCCCAGCAGATTTGGCCAGCTGTGATAACGCGAGCTCCAGACAATGGTCGAGCTGATCGCGCCCGGCCCCGCCATCAGCGGCAGCGCCAGCGGCACCACGCCGATGCTTTCGCGAATCGCCGTTTCTGACTTCTCCTGCTTGTTCTGTTTGTCTTCACCCAGCTTGCCGCTGATCATCGACATGGCGATGGTGACCACCAGAATGCCACCGGCGATGCGGAAAGAGTCAATCGAGATACCAAACAGATGCAGGATACCGTCGCCAAGGAATAGCGAGGTCCAGAGGATAATCGCCACCGCCAGGTTCGCGGTCAGGTTAGTTTTATTGCGCTCCGCCACCGCCTGGTAGCTGGTCATGCTGATAAATACCGGAATAATGCCGACCGGGTTAACCAGCGCGAACAAACCCACAAAAAATTTAATGTAGCCAGAAAGATCGAGTAGCGCAGGGGTCACGGTGGGCTCCAGGTGATGGCGAAAAAAATCGCGCTTAATGTAGTGCAAAAGCCTGGCGAAACACCAGAGGCTAACGCAGAAATAAATGCTGCACTTGAAGCACTATCCCAGTTTATTCCGCTACTGTTAGCGCTATGTTATCGGCCTGCAGCCGGTCAGATCGGCTTCTGTAGCCGTCGACGCTAACTTTACTTGCAAAAGTGAGCGCTGAAAGGTGTCAGCTGATAGTTAAATTGATCTGCATCATAAATTGCCTACCCCATCAGGGGTAATCTTAGCCCATCGGAACTCAACCCTGTGACACAGGTCATCCTGGCGGAAAAACCTTTTTAGTAAGCAACGGCACGGGCATCGCCATCCTTAGCTATCCATAAGCGTAACGAGACTATACTTCTGGATTCAGGCTTGTTTACTAAAAAAGTTTAACTTCCTTAGGAGAGTATTATGGCCGTTACTAATGTTGCCGAGCTTAACGCACTGGTAGAACGTGTTAAAAAGGCACAGCGCGAATACGCCAATTTTAGTCAGGAACAAGTTGATACCATTTTCCGTGCGGCCGCCCTCGCCGCTGCCGATGCCCGTATCCCTCTCGCCAAAATGGCCGTTGCCGAATCCGGCATGGGTATCGTTGAAGATAAAGTCATCAAAAACCACTTCGCTTCCGAATATATTTATAACGCTTACAAAGACGAAAAAACCTGTGGCGTGCTGGACACCGATGATACCTTTGGCACCATCACCATCGCTGAGCCGATTGGCCTGATTTGTGGCATCGTGCCCACCACCAACCCGACCTCTACCGCCATCTTCAAGGCCCTGATTAGCCTGAAAACCCGTAACGGTATCATCTTCTCTCCTCATCCACGTGCCAAAGATGCCACCAATAAAGCGGCAGATATCGTACTGCAGGCTGCTATCGCGGCCGGTGCGCCAAAAGACATTATTGGCTGGATTGATGCGCCATCGGTTGAACTCTCTAACCAGCTGATGCATCACCCGGATATCAACCTGATTCTCGCCACCGGTGGTCCGGGCATGGTGAAAGCGGCTTACAGCTCCGGCAAACCAGCGATTGGTGTGGGCGCGGGTAACACCCCGGTGGTGATTGACGAAACGGCCGATATCAAACGCGCGGTTGCCTCGATCCTGATGTCAAAAACCTTCGACAACGGCGTGATTTGTGCGTCTGAACAGTCAGTGATTGTCGTGGATTCTGTCTATGATGCCGTGCGTGAGCGCTTCGCCAGCCACGGTGGCTACCTGCTGCAGGGCAAAGAGCTGAAAGCGGTGCAGGATATCATCCTGAAAAGTGGCGCGCTGAATGCGGCGATTGTCGGCCAGCCGGCTTACAAAATTGCTGAACTGGCAGGGATTAGCGTGCCGGTGAGCACCAAAATTCTGATTGGTGAAGTGAAACTGGTGGATGAGTCTGAGCCGTTCGCCCATGAGAAGCTCTCGCCAACGCTGGCCATGTACCGCGCGAAAGACTATTACGATGCGGTGGATAAAGCAGAAAAACTGGTGGCAATGGGCGGTATCGGCCACACCTCCTGTCTTTATACCGACCAGGACAACCAGCGCGAGCGCGTAAACTTCTTCGGCGACAAAATGAAAACCGCGCGCATCCTGATCAACACCCCGGCTTCACAGGGCGGGATCGGTGACCTGTATAACTTCAAGCTGGCCCCTTCACTCACGCTGGGCTGCGGTTCATGGGGTGGTAACTCTATCTCTGAAAACGTGGGTCCAAAACACCTGATCAACAAGAAAACCGTGGCCAAGCGAGCTGAAAATATGTTGTGGCATAAACTTCCGAAGTCTATCTACTTCCGCCGCGGTTCACTGCCAATTGCGCTGGAAGAAGTGGCGACTGACGGTGCGAAACGCGCCTTTATCGTCACCGACCGCTTCCTGTTCAACAACGGTTATGCTGACCAGGTCACCCGCGTGCTGAAGTCGCACGGTATTGAAACCGAAGTGTTCTTTGAAGTAGAAGCAGACCCAACGCTGAGCATCGTGCGTAAAGGTGCCGAGCAGATGAACAGCTTCAAACCTGATGTGATTATCGCACTGGGCGGGGGTTCACCGATGGATGCGGCCAAGATTATGTGGGTGATGTATGAACATCCGGAAACTCACTTTGAAGAACTGGCGCTGCGCTTTATGGACATCCGTAAACGTATCTACAAGTTCCCGAAAATGGGTGTCAAAGCACGTATGGTGGCGATTACCACGACTTCAGGTACCGGTTCAGAAGTTACCCCGTTTGCAGTGGTTACCGACGATGCGACTGGTCAGAAATACCCGCTGGCAGATTATGCGCTGACGCCGGATATGGCGATTGTCGATGCCAACCTGGTAATGGAGATGCCGCGTTCGCTGTGCGCCTTTGGGGGTCTGGATGCCGTCACCCATGCGCTGGAAGCCTACGTATCGGTACTGGCCAACGAATACTCTGACGGTCAGGCGCTGCAGGCACTGAAGCTGCTGAAAGAGAATCTGCCTGCCAGCTATCGTGACGGCGCGAAAAATCCTGTGGCGCGTGAGCGTGTTCACAATGCGGCGACCATTGCCGGTATCGCTTTCGCCAACGCCTTCCTCGGCGTGTGTCACTCCATGGCGCATAAACTGGGCTCTGAGTTCCACATTCCACACGGTCTGGCCAACGCCCTGCTGATTTGTAACGTGATTCGCTACAACGCGAATGACAATCCAACCAAGCAGACTGCCTTCAGCCAGTACGACCGTCCGCAGGCACGCCGCCGCTATGCGGAGATTGCTGACCATCTCGGTCTGAGCGCTGCCGGTGACCGTACCGCGCAGAAAATTGAAAAACTGCTGGCATGGCTGGAAGAGATGAAAACTCAGCTGGGTATCCCAACCTCTATCCGCGAAGCGGGCGTGCAGGAAGCTGACTTCCTGGCGAAAGTCGACAAGCTGGCGGATGATGCGTTCGATGACCAGTGTACCGGTGCTAACCCACGCTATCCGCTGATTGCTGAACTGAAACAAATCATGCTGGATACCTTCTATGGCCGTGAGTTCTCAGAAGCAGATAACAGTGTTGCTGCTGAGGGTGAAGCTAAAGCCGTTAAGAGTGAGAAGAAAACCAAGAAGGCCTGATTGGCCTGATACAAAAAAACCCGCTGCGGCGGGTTTTTTTATGCTGCGGCTATTCAGGCGTGAGGCAGTTGTGAACCGTAAATGGCGTTTAGCGAGCCGTCATTAATCGCCTGTTTATAGTGCTTGCGGCACACAGAGATATAGCGCTCATTACCACCGATCACCACCTGCTCCCCTTCGCTGAACGGTTTACCCTTAGCATCCAGTCGTAACACCATGCTGGCTTTGCGTCCACAGTGACACACGGTTTTCAATTCCACCAGCTTATCGGCCCAGGCCAGTAAATACTGACTGCCGGTAAATAACTCACCGCGAAAGTCGGTACGCAGACCATAACACAGCACCGGAATATCCAGATTATCTACCACGTCCGACAGGGCTTTCACCTGCTCACGCGTCAGAAACTGGCTCTCATCCACCAGTACACAGTGAACCGTCTGCTTCGCGTGCTGTTCCGCAATTTCACTTTCCAGGTTGGTCTGCGCGTTATATAAAAAAGCCGGAGACGAAAGACCAATACGCGAGCTGACTTTTCCGGCGCCGAAGCGGTCGTCAATTTCCGCGGTATACACCAGCGTACGCATGCCGCGCTCATGGTAATTGTAGGAAGACTGCAGCAATGCGGTGGATTTTCCCGCGTTCATCGCTGAGTAATAAAAATAGAGTTGCGCCATAAATGTCTCTTGTCACTGCCCGAAACTGTTGCGCGTGAGTCTATCATAAAGCTGCTGCACTGTTGCGATGCATTATTTTTATCAACTGCTCAAATTAACGTCATCGTCATAGATCAGCAGCATCGTTATCAACATTTCGCACGTTATGTCAAAGCCGTGATCATGCAGCAATTTTATTCAGTATTATTATCGCTGATGCCCGGGCGAAAGGCGCACAGCGGTATTTATCCCTGCAAAACCTGTGCTATCAAATCTATAAAAAGAATAATAAATAGCGCCTTAAAAAGCTTAACAACATTAACTTTACGTTTTGCTTTTTAATCTGGCTATTGCAGTTATTTTTCACCGCCACTATTATGAGGCGGCAGAACAACTCCATTTATTATATTTTGAGATTAGGACAATGAGCGAAGCACTTAAAATTCTTAATAATATCCGTACATTGCGCGCGCAGGCTCGGGAATGCTCTCTGGAAACACTGGAAGAGATGCTGGAAAAACTTGAGGTTGTGGTGAATGAACGTCGTGAAGAAGAATCTCTTGCCCAGGCGGAAAATGCCGAGCGCAGCCGTAAGCTGGAACAATATCGTGAAATGCTGATGGCAGACGGTATTGATCCAAACGAACTGCTGCAGGCATTAGCTGAAACCAAAGCGCCAGGTAAAGCCAAACGCGCGGCACGTCCGGCGAAGTATGGTTACGTCGACGAGAACGGTGAGAACCGTACCTGGACCGGCCAGGGACGTACGCCAGCCGTGATTAAAAAAGCGATTGAAGAACAAGGTAAACAACTGGACGATTTCCTGCTGTAAGGAACCAGTGCTTCGCAGCATGCCAGCCCTGGCGCTGTGCTCTGTTTTACACCGGGTAAGAAAAAAGGAAGCCGCTGGCTTCCTTTTTTTATCGCGACTTATTGCTGATAGAAGTCGCGGTACCAGTCAACAAAATGCTGCACGCCCTGCTCTACGCTGGTCTGCGGGCGGAAATTTATCGCGTCATACAGCGGCTGGGTGTCTGCACTGGTGCCTAATACATCGCCGGGCTGCATCGGCAGCATATTTTTCTTCGCCTCAATCCCCAGCGCTTTTTCCAGCGACTCAATGTAAGTCATCAGGCTGGTAGGCTGACTATTGCCAATATTGTACACGCGATACGGCGCCGAACTGGTGGCAGGCGAGCCGTTTTCCACCGTCCAGTTTTCATCTGCCTGCGGAATCACGTCCTGCAAACGCACAATCGCTTCGGCAATATCATCAATATAGGTAAAGTCACGTGTCATCTGGCCGCGGTTATACACATCAATCGCGTCACCGGCCAGTATCGCGCGGGTGAACTTAAACAGCGCCATATCCGGACGGCCCCACGGACCATAAACGGTAAAGAAGCGCAATCCGGTGGTAGGTAATTGGTAAAGGTGTGAATAGGTATGCGACATTAATTCGTTGGCTTTTTTCGTCGCAGCATAAAGTGATACCGGATGATCAACGGAATCATCCGTGGAGAACGGCATTTTACGGTTCAGGCCATAAACCGAACTCGATGAAGCATACAGCAGGTGGCCAATCTTATGATGACGGCAACCTTCCAGAATATTTAAGTGACCAATCAGGTTGGCATCAGCGTAGGCGTGCGGATTCTCGATGGAATAGCGAACACCCGCCTGTGCACCTAAATGGATCACACGCGCAAAAGCATACTGTTCAAACAGGGAAGAAATGGCCTGGCGATCTGCCAGGTCCATTTTAAGAAAAGTAAACGCGGGATGTGCGGTAATCTGGTCGAGGCGCGCCTGTTTCAGGCTGACATCGTAGTAATCATTCAGGTTATCGATACCAACAACCTGGTGACCGGCAGCCAGCAAACGCTGACTAACGTGAAAACCAATAAATCCTGCCGCGCCGGTGACCAGAAAATTCATAAATCCCTCATTTATTACACAATTTGAATAGACGCTCCGCGGCCGATTGCATAATAAACGAAACCGCGTTTGCTGATACGCTCCGGATCATACAGGTTACGACCATCAAAAATCACGGGTTGTTTTAACGAGGATTTAATCACGTCGAAATCCGGAGCACGGAAGTTCTGCCACTCGGTGCAGATCACCAGACCATCGGCGCCCTGCAGCGCAGCTTCTTTAGTGCCGCACAGCTTCAGATCGTCACGATGGCCGTAGATGCGCTGGGCTTCTTCCATCGCTTCCGGATCAAACGCCTGCACCGTTGCGCCCGCCTGCCACAGTGCTTCCATCAGCACGCGGCTTGAAGCTTCACGCATGTCGTCGGTGTTCGGTTTGAACGCCAGCCCCCACAGCGCAAACGTCTTGCCACGCAGATCGTCGCCAAAGTGACGTTTAATAAACGTCGGCAGCTTGTTCTTCTGCGAATCGTTGACGTCTTCTACCGCCTGCAACAGGCGCGGGGTGTAGCCGATTGACTCTGCAGTGCGAATCAGCGCCTGCACGTCTTTCGGGAAGCAGGAACCGCCGTAACCACAGCCCGGATAAATAAAGTGATAACCGATGCGTGAATCAGAACCGATGCCCTGACGTACTTTTTCCACGTCAGCACCCAGGCGTTCCGCAAGGTTGGAAATCTCGTTCATGAAGCTGATTTTGGTTGCCAGCATGCAGTTAGCTGCATATTTGGTCAGCTCTGCACTGCGGATATCCATCAGAATCATGCGGTCGTGATTACGGTTAAACGGCTCGTACAGTTCACGCAGCAGTTCGACCACCTCATCATTGTCGGTGCCCACCACGATACGTTCCGGACGCATGCAATCGTTAACTGCGGCACCCTCTTTCAGGAACTCCGGGTTGGAGACCACATCGAACGCGATATTGGCATCACGCTGCTTCAGCGTTTCGCTCATCACCGCGCGCACGCGGTCAGCGGTGCCTACCGGTACGGTAGATTTGTCGATGACGACTTTGTGATCGTTCATGTGCTGCGCGATAGTACGCGCAACCGCAGTCACATATTTCAGGTCGGCAGAGCCATCCTCATCCGGCGGCGTGCCCACAGCAATAAACTGCATTACGCCATGGTTTACGCCCTCTTCTGCGTTGGTGCTGAATTTCAGACGCCCCGCTTCATAGTTCGACATAACCAGCGGCGTCAGGCCCGGTTCAAAAATTGGGATGATGCCCTTTTTCAGGTTTTCGACTTTCTTTTCGTCGACATCAATACAGAGAACGTCATGTCCGACTTCGGCCAACACCGCAGCCTGAACCAGACCGACATAGCCGATACCAAATACAGTGACTTTCATTGAATTATCCTGTGCTTAATGAATTACTTTTTGTTGCCTGCAACGCCGTCGAGCCACTGAGCGAAATCTTTGCCCAGCACCGGATGACGCACGCCATACTCAACAAAAGCTTGCATATAACCCAGTTTGTTACCGCAGTCGTGGCTCACGCCGGTCAGGTGGTAAGCTTCTACGGTCTCTTTTTCCATCAGCATGGCGATGGAGTCGGTCAGCTGTACTTCGCCGCCAGCACCCGGAGGGGTTTTCGCCAGCAGAGGCCAGATGTCCGCAGACAGCACGTAACGACCGACTACCGCCAGGTTAGATGGCGCTTCCGAGGCTTTTGGCTTCTCAACCACGCCCACCATCGGTGCACTCTGGCCCGGTGCCAGCTCTGCGCCCTGGCAGTCAACCACGCCGTAAGCGGTGACATCGGCAACTGGCTCAACCATGATCTGGCTGCGACCGCTCTCTTCGAAGCGCGTCAGCATTTCTGCCAGGTTATCTTTGGTTGGGTTAGATTCGTACTCATCAATGATCACGTCTGGCAGAATCACCGCGACTGGCTCATCACCGACCAGCGGATGAGCACACATCACGGCGTGACCGAGGCCCTTGGCGATACCCTGACGTACCTGCATGATGGTGACGTGTGGCGGGCAGATTGACTGGATTTCATCCAGCAGCTGACGCTTCACGCGTTTTTCCAGCATCGCTTCCAGTTCGAAACTGGTATCAAAATGGTTTTCGATGGAGTTTTTAGAGGAGTGCGTAACCAGCACGATCTCATTAATACCCGCAGCAATACACTCGTTCACGACATACTGGATCAACGGCTTATCGACCAGCGGTAACATCTCTTTTGGAATAGCTTTGGTGGCAGGCAGCATACGCGTACCCAGACCTGCAACCGGGATTACCGCTTTTTTTACTTTAGACTTATAGGCAGACATCAAATACCTCTCTTAATAGGCCGTTCAAGTTAATACTTGATATGTCGGTTTAAAAACGAAATGAGTATATCAGTTAGTGTCAGACGGATTTATCCTGGATGGAGTTAATCCGCGGAATTTAAGACTATTACCCAAGTGTAAAGCTAAGCTTTGGCCCTGTCTTTAACCCGCGGAAAATATAAATCTGAGTGGCTATTCTTCGGACGATAACATCAGGCGAAGCCGGCCGCCGGCTCCCCAGACGTGACATTGCCAGGCATCGGCGCGCTGGCTGATTTGATTAAGATGGGTGCTGCCCATAGTGCCAAGCGGCACACCGTTACTGAGCTGGATTTGCTGAGTATTGATGTGCAGCGTGGCATTCAGACCGGCTGAGACCAGAATCAGATTTTTCAACTGACGATGATAGTAGCCCACCAGCAGCGGGAACTGACCGTTCAGGTTGGCCTGACGCAACAGCATATTCACCTGGCGCAGCAGACCATTGAGTTCCGGCAGACGCTGCTTTTGCCCGGACAGTTGCTCCTGCAATAAACCGTTAAACAGTGCTCTGAGCAATAATGCAGCCAGCACGCCGTTGTCGCCGGCACGCGTTACGTCCAGGCAATAAAACGCCAGATCTTTGTCCGACAGCGCGGCGATATCCAGCACCAGCCCCGGCTGTTCCGCCATGGTGAGTTGACGATAGTTTATGCGGCAGCTGGCGATGGTTTGCTGGACTGGCGGTTGCAGCTGTTTGAGCAGCTTGGCGGCAGCGAGCGGATCGCGCACCAGGGCATCCCAGTCCTGAAAGAGCTGTTCATCTTCTTCCACTTTCGAGGTGAACATCGAAGGATAGAGGCACTCAAACACCGCTTCACGGAAACGTTCCAGGTTTTTTAGCGGCTTGAGCAGCACATCCTGCACGCCAAGGCGCAGCACGTGGGCAATATCGGCCATGTTCTGCGTGGCGGAGATGATCAGGATGGGCACGCTATTACCGCGTGTACGAATTCGCTCGACAAACTCAATACCGCCCATGCGCGGCATTTCCAGATCGCAAATGACCAGGTCCACCGACTGCGCGGCGAGTAAATTCAGGCCGTCGAGTCCGTCGCCCGCTTCGAACGTGCTGGCTCCAAGGCCAGTTAACAATGTGTCCAGCAATGAACGGAAAACGACCTCATCTTCGACAATGAGTATCTTTTTGCCGATTAGCGGTTTTTCCATTCTCTCCCCCTGCGTACCAGATATTTCAATAGTGGTTCATAAAACGCCGTTGCGCCTTTCAGAATTGGCTGAAGTCACAACCCCCGTGAATGAACAACTGATTATCTGCTACGGACCAGCGGTAATAGTTCATCCATTTTTTTCTCCACGGCGGCCTTGCCTGCCGCAATGGCCTCTTCAGCCCGATGAAAGTCCAGCGTTGAAATCTGCGGACAAAAAGGCTGAATCAGCACATCCGGCGGATCGCCTGCCATACGGTTACGTTTCAGGCGATTTTCCAATACCTGGATTGACGTTGACATAATTTCCATCGCGCCTGGAGACTGGCTGGCGCGCCGATGGGTCAACCCCATCAGACGCTGGCGCAGTTTTTTGCCCCAGCTCAGTGCTTCTGCCGCTGCCGCCTCTTCACCGCTCTGCGGCGTGACCGACAGCAGATCCTGCTGCATCAAGTGCGCATCATGTTGCAGGTCAACGGCAATCACAATGTCAGCGCCCAGCGCGCGGGTTAGCGAAATCGGCACCGGATTGACCACTGCACCATCCACCAGCCAATAACCATTGTAGCCAACCGGAGGCAATAAGCCTGGCATACTACACGATGCACGCACCGCCTGGTGCAAATCCCCCTCGGTCAGCCACAGCTCGCGTCCGGTGCTGAGGTTGGTTGCCACCACGCCAAAGCGCTTATCCGCGTCTTCGATGAGCTCGTTAGGGATCAGCTGACGGATATGGCTAAACACCCGGTCGCCGCGCAGCAGGCCGCCACGCTGCCATGAGAGGTCCATCAGACGGATAACATCCCAGTAGCGAAATGCGCTGACCCACTTCTCCATCAACGCCAGACGGCCGTTGACGTAGGCAGAACCCACCAGTGCGCCGACGGAACAGCCGGCGACGACATCCACCTCAATACCGGCGCGCTCCAGCGCGTTGATGACACCAATATGCGCCCAGCCTTTGGCAGCGCCCGATCCCAGGGCCAGCCCAATCCTGACTTTTCTCATCTCACCTCGTGATCAACCTGATGCGTAGCTTCACGCTGGCCAGTCGGCTAACATAGCGCACACTTTCATTAACTTTAATCACTCTCAGGAGATGATGTGTCCGAAAAGTGCCCCTGCTGCAGCGGAGAGCAGTATAGCCTATGTTGTCAGCCCTTTCTGAACGGGCAACAAACGCCACAGCGCGCTGAACAGTTAATGCGCTCGCGTTACAGCGCTTACGTTAAGCAAAACGCCGCCTGGCTGGTAGAAACCTGGCATCCCAGCCAGCGCGTGGCCGGACTGGAGACGCTATTATCCGAAAGTTTCGCCACCACAGAATGGCTTGGCCTGAATGTAACCCGTTGTAATCACGGAAGCCATGAGAATGAAGCCTTCGTGACTTTTTTTGCGCGTTATCTCGAAAAAGGCCGTACCTGCAGCCTGTATGAATGTTCACGCTTTCTTCGCGAGGATCAACGCTGGTACTATGTCGACGGAACAACGCCGGAGTTAGGGCGTAACGATCGCTGTCCTTGTGGCTCCGATAAAAAATACAAAAAATGTTGTGGCTAATCTGGACAGATGCCCAACAGCTTCACCATTCATCGCTTTGACAGGACTCTGATCGAGATGCAAGCGCAAACCATGCAACGAAAAGTTTTACGGACCATTTGCCCCGATGCCAAAGGTCTGATCGCCAAGATCACCAACATTTGCTACAAGCACGAACTGAACATTGTGCAGAACAATGAGTTCGTCGATCACCGTACCGGGCGCTTTTTCATGCGCACAGAGCTGGAAGGCATTTTCAACGACAACACGCTGCTGGCTGACCTCGACAGCGCGCTGCCGACCGGTTCGGTACGTGAGCTGCACAGCGCCGGACGTCGCCGCGTGGTGATTCTGGTCACCAAAGAGGCGCATTGCCTGGGCGATCTGCTGATGAAGAGCGCCTTTGGTGGTCTGGATATGGAAATCGCCGCCGTTATTGGTAACCATGAAACGCTGCGTTCGCTGGTCGAGCGTTTTGACATCCCGTTCGTGCTGGTCAGCCATGAAGGCCTGACGCGCGAAGAGCACGATAACCGCATGGCGGATGAGATCGATCGCTATCAGCCGGATTACGTGGTGCTGGCGAAATATATGCGCGTGCTGACGCCGGCGTTTGTACAGCGTTATCCCAACCAGATCATCAATATTCACCACTCGTTCCTGCCAGCCTTTATTGGCGCCCGTCCTTATCATCAGGCCTATGAGCGCGGCGTGAAGATCATCGGTGCCACCGCGCACTACGTGAACGACAACCTGGATGAAGGCCCGATCATCATGCAGGACGTGATTAACGTCGATCACAGCTATACCGCTGAAGAGATGATGCGTGCCGGACGCGACGTGGAAAAGAATGTACTGAGCCGCGCGCTGTATAAAGTGCTGGGCCAGCGCGTGTTTGTTTACGGCAACCGCACGATCATTCTTTAACCACTGCGGCGCTGATTTGCGCAACTCTTCAGCGCCACGCGTAAAAAGTGGGCAAACGATTGAGTTTTTTACTGCGGGCGCTTTACAGACTGAACGCATTTGGTATGATGCGCCCCGCTTTCAGGCATAAAGATTCAGGCCAGTGGCGGGATTCCCGAGCGGCCAAAGGGAGCAGACTGTAAATCTGCCGTCATCGACTTCGAAGGTTCGAATCCTTCTCCCGCCACCATCTGAATCCATTCTGCGCCTGAATCTTCTGAGCTTCATATCCCTGGCGGGATTCCCGAGCGGCCAAAGGGAGCAGACTGTAAATCTGCCGTCATCGACTTCGAAGGTTCGAATCCTTCTCCCGCCACCATTTCATGCTGCACATCTCCTCCAGCCGATAGAAAAACCAATAAATAACATCCGGAGAAGGATGAGAAGCTTCGACCGAAGGTTCGGGTCGAACGCAGTGAGACAACGCGCGCAGCGCGGCCCGCAGGGTGAGCCGCTTGCGGCGAATAATCCTTCTCCCGCCACCATTTCATGCTGCACTTTTCACCAGACCGACATCTGAATTTACGCGATGCCTGGTCGCCATCAATGGCGCCCCTTATATCCCGATCATTCTCCTCCGGGTATGATGATCCCCGACTGATCATCGGGAAGTTGCTGGTGAGATGGGGGCGCCCCCTGGGCATAAAGCCTGCTTCGTAGATTCATCCCCGGCAACTTAACTCCCGCCTTCAAGACCGGACGGTATCCTGTGCCCCGAGCACGCATCCATAAGGATGGTCATGGCGGTTTCCCTGTGCTGTTAAGGAGAATCTATGCAAACCCGTATGCCT
>NZ_POWN01000019.1:0-29170 GCF_002928355.1 Pantoea sp. ICBG 828 | reverse complement strand
TTTTGGAAAATATTGTCTGAGCAGCCTGTTCGTATTTTCATTTGGGCCACGCTGCCAGAGAGATTGAGGATCTCAGAAATAAATTTTAATGTCTTTATCTACGGTAAACTAGGGGGGCTGGTCATTTCAGCGCCCGATCCTATGTGTGGCACGTCAGAATTTAATCATGTTGACGGAGTGAACAAAATATTTATTTTACCCTGGTAATGGCCCGCCTTCAGGCTGCTGTACCTGACAGGCCGGACTTCCACGCTGACTACCGAAGGCACGCACGGAACGGTACCCTGAATACCGTCAGGAAGCTGAATGTACTTCACCCGCGACTGCGCCGCGCCGCCTTTCTGCATATTGTTCCAGTAAAAAGGTTCGCGGTTGGCGACGGCCTGCGGCTTGCCGGACGGATCGGTCACGCTGACGCTGTAGCTGATTTCACCTGCGCCATTTTCCCTGCGCATAGCAAAATCCTTACCGGCACTGCCACTGCTTTCGTCAGAAAACAGCAGCATGTAGCGCGAGTCAGACAGCCCGGCCCCGTCATAAAGACACATGTCAAGGCTGGCACTGCCTGCCGCCATATCACCAGAAGACATAATCTGAACGGGCAGCACGGCGTGAGAAGTGTTCTGCTGCGGGAAAAACACTGCCGGTGGCGTTTCTCCAATGTAAACCGACAACGGGGTACGTGCATAAATCGTGGCAGTGCTATAGTTTAAAGGTACATAAAGATCGGGTAATGAAGTCAGTAAAACGGCCTGTCCGGCGTGGGATAACGCTTTAGCAGGGTCATTGATAACCACATCAGCAAGTTTTGTCCGCGGAATCTGAACAGCAAAAGAAAAGTAGTACTTACCGTTGATTATTTTCGTATGGTGCGTTGCAAAAGCTTTAAGTCCGTTAATAATGACATAGCCTATGCTGTAGTTGCAGCTTGTTTCTGTTGCGCTTCCAGTGAACCTTAGAAAACCAATACTGTTATCATCCGCCAAAGGTTTACAACCGGGCGCTCCGCCCCCCATATTTTTCATCTCCGAATAAACATATGTATCAATGGGTGGATCTGATTCAACAGATCCAACAGTCCTCCATACTGTAAGGCTCTGCTGTTTAATATAGATCGTCCCCAGCAGTTGCCCCCTCTTGATGCCTGAAACAGGCACGTCCGTTCTGACATATTCGTATTCATAACCTTCTGCAGCGTCGGCAAGTGCGCGGGCGCTGTACATTAATAGTGCCACAACGGACATCAGCACAAGCGCAGCGCCAAAAGGAAACTGCCACACAGGGCGCATAACAATAGAATCATTCATATAACAGCCTCGTAAAGGATGCAGAAACGGATAGCATCAATTGTCAGGAAATAATGCGATAAAGATTTTAACGATAAATATGGTCGAATTAATCATCCGCATCGGAAAAACAGAATTTCTTTGCACGTTTTTTGTTAAAACACTAACCGATTTCCCTACTGCCATCTGTATTGTTCAAGAACAAAAAAGCATGCTCTGCAGTAAAATTTTTATGTAAAAACGATTAATCGCATTCACGATTTGAATGAAGCATACATATTTCCTGCCGGACATGGCCGCCTTGCGGACTGTCGTTCTGACCCGGGCTAAATCAGGAGGCTTCAGGACAGTGAGCCGCTTTAAGGTTACACCGGCCGTCATGCGTTACTTTCGTTCAGGTTCGCATGAGAAGGATGAGGTTAAGAAGCAGGGGGCGCACGCACTCAACAAAAAGGTGTGCCTGCAGGTATCAGAACATCGCCGGCGCCGTGTGGAAGCGGTTAGGCAGGGATGGTAACCGGCACCCGTGCAGCCTCCTGATTCAGGCGACCTGCAATGAAGATGCTGTCAGTGCCCCGGATAGCCGGCGCAGTCCGGTGATAAAACTATTCAGCAAATACGATTAAGCGCATTTTACTTTACGCCCGGCTGTTGTGGCGGCATGGCGCAGGTGAGCCTGTGCAACAATTGACTGAGGAGCAGATTACGCCGAATTGTTCTGCAAACAGGCTGCGTTTTACCGACCTGGCCGAGAACTTTAGTCAGGTAAGAGCACTGATAACTGGTGAGGTGCGGCCATCTTATGCGCGGGCGGAAAAGGAGAGTATCCAGCTTTTTCTGACTGGCAGTGCCGGATTACTGCATCCGGTGACGAACGAAATGTATACGCCTTATCCGGCGCTGACTGCGGCGGTAAGCGTTACATCCAGACCGTATTGGCGTTTAAGATCAGATAACACCGGGTTTCCCGGGCAGCAGATCGCGCAGCCAGTCCAGTAGATTCATGATCGGTTTACGTGACGGACCGCGCTTTAATTTTTTTAGCTTCAACCGCAGGGGGCGTCGGCGGCCTGTCAGCCGGTCGTCCTGCAGGCTGCACCAGCCCACCTTTCAGCCTCGCGCAGGTCCGAAAACCAGGCGCTGCCGTCGTCGTGGCGGCCTAGGCACTCCCTGAGCTTAAGCCGGATGTAGTCCAGTTCCGGGATACCCGGGGTTGTCGCCGCAGAAGCAGAGTATAAATGCCCGCAGCATGCTGCATTCGGTGAAGCTGTACCGTCCCAGCCTGGCGGCCAGGTCCGTTGTACTGAACGGGCGCACGGCCCGTCCGATATCCGTGTTTTCCCTCAATAGCGTCACTGTTTTTTCCCGTCATGCCGTCAGGGGCCGTACGGTGGCACCCCCTGACGGTCGTTAAAAAGGTCAGGCTGATGCGTTACGGATTGTATACGCCGCCCGTAACGCTGATGACGTAGCTGCCCGCTTTGGGCAGTTTTGTTAATACAGTTCTAACGGAATAACCAAAGTTATTGACATTTTCCTTACTGAACATGTAAATCCCATCTGATATGTTGATATAATCAGTGGCTGATGATGTGGGATATACTAGATATTCCAGTTTGTAGTCAGCGTCGTTTTCATGGCCTGTCGCATACGTTACAAAACTATAATTACCAGGTCCGGTGGTGTTTAAGGCAAGGTGCGCCGTTTCCCCGGTCTCCTTAATTTTCAGGTTACCGTTTGCAATCGCAAACTGGCCCATGCCCGAAGCCCCCCCCTTCAGTCCTTCCACAGGTATCAGGGTGTTTTCCAGCGTGATCTGCTGGTTCAGCCTCAGGGTGGCGGTGGCGGTGGTCTTGTTGACGATGCTGCCCGTAGTCACCGGACTCGCCACGGCCATCTGGCTGAAACAGCCGGCGGCGACAAGGGCGGTCAGTAAACGCATTTTCATGGTATTTTCCTCTGGTTTAGTATTTCCGTGCCGGCAGGATTGCCGGCCTCAGTTTGTTGTGGCCGCGATGAAAGCTGTACGGCGCACACGTCCCCCGGCTCTTCGCGTTAATTCAGATAAATCACTCAGCTGCGGCCTCGAACTGGCGGCTCTCGCCTCCAAAGTCGTTAATGACGCTCCACTTCACGGCACCAGCCGCGCCCGCTGGCAGCGGCAACGTTAAGCTCCCCTGAGGAGAGACATAAGTCAGGTTACCGACCTCTTTTCCCCCCACGCTCACCGCCTTCAAGTTCATGTAAAATGGTGTCGGGTTACTGACCCTTAACACCTTACCCATTCGCGCCCAGGTGAGTGCGCCAGCCGCCTCTTCCGGACTGCCCTTCAGGCCGGACGGCCTGAAAATCAGCTTGTCACACATGCTGATGGCCATGTTCACGGTCATTGACACCCCGGTTGCGTGACCGGACGCGTCGCCCGAAGGCGGCAGCGCCTTCACGCACAACCAGTACAGGCTCTCCTGCGTCTGCGGAAGGCTGCTCCCGGTGCGGATAATGCGCAGCCGGCTCTGCTGGTTCGCTTCAAGGCGGAACAGCGGCGGCGTGACCAGGAAGGGGGCCGGCGTTTTGTGGTCCTCGCCGGTCACCGAGGACTGGACCAGCATGGGGCGATCCTGCGGGTTTGACACCGAAAGCTGCGCGCCGGCCGCACCTTCCGGGTAGATGACCCGGGTGGCCCCGAGCATCACGCGGAAGGTGTTCTGGCTCGTTGCTGGCTGGCTTCCGGCTATATGGGGCGTGGGCAACTTGAAATCATCATGCCGGAATGGAATATACCTGACCTCCCGGTCTGGCTTATCTGGCGGCAGCGCCCCCGAAAGACCAGGATTTTCACCGATTTTTGCAATTATATTGAGGAACGCTGGAATACGCGGCCGCAGCTGATTGCTGATGACCACGCGGCGCCTCTGCTGCAGCCCGATTTTCTTGCGCGGCACGACACCGGAAAAACCGTAACCGCACAGTGCTCATCGATGTTGCCCCAGCGCTGTACGAAGGGCGCCATGTGATTTGCCCTGAAACAGCCGCCGGCTGACGTAGCGCTGATATCCATGCCCGGGTGCCGGTATGAAGCCGGATATAATCTATGAACATGATAATGATACCTGCCTGGCATTTGATTTTTATCCTGAGGTTTTAAGCGGCACCTGCGTAAAGGGTGTGGGAAACTACGGTTCCACCACCTGCCCCGGGCTCAGAGCCTACCTGAACGTGAAAAAACCGCCTGGACCAGCAGACCGTGCGTGATCCAGCCGTTCGTGGAGATGAACTGGCTGCATAATACAGAAGCATAAGGCGTGCGTATTAACTGTGAAACCGACAGCACTTCAGGCCTTCTGAATGTTGCAGAGCTCAATACGATGGGGGAGAGGCGCCTGTCGCAGAGCCTGACGGGAAGCATTGTTTTCACGCAGAAGGCCGGAAATGAAAGCTACCGGGACAGCTTGGCGGCGCTTCAGCTGAGCTACCGATTCTGAGGGAAGACAAATCGGAGGTGCATGCCCGGCCGACTGAGTTACTAGTCTCAAATCTTGCACGCTAGCAGATTGTGCTGTCGGTTAGCCACTACGTAAGGGCCATGCCAGCTGGCTATATCTGCAGCGGGTGGCCCCATCAGATATGGTACTAAACTGGATATTCAGACAGGCCGAGATGCTCCTATTGCGCAGGTGACAGTCAAATTTCATGCGCAGCAGTTTTTTAATTTCACTCAGCAGCGTTCTCAGTCTTGCCATGGCGACATTTCTCCGGAAAATGAGTTATCAGTAAGATGTGTTGTTCATTGTTTTACAAGTGAAAAGCGCGAGATTCCGACAGATGGCCATATTTTGCAGGAACAAACCGGAATATGTGGTCGAATTAAATCGAAAAATGCGATCACGCTACATCGGAATCAACGAACGGTTTGGGCCAGAATACGTACAACATCAGCTATGTGTATCTATGAAACTTAACTTCGCTATTTTTTTCGCCAATTTTCTATAAATTTTTCCTGACAGGAGTACAAAATGATTCATGAAAAAAAGCATGCAATATGGACCTTTAGCCTGATGAGTTTGAATTTACTGTCATTTTCATCTGTGGCAGCCAGCATGTGTGCTTCAGTTGGCGATAATGAAGCTCAGACCGTTACCAGTCAGGAAACCGAAGAATGTACTGTCTCTCCGTCACTTGGTTTTTTTTCTGTGGCAGAAGGCGCATCTGTTGACGTCACCCGTGAAGGCAGTGGTTTCGTTGCGGTTTCCATTCTTGATAATAACCTTGAGCGTTTTAGCAACGACGGAACGATAGCTTCTGCATACACTGGTGTTCGCATAGCCAGTAATGGACCGGGTTCAGAAAATGAAACTCATATAGACGACTTTATTAATACCGGATTGATATCCGTCAGCGGTGGCTCAGGTATTGCCGCGGTGTATAATATCTCAGGATTTATTGGTGATTTTACAAATAGTGGAACGTTGCAAAATGACTCCGTGAACACCAGCATGGCACTGAACAGCGACCTGACCGGTAAAGACAATTACACCACCGCCCTTTATAATCTATCATCCATTGATTCGGTGCTTAACAGTGGGGTAATCAGGGCTGCGACTGGCATTACCAATCTTACAACGAGTGGAATAACCAACCGGATAGGTAATATTGACAACGCGGGCACCATTACGGGCACCGTCGGCAATGGCATTCTCAACGAAGGAACGGTCGGCAGCATCATAAACAAATCTGGCGGAATAATTGAGGGAGCAGACACGGGCATTAGCAATGCCGGAAATCTCTCTCAGATTAATAACAGCGGTACCATTAAGGGGGGGAGCTGGTCTGTATTTAACTCCGGCATCATACGTGACGGAATTCATAACGCCGGTTTACTTGATGGCCCGGTTTATCTCGGGCACTCTTCACTGTTTATCAGTGGATCCAGTGCGACTGTCAACGGTTCAGTAACCGGCCTGACGGGTTCTTCTCTGTCCGTGGGGGATGAAAGCATGATCGCGACCTTCACCGCCACGAATAACGTCAGTGTGGACAGCATTACCGTCAGTTCCGGCAGTACACTGACTCTCACACCGTCGGCCCGCTGGACTGCCGTTAACGGTACGGTAAATAACGGCATTCTGACCCTGCAAAGCGGCAGCATCCTTGACGGAGCGCTGTCTCAGAACGGCACGCTGATTTTTAGTGCTGAAAAAATGGCCTCCGCCACCATAAATGCCAGCCTCACCAACCGCGGCAGCCTTGTGCTGAACCCGACCCCGACCAGCGCGGGTAACACGCTGACCGTCAACGGTGACTATACCGGACTGCCAGGCAGTTCAGTGTCGCTTGGTAGCGTGCTGACCGGTGATGACTCGCTGACCGACCGTCTGGTGGTAACCGGAAACACGAGCGGCGCCAGCACCCTCTTCGTGACCAACGAGAACGGCGGCGGCGCTCAGACGCTAGACGGTATTAAGCTCATTAGCGTGGGCGGGCGCTCTGATGCCGTGTTCTCGTTGGGTAACCGTGTGGTGGCCGGTGCCTACGACTACAGCCTGCGCAAAGGAAATGTTTCGGGAACCGAACCGGCGGGCTGGTACCTGACCAGTTTTGCCTCCGCACCGTCACCTGAACCATCACCTGAACCATCACCTGAACCGTCACCTGAACCGTCACCTGAACCGTCACCTGCACCGGCACCACCACCTGCACCTGCACCTGCCCGCATGTACCGTCCAGAGGCGGCGGCCTACACGGCTAACCTTCAGGCTGCGAATACCCTGTTTGATCTGTCAATGCGTGATCGCAGCGGGGAAACGCGCTATACCGACCCGGTAACGGGGTCAGTCCGTACGACCAGCATGTGGATACGTAATCTGGGTGGACACAGGCACGCGTCCATGACGGACGGGCAGAACCGTACGCAGACTAACCGCTACGTACTGCAACTGGGAGGGGATATTATTCAGGGGTCAATCAATGGCACAGATGCAGTTCACGTCGGCCTTATGGGCGGCTACGGCCGGGCGGACAGTAGTTCGCATAGCAGCCTGACGGGACATGATGCGAAAGGCAGCGTGAGTGGATACAGCGCAGGGGTATATGGCACTTGGTACCAGAACGCACAGGTCAAGACCGGCGCATGGGCTGAGGCATGGACGCAGTACAACTGGTTCAAAAACGAGGTGTCAGGTGACATGCTGCCTGCGGAGCGTTATAACAGCCGCGGGCTGAAAGCTTCTCTGGAAGGCGGATACGCGTGGCAGATTAAAAGCTGGCAAAGTGGCACCGGCATGGAAAACCGACTTTTCCTTGAGCCGCACGTGCAGGTCGTCTGGTCCGGCATCAGCACTGATGACCACACAGAGGCTGGCGGCACCCATGTGCAGGGTGCGGGAAACGACGGTGTCACCACCCGCCTCGGTTTCAGATCCTACCTGAACGGGAAAAGCCGGCAGGACCAGCAGACCGTGCGCGAATTCCAGCCGTTCGTGGAAGCGAACTGGCTGCATAATACAAAAGTGTACGGCGTGCGCATGAATGGAGAAACGGATAATGTGCGGGGGAGCCGGAATATCGGGGAGCTTAAAACGGGCGTCGAGGGACGTCTTTCGCAAAGCCTGACGGGAACAGTAGTGTTCACGCAGCAGGCAGGTGGCGGTGGCTATCGCGATAGCCAGGGCTCGCTGCAGGTTAGCTACCGGTTCTAAGACTTCACACCATGGCGGGCGGCAGGTTGGCTTTTCATGGCAGTAATTCGCATAATCTGACCGGAACGGGTATCACCTGCAGCGCATGGCGGAGTCTGGCAGGCCATAACCGTGCAGGTTGCGCCAGTTAAATACCAAGTTGTCGTTAACGCCGTGTTCCCGAGCCAGTTCTGCCACACAGGCACCCGGCTGCTGGCTCAGCTCCGCCATGCGGATTTTGAACTCCAGAGGCCAGCCCGGGCGGCGTTTTTAGGGGGCACTTTGGTTATCGAAAATTATTGTACGTTAAGGTTGTTTTTTGACCTTTCTACTTTAGCGGGCCTCAGCCGACGAAACTTACCGGAAGCCGGTATCCGGTTGCTTTTCCAGATATAATCGCCTGTCAGATTGATGTGCTCCCAGCCTAACGGCGACAAATGCGACAGTAGTTGTTCGTTGATCTTTAGTCCCTTACGCTTCAGGGCATCGATCGCCCTTTCCATATACACAGTATTCCACAGCGAGATCGCAGCCATCAGGAGCGTCAGTCCACTGGCGCGATAGCTCTGATTTTCCGGCTTCCTGCCCCTGATTTCTCCCTGCCGGTAGCTTTGTTGAATAAATCGAACTTTTTGCCGTAATCAGGATCAGATCACCACATTCTCGATCCTGTAGCGGTATCCCGTGGCAAAACAAACGTTCAAAATCACCAACTGGAACGTCTACAACAAAGCCCTCGTCAATCGGGGCTCACTGACATTCTGGCTTGATGAGTCGGCCATTCAGGCCTGGTATGACGAACCCAAAACCTCTTCACGTGGTCGTCCGCAACGTTATTCCGAGCTGGCCATTTCCACCGTTCTGATGCTCAAACGCGTCTTTCGCCTCACGCTGCGCGCTGTGCAGGGATTCATCGATTCCATTTTTATCCTGATGAAGCTCCCGCTCCGTTGCCCGGATTATTCCTGGGTCAGCAGGCGGGCTAAGTCCGTCAGCATCCCTTTCAAAAGCCCCACACGCGGTGAAATTGCCCACCTGGTTATCGACTCCACCGGCTTAAAAGTTTTCGGTGAGGGTGAGTGGAAGGTGAAAAAACACGGTAAGGAAAAGCGCCGTGTCTGGCGGAAGCTGCGCCAGGTGTCAACAACGGGTAAAAAGTGATCCACTAACCGTCACCACCAACGGTTTAATATTGATCCACCTTGTTTACTCAGGATTAGCTTCCGCTATAATCCCGGCCTTTCGTTTCGGCTTCAGTCGATAGCTCTCTCCTTTTATCTGGACTACGTGTGAGTGATGTAAGATCCGATCCAGCATCGCCGATGTCAGGGCCGCATCACCTGCGAACGTCTGGTCCCACTGCCCGAACGGCAGATTGGAGGTCAGGATCATCGCGCTCTTCTCGTAACGTTTGGCTATGACCTGGAAGAACAGCTTGGCTTCCTCCTGACTGAACGGCAGATAACCTATTTCATCGATGATAAGCAGCTTCGGGGCCATGACACCGCGATTGAGTGTCGTTTTGTAACGCCCCTGACGCTGGGAAGTCGACAGCTGTAACAGCAGGTCCGCTGCTGTTGTGAAGCGAACCTTGATGCCCGCCCGTACTGCTTCGTAGCCCATGGCTATCGCCAGATGTGTTTTTCCCACGCCCGAGGGGCCCAGTAACACGATGTTTTCGTTACGTTCGATGAAGCTCAGGGAGCGCAGCGACTGGATTTGCTTCTGAGGAGCGCCGGTGGCGAAGGTGAAGTCGTACTCCTCGAACGTCTTCACCGCCGGGAAGGCTGCCATCCGTGTGTACATCGCCTGTTTACGCTGATGCCGGGCCAGTTTCTCCTCATGTAACAGGTGCTCCAGGAAGTCCATGTAGCTCCATTCCTGATCCACCGCCTGTTGCGACAGCGCCGGCGCTGCGCCGATAAGACTGTCCGGCTGCAGCTGTTCGGCAAGCACCATCAGCCGTTGATGTTGCAGTTCAACCATCATGCGGCTCCTCTGCAGAACGTATCATAGATGGAGAGTGGGTGATGCAGTGGCTGCCTGTCGAAGGTCATCAGGCTTTCATCAACCTGCACGTCATACTGCTTTTTCTCCGGTGGCAGTGCCAGCATGGATTGCTGTTCCTCCACCCAGCGATCGCAGGGGCGGGACTGGATAGTTTCATGCTTCCGCTGGTTGGCCACATCGTACAGCCCGCGCAGGCCGTAACGGTTTGCGGTTTCAACATCGACGGAGATCCCCATCGGACGCAGGCGCGTCATTAACGGGATATAGAAGCTGTTTCGGGTGTACTGCACCATCCGCTCCACCTTGCCTTTAGTCTGCGCCCTGAAGGGACGGCACAGGCGGGGAGAGAAGCCCATCTCTTTGCCGAACTGCCACAGGGAAGGATGGAACCGATGCTGCCCGGTCTGGTAAGCATCACGCTGTAGCACCACCGTTTTCATATTGTCGTACAGGACTTCCTCCGGTACACCACCGAAGAAGCTGAACGCATTGCGGTGACAGGCTTCCAGCGTGTCGTAGCGCATGTTGTCAGTGAACTCGATGTAAAGCATTCTGCTGTATCCCAGAACAGCGACGAACACATGCAGGGGGGACTTGCCGTTTCGCATGGTCCCCCAGTCAACCTGCATCTGCCGTCCGGGCTCGGTTTCGAAGCGAACGACCGGTTCTTCCTGTGCTGGCAGGGTCTGTTTGCGGATGAACTCTCTCAGGATAGTAAGCCCTCCACGATAGCCCAGCTCCATGATTTCCCTGGCAATAACGGTCGCCGGGATTTTGTAGGGATGCGCATCGCTGATCCGCTTAGAGATGTAATCACGGTATTCATCGAGCAGTGACGATGGTGCCGGGCGTGGTGAATACTGCGGCTTTTCAGATTTGGCTTTCAGGTGGCTGCGGACAGTATTGCGCGAAATACCCAGCTCCCTGGCAATGGCCCGGATACTCATTCCCCGCTTGTGCAGGACTTTAATTTCCATACGAATCTCAAAAGTGATCATAAGCTCCCCTGTATTCAGAGGAGCAGATTAACCCCTGGATCAATTTTCAACCGCTGGGGTGGATCAGTTTTGCACCGTTGGTAACAACATTTGATAAAAGAGCTATACCTACATCACTAATTCAACTACAGGCACAACAAAGTTTCAACCATATGCTGCTACATCTAACTCAAAGTATGTTGATTCAAATACGTCCTATGACGTTAAATTTTATTATTACATCCCACAATCTGCACTATCTGAATTATCTTCCGGTATCTTGAAGGCCACACTTAAGCAAAACCTGATGCAATGGGTGCCCTTCAGTCTTCTTAAGGACTTGGACGGCCGATATCACATTGCGTGTCACAGATACGGGATCCCAGACCATCTTCTTTCCGGCCTTTCCGGGCGGGGCGCCACACGTAGATCTGAACCTCAGTAACCGGCCTGCAGGTAGTGACTCGACCGCCAGCGGCACCGCAAACCTGGATATGTGCCTCTACGATGGCGGCATCACAGCTAACAATATCGCCATAACGTTCAGTGGTGAAAATAAATCCGCGCCAGGGCGTAAGTCCGGTGGCTTTTCCGTCTACCGGGACGGGGGGAGCGTGGAAAAGGCCCAGAATCGTATCGACTACACCGTTCAGGTACTGAACCCATTAAGCGGTCGAGCCGAAAACATCACAAACGGCTCGCGGATTGGCTGGGTGGGGTGGGGTGGGCCGCTGGCGAATTTAACCGACGGCAGATAATCATTCCGGATGTTTCCGGTTATCAGTGGTGCGTTTATGCGCCCATCACGCAGAAAACACCCTTCTTCATTCTTGCTGACAAAGCGGCCGGACATTATACGGGTACGCTGAGGGTGCCCTATGTCCCGACCACGTCAGGATGATCAGAATCCACGATTTCTGTCGTTATAGATTAGGGTGTGAACGAAAGCGGGAGATCCTGAATTCACAGATTGTAAGAGCTGCGCGCGTCACAAAAGAATATGGCTTTGTCTCTCAGATAATCCGGACTGTGACAATACGCCAGCTGAGCAAAAAATTGCTGAGAAGCGCGGGACAAATTCCTTAATAATCACAGATCCCGGTTGTTCCACTTCTCAGTTATAAAATTGATGAAATCTTTGAAAAGGGGCGAGTAAAACTTTCTCTGACGCCATACCAGATAAACGGGTACAGGTGGGATCGTCCAGTCATCCAGCACCGTTAAAACCTGAGGAAATGCCTGCCTATTACGGGAGAGAAAACCTGATGAGATGAGTGATATTCCTCTCTCCTGAAGCATCAGGTTAAACGTTCCAAGAAGGCTGTCAGTTAAAAAACCGGAGTGACTGGTTTTATCAAATGAAAAGGTCTCGCCTTCTTTTACCAGCGTCAGCGTCCCGGACAATCCATGATGATAAAGATGAAAAAAACGGTGTTTAAGAAGGTCACGGGGATGTTCAGGATTGCCATGCCGCCTGACATACTCTTTAGTCGCGCAGAGCGAGAGTTTCAGGGGGCTTAACTCACGATGAATTAAGTCTTCGCTTTCAATCAGCCCGCTTTTTAAAACAAGATGGTCGAATGCCGATGATTTCTTTGTAAACTGACTACTCTCTCGGGATTCAAGGAAAACTATTGCACCTTCATGCTTTTCAGCGTATTCATCCAGCCAGTGATTAGCCAGAAATTCACAAACCATGGCAGGCGCAGTGAGCCGGATTGCCCCCTCAATAACACCCGAGGGATTCCTCAGATTGTGGACGAGATCAGTCATCATTTCAATGATAACCTTGGCCTTATCGTAGGCCATCATTCCGGCCTCGGTGAGCTCAATATTACGGGTGTCACGGTTAAGCAAATGGGCATTTACTCCCTCTTCGAGCCTCGATATTTGCTTACTGACCGAGGATACGCTTATGTTCAGTTGCCGGGCAGCCACCGAAAAACTGCCCGTTTCTACAACCTTCACAAAAACCTTCCATTCATTAAGTTTTCCACTAGTTCTCATTGTTTCTTTTCCGGATATCGTTTAGCGCTTTTACTAATTGTAGCATGGAAATAGTGAAGTAGTTTTTTAATACGCACCACATTTTCTACTGCTCTCGTATCTTTTATGTGGTTCACTGAAAAAAACGAAAAGAAAATCGCTTTGTTTTAAAATGAAAACCTCCGGAGGAGTTGATTGTTATACCATAATGATTTAATTAACAAGGCACGAGATGAGAATGAGAATCAACAATCCCGAAATCATAGTACTATGGTATGTATATAGGGGCGATGGAATTGAGAGAATCAGCGAAATGACAGGCTATTCGCACTGCAGAATAATCACGCACCTTAGAAACCTGAAAAATAAAACCGCAAGCACATCCCTTAGCGCTTTAAAGCAGTGGTTCACTCAAAATACTGGCAAGTACCAGCAGACACTGGCGTCGCGCGTTATACTAAAAAAACACGGTATAAATCGTAAAATCAACGAAATATCTGACAATCGATTTGTTTAGCACATTTCGTCATTGTATTTAATATAATCATTTATTTTCCTAATCGGAAAATCTGTTTGTTGCTTCTGCAAATTGATATGATCATATTAATCAATAAAATGTTCTTCATACATCGTCTAAGGAGACATTAGTTAATGCGATTTTATCTGAAAGATTTTTGTATCTTCATCAATGTAGCTGAGACCGGAAGTCTCTCTCAGACCGCAGCAATAATGGGTCTCAGTATTTCGTCCGTCAGCAAGAGGCTCGCTCGACTTGAAGATCATTTACAGACCACACTCTTTGAAAGAAACACGCGCGGCGTGCGTCTTTCACCATTAGGGAAAGAGGCTTACATTAAATCAAAGGAAATTACTAATGCCTTCTCTTCCTTCATTGATGATATACGGGGTTCAAAAGTATTATGGCTGAATGTTCAGGTTGAAAAGTCCATCAGGACAATTCCATTTATAGACTGGGTATACGATTACGCCAGCGCTTCGACTGAGGCCCGGGTGAAATACAAATCAACCCTTTCTGTCCGAAGTCAGCCTCTGAACATCAATGATCTGGTCATTAGTCCGGTCAAGTCATCATGGCCTCTGGCAATTCACAGGAAACTTGAACCAGTAAAAAGAAAGATATTTGCAAGCTCAGGATATTCAGGCGATGTTTCTCAGCTATCCCTTGATTCATCGAAGGTTATCTTTTACTCAGAAGATGAGGAAGAGCAACCCTTAATTTTTAACCAACAGAATGGTGAAGAAGCCAGGTTATCGCCTGTAATGATAACAGATGATATTTCTCAGATTATCAGCCTTTCAGGAGCGAAAGATATCATCATAGTCGGTCTCCCCTCTTATCTTTCAAAAAAATATGAGGACCAGGGGCTGATACATGAAATCATGCCCGAATGGTCGGCAAAAAGCCGACAGTATTATTTAATCTGGAAGAACAGAAAATATTATAATGATGAGTTCAGTAATTTCCTTGATTTTCTGGAGTCAAAGTTTTCTGATTTCATCCTGAATTAAGAGTCATTAAAGGGGGATATTTTATGGTCTATTACTGAGCGATTTTTCAGTAACATCAATGTCAAAACCCTGCGCAAAAAATATTTTAAAATCTTTCATAAATCCATTTTTTGTTGCATCAGATGCCTGTTGAGGGTTCAGGCCGGGATAAAGCGGTCAGTCCCTCAGGCTCGTGCTCTTTAAATTTTTTCAGACAAGATAACCCCTTAATACTCTTATTTATCCATAATATCATCGGGTTACCTTGCACGTGATTTTTATTTTACTCCTAAAATACGAATATCGTAGATCATGATTCCATCAGGGGGGATTCCTGGCGGAAGCTGATCTTTTCCATAGGCAAGCCGTGCCGGAACGACCAAACGCAGCGCGCCTTCATTTTTAATGAAACGCAGCGCATGCTGAAATAAGACAGGATATTGTTTCAGTTTCAGGGTAATCGCCTGTTTGTCGGCTACCATGTCATTTATTACCTGGCCTCCTGCGATGCTTTCCCGCATCACGGTAGTGATTGCGCTATCAGGACCCAGTTTTTCTCCCGTTCCCTGATTCATTATCTCATACCAGAACCCATGATTATCTTTTTTAACATCCTTCCGCTGCAGAAACGATTGAAGAAATTTTTCACCTTCAGTTGTTATGTTTTTATCGCTCCTGGCTTCAGCATCGTTGTCCTGATCCACTGTCACACGGTAAATCAGGCTGGCTCCGGGCGGAATGTTAGGCACTAAACCGTCATCACCGTATGCAAGTTCAGGTGGAACAAAAAAGGTTGCAGTTCCATGCCGGCCCAGTCGGGCTATAACGTTACGAAATAAAGATGGAAACTCTGCCAGTTCTTTTCGCACCATGTTTTCATCTTCAATAACCCCGCCTCCCGCGAGGCTGGTGATGACTTTTACCCTGATGTCTAGGTCGGGATTCAGTTGCTGCCTGTCGGAGGAATCAATTTTAAACCAGTATCCCTGGGCATCCTTTTTCACCCCGGCATTCCGGCGAAAGGCATCCAGCGCTTTTTTTCCGGCTTCCGCCTGCATCTTTATCATGTCCTCACGTGCTGACTGCACTTTTTTGCCAAGGCTGGTCTGAGCACTGAGAAGCGCTTCAGAAGTAAACCTGATATTGTTTTTTAAGGCATCAGTCACGCCATTATAAAATGACGCCATGTGCGTTTGTACGCCCAGCATCCTGTTCATGTTAATGGCGTTCAGTGCTTCCAGACCGAGTGCTGCGCCGGCCGCATAGTCCCCGTCAGGCGCTTCCTGCTTGTCATTATCCTGAAGGTCATTTATCAGACCAGGATGCGCGGTCTTGATAAGTGGGCTGGCGGGATAACTCCCTTTCTTTTCATCGTGTAGAACGGCTTTGTCATTTGCGACTAAGTCCCCCCCCGCCTCAGAGCTCCTCTGAGCAGTCATACCGGGTTCGCTCCTTTCCTCAGAGGCACCCTTCTTTCCGTTTTCAGCCACAGGCTGCCTTTCCGGAGATAGGCTGTGGGCAGCTGATGAATTACGCAGCGCTGTCAGCTCAGCATTTGCTATATCTGCCTGAAGAGCTTTTACTTTGTTTTCCACTCTGAGACTGCCGTTTTCTTTACGCACTATCCCGGCCTCTGTTCGTGCGCGTGCGGCTTCAGCCCGCACATCATCAACCAGATTCTTCAGGGCGTTGTATCGCTTTTCTAATAGCTCATTGGCCAGACCAGACTTTTTAAGATCCTCCCTCAACTGAGAATCGATGGTGCTTTCTGCCGGAGATGCAGGCTCCTGTTGCGGGGGGTGCGGATGCATCAGTATCTCAACCAGTCTCTTTTTCAGACTGTCCCTTTCACTGGCAATCGCGGCACAATCTTCTGCAGTAGATTGTGCTTTAACCGGATTCACGTTCGACAAATCTGGCTTATCGGCATGGCAGCTCAGATGCGGTGAAATTTTTCCACTCCGCTTTTGCTGGGGGGGCGTGGGAATGTTTACCGGGGCGGTATGTTTCGCCGGTTGCTCTTGCTGCTCAGCAGTGGCGTAATGCGCATCAAGCCACTGCTGAGCAAATAACAGCACCTGAGGCGGTCTGTCAGCCAGCACGCCCGTCGCAGGTATTAACAGTGTCACGACCAGTGCTGGCCTGCTAAGTAAAAGGCTCCTGTTAAATTGTTTCACTAGCGATCCTCGCCCTTATCGGACAGCGCGTTGAGTAAGCGCCAAGAAATATCTGCGCATAATCTGGACGTACGATATTGGTAAAGTGCATCAACGGCCGCGACGGTTAACGGATCAGCCTGAGATCGTACATTGCCATACTGGCTGGCCGTGGTCATTAACTTAGCAAATAGAATTGTCTGGCGGTGGTAATCATCCGGACTCACTACCTTAAGTGCCTGTAATTCGCTTTCACAACGTTTAAGCATGGCATCCTCAAGCCCCGCTTTATCACGCAGGTGAGCGGACTTAGTGCTTTCACTGTCGGTTTTCGTATTGCTGGTCTGAGTTGCAGAGTCCGCTGGCGTGCTGTGATCACGAGCGGATTCGTGCCGGAAGGCCATACACCCTGTCAGCGTCAGGGCCATTAAAATTATGCCTAGCACAGGTGGAATATAATGGCATAACTGAGCACCTGCATTAGAAAATATGGATTTTCTCATTTTATTGTTACCCTCAGCGAAGATAAATCAGAAAGGAAAGTGGTAATGACAGGAACAGACATTCCCGCAATATTTAAATTAATAATCAGTCGATAAATCTTTAAAGAAAGTATCGTATGATCGCCTCCCCCCCCCCCGAAGTTAAAAGCTTATGCGGAAAATTTCTTAACTTAAGCTTTTAATCAGGAGAGCGATTTTGTGAACACTTGCACTGCTATTCCAGTTCGTCACTGACCTCAAATACAGGTACCAATGAGGTCTGTTTAAGATCTCAGCCGAATCAGATTTTCTGATTGTCAAAGCTGAAAACCTGCAACGATTGAAACTGTGTCTGAATTTTTCTATTACTGCCGGGGACGGTACTGTCATCAGTTCACTGAAGCTGTTTCATTATTTTCTTTTCTGATACCTGCCGTCATCAACTGCGCCTGTTTCCTTTCAGCTGTCGGGAGGCTGGCAAATGAAATATTTCTACATTTAACGTTACCTACCCAGCTCACAACATCACGCTGCTCTTTTACTGTGACGGGACACTGCAGATACTCATCCCCTCTCATGACGTAAAGTGTTTTGAGGGGATGCGTACTTTCCAGTGAGAAACCGCCTTTACCTAGGGGACTCCATGACATCACGTTTAAGGGGATAACGTCATCGAGTGGTTGATTGGCGGCGTCCACCATTCTGCCAAGCCACGTATAGCGGCTGACTACGCTGACGTTATTGTTAACAATTTTCCCTGGCATCATAAACAGGGTTTTAGAACCCGCACCTTTACTGATCTCGCTGCTGGCGCCATGTTCTGTTTCTGAGGATTCACTTATATTGACAGTCGTCTGCTGATAGCCTGGAACGGTGAAGAATGCCCGACTGTTTCCACGTATATCCGCCTGACCACCGGAGCTGACGCTAACTTTTGCGCGCGATAATTTATCGTCGTCTTCTGATTCAATCCCGAAGGTTACGGCAGAAGCAGGCATGCCATCACCCCATCGTCCCCAGAAGAAACCCTGCCGGTCAATGGCAAATGATGAACTGTAGCTGCCGCTGATGCCCGGAGAATGAATACTTCTTCGCTGATCATAGGCATCACTGACGGTCAGTGAACCATTGCCATATTGCCCCCCCATGCGGCGGTAAGCCAGCGCATCAATACTGTCGGTGTTAATGCCGTTTACTGACGCCCCCATCTCATCGTCACCAGCAGCGCTACTGAAGCGACTATAACTGGCACCATAACCCAGTTTCCGTTCGCCGTTACGGCTGCTGTTCAAGCTAGTATTTAACGAAGTGCTGGATGTGTCGCTTGCGTGAGAAACAGTGAAGGAGATGTAACCCCCTCTGTCTGATTTTTCATAGCTGGTATCTCTGCGTAAGAAGGCGTTCAGACTGGTTCCAATTGTATACCCGTTCCAGTTGAAAACTTTGCTGAGGCCGGTCTGCCATGCCCGGCTTCGGGAACGGGTCATATAAACGGACTCCCAGGGTGCGCCATCACCGAATCCTGGATCCGTATTCTGAAGCTGACTGCGGTAAGCGTAATGTCCCTCATTAAAGCTGTCCACGTATCCCAGAGTAGCATTCCAGCCATAGACCGGAACGGCCAGCAAGATATTACTGCTGACATAACAACCGCTACTGCTGTATCGGTGGTCAGATTGAGTGTTACATCCCGGTGACGACATCGCCGAACGATAGTAGCTGAGTGAAAAACCATCGTTATAGCTTACCTGCTGTATATTGCCGGACGATCCGTCACTGCCATGCAGATAGCTGACCCGCGCAGCCAGAGTCCCATCCAGAGGGCCACTGTCGAATCCATGACTCCAGTCCAGCGCTCCCTGAACATAATTAACGTTGTTAAGTACCGTTGCGCCGGCAGTGAGCGACAGGCTTTTCGTTAGCGGGATCCGGGCACCACCCACAATAACCTGCCGGTTATCATTCGTTCTGATACCGGTATCTGCCGAAAGTTTGCCGGCCTGTATAAACCACTGGAATGAGTTTTCCTCAGAAAAACCTAGGCTGCTAAAAGGAACATCCTGCGTCCTGATAAGGTGGTTGTTTTCATAAATTTTCAGCGTCACCGTGTAACTGCCGGAAGGGAAGTTACGGGTATCCAGTTTCTGCACACCGGTATTGAGATAAAACGATCCCAGAAATCTGTCGCTGCGGTAAGCATCTACACGGGAGTTACCGGACAGGAACACCGTTAAAGGCGTGCCACTCGGCATTTTTTCACGATTCAACCATGCCTGTGTAGACCCGATTCGAAGGCCGACAATTTTTCCTGTCTGAAGTTGGCCCAGATTGATATTCCCTCCCGCAGAGCTGAATATGTCCCGGGAATCCATCTGGCCAGCCTGAAGATAAATTTTCTTCCACATATCATGCCTGATGTAAGCATTATTGACAGTTATCCTGGAGTTGCTATCAGTACGGTAACGCTGACCGTTATAATTCCAGTCCACGTTTGCATAAGAGCTTTCTCCAAGCCCCATCGTACCGTTTCCCTGCAGAGATAAAGACTGATAGTCTTTATCGCCTACAAAACTCAAATTCTGCTGATGAATAAAGCCACTATGACTTTCTGGCGCATTACGGAAGAAAATATCCTCTTTTTTCTGCTCAGGCGTGAACCGCTCGGGCAGAAATAAATTCACCTCATCATTTTTTTCATCATAAATAATGGCGATTGTTTTTGTATTAATATATCCGCACCCACCGCCATTAGTTACTGAACATGAAAGGGCATCGTTACGTTTTAACGGTCCCGATAAACCTGATGAGAGGATCGTTGTAAGCGCTATATCATGACCGTATTTCCTTTCTACATCTCTGATAAGCGCGTCAGGTGCCAGAAACCTTATGGTCTCGAGACTCACACTGGCCTCATATAGTCCCAGTACATCACCATAAAGGCTGACGCTGACCTGCTGATCCTGCCCTTTAACCAAGGACTCGAATCCCGGCGGCACCTGAAGAGTAGCCGCAGCCTGATAATTAACAATCACGCAACCAAGAAGTATGTAACAGCAAGATTTTCTTGCTTTCATTATGCAGATAACCAAGAGTGAAGGAAATGAAGGCGGGATCCCCGCCTTCATACATGATTTATTAAAATTCAGCCACCGGGCGTGGCAGGGGTGGCGTTATTTTTAGTGGTGGCCTGTGAAACAACCAGGCTGACTTTTCCGCTAAATTTACCTGTAACATTTACTTTCTGTTGTGAAGCTTGCTTGATGACTAAAGCAAGCGGAACGGAACCATTAGCAACCGAGTCGGAGGGGAAAAGATCCTTATACTCATAGAGCGTATCTGTAAGCCCCAATGGCTTATCACCCAGAATTACTGAGAGCGGGATAGGGTTGGCACCCGCAGCATCGGTGAGTTGGGCTGTAGTTGCGAGTCTGACGTTCATATCACGGTCAGAGTTGCTCCAGATTTTGACATCTGCTTTATATGGGTCCAGCCCGGTTTGCGGGTTATAATTCATGTCTACAGGCTTAGCCGTTAAAGAATCACCGTTGGCAAGGGTAATGCCTGCGGTTGGATCGATAGTGGCCTGTACCGTAATATCCGCCTGGTAAGCCTGAGAAGCTGCTGAAGCCAGCAGGGCTGACAAAAAAATAAGCTTAAACTTATGTTTCATAGTGTAGTTCCTTAACATCTAATTTACCCTTTAAAAGGGTGATGACTATCCGTTAATCAAATTAAGCGGAATTTCTTTTTTTTCTCCATTTGGGATACCGAGAAACCTTACTTTATAAGAAGATCCTGGTTTGTATTTAAATGGAAAAATCTTCACATGCGTATCCGGATAAACTGATGCTCCGGATGCTTTCCATACACACCCCCCCCCCGAAGAGCACTCGCCAATTTCTTTTATTTTTATACGACTGGTGCCGTTATTGAAAACAAGACCAGACTTAGGGCTAAATCCCAGGCTAAATACTGTCTGCCGGGGCAATACGTGCACTAGCGCCCCCCATACAATATTAACACCAACTTCAGCACTGGCTTTACTCTGGGGTTTATTGTCATCTGCTGAGTTAAATTCTTCAGCAGATACTTCCTGAATATAAACACGCCAGGTAGTTTCTTTTTCAGGCGGATTTAAGGTTACCATCCTTACTATCCGGCTCGAGCCTGGAGTGATCGCAAGCTTTAATGGCGTAATAATTAAACCACCATCATCAACACCATCAACGGCAACTTCTTTCTCCTGGGGAGTACCTGCGTTAATGATTTTTTTTTCAGTTATTTTAACAAAAGAAACTTTATCGGACTGCGACATGACTTCAATTTTAGTATTACCAGAACTACCCAGATTCACTTCAATCGGGTAGACGCTAATACCCGCGCTGGCGTAGCTGGATAACGCAAATGCATTAAAAACTATCAATCCTTTGCAAATCGACAAAAATTTCACTCTACTGCCTCCAACATCATAATTTAGGTAATGTGAGGCGGCGATATCCACGTAAGAAGCACAGCCTCAAAGTATACTTGCAAATTAAAAAGAAATAATAATATTGAGATTTATGTTAAAGTTAGTAAGTAAAAAAATTTTAAAATCCATATTTGAAAAAACTTGCGGCGTATAAATAAATATAAAGTCTGTGAAGTTTTTTCTGTTCTAAAAACAACTGCCGACAAGTCGGCAAGTCGGCAGCCTTTGCTAATTGAAACCCTGGTGAGGAACAGATATTAAGATAGAATTTTGAATACCTAATATATCTGTTTAATTATCAAACCATTTTACCTGTAAATCAGAATTCCAGATTGATAGCTGTGTTGTAAGCAGTACCTCTGAAGTTTTGGGTGTTGGTTGAAACGCCGGCTTTAACTGCCACGCGCTCATTAATACGATACCCACCTCCGATGGCCAGCGCCGTATCTGACTCGTAACCACCAAGCGAAAGAGAAGTATTGAAATTACCAATCCCGTAAGGCTGGAATAAGCCAGACAGCGCTGACTGAGATGCGAAGCCACGACTCATTTTCTTATCGAGTTTATCAATACGACGATCAATGCCGTTGAATCGGGAATCAACTTCGTTAAAACGTTGCAGAAAATAACCATTTCTCTGATTTTGTGCTGTAATCTGTTGATTTAACCTGAGTTCATTATCGTCTACACGGCTGGACGTAATTTTCCCTGAACTGAGCGCATCCTGCGAAACGCTCAATGCATTCCCAGCATTTATGTTCGCATTATCAGCTGTACTCACTGCTGATGCTGCCTGACTGGATGCGCCTTTCGCAGTGCTTACCGCGCTCATGGCATCTGCCGAAGCGCTGTAGGCCGTACTTACGGCATCACTGGCGCTTTTGGCTGCGTTATTAGCAACGGTATTAGCGTTATTAGCAACCGTACTCGCGTTATTAGCAACCGTACTCGCGTTATTAGCAACCGTACTCGCGTTATTAGCAACCGTACTCGCGTTATTAGCAACCGTACTCGCGTTATTAGCGGTGCTTGTAGCATTGATAGCTGTAGCAGTGGCGTTATTCGCTATGTTGTTCGCATTATTTGCGATATTGATGGCATCATCAACTGTCGCTGCACAAGCAAAATGAGTTATATCTGATGACATTAATACAATAAGAGATAAAGAAAGCATCCTGCGGCATATCATTTTGTAACAAACCTGGCGTTAATTGGATTTCCTAAAATTTTATCCAAAATCAGCAAGATCTGCATTGTCTTTTTTGGAAAAACAGAATTTACAGCCTGATTATGCAACCATTCATCAGGAACCACCGGCTTTTTCACATATTCTTAAAAAATTTCACCTCCTGTGCTTTTCTAGCATTAAATTGAATATATCATTGATAATACCCACCTAACCATCACTTCCATAATCACTTTTCTGTATGGTTTTTGAATTAGACATTAATTCTGAACATCAAATGTCCAGAGCTGGCGTATAAAAGAAAGCATGTCTGCCTCATCTCTTTACTTCTGCATTGCATAACTTAATCCAATGAGCAAGATAAGCAATCATCTTAAGCAAAAAATGAATGATATTTCTTTTTGCCGTATTTAACTGGCCATTATTCCTATACCACCTTCTGAGTAAATCACATTTTCCATAAAGGCAGTTGTCCGTAAGGGTGTTGATGGGTATTATTGCCTCACACCTGAAGTTGTTAGTCTACCCAGTTGTGTTTGTGTTGTGTTGTGTTTGTATCAATCCTGTGTTCACGTTTTCCCGCACGCAAGTGCGGTTTTATTTGGATAAATCACTCCATCTGACAATAATTTACTCTTAGCCAGGAAAGCTTATCCCTTTCCCGCGGAATCATTCCACTCGTTCAACCCGACCCTTATTACATAAAAATTTTCATATGAATAAAAGGGTAAATGAAGAAGCTCTAAAAGTTAAATTCATTTTCATTTCGTCATATGGCCCTCCAGAGAAGGAAGCTCCGTGAAAATCTGCTTTGTTATACTATTACTCACATCCCTATGCTTGTCCGCATGCTCGCCCCATCATAATCAAAGCTATCGGGTTATTATGAACAGCGCTGCGGCAGAAAAGGTAAACGAAATTATAAAAGCTGATGTTATCACTTCTAAAAGCTCAGACCACGGGACTGTCATAAGTCGTGTATCCTCTGACTTCTTAAATACCCCCTATCAGTCTCAAACCTTAGTCGGCGGGCCTGATACTCCTGAAGCCCTTGTTGTTAATTTAAGGGGGATGGACTGCTTCACTCTTGCGGATTATGTTGAAGCCCTTAGCCGGAGCCACGACCATAAATCGTTTCTATATAATCTCAGGAATGTCCGTTACGCCGATGGTAACGTTGATTATCTCAGTCGCCGACACTTCTTCTCTGACTGGTTTGCAATTAAGCCATATAATGCTCGTGATATTACGCCCGAAATTAGTGCAAATTATATGACATCTGAAAAGATGCTCAACCGCAGGCCAGATGGAGGTGAATTCGTTTCAGGCCTGGGCATACATCCACGAGAAATTAATTATATTCCCGGACGTGCCATTAATCAGCAGGTACTGGATCGCCTCAGAAACGGAGATTACGTGGGAATCTATTCTACGCTTGAGGGACTGGATGTCACTCATGTGGGCATTGTGATACGTTATAATGGCCAAGTGTGGCTCAGAAATGCCTCTTCTCTGGCCATTAACCGAAGAGTTGTGGATTCACCGTTTCTCGAGTATACGCGTCTTAAACCGGGGATTGTTGTATTGCGCGCAGAATAACTAATCACTGAATCGCATTGTTACATACTGCAATTCGGTTCCGTAATGAGCTTAGCGTAAAACGGGGAAAGGGGACACGCTTTACCCCTGTACTTTCCTCTAAACCAATAGAAAAGAACCTTTTCTTTCGATTGGTTAACGCTTTTATCTGCCGCTGAGTACTTGCGCTGGATTGAGCTGGGTGGCGTGACGTGACGGGTACCAGCTGGCAATTAAACTCAAAATTATTGCGTCAGCCATAACGTAAATAACGTCTCGCCAGTGCACTTCAAAGGGAATAAAGTCTACAAAATAGACATTCCCGAAAAAAATTTATTGCCCGTACTGAATTCTATTCCTTGCGCAAGTGAAGCCGTTTTGAGCGAAATCAATACCCCTGCGACCATCCCGCAGACGCTGCCAGTAAAACTCGCGAATACGCCATACCAGATAAAGCTTGCACGGATTAGCTTGTCTCCGGCACCAAGTGTCTTCAGCACCGAGATATCGCTGCTTTTGTCTTTAACTGCCATCACCAAAGTAGAAGCAATAATGAAATTCGATACGCTCATGACTATAACCATAGCCAAATAGATAATTGTGCGGTTCATCTCTCATCTCTTCTCCGGCAGGTTAACCCGCCGCCTCCGGTTCAGCCGCCGTAGCAGGCCACGTTGTCAAAAATCCAGTCCGGCCCGATCGCGTCACGGTAACCGTGGCTTTGTTGAATAAATCAGATTCCGGGCGAGCGTCCCTGTAGCTGGTCGCATATTCAGGCAATACGCACGCTTTCCGGCATACCTGCCTTCGTCCTTTTGTTCAGTGCACGCACCATGGCCAGAGCCTCTGCGACCTGACCATCGTAATCACGCAGTGTCAGTTTTCCTCCGAACAGCTGTTTTACCCGATACATGGCCGTTTCCGCTATTGACCGTCGGTTGTATTCCGTTGTCCATTTCCACCGTGCATTGCTCCCGCTCAGGCGCTGATTCGCAACGGCACGGTTGCGGTCTGCGTATTCACCGGGCCAGTAACCCGCACCCTTTCGCGGCGGGATGAGGGCGCTGATTTTCTTACGGCGCAGTTCATCGTGACATAACCGGGTATCGTAAGCGCCATCGGCGGCGGCTGACCTGATTTTACGGTGGGTCTGCCGGATTAACCCGGGGAAGGCCTCTGGGTCTGTAACGTTGTTCAGCGATATGTCAGCACAGATGATTTCATGTGTTTTGCTGTCAACGGCCAGATGCAGCTTCCGCCAGATACGGCGGCGTTCTTTGCCGTGCTTTCTGACTTTCCACTCGCCTTCACCGAAGACCTTCAGCCCGGTGGAATCAATCACCAGGTGCGCGATTTCACCCCGGGTGGCGGTTTTAAAACTGACACTGACCGACTTTGCCCGCCTGCTGACACAGCTGTAATCCGGACAGCGCAGCGGAACGCCCATCAGGGTAAAAATGGAATCAATGAAGCCCTGTGCAGCCCGCAGGGTCAGCCGGAATACACGTTTAATCACCAGAACGGTAGTGATGGCAAGGTCAGAATAGCGCTGAGGTCTTCCGCGTGCTGAAGGCGGTGCTGTCTCATACCACGCCTTAATCACTTCGTCGTCCAGCCAGAAAGTCATGGAGCCGCGGTTGATAAGCGCTTTGCTATAGGTGTGCCAGTTGGTGATTCTGAATTTTTGCTTAGCCACGGGACTGCCTGCGTTGTCAGGGGATGCGGGCTCTGATCCTTCAGCTCAGCAAAAGTTCGATTTATTCAACAAAGCCGCCCCAGGCTCACCGTCCGTAGCGCGTTTTCTGGAGTTAACCCGGAACCATAGACAAGCCTGTCCGTTAAATGCCAATTTTCACTAAAAAACCGTTTTTATCACGTTTTCAATGTCTATTATGTTTATATATATCAGAAAGTTAACTAAATAACGCACGATCTCGTTCCATTGGCCCTCGCCCCCCTAATAGTGCATATCTTAACAACCGTACGCCTATCTGAGACCTTGCATGAGAGTTTCCAGCTCACAAGGCTCAGGCCTTATCAAACCGCTTGATTAGTAAAAATTCTTATCAATAGTTACTTATGCTTGGGAAAAAGAAAATCATAACGGCCCGAGTTATTTGACGATAAGTGCGTTTTTTTCAGGATAAGACCCTTATGACTATACGGCGATTAAACCACATTAAATTCACTCAATACATTCACTAACCTTTACTATTTATAGCCGCTTTTACCCCTTTCCTCAGTGTTACAAAGTTGTTGTTCCCTAAGCTTCGAGCCCGTTTATAATTTCAGAGTGGTAATAAAAAATAAGCCGTATAAAAAAATATTCTGAGGAGGGATGGTAAGCGTCGCATTTAGACCGTATTGACGTTCAGGCAGAGGTAAGGTCTACCTTCCATGGCAGCAGATCGCGGACCCGGTTCACCGGCCAGTCCTGGATATGGCCGATGACGTAACGCAGCCACGCCTCGGGTTCAACGCAGTTAAGCCGGCAGGTGCCGATCAGCGAGTACAGAACAGCCGCGCTTTCACCGCCCGTGTCTGAACCGGCGAACAGCCAGTTTTTCCGGCCCAGGGCTACACCACGCAGCGCGTTCTCCGCGATGTTGTTGTCTATCTCTGCCCAGCCGTTGCTGCAGTACAGGTTCAGCGCGTCCCACTGCTTCAGCAGGTACGCGAAAGCCTTCGCCGTATCAGAGTGGCGCGACAGCATCTTCATCTGAACCTGTATCCAGTCGTACAGCGACTGCATCAGCGGGACGGTCTGCGCTTTCCGGACCGCCAGCCTTTCATCTGCCGGGCTGCCGCGTATCTCCGCCTCGATGGCATACAGCTCACCGATTCGCTTCAGTGCTTCTGTTGTGATGTCGGTCGGGGTTCGGACGTGGACGTCGTGGATTTTCCGACGTGCGTGCGCCATGCAGGCCGCTTCCGTGATGCGCCCGTCTTCGTACAGGGCATTATAACCACCGTAAGCATCCGCCTGCAGGATACCGCTGTACCCGGCAAGGTGTTGCTGCGGATGCATTCCCTTACGGTCCGGTGAGTACACGAACCAGACCGCTGGCGGAAGCTGTGAACCCGCGTTGCGGTCATCCCGCACGTACACCCACAGCCGTGCCGTCCTGGTTTTGCCGCTGCCCGGTTCCTGCACCGGCACCGGGATATCGTCAGTATGCACCTTGCCCGGCATCAGCACATACTGACGCAGCAGCTCATACAGTGGATCCAGCAGTTCGCTGACCGCACCCGACCAGCGCCCCAGCGTGGCACGACTCAGCTCCACGCCCTGACGACGGTAGATTTCTGACTGCCGGTAGTGTGGTGTGTGCTCTGCGAACTTCGCGGTGACGATTCGGGCCAGCAGGCCGGGACCGGCTTAGCTGCGCTCTATGGGCTTTGAAGGCGTGGGGGCCTGAACGATGTGGTCACAACGGCAGCAGGCCAGTTTGGGCCGCTGCGTTTCGATAACCTTAAAGGTGCTGCTGATGAGCTCCAGCTGCTCTTACATGTCGCAGCCCAGTGCGCTGAGTTCTCCGCCGCATGCCGGGCAGGTGATGTCTGCCGGCAACAGCGTGCGGGTTTCGCGCTGGAGTGCGGTGGGGAGTGGTTTACGGGCGGAAGACTGGCGCAGCGGCTGTGGCAGTACCGGGTCATGCTGCTCGCCCAGCACCTCTGCCATCTCCTCCTGCAGGGCATCGATGCGCTCCTCCGCCTCGCGCACCTGGCGCTGCGTTTTCTCACGCAGCTTTTCGGAGCTTTTGCCGAACTGCATCCGCTGCAGCTTAGCGACCAGCGCCTTCAGTCGATTAATTTCGCTGGCGTACGCCGCCACCCGCTGTGAAAGCAGACGGTTATACTCCGCCATTTTGCGGATGGTGGTCTGCTGCTCCTGCAGCAGCGCCCTGAGCCGGGCGTTTTCATCAGGGGGGAGGTGTCCATGCCCCCATTTTACAGCAGGTTATATCCGCAGACCAGGACGTTCCGTCCGCTGCGGGTGCTTCCAGTTAATGCCTTCCAGCAACATGGGCAGCTACGCCGGCGTCAGGTGGACTTTTCCGTCGCGGGTCACCGGCCAGACGAAGCGCCCGCGCTCCAGGCGTTTGGTGAACAGGCACAGGCCGTCCCGATCCGCCCACAGCACCTTTATCATGTCGCCGCGGCGACCACGGAAGATGAACAGGTGGCCGCTGAACGGGTCAGCACGAAGCGTATTCTGCACCTTTGATGCCAGACCGTTGAAGCCGTTACGCATGTCGGTCACGCCGGCAACCAGCCAGATGCGTGAGCCTGCGGGGGGAGATATCATCGGCTCCCTCCTTTCATTTCACGGATGAGCACCTGCAGCATTTCCGGCGTCAGTGTGCCTTTTAGCCTCACGGTACCGGAAGGAAGAACCAGTTCGCAGCACAGTGTTTCACCTGACGTATTTTCCGGTCCGGAGGCCGGAACGGCGACGGTTCTGTCCGGTTCGGCGGATAGCATGACAGGAAGCAGTGCCGGCTCACTGTTGTGTGGAAGCAACAGGCCTTTCCGATAAAGGCTGCGCCAGTTGAACAGCAGGTTATCGTTAATGCCGTTTTCGCGTGCCAGCTGGGCCACATTAAGGCCTGGCTGTAGTGATTTCTCGACCAGTGCGATTTTGAACGCTCGCGGGAAGTTTGGTCTGCGGATACGCTTTCTGACGATCGGTTTTGCGGTCATAACGGTAACCACAGGTGCTGGCGGTACGCTGAAGAGAGGGCGGTAAAGACACTCATCCAGTTTTTGTTCCGACATGGCGGAGGGCAAAGGCCATGAAAGCCCTGCTTTCCGGAAGCGAACAAAAAGATCGCAAACGGTCGTTTTTGGAATT